>CAVRNK010000062.1:0-68957 GCA_963721995.1 uncultured Acidobacteriaceae bacterium | reverse complement strand
TCGCCAGGCCAGATCCGCATTGCGCAATCAAGCGGGTCCCCGACTCTGGATACTTCTTGCCTCCGCGCAGTGCAACGGGTTGACACATACGGTCCCCTCCCTCCCGGCTACAACGGCAGCACGCTTTCTGTGTCTTATTATTGTGAGGAGCCGTCTTAAGTAATCGAAAGTAGCGTTCGGCGTCGCCGAATGAAGCCGCACCAGACGGCATACTATTCGAAACGGCTCTTGATTTGAACCAGAGGCCGCATCACTGTCTGCAGGACGGAAGAATGATCATAAGCTGCAAAAAGCTCTTATCCTCCAGCCCGCGTTTTCTGTTTCTTCTCATTGCAATCATCTTCATCGCCAGCCTGACTCCTTGCATTCAGGCGCAGGACTGGGTAAAAACTGGGACAAATCTTGGCGTTCAGAAGATACGTCTGGCTGCAGCCGACTTCAAGGCTGCATCGAGCGATGCGCAGACTGCGCCGCTCAAGAGCGTATTCGACACGACTCTCTTCAACGATCTGAAAAATGCGGGAGTCTTCGACATGGTGTCGAAGAGCATGGCTCCGCCACAGACGCCCGGCAGCCCGCAGGAGATCAATCTTTCCGCCTGGGCTGCAGCCCCTGCGAGTGCTGAGATGGTGGCCTTCGGATCACTGTCTGTCAGCGGCGGACGCGTCACCATCCTGGGTTTTTTATTTGATGCGAAGAATCCACAGAGCCCTCAGATTCTCGGCAAGCAGTACGCCGACACGGCCTCGGAAGAAAATACGCGACAGATAGCGCACCGCTTCGCGGACGAGATCATCCTGCGCCTGGGCGGCGGTCTTAATGGCATCGCCGAAACGAAAATCTACTTCGTCTCCAATCGCACCGGAAACAAGGAAATCTGGGCGATGGATTACGACGGCCAGGACCAGCACGCGGTGACGCACCTTGGCACGATCTCGATCTCGCCGCGCGTTTCACCGGACAACTCGCGCATTGCTTTCTCTTCTCTGGGCAAGAACGGATGGTCGATCCGGATGTATTCGCTTGAACTGGCTCGTCCTGTCAGCTTCATATCTCCAGAGGGGACCACGCTATCTCCAGCCTGGTCCAGCGATGGTGCAAAGCTGGCATTCTCCTCGAGCAAGACCGGCGACAATGAAATTTACACAACCGATGCCAGCGGCGGCGATCTTCATCGCGTCACGGCGTTTCGCGGCCCCGATGTTTCACCGGTGTGGAATCCCAAGTCGAATGCGCAGATTGCATGGGTAAGCGGGCGATCGGGCCTGCCCCAGATCTACATCATGGATTCCGATGGCGCTAACGTTCAGCGGATGACCGATGGCGGCTACGCCACTTCACCGTCGTGGTCTCCGAACGGACAGTTTCTGGCATTCTCCTGGAACCGCAAGTACGGCCCCGGCGCGCCTGGGGGGCAGGATATTTACATCATGGACATCGCCAGCAAGCGATGGATTCAGTTGACACACGAGGCCGGCAGTAATGATTTTCCCTCATGGTCGCCGGATGGACGGCACATCGTCTTCCAGCGCCAGGACAATGGCCGCACCGAAATCTGGTCCATGCTGGCCGACGGCACAGAGCAACAACAACTCACGCATGACGGATGGAACGCCATGCCCAACTGGAGCTGGAAATAGAGGTTTACGATGGATGGAAGGCGATGGAGGGTTCTTCTACCCAGCCTTGGTGCAGATGAAAAAACGGCCCGCGAGTGGTCGAACTCGTAATGGAGGATATAGTGCAAATCAACGTTCGTAGTTCATTTCGTAGCAAATCCTTGACCCTTGCGATCCTAACGGCAAGCTTGTTTGTCGCCGCCGGGTGCAAGAAGAAGGCTGCACCACCCCCGCCACCACCGCCAATCACCAACAATGCTCCAGCACCCACGGCGACCATCACGGCAACGCCAAGCGCCGTCAATGCGGGCGGAAGCGTTGTGCTTGCCTGGCGCACGACAGATGCGACCGATGTATCAATCGACGGGATCGGCACCGTGCCAACTTCCGGAACGCGAACAGTCAATCCGGCCGAATCGACTAACTACCATCTGGTTGCCAAAGGCGATGGCGGATCGACCGATGCAACAGCGCGAGTCACTGTAAACGCTGCGGCAGCACCGGCCAGTAACCTTTCGGAATCGGATGTAACGGACTCTATCTTCCACCAGAACGTAAAAGATATCTTTTACGACTACGACAGCTACGACATCCGCGCCGATGCGCAGTCGACAATTTCTCAGGACGCCAATTTCCTGAATCAACACCCGGGTCTCAAGGTCGTCATCGGTGGTTACTGCGATGAGCGAGGTTCAACTGAATACAACCTGGCTCTGGGCGAAAATCGCGCTAATGCGGCCAAACAAGCACTGGTAACCGCGGGAGTGAGCCCGGAGCGCCTCCGCACGGTCAGCTATGGCAAGGAGAAGCAGTTCTGCACCGAGCATGACGAGAGTTGCTGGCAGCTTAACCGCCGCGCGCAATTCTCGCTCGACAAGTAAACTGGCATCAGCGGCGATGGTTGCGGCAGGCGCAGTCGCCGCTGTTTTCTTTCTCAATTGAACCGGAGCGTGCTGTTTGCGCGCTCCAAGAGACAGAACTATGCGGAAAAATCTGATTCCTGTTTCAGCCGCCGTCGCATTGCTGCTTGTTGCCTCCGCGCGACCTGCCCATGCAGTCTCAAAAGAGATCATCCAGCTTCAAACCCAAGTACAACAGCTTCAGGACATGCTCCAGCACCTGCAGCAGTCAAACGATGAGCGCATGGGCGTGCTCCAGCATTTGGTCGAACAGACCTCGGACAGCGTCAACCGCATGGCCCAGACCGTCAATACGCTTCAGCAGCAGATCCAGGCTCAAAACGAAGCCGGCGGCAAGATCGATCAGGTTTCGAGTCAGGTCCAGGGATTGCACGATTCGGTCGACGAGTTACGATCGCGTATCACGAAAATGGACAAGGCGCTGCAGGATATCCAATCCCAGCTCCAGAACGTGAATACGCAGCCGGCTCCAGCTCCGGGAGCCGCACTGCAGCCCGGTCAGCAGGTTCAGCAGTCACCGCCACAACCACAAGCTCCACCGGTCAGTGACCTGTACCAGAGCGGCGTGCGGGATTACACCAGCGCCCGGTATGACGTGGCCATCGGCGAATTCAGCGATGTGGTCAAGTATTATCCCCAGGACGACCTTGCAGGAAATGCACAGTTCTATTTGGGAGAAATCGCATACCGCAAAGGCGATTATCCAACCGCCATCAAGAATTACGACGCTGTCCTGGAGCAATTTCCTGGCAGCCCCAAGGCGCCTGCGGCCCAGTTGCGCAAAGGGCAGGCCGAGCTCGATTCCAATCAACGGGATGCCGGCATCCGTGATCTCCGCAGCTTGATTCAGCGTTATCCCGATACTCCCGAAGCTGCGCAGGCGCGCAGCAAGCTAAACGGCATGGGCGTTCGCATCACCGCGCCCAAACCCTCTGCCTACCGTGAATAACCGGGGGGGAAAATGAGATCGATGGCTCCCCGGGGAGACCCGTCACAGCATCTCAACTGACCGAGGGCAAAGATATGAGAAAAAAGCCTGTTGCGCACCCGGATGGAGATTCGCAAAAGGGCGCGCAGGAAAGTGAATCTCCCAGTGATACGCCAAACACCACGGACCGCGATCACCTTGCCGATCAACTTCCGCACCGAAACACCAATGAGTGGATGGAGGGCGAGGATTCAGATTTTCCCGAGCCGGGTCTTAACCCCGAGCACAGCGGCCAGCGCAGCTAGATCTCAATGAAGCTGAAGTATTTTCTCCTGCATACGGTGGCTGCGATGTCGCTCGTCGCGCCAGCCATGGTGAGTTCGCAAGAGCCAACTGCCCCCGCGCAGCCCAGTGTGGCTGAAACGACTGAAAAAGGGTTGGACGCTCTCAAGACCAATCAGCCGCAACAGGCCCTCGATTTCTTCGAACAGGCACTCAGGTCGAACCCCAACGATGTAGCGGCTAACCTCCTCGCAGCCTCTGCAGCCTTGAATCTCTATAAGGGCGATCTGGCGGTAAAGTATGCCGAAAAAGCGAGGGATCTCGATCCAAATAACTGGAAGGTTCACACCACGCTGGTGGCAGCCTATGCTGCCGCCGGCAAAAAAGTGCAGCGCGATCAGGAGCGCGAGACGCTGCGCAACCTTCACGACGATCCGCACGCGCCGGACGCGATGCAGACTAAAGGCTTTCTACTGGAAATGTTTCCGGTAAAGCAGTATAAAGTCGAGGCCATCGAGTACTTCCATCCCGTGGACAAGTTTCACATCTACTATCGCTTTCTTATCCGCAATGCGACGGGCAAGCGAGTGTGGCAGATCGACGTTGAGAGCAATGACTTCGATCAAAACTCGTGGGCCAAGGCCCATCCCGATGACGCAGCGGCAGGCAAACGGCAATTCCAATTGGTCGGTGAGGATGGAGATCTGCACGCGGACTATCGGATGCTCTCCGGAACCGCAGACTACGACGCGATGCGAGCTCAGGTAATCGAAGTGATTCAGGAGCAAGCGGCTCCGTTTCCCGGCGAGGCGGCACGGTAATTTCTGACTAACGGTGGCACATCCTCCGCCTGACATGCATAATGTGAACGCGTTTGGTCGGAGGACTGAAGAACAGCACGATGGCGGGCAGTAAATCCAAATCCACCAGGGTAACCCTGCTCGACGTCGCGCGGAAGAGCGGCTTTTCTCCATCGACGGTTTCTATTGTGCTGAGCGATGCCCCGTTGTCGCGTTATGTCGCAGCAACGACAAAAGAGCGGATCCGCAAGACAGCTCAAAGCCTGGGCTACCGTCCTGACGTCTTCGCTCGTTCGTTACGCAGCCGCCGCAGCAATACAATCGGGGTCCTGGTCTTCGATATTTCTGATCCATTTTGTGTGTTGATCCTGCGCGGCATTGAGAAGACGCTGCATTCTACTTCCTATCTGCCCATCCTGATGGACGCTCATCATGAGCGCCAGCAGTTCGAAGGCTATCTCGACCTGTTGATGGAACGCCGTGTTGAGGGTTTGATTGTTGTTGCAAACTGGCTCTTCGATGAAGGCGGCCTGCTGACAGGACTCAAGGACAGGAAAATGCCGACCGTAGTAGTAGGGCGCGATCTCTCGGAAAAGAGCATAGGGTCGGTCATTGTCGACAACGAGGCGGGCGGCTATCAGGCAATCAAGCATCTGTATGAGATCGGGCACAGAAAAATTGCAGTGATCCGCGGCCCGCGACGCTTGAGCGACAGCAATCGCCGATGGAGCGGTGTTCAGCAATTTGCGGCAGAACAGGGCTTAACACTTGATACCCGTCTGGTTCGAGAACTTTCGCCCGCCATCGATCCGATTTCCGGATTCGAGGGAGGAGCACAACTCACCCAGGATTTGATCCGTTCACGGATCAAGTTCACTGCATTGATAGCCTTCGACGATCTGACCGCCCTCGGCGCCGTGCGAGCACTTGCCGGAACAGGCCGATCGGCCCCGCAGGATTGCTCGATCATCGGCTTCGATGATGTGCCCCTAGCTGCTTTGACTACTCCCGGCATTACGACGATCCGCCAGCCGATGGAGGAGATGGGCAGTGTAGCGACACGACGCCTTCTGGATGCATTGAGCGAACCCGGCGGACAGCGTTCAGTTGGGCCGGAACTTCAGCTCTTGCCACCGTCTCTGGTGCTCCGCGATTCGACAACCGCGCTATAAGTAAATCTTTTCCCGCTTGACAATTCGCTCCCCGGCGCCCCTACTTGCATTTATATTAAATCGATTCAATAGAATGCCCGCTTTCACCTTCAAGTCGTAAACTCCAGCCGAATGTTTTTCCTTCTTGACTTGCGCTGCTTTTGCTCCTAAATTTCATGTCAAAAAGTATTAAAACGTTTTAAGTCAGGGGAATTTGAAGATGAGGCCAATCAAACAGATCTTCCTCCAAATCACGCGACAGCTCTTTCTCGTATGGATTGTTGGGCTTTGCGCATCTCAGGCGGCATTGGCCCAGGGCGGCCGAGGCGGAATTAGTGGGCTGGTCACTGATCCCACCGGAGCCGCAATCCCGTCGGCAAAGGTGACGGTTGTCAACCTTTCTAATGGAGTGACACGCTCCACCGTCACGACCGGGGCGGGGCTCTACTCGTTCGTTTCACTCGATCCGGCCACCTATCGAGTGACGGCCACTGCGAATGGATTCGACACCGTCGCGCATGACAAGGTCATCGTGACGGTGGACACGGTCAGCGAGGTGAACATCTCCCTTCGTGTCGGCAACGCGAGCGAGGTGGTGACCGTCACCGGAACCAGTAACCTCGCGGAGGCTAGCAATTCCACTGTCGGGCAGTTGATCTCAGCACAGACTATGGATCGGGTTCCACTGTTGACGCGGGACGTTTATGACCTCGTGCAATTGAGTCCAGGCGTCACTCCCGCGAATGGCGCACCGAACTCTTCCAGTTCCTATGCGATTGAGAATATTTCATCAGGACGCCCCGGCGTCGACGTATCGTCCTACACCTTCAATGGCGCGATCGCAGGATCGGTCTACTACATGGTCGACGGCAGTCCGCTTGGCATCGCCGAGAACAATGCCGCCGCCATCATCCCTGCCCTCGACATTCCTGAAGACGCCGTCGAAGAGGTACGCGTTGAGACCCAGAATACGCCTGCCTCATACCAGAGCGGCGGCGCGGGCGTCATCAGCCTAGTCACAAAATCCGGCACGAATGCCTACCATGGCAGCGTCTTTGGATATTTCCGGCCCGATGTCCTTGCCGCGAACGAATACTTCAACAAACAAAGCGAGCTGAGTAGTGGCACTCCTAATACGCCGCCTTCTTTTCACCGGTACCAGGAAGGTGCGTCCATCGGCGGACCTATCCTGCACGACAAGCTCTTCTTCTTCGGCGATTACGAGGCCACCCAACAGGACCTTTACGATGGGTCCAACTACTTTACAGTGCCCACAACCGCGGAACGGACGGGGAACTTTTCGGGTGATAGCTTTACCATCTATGATCCGACCCAACCCGACTATGGCACGGGACCGAATGCGGGCACACGGCAGCCGTTTCCCAACAACACTATTCCCAACCCCAATCCCATTGCCGTGAACTTCTTGTCGCACATGCCCAAATGCAATGTCGGCGCGAACTGCGACTCTGCCAGCGACGGTGCCTTGAACAACTTTTTCCTGCCTGGAGTCGACCCATCCACCGCGCAGAGGTTCGATATCCGCATCGACTGGGATCAGAGCGAGAAGCAGCATATCTTTGGGCGCTTCTCTTTCGACCGTCTGTTTACCTCCACATTCAACGCCTTCAACAACGAGTGGGATCTGAACTATGCGCAGAACATTACCAACGGGCGCAACATCCTGATCGCCGACGACTACACGCTGAACCCCACGACGGTCCTGCAGCTTCGCTACTCCTTCACGCGGCACTACGAGAACCAGGGCGGCGATCCGCAGCAGGTCGGAACTGACATTACCGCTCTTGGTTTCCCCGCTTCCCTTGCTGCGGATCAAAACTACAAGCTGCTACCGTTCGCCATCTTCACCGACTATGTTTCCCCCGGCGGACAGACAAGCGGTGTCGGCGGCACCGCCAACTACAACACCTTTCAGTACGCCAGTGAAAACAGCGATGCGAATGTCGCGGTCACCAAGGTGCTCGGCAAGCATTCTATCGACGCTGGTTTCGAATGGCTGAAGCGCTTCCTGAATGTCGGCCAGCCGATTGCGCCCGCCGGCTCCTACGCTTTCGACTTCTCAGCGACGGATCAGCAAACATCGCCGGCCGACGGCATTCTTGTCGGCGGCAGCGACTTTGCTTCTTTCCTAGCCGGGATGGGCACCGTCCCAGGCACGGAGTCCAACAATTATCCCAACTTCTCCAAGGATCTCTTCGCGGCTGAGGCTAACGGCTATTTCGGAACTTTCGTCCAGGATACGTGGCATCCCACGAGGAACTTCACCGTTACCGCGGGCCTGCGATGGGATATCTTCCGGGGACGGACCGAGCGGCATAACCGCCTGGAATACTTCGATTCCAATGCCACCAACACGGTCGACGGTGTGGGCTATACTGGCGCCGAAGTCTACGTCAACGGCAGCAACCGCTCTCCATTTAACACCAACTTCGGCAACTTCGGTCCCCGTCTGGGGTTTGCCTGGCAGGTAGCCGACAATCTGGTCTTCAACGGCAGCGCCGGTATCTATTACGGCCCCACCACCCAGATGGTCGGCAGCGCGTCCCTCAATAGCGACGGCTTCGCCTCCTACACCGCCTGGAACGCAACCTGCTTCAACGACGACGGCAACACCGTCCTCAACGGCAGCAGCCTGTGCTCTGGAGCTCCAGCAGGCAGCCCTCCGCCAACCACCACCGGAGACTACTCCCTCAGCAACCCCTTCCCCAGCGGAGTGGTTCCCACCTTCACCACTCCTCCTCCGGGATTGGCCAACAATCTGGGCACCACCCTGAACACCGTGCTGCATTCGCAACATACGCCGACCATCTACAATTTCAACTTCGGCTGGCAGTATGAGTTCCCGCACCAGGTCGTGTTGAGTGCCGCCTACGTCGGCAGCCGCGGGCTGTTCCTGCCCTTCGGCAGCGCCGATTTGAATACCCTCGACCTAGGAACTATAGGAACGTACCAGTCGGCACTGATCAATAACTCGGTGAACAATCAGTGGGCGGCGATTCAGCCGGCGACCAACGCCAACTTCGGGTCGTCCACGGTGCCCTTGTGGGTATCTCTGCAGGAGTTCCCTCAGTTCGGCAGTGGCAACTACGGCGACGGCAACGGCGTCATCGTTCACGGATTTCCCGGCGGGGACTCTGAGTACAGCTCCCTTCAGACCAAGCTGCAGAAGAGACTGACCAGCCACTTCAGCATGCTGGTCGGCTTTACATGGGCCAAGCTGATGACCGACGACGGCAATCCTCCGCTGGGCTTCGTCGGTTCTCACCTGGGTGCTCCTCAGGACTGGAAGAACCTCCAATACGAGCACGCGGTCAGCCCCCAGGACATCAGCCGGCAGTTCACTGGGCAGGCGTCCTATGACCTTCCTTTCGGCAAGGATCGCGCTGTCAACCTGAATGGGGTGGGAAATGCCTTCCTTGGCGGGTGGACGATGAATGGCATCTTCTACTGGAGCACCGGTATTCCGATTGCCTCGCCTACAGTAGGGGCCCCGTTCTCTTATTTCAACCAGAGGCCGAACCTCACCTGTAATCCCGGCGCCAACGCGCCGCACACCGCGACTGCATGGTTCAACCCCGACTGCTTCGCTTTTCCGGCCAGCCAATTCGTGCCAGGAACCGCGCCTGCCTATCTCGACGGTGTCCGCACCATGGGAGCAAACGATGTGGATCTGTCCGTCTATAAGACGTTTCAGATCAAGGAAACCAAGACCATCCGTATCGAGGTATCGTCCTACAACGTCGCCAACCGTGCACAGTTCGGGATGCCGGTTGTTCCGGACCTGACTACCACGCTGTCGCTTGGGCAGCAGGCGTCGGGTTTCGGCTCCATCGGAACAACCGTCAACACACCGCGCCAGTTCCAGTTCGCTGCGAGATTCTCCTTCTGATTCAACCGCACCAGCCAGTCCACTGTAATACGGATGTGAGTTCCGCAGGCTGCTGGAGCGCTTGACGCCAATGAGCCGCGCATTATGCAGTTAGGATTGAAGTTTGATTTTCTAGCGACGGCATTGCGGCGGATGGTGCCGTCCCAATCTTTGGGAGCCCCGCCCAGTTTGCGCTCTTGAGCTATCCAGTTGCAGGAACCGAGGATCGTTGATGTCTGCCGAATCTGCCGTAAGCACTAGCCAGATCACGCTCAAGCGCAGCCTTGGCTATTGGGACCTGGTGCTTTACGGCATCATTCTCATTCAACCAACGGCTCCGATGCCGAGCTTTGGCGTCATCTATAACGAAGCCCACGGACATGTAGTGACAGCCATACTTTGTGCGATGGTCGCAATGCTGTTCACGTCGGTCAGCTATGGTCGCATGGCGCGTGCCTATCCGCAGGGTGGCTCAGCGTTCATGTATGTGAGCCGCGAGTTGCATCCCAGCCTCGGCTATATGACCGGCTGGTGCATGGCAATGGACTACATCCTGAATCCACTAATCTGCACTATATGGTGCAGCAAGGCTGCGGAGAATTTTCTACCCAACGTTCCATACATTGCATGGGCCGTATTCTTTGCCGCGATGTTCACGCTGCTGAATCTCAACGGTGTGGAAACTTCGGCCCGAATCAATGCAATGATGGCGGCCGCATTGGGCGTGGTAATAATCCTGGTCGTCATCGCGATCACGCGATACCTGCTGCACCTTCCCTCTCAGCCTGCTTCCTTCTATACGCTGCCGTTCTACGATCGCTCGACATTTTCTTCTTCGGCGCTATTTCGAGGGACCTCCATTGCCGTATTAACCTATATCGGTTTCGACGGAATCTCAACACTCACCGATGAGGCAAAGGATCCACAACGAAGCATTCCCCGGGCAATCATCGCGACTTGTCTGATTACTGGCATTCTGGCATCGATCGAGGTCTATCTTGCACAGCTTGTGTGGCCCCGCGGAGCGGTCTTCCCGGATGTCGATACCGCGTACGTACATATCGCGGGCCGCGCAGGAGGCCCCATCGTCTTTGCGGTCGTCAATGGTGCACTGTTATTGGCGACGATTGGCTCAGGCATGGCATCCCAGCTGGGTGCTGCGCGGTTACTGCTTGCAATGGGCCAGGACGGAGCCATTCCCCGGCGATTCTTTGGCTCTGTACACCCGAAGAATCGCATTCCGCGCAACAACGTACTTCTGATCGGAGCAATCTGCCTCGCGGGTGCCTTGATATTCAGTTACCAGCTTGGAGCGGAGTTGCTGAACTTCGGCGCCCTATTAGCCTTCATGGGTGTGAATATATCTTCGGCGGTACTGGGATGGCGTCAAGGGCGCGCTTCACAATGGGTTTCGATACTGCTGTCCCTTCTAGGCTTTGCTATCTGCGGTTTCATATGGCTCAACCTCAGCAGGCCAGCCCTGATTGTGGGAGCGGCGTGGGCTCTTATCGGTGTCGCTTTCTGGGTTCTTTATGGTCGTAGATCAAGGGTGTCTGCTTGAGTCGTTTCGATGTAACGCTCGTGGGGGAAGCAAATCTCGACCTGGTGCTTTATGGTCTGCCAGCTGATCTGCCGCTTGATCGTGAGCTGGTCGCCAATGGCATGGCACTTACGCTGGGAGGATCGCCGGCGATCACCGCGCACAATCTTGCGTCGCTAGGCAGCCGAACGGGATTTGTCACTCTCGCATCTAACGATCTATTTGGGGCGATGTGTCAACGCGATCTGACGGCGGCTGGCGTTGATCTTTCAAGTGTCATAAGAAAGCCCAGCTCCGCCGGCACCGGTGCGAGCATACTGCTGCAGCACATCGGCTACCGCCGAACTCTCACCTTTCCGGGAAACACCGTCGATCTGAGACTGGAAGACCTCGACCTGGAGTACCTCAGCAACGCGGCGCACTTTCACCTTTCGTCTTATTTTCTGCAGAAGGGCCTGCGCAAGGACGTGCCGCGTCTGCTTGCTCACCTCAAACGGGCCGGACTCACGATCTCCGTTGATCCGAATGATGACCCCCTGGGACATTGGGGCGACTCTTTCTTCGAGATTCTGACGTTTGTGGATGTTCTCATGCCGAACGAGCGCGAAGTGTGCGAGATGATGCGCGAATCTGATGCGGACCGCGCGATGCGCCGACTCGGGAAACTCGTACCACTACTGGTGGTGAAGCGCGGTGCTCGTGGTGCGGTGGCAGTCAGAGGCGATGAGAGACTTGATTCGCCATCGCCCCACATTGAGACGGTCGATGCAATCGGCGCCGGCGACAGTTTTAACGCCGGCTTCCTCCACGGTTTCGCGCGAAAATGGCCGATTGATCGATGTCTTCACTTCGGCAGCCTCACCGGCGCCTTCTCGACTACAGCTGCCGGTGGCGTGCAAGCGTTTCGCGACCGCGACCAGCTCAATAAATTCCTCTCAGAGCATCTCAAATTCGAGACACCTGCTCCGGCCTTTGGAACAAAGGCCTAGGCGCTCGACTGCACATTCAACTTGGCTCGACGCCGCGTCCCCCAGCCCGTACACTATCTGCGGTCAGGAGTGATATGGAAGCCAACGAAGCACAGGAATTAAAGGAGCAAAGCGAAGAAGCATCGAAGGACGACAGCCTGCGTCCGGTCAGCTTTACTATGAGCGTACTGGCGGTGCTGGTGGCCATCACTACTGTGCTCGGTCACCGTACGCACACCGAAGCGGTCTTAGAACAAGCACGCGCCAGCGACCAGTGGAATCTCTACCAGGCGAAGAAGATACGACAGTACAACACCGAGCTCACTGCCGATCTGCTTTCCGCCCTGCCCATACGCGATTCCGCCGCGGCGGACAAGGTGACTGACAGCTACAAATCCCATCTGCAGAAGTGGAATGAAGACCTCGCCGAGGAAGAACAGCACGCGAAGGAACTCGAGGGTGAAGTGCGCAAGGCCGAACGCCACGCGAACCGTTTCGACTTGGGGGAAGCACTGCTTGAAATCGGATTAGTGATCACTTCGATCACTCTTCTAACTCGTCAACGGGCATATTGGGGATTGGGCATGGCCTTCGGAATCGCCGGCCTGTGCGTGGCGGCGTGGGCATTCTTGATCCGATAGGTACCGGTGTACGCCCAACCTCGCCTAAGAATAAAGTCCGGTCTGCTTCGTCTAACCTTTATGGGAAAGGATCGCGAAACCTCGATGAGATCCCTCTTTCGCCAAGTTGTATTTGCAGGGTTTCTTGCGCTGTTCGCCTTCGTTGCTCCCTGCGCTCAGGAGATCACTCCTGTTATCGCAGTCCACCACGGCTCGAATGCGGAAGCGCAGCAACAGAAGCACTACGTTGTGATGGTTTCGCTGGACGGGTTCCGCTATGACTACGCGAAAAAATACGGGGCGAAGCATATCCTCTCGATTGCGGCGAAGGGAGCTAGTGCGCCTGACGGTATGATCCCGTCCTATCCGTCGCTCACCTTCCCGAATCATTACACCCTGGTCACCGGGCTCTATCCTGAGCACCACGGCATCGTTGCAAATAGCTTCTATGACCCGAGTCGCAAGGAAACCTATAGTTATCGCGACGCTAAAACTTCTTCGGACGGCTCCTGGTATGGCGGCGTTCCGCTGTGGTCGCTGGCTGAGAAGCAGGGAATGCGAAGCGCGTGCCTGTTCTGGCCGGGTTCAGAAGCTGAAATCGCAGGGGAGCGGCCCAGCTACTACCTTCACTTTGACAACAAGATCGACGAAAACAAACGGATCGACCAGGTAATCGCCTGGCTCAGGCTTCCGGCGGAGCAACGCCCGCACCTTATCACGCTCTATTACTCGGATGTTGATCACGCAGGTCACGAACACGGGCCTGGCAGTGCCCAGGTATCCGAAGCGGTCAGACACGTCGACGAATTGATCGGACGGCTCGAAACGGAACTCGACAGCTTGCATATGCCTATCGACCTCATCGTGGTTGCCGATCACGGTATGGAGCGCACCCAAGGTGACTGGATCACGCTGGATAAATATGTCTCACTTGACGGCGTTGAGGCTGTCGGTTCCCTGCTCTATCCGCAGACGGAGGCCGATGCTGCGCGCATTTATAAGAAGCTCCGCGCCGCCGATGCTGGCTTCCTTGTCTATCGCCGCGATAAGGTGCCGGCCGAACTGCACTACAACAGTAATCCGCGAGAAGGAGATCCGGTGGTGATCGCCAAGGGGCCGTATTTGATCCGTGCCACCTTGCCACCGCCGACCGGTCGTGCAGAAAATCCTCCTATGGGAGAGCATGGCTACAATCCGTACGAGATGACTTCTATGCGAGCCGTCTTTGTGGCCGAGGGGCCAGACATTCGGGCGGGTGTCACGGTGAAGCCCTTTGAGAACGTGAACGTATACCCCGTCGTTGTGAAAATTCTGGGGCTCGACAGCCCGAAAATCGACGGCAGTCTCAACGTGCTTTCCTCCATCCTCGCGCCCTCCCTAACCGAAGAGGCACAACACTGACAATGGCGTATTTCTTGGGATTTGACGCAGGCGGCACAAAGACAACATGTGCACTGGCTGACGACACGCACGTCCTTGCGCAGGACGTCGGAGGCAGCATCAAGCCGCTGCGGGTAACGATTGAGCATGCGCAGCAGAATCTTTACGCTTTGATGGGCAAGATTTCACAACAGAGCGGCGTGGATCTCCGGCACGTTGAAGCATCCTGTATCGGCACCGCGGGCGTGCGCCTGCCGCAGACGGACGGCTGGATGCGGCAGATCCTTTCACAATGCGCGGGCGGCGAGATTGTTGTTTGCGGCGATGAGGAAATCGCCTTGGATGCGGCGTTTCCGGGAGAGGCGGGCGTCCTGGCAATGGCGGGAACCGGATCGAACGTGATGGGGCGCACCAGCAAGGGCGAAATGCTAAATGTGGGCGGATGGGGTCCCGCCCTTGGCGACCAGGCCTCGGGTCATTGGATTGGAATGCAGGCGCTACGGCACGCGTGCCGCGCGCGTGACTTCGCACAGCCGACGCTGATTTTAGATCGGGTGATTCGCTACTGGTCCGCCGGATCCCTCGAAGAGGCTGTCGACATCGCCAATCGCACCCCTCCGCCGGATTTTTCCCAACTCGCTCCCATTGTCGTGGAGTGCGCCGAACAGGGCGACGCGGTCGCGCTGCAGGTTCTCGAGCTCGGCGGACGGCTCCTCGGAGAGGATGCTGCCGAGGCCTTTCGGCATGTGCGCAATCTCGACCCCGATGCCCCATCGCCGGGCATCGCTTTTACTGGCAGCATTCTTGAAAAGGTTGGATATGTACGGGAAAGTATGATCTACACGATTCGGCGTAGCCTGCCGTCGGTGCAGATTCTGCCCGAGGCGGTCGATCCGATTCAAGGCGCACTCTGGCGCGCGCGACAAATAGTCAAGCCTTGAACGTGGCTCGACCTCGCAGAATCGTCTCAACGACTTCGTTCTTCGCGGAAAGGACAGTTATATCTGCGGAGCGTCCAACTGCAAGCGAGCCCGCTTCGGCTTCGAATCCTGTCATTCGCGCCGGATTGCGGCTGGCCAGCTTCGACACATCATCAATCGACGCGCCAGTAAACTCAGCAAAGTTGCGCACAGCCCGAGCGAGGGTCAGCGTACTGCCTGCGAGCGTATCTTCACCGATGAGACATCGGCCATTGATGACCCGGACATCAAGCTCACCCAGTTTGTAATTCCCGTCAGGCATGCCCGCCGCAGACATTGCATCCGTAATCAGCATGGCGCGCTCCGGACCTTTCGCCTTCCAATAGAGGCGCACGGCGTCCGGATGCACATGGAGGCCGTCGCAGATCAACTCGGCGAACAGATCGTCATTGGTCAGCACCTCCCCCAGGAGTCCCGGGTCGCGATGATCGAACTGCCGCATGGCGTTGAAGGTATGGGTTGCTGTGACCGCACCGGCGCGGATTCCCGCTCGAGCAGCAACCGTGTCGGCGTTGCTGTGTCCCAGGCTCACACGTACACCGAGCCCGGTCGCGTGGGCAATCACTTCCTCCGCGTTGGGCAATTCGGGCGCGATGGTCATGAGCCGGATTTTCCCTTCCGATGCCTGCCACATGCGATCAAATAACTCCACAGATGGCGTCTGCAACAAGCTGGCGGGGTGCGCGCCCTTCTTATGTGGAGATAGAAACGGTCCCTCGATATGAATACCCAGCGGCGTGGCACCGCCGGTATCGCGGCCAATCTGCGCACTCATTCTTCCGAGCGATTCAAGAGTGACGTCGATTCCAGCCGTGACAGTTGTGGGTAGATAGGCGCCGACTCCATTCTGCGCCAAGAACTTTCCCACCGTCGTGAACGCATCCGGCGTACCTTCCATCACATCTCGACCGGCGCTGCCGTGGATGTGAACATCGAAGAATGCAGGCATGAGCGTGCAGCCGGAGAAATCAAGGTGCTTCGCGGACGGGAACTCGACCTTCGCTCGAGATTCCATGCGCGCGATCACGCCGTCTTCGACAACTACTACGGCATCTACGATCAATCGCTCGGGGGTAATCAGCCGGTCGGCTGTAATCACGGTCTTCATCTGCAACTTTTTCGAGGGACTTTCCCTGTTATCCAACGGTCAAGGTTTAGTGGTAATCGAGTCAAGTCAAAATCTACACTGAATCGAGATGAACACTCCCCGCATCGGGATTCACCTTTCCACGTCGGGCGGCGTCTTCAGAGCTGCGGAGCGGGCTCACGAGATTGGCGCGAATACCTTCCAGATATTCTCGTCCAGTCCGCGCATGTGGCGTCCTGCCCGAATCGACGCGGCTCATGCCCTTCAACTGCAGGAGCTTCGCCGCGAATATGACTGCACGCCATTGGTCATCCACACCAGCTACCTCGTCAATCTATGCAGCCAGTCCCAGGAGGTTTGCCGGAAATCCGTTGTCGCATTCCGAGGAGAAGTTGAGCGCGCTTTGACACTCGGTGCGGAATATCTCGTCCTGCATCCCGGTTCATGGCGGGGCCTGACGCGCGAGGAAGGCCTCGCGCTGGCTGCAGAGTCGATCGCCAAGGCAACAGATGGCCTCTGTCTCGAAGAAGACGGCCTTCGAATACTTATCGAAAACACTGCCGGTGCGGAGTTCTCCCTTGGGGGCAGTTTTGAGCAGGTTGCAGAGCTCGTCGAATGTCTGAAGCCGATCGCACCGGTCGGGACTTGTCTCGATACCTGCCATTGCCACGTTGCGGGATACGATCTTGTGACCCGGAACGGATATGAGGAAACGCTGCACAGGATCGACTCGACGATCGGTCTCTCGAATGTGGCGGTCTGGCACATGAACGATGCCAAGGCTGCTCGCGGATCGAAACTCGACCGTCACGAGAATATCGGCCAGGGAACTATAGGGTTAGAACCATTTGGGCGGCTCCTCAATGACGAACGCTTCTTGCATTGCGCCTTTATCGCAGAGACACCCGTAAACGATCCGGATGATGATGCGAGAAATGTTCAGACCCTGTGCGAGCTCGCCGCGGACACAATGACGGCAGCCTCCGCCACGCGTCCGAGCAAAGCCGCACGCGGCAGCGTCTGATCACAGTTTTGGCTTGCCGACCAGACCCTTGACATCCGCCCTCCCGAGCCAGGTCACTGCGCCGAACGCCCCCAGCCACGATCCGGCCGCGGCAAATACAACATAAACGGGGTTTCCGGTGTAGCTGATGACGGCAAAGGCTGAGAGCATGTACCAGGCACTGCTCCAGCTGGCCGCCACGATCTTGCGGCGAGCAGAGACGGCCGCGGTGAACATCACATAGACCGCATCGGTGCCCGCGGTGGACGCGATAACTCCTAGAGCGATCATCGGATTTGGTGTGTGCAGTGTCACGGCGAGCTCCCATTTACAATCAAATCTGACATGTCCGCGAACAAAACTACCCAAAAGACCGCAATAGCGGCCGCAGCGGAGTCGTCTCCGTCATCATCGTACGAGCCCCGCTATTCCCCTGCCGAAATTGAGCCACGCTGGCAAAAACGGTGGGCGGAGCAGCCTGATCTCTATGGCGCCGAACCGTCGACCAGCGGCAAGCCGAAATATTATGTGCTCGAGATGCTGCCTTATCCATCGGGTCAGCTTCATATGGGGCACGTACGCAACTACGCGATCGGCGACGCCCTGGCCCGCTATATGTGGATGACCGGTCACAACGTGCTGCATCCCATGGGCTGGGATGCCTTCGGGCTGCCAGCTGAAAATGCGGCGCTTAAGAACAACATCCCTCCGCGCCAGTGGACACAGCAAAACATCGCAGCTATGAAGCGTCAGATGGAGAGGATCGGCCTAAGCTACGACTGGCGCATCGAGGTTACTACCTGTCTTCCGGAGTATTACCGCTGGAACCAGTGGTTCTTCATTCGGATGTTCGAGCGTGGACTGGCATATCGCAAAAAAAGCAAGGTCAACTGGTGTCCCGAATGCTGCACAGTCCTCGCCAACGAACAGGTCATTAATGGCTATTGCTGGCGGCATGAGGAAACTCTTGTCGAACAACGTGACCTTGAGCAATGGTTTTTGCGGATCACCAACTACGCGCAGGAATTGCTCGACGACCTCAGCAAGCTCAACGGCTGGCCTGAGAAAGTCCGCACAATGCAGCGTAACTGGATCGGCCGAAGCGAGGGCGCGGAGGTCACGTTTCAGATCGAGGATGCGGTAAGTGCTCCCGAAGACGAACGTTCGTCGCGTCTTGCAGGAACCGCCGTTCTGCTTGCCCGCGAGGACGCCAAGCCTTCCGGAAAAAGTGTCACCGTCTTCACCACTCGTATTGACACCATCTTCGGTGCGACCAGCATCCAGCTCGCACCCGAGCATCCATTGGTAAAGGAATTCGCCGGATCGAACCTGACCCTTGCCAACGAAGTCTCCGCGCTCATCGATCAGCAGAAGAAAGCGCGGGAAGGTGGCGACATCGCAGCTATCGAGAAGCATGGTGTGTCTACGGGACACTACGCCATCAATCCCTTCAACGGGGAACGATTACCAATCTGGGTAGCGAATTACATTCTGCTTGAATATGGGACGGGCGCGATTATGTCGGTGCCGGCACATGACGAGCGCGACTACGACTTCGCAAAGAAATACGACCTTGAGATTCGCATCGTGATCCTGCCGCGCAGGACGACCGATCCTGAGAACAGCGGCGCCGAAGAGCCGATGTTGCCTTATACAGCCGAGGACAGCCTGCTGATGAACTCAGGCGAGTTCAACATGCTTGGCAACCAGGAAGCGCAGCACAAGATGACCGCTTTCGCCGAAGAACACGGCTTTGGCAAAGCGACGGTTTCCTACCGCTTGAAGGACTGGGGGATCAGCCGTCAGCGCTATTGGGGTACGCCGATTCCGGTGCTTTATTGCGAAAAGGATGGCATTGTACCCGTGCCCGACGATCAGCTCCCGGTGCTGCTGCCGGAAAATGTCGAGATCACCCTGGAGGGTGGGTCGCCGTTGGCGCGGTTACCGGAGTTTGTCAATGCCAATTGCCCTACTTGTGGAGGGCCTGCACGTCGGGAGACCGACACCATGGACACATTTGTTGACTCGTCATGGTATTTCTACCGCTACACAAGCTCAACCGACGATAAGGCTCCATTTGACACTGCTGCAGTTTCATATTGGTTTCCCATCGACCAATACATCGGTGGAGTTGAGCATGCGATTCTGCACCTCATCTACTCGCGTTTCTGGACCAAGGTGATGCGCGACCTCGGGTTGATCAGGAACGATGAGCCGGTCGAGCGCCTCTTCACGCAAGGTATGGTCATCAAGAACGGCGCGAAAATGTCGAAGTCAAAAGGCAATGTCGTGTCGCCGGACGATATGATCGCGCGCTACGGGGCCGACGCAACCCGGGCTTACTCTCTATTTGCCGCACCTCCGGACCGCGATCTCGACTGGCAGGAAGACGGGGTTGCGGGCGTCAGCCGCTTTCTGGGTCGCATCTACCGCCTTGTCATGAAGTACGCGGACCGGGTGCGCCCGCATCTTGCGCCAGGCAGAGCCGCCTACTCGCAACCTCTTTCTCCTTTGAGCCTGGCACTTCTACGTAAGCTGCACCAGACCATTCACAAAATTACTGTCGACTTTGACGGGCGCTGGCACTTCAACACTTGCATTGCAGCGATTATGGAGCTGGTCAATACCCTCACAGCCGCCGAGCCCTCCATTGCTGCAGGCGAAGTCCCTGACCCGGTGCTCGCTGGTATTCTGCGCGATCTCGTCCTCCTGCTTGCGCCTTTTGCGCCCTATCTCACCGCTGAACTCGGAAAGCAAATTCTTGGCAACGAAAACCTTCTCCGCGCTTCATGGCCCAAGTATGACGAGGCGCTTGCCCGCGAGGAAGAGATCGAAGTTCCTGTCCAGATCAATGGGAAGCTCCGTGCGGTCATTCTTGTGGCCGTCGACTCAACTGAAGAGCCGCTTCGAGACACCGCGCTGGCCGACCAAAAGATTCGGGCAGCCGTCGCCGGTAAGACCATCGTCAAGGTCATCATTGTTCCCGGCAAGCTGGTCAACATCGTGGTGAAGTAGCGGATGGCGGTCCGCGGCACGCAATCCTTCGTCCACGTTTTGAGCGAGTGCTGGTCTCGACCATCGCTACTGGCGCTCGAGATCCTGTGGCGCTGGCTCTTTGGCGTACCGTTGCTGGTCTTGCTCGGGTGGATTGGCCTGCAAACCTACGCGGCGATTTCAAAGCAGCTTGCGGCCACAGGCATCGACCAGTTCTCGATCGTTGACCCGATGCGCGCCGCAGAGATCGCCTCTGATGTCTACGCTGTGGTTGCACCGCCAATTTTTCGCATAGCGCTGTGGCTGGCACCGGTCGCGCTACTCGTTTGGGCCGTCGTCTCCGGCGTCGGGCGGAATGCCGTTTTGCGCCGCTATGACCGATCACTGCCCCAACGAGGCATCACTTTAAGTGCACTGCAACTGCTGCGCGTCGTTTTTCTGGGCGGCAGCTTCTGGTTCTGGCTTGCGGCGATACAGTGGGCCGCCAACTACTCTCTTTCCGGAGAGGAGCCCAACCTCGTCGCGTATTGCGCGATAGTTATCTGTCTTTCTCTGGGAATCTTTACGCTATGGGCGCTAGTGAGTTGGGTCTTCTCGATAGCACCCCTGTTGGTGCTTCTGGAAAACCGTGGTATCGGATCGAGTTTGGATCGCAGCCTTCGCCTCGGCCCATTGACGGGAAAGTTGATTGAAATCAACCTCATTATGGGAATAATCAAACTGGCGCTGGTAGTGCTTGCAATGGTCTTCTCGGCCGTCCCACTTCCCTTCGCTTCAGTGATGGAGGGTCCACCCCTCTACGCTTGGTGGGCCATTGTGAGCGTGTTGTATCTCGTCGCATCCGATTTCTTTCAGGTAGTTCGACTTGTCGCCTTCATCCAGCTATGGCGAGCATATGCCGTTCCGGGACAGGCACCCTCTACTCAAAATGCCATCCGCGTCAAGTAAACTATCCCGTGGACACTTCCTCGATCGTCATCCTCGACTTCGGCTCCCAATACACACAACTCATCGCGCGCCGCATTCGCGAGCAGAACGTCTTCTCAGTCGTGCTTCCCTGCACTGCCGGTGTTGAAGAGATTCGGGCACAAAAACCGCTGGGCATCATTCTCTCCGGCGGTCCGTGCTCCGTTTACGATGCCGATGCACCGCCTGCCGATCCCGCGGTTCTCTTGCTCGGCCTGCCTATTCTGGGAATTTGTTATGGGCTGCAATTCATTACGCATCATCTCGGCGGCAAGGTTCGTCCCGCAGACAAGCGAGAGTATGGGCACGCTGAGGTCTCCGTCGTCGACGCCGCTACACCGCTGTTTACCGACATTCCTGCATCACTCAACGTATGGATGTCGCATGGTGACGAAGCCATCGAGGTGCCTCCAGGCTTCCATTTGACGGCAAAGACTTCGAACGCCATCGCCGGCATTGCCAACCCCGGGCGGCGCATCTGGGCTCTTCAGTTTCATCCCGAGGTGCACCACACGAAGCAGGGCACCGCTCTGCTGCGCAACTTCCTGTTCAATATCTGCAACGCCAAACCGGACTGGACGCCTGAGCACTTCATCCAGTCCACCGTCGCATCGATCCGCGAAAAGGTCGGTGACGGGCACGCCATCTGCGCACTTTCAGGTGGGGTCGACTCTTCCGTTGCGGCTGTTCTCGTGCAGCGCGCAATAGGTGACCGTCTGACCTGTGTCTTCGTCGACAATGGGGTTTTGCGCAAGAACGAGTTCTTGAAGGTGCAGGAAAACCTTCGAGAGAAATTGGGGCTTAACCTTGTCGCCGTCGACGCCAGCACGCGCTTCCTCGCGAAGCTCGCTGGAGTGACTGATCCCGAGACGAAGCGGAAGATCATCGGGAACGAATTCATCGCCGTCTTTGACGACGAGGCCCATCGGATTGCAAAAGAAACGGGCGGAGTCGACTGGCTCGTCCAGGGCACGCTGTATCCCGACGTGATCGAGTCCTCATCGGTCAAGGGCCCATCGCAGACGATCAAGAGCCATCACAACGTAGGCGGCCTTCCGGAGACTATGAAACTGAAGCTGATCGAACCCCTGCGCGATCTGTTCAAGGACGAAGTCCGTCGCATTGGCCGGGACCTCCAGATGCCCGACGACATCCTTCAGCGGCAGCCCTTCCCCGGACCTGGGCTGGCTGTGCGCATTCTCGGCGAGATTACTCCCGAGCGAGTTTCCCTTCTGCAGGAGGCCGATGACATTGTTGTCACCGAGATCAAGCACGCGGGCCTGTACCAGCAGATCTGGCAGTCATTTGCGGTGTTGTTGCCAGTCAAGAGCGTAGGGGTGATGGGCGATCAGCGTACGTACGCGTACACCTGTGCGATTCGAGCCGTGCATTCGGAAGATGGCATGACGGCGGACTGGGTTCCGCTGCCCTATGACGTGTTGAAGACGATTTCGAATCGGATTGTGAACGAGATTCGCGGTATCAATCGCGTTGTTTACGACATTACGTCGAAGCCACCGGGCACGATCGAGTGGGAGTGAACGGGCCGACAGAGCCTGATTTGAAATCTGCTCTGATATCCTTCCTCATCATCAGGATTTCCCACGAAATCTCACCTTGTTGAAGGATGCCTGTGACCTCCCTAACGCGTTGTCTCCTTCTGGCTTTGTCTCTTTTCAGTTTGGCCGGCGTGCTGCAAGCACAAACCAGTATCGGCGCCGCATTCGCGCGCGATCCCAGGCAGCCCATCGATCAGTCGTACACAGACCACATCAAGCAATACACGACTCAGCCTTACTTCAACTCGCCTCTCACTGACTACCTGCCGGCATCAAAGACTGTCCCTACACCCGCCAAGGTGCTTGGCGATGTTTCGGGCGCACCTGGCATCCTTCCTTACGCCGAAGACGTCTATGCGTACTTCCGGCTGCTTGAGAAGAGCACGCCGCGTGTGAAGGTCTTCACGATCGGCCGTACCGAGGAAGGCCGCGAGATGATCGCCGCTGCGATCGCCGATGAGTCACTACTGGCAAAGATGGCAGAGAACGATGCGCGCCTCGCCAAGCTTGCCGATCCGCGGAAGATCGATATGGACGACGCCAAGGCAGCCGAACTCGTAAAAGCATCATTTCCGATCTACTACATCACTGGAACGATTCATTCGCCCGAGACCGGCGCGCCGACCGCGCTGATGGAACTTGCTTACAGGCTCGCCGTCGATGACTCTCCGTATATCCAGTACATTCGCACCCACATGGTCGTGCTCATTACCCCGGTGGTCGAGGTTGATGGTCGCAACCGCATGGTGGATATCTACAAATGGCACCTCGCACACCCGAACGAGCAATGGCCTCGCCTTATCTACTGGGGTCACTACGTCGCTCACGATAACAACCGTGATGCGATGGCCATGACGCTCGACCTGACGCGCAACGTGCTTGACACCGACCTCAAGTTCCACGTGCAGGTGCTTCACGACCTGCACGAATCCGTGCCGTTTCTCTACGACAACACCGTCGGCGATGGCCCTTACAACGCCTGGGTTGATCCCTTGCTAAACGGCGAGTGGGCGATGCTCGGCTGGAACAATGTGCAGCAGATGACCGCCTTCGGCTTGCCGGGGGTTTTCACGCACGGCGACTTCGATACATGGAGTCCCGGCTATCTGATGTTCCTGGCGGCGATGCACAACGGCATCAGCCGTCTCTATGAGACGTTCGGCAACGGCGGTGCGGACACCGAGAAGCGCATCCTCGATCCGGAGGAGTATGCGCGCACGTGGTACAAGCCGAATCCTCCGCTCCCGGTCGTGACCTGGTCGCAACGCAACAACAATAACTACGAAGAGACGGCACTGCTCTCGACCATCTCGTTCTTCGCCCAAAACGGACAGCAGTTCCTCCAGAATTACTACACCAAGTCGAAGCGATCCATCGAGAAGCCGGAGAATGCCGGCCCGGCCGCATACGTGTTCGACGAGCCGACATCGAGTCGCGAGGCGGAGCTGCTGCGGACGCTGGCCTTGCAACATGTCGAGATCAGCAGGCTCTCGGCGCGGTTTACCTATACTCCGCCTGCGAAGCCGGTTAAGGCCGATAAGGCTGATGCCGATAAGTCCGACGACAAATCCAAGTCCGAGAAGTCGGAGACAGAGACATTCCCTGCGGGCAGCTTCATCATCCGCATGGACCAGCCCTATTCGCGCATTGCCGATGCGCTGCTCGACCGGCAGTACTGGGCTCCGGACGATCCGCAGAAGCATCCTTATGACGACACAGGCTGGTCGTTTGGCGATCTCTTCCATGTCAAGACCGTGCGCGTGACCGATCCGGCGATCTTGAAGGTGAAGATGGAGGCGGTTGCCGATCCGAATGCAGAGCTCGGCAAGGTTGCGGGTTCGGGCGGCGTTTACGCGGTGAATAATGCGTCAGAAGTCTCCTTGCTTGGGCTGCGCTACACACTGAAAGACGCCACAATCTCCGTTGCAGATCAGGCCTTCGACGCGGAGGGCCATCATTTCGAGGCAGGGTCGCTCCTAATTCAAAATGCTGACGCTACGAAGCTCAAGGCGGCGCTCGCCAACGCCGGGCTCAACGCCGTCAGCCTCGCAACCCTGCCGACAGCAAAGACGCACGATGCCCCTGTTCCGCGCATCGCTTTTATGCACACGTGGCTGGCCACCCAGACCGAGGGATGGTGGCGGGAGGCCTTCGACAAGATACATGTGCCGTATGACTACATCAGCACGCAGACGGTGGCCGCTACCCCTGATCTGCGCGCGAAGTATGACGTGATCATCTTCGCTCCGGTAGGGCGGACGTCGACGCAGCTGATCGTCGACGGCATGCCGATGTGGGGCAATCCCCTGCCCTGGCAGAAGACCGACCTCACCCCCAACCTGGGGCGGATCGACTCGACTCCGGATATGCGGCCGGGGCTGACCTATGCGGGGGTCGATCACCTGCGGGAGTTCGTCAGCAAGGGCGGGTTGCTCATTACCTCCGAAGATACGGCGCAGTTTGCCATTGACCTGGGGCTTGCGCCGGGTGTGTTCGTCGCTCCCAAGGGGAGCGTGCGCGTGGTCGGGAGCGTGCTCGATGCGGCTTTCGTGGACAAGTCCAGTCCCATTGCCAACGGATACGGCAAGGATCTGGGCGTTTACAGCGCCAGCGGGATGGCGTTCACGGTTGCCAACACCTCCGTCAATCGGCACATCACGACGGAAAAAGAGTTCAAGCGGCCGACGGGCAGGGGAGGGCCGGGGGATGAGGATATCCCCGAGGATCGGCCCTACACAGCAGCAGAGGCGTTGCCGTCTCCGAAGCCGTGGGAGCCGACTCCGCTGAACGAGGAGGAGGCCCGGAACAACGTCTACCTTGTTCCAGAGCAGTACCGGCCCGACGTGATCCTACGGTTCGGGTCGGGCAAGGGGTTCCTGCTATCCGGCTTGCTCGACGGCGGGTCGGCCATCGAGGAGAAGCCTGTGGTGGTCGATGCGCATGTCGGCGAGGGGAATGTGCTGCTCTTCGCGACCAACCCGATCTATCGCGGGGAGACGCTGGGCAGCTACGCTCTGGTCTTCAACGCCATCCAGAACTTCGATCGGCTGGCGAAGCCGCAGCAGACCGCGACAGCCAAGTAGTTCTGTTTTGGGAATTCCGGGGAGGGTACCCCTCCCCCTCCCTTTTCGCCGTTTGCGGCTACATCATTGATTCCATTGGACCTTCCCGCATGGTTCACGCCTACATTATAGATAACAAATGAGTTACATCTAGTTCATACAAAACAAACAACTTAGGGGCCGTCATTGAAAATGCTGGAGTTATCGCCTCGCCATTGATTACAAAAGATTTACGGGAATTCCAAAGGATTTCCGGGCAGCTCATCACTAAAAATGAAGAGGCCCGGCTGATCGCCGGGCCTTTGGGTATCTATTTCTATTCTAGCGGATTCGGCGAAATTGTCAGCCACGAAGTCAGGGTGTAGGGGACAGGGTTCAGGTGTAGAACTGCCTGGCGGCTGGCGGCGGATGGCTTGACCCGTCCGCCACGCTGCTTGCGCCGTTCAGTGGTCGCTGCCGGTCTTTTCCGGGGTGCGCGAGTCGACCAGTTCCTTTTCGGCGTGGGCGCGCTTGTCTTTGGCCTGCTGGATTTCGTCCTCATCCGGCCAGCGCTTGGATGAGGCCTCGGTCAGGTCTTCGAGCGATTTCTGGATCTTTTCCTTGTGCTGCTTGTCGTCGTTTTCGGCCATTTCAGTTCCCCAGGTGGTTGGGTGCCTGAATCGGCAGAGCGACCGGATTAGAAGGCCCTGGAATAGAATCACGTTCATTGAGGACGGATTGAACGAACAGCGCCAATACGGGCCCTACTCCCTCATCCGTAAGATCGGCCAAGGCGGCATGGCCGAAGTATGGCAGGGGCGTCACGTTCTTCTGGACAGGCCTGTCGCCATCAAGGTTCTCCTCCCTGAGCTTGCCAACAACGCAGAATTGCAGAATCGCTTCATCAGCGAGGGCAAGAGCCAGGCGCGGCTTCAGCACCCGAATATTGTTTCCGCGTTCGACTTCTTTCAGGCGGATGGTCGCAGCTATCTGGTCATGCAGTACGTGGAAGGAGTCTCTCTCGAGACCAGGCTCAACAATCGAAACGCGCCGCTTACGCTGGAAGAAATACACAATATCTCGCGGGACATACTAAGCGCTCTGGATTACGCCCACTCGCTCGGAATTGTGCATCGGGACGTCAAGCCTTCGAATATGGTGACGGAAAAGAGCGGGCGCACCTTACTCATGGATTTCGGAATTGCAAAAGCGCGCGAGGAATCGTCGAGCACTCTTACCGGTGTGGCGATCGGAACGCCGAGCTACATGAGCCCGGAGCAAATCCTTCATCCGAAGACTGTGGATGCGCGGTCAGATGTGTATAGCTTCGGCTGCGTTTTGTACGCAATGCTCAGCGGAAGTCCGCCTTTCCCTCTTGAAGACACTTCCTATGAGGTAATGAGCCGGCACGTAAATACCGCTCCTCCACCCCTGGTCTACAGCGATCCTCGAGTCCCTCATGCGGTTGGTGAGGTTGTCCTCAAGTGTCTGGAAAAGGAACCTGACAAACGTTTCCAAAGTTGTGCAGCCGTGTTGCGAGCGCTAGATGCGGCGATATCTGACGGGACAGAAGGAATGTCTTTGCTTGCACCGACGGCTCCCAGAGACGTAAGTCCTGCGAATGCAAGTCCTGGAGATGCGAGTCTCCCCGTCCGTCGCCCGACACTTTATCCCCAGGAAAGTTCGCCTTCGTCGAGGGCTGCCACCGTCATCGAGAGAAACCCGATCTCCACGGGGATATTGGCTTCCGATGCGAAAGCAGCGAGCAAAGAGCCCGACCCGGCCCTGGCCTCGGACGCGACACGCTTTGTTGCTCCAACCCCACCCGGCGCAGAAGTCAAGCGAAGCCTGCCGCGGGTCCGGCTAACATTCACCGCGGGCAACGACGGAGCGCTTTTCGGCAGAAGCGTGGTCATTAGTTCGACTCCGTTTCGCATTGGGAGGAATGCGGACCTGAGCATCAACGATCCCCATCTCACGCGAGTACATGCGGTCATTGACTGGGATGGCAGGGCCTTCACGATTACCGACCAGGGCAGCAGGAATGGGACGTACATCAACGGCCGGCAGGTGCGAACGAGCCCGCAAACACTACCGTTCGGCGCAGTGATCCGGCTGGGGGCTTCTACGGTTTTGACCTTTTCCTCTGACGACATCTGCGAAATGCCCGACCTGACCGGGCAGACGATCGCCGGCCGCTATCAGCTCACGAAGGTGCTGCGCAGCGGCACGAAGACCACGCTCTACGAGGCCAATGACTCGCATCTTCCGCAGAAGGTGGCGGTCAAAATCCTCTCGCCAAACCTTGCCGAGTACGCGGGATATACGGAGCACTTCAATCGTGAGGCAGAAATGGCTGTCGGTCTGCGACATCCTCACATTTGCCGGGTCCTGGATTACGGACAGGCCCCAATTCGCATTGGATCCGACATCCTGGGGACGGCGGTGAACTATCTTTCCATGGAGTTGATGGAAGGGGGCAGTCTCGCGGATCGCGTAGCGCAAGGAACTGTCTTCGAATTGTCCCAGGTTATGTCCTGGCTGAATGACATAACGAATGCGGTCGAGAGCGCACACAGGTGCGGAGTGACACACGGCGGGCTGAAGTTGTCGTCGATCATGTTCGATCGCGAGGGAGAGCCCTATGTAACCGACTTTGCGATGGCCCACCGAGTAGACGATAGCGCTGCGCCAGTTTTTTTTGGTTCCCCGGAGTTTTTGGCGCCCGAACTGTGGGAAGGGGTCGTACCAACTGCGCTGGCCGATCAATACGCACTGGCCGTTCTTACATATTTGCTGATCGCGGGTAGTCTGCCGTTCGAAGGACAGATTGACCCAAAGGTGCGTGAAAGAAACTTCATGCGCGGACCTGTGCCCGCGCATGAGGAAGCAGCCCGGGCGGCGCGGCCGGGTGTGTCGCCACGAGTTTCGGAAGTGCTGAAGCGAGCCTTGTCGGTGGACCCACTGAGTCGATATAGCTCGGTCCGCGAGTTCTTTCTGGCACTGCAATTTTCCGTGACCGCGACCAAGGCCCGTTCCGACGGACAGGCGCGAATCTTTATCAGTTATCAACGCGACTCGAGCGCGGGCTGGGCGGTTCATTTTGCCAGCGAACTGGGCCGGAAACACCAGATTGCCGCATTTGTGGACACGCAACGGATGGACAGCGTAGTTCGCTTTCCGGCCCGGCTAAAGAAAGCGATTGAGGACTGCGATGTGTTTGTGTGCCTGGTTTCCGGAAACACGCTGCAATCGAAATGGGTGCAGGAAGAGATCAGGATGGCCTGGGAGAATGACAAGCCTATGGTTCCTGTATTTCAGGAGAGCTATTCGCCTCCGGATCCTTCTGAACGGCTGGAGCCGCACATTGAATCGCTCATCAACTATGACGGAGTCAAGTTGCTGGACCGGCAAAATCTCTACGTGGAAAACGCCATCGAGAAGCTGGCGGAGATGGTGACAGAGTCGGTCAGAAGAGCAGCGCGCAACGAAAGTTGAAGTACGCGGTAATCCGTTGGCAGGCCGGGGAAGCTGGTGCATGCGGGCTGTTCCCGGGTCGCACACAGAGACGTCCCGGAATAGAAACCCCTTCATTGAGAAGAACTTGTCGGCGGCGGGCCTGTCGGCGAACACTCCGTCACAAGATTGCATCGCGCCTTGTGGCCGCACATCTACTCAGTAACCCACGCACAATGGGTTTCAAAGGGAGTGTCCTATGGCCGCCATCCCGAACGCCGTTCAGACTTTGCGTGCTGTCCGGCCCCGCATCCAGTCCTCCTGCGAATTTACCCAGGTCCTGATGAAGCTCCAGCGGGCTACGTATCTGATCGCCTCCACGCTCGACCTCGACCTGCTGCTCGAACGAGTCGTCAATGACATCGCCACGTCGATCGGAAACGTGGAAGTCGGAGTGTGGCTCCGCGAAGGCAGCAATAGAAACGAGATGGTCCTGCATGGGGTGCGCGGATGCACAAAGTACAAGAAGGGTGAGCGGCTGCAGATTGGCCGGCAGGGCATGGTGGGTTACGTGGCGGGGACGGGCAAGATACGCTATGCACCTGACGTCGGTCAGGACCCGTACTATATCGCCTGCGAGCCCGCAGTACGCTCGGAAGTCGATATCCCCCTCAAGGCCGCCGGTTCAGTCATCGGAGTTCTAACTGTCGCCCATCACGAGACCGATGCGTTCTCAGAAGATCAGATAACAGTGCTTCAGGCGCTCGCTGGACACATCGCAATTTCTGTTGAGAACGCCCGCCTTTTCCGGAACGAGCGCTTTGAACGCGAACGGATGGAGCGTGAATCGGCCGAAGCGCGCGTTATGCAGCGGGCGCTTTTCCTGAAGCCTGTGCCGCTGGTCCCCGGTTTCGCTTTTGAAACGGCCTGGCATCCCGCCGGGGCGGTAGCAGGTGACTGGTTTGACTTCATGGATCTTGGCCAGAACCGCTATGGCATCGCCCTGGCCGATGTTTCCGGAAAGGGCATGTCTGCTGCCCTGCTCATGTCTGCGACCCGAGCGCTTCTGCGCTCAATCGCCCCTCTGTATTCGTCGCCAGCAGAGACCCTGGGACATCTCAACCGGACCCTCACGGAAGATTTCCCTACGGGAAAGTTCGTCACTATGGTCTACGGTGTGCTCAACGCCGACTCTCGTGAGATTACCCTGGCCAGCGCCGGACACCTTCGTCCTCTGCTCATCAATCATCATTGCTCGTTTCTGGAGCTGGATACGGGGCTGCCGCTTGGCCTTGGGCCGTCCTCTTATCCGCAGACAACCGTCACGCTCTCGCCCAACACCCAATTGCTGCTTTACACCGACGGCATCACGGAAGCCATGGATAGCACAGAGGAAGAATATGGTCCGGCTCGGCTGATTGAGCACTTTAGCCGACCCGACGCCTGTGTCGACGGCCTGATCGCGGAAGTCAAGCGCTTCGGCACCGGATCGGATCGAACCGACGACGCAACAGCTGTACTGATTCGCAGCCGCTAGGCTGTGACGGGCGGCTGGCCGCCCCCGGAAACCACGCTGATCACAAAATGTTGAATGGGGCGGCGGCGGGATCCGGGAGCGGGTCGGGCTGGAATCGGCTGCGCAGGCCATTCCAGGCTTTGCCAATACGGTCGGAGGTCATAAAGATTCCTCCCAGGGTGAGCGGACCAAGGCGGTGATGTCCGACGGCGGCGAGCCCCATTGAGGCCATGCATCCGCAACGTTCGCAGTCCGGGTCGCCTCCGAACTGGCAGGGGGTGATCTTGGTCGTCAGGTCGGCGGAGATCGTCTCGGTTGTACGCGCGAAGATGCAGTCTTCGGGACTTTTCGGCGGCGAAGAGAACTCGCGGATGGTTGGCTCGTCCATCTGCAGAACCGGATAGAGGCGGCGCAGACGGAGAAGCTGGGCGAGAACGGCGTCGCGCTGCTCGAAGGTGAGGATCTCAGGATCAGTGGCTCCGCGCTGCGGAGTGAAGAGACTGAACCAGACTTTGATGACCTCTGGACGCCGGCTCCAGAAGCCCAGAAACTCATCGAGATAGCCTTCGCGGGAGGCGATCTGCGAAGTGATGGTGCAGTGGATGTAGACCTTTGCGCCAGCGATGTTTTTGAGGATGCGCTGGTAGGTCGCGGGCGCGCGGCGGACGTCGTGTTCGGGGGCGAGGCCGTCAATCGAGACAACCACGAACAGCCGGCTGAAGCGGGACCATTCCTGGGGAATGACGCGGAAGGCGCTGGTGACGATCTGCGTGTATATGCCGCGTGCTTCGAGCTCAGGCAGGAGGGCCTCCAGCTCGCGATAGCGCACCAGCGGATCGCCTCCAACGAGGGAGAGGTGCAGGGGTTTGAGCCGATCGACGAGCACCAGGATTCTCCGCACCAGTTCATCGCCCTTGAAGTCGGAAAGCTGGCGGAGTTCCTTGCCCGGCCCGAGGTGTGATGTGTCGAAGGCGTAGCAGCCCGGGCAACGCAGGGGGCATTCCTTGGTGATTTCGATGGAAAGGGATGGAGCTCTGCCGGCGAGAATTCTCGACCAGGCGTGCAACACTTGCGATGTCTTCATTCACTCTCCGCGATACGTAAGCAGCCGGAATTGCCACCTATTGAGCTTTGCAAGAGAAACCGAGCTTACAGCCCGCGTGATGATTCGACGAACTGAATTCAGTTTACGTTAGTCGGCGTGCGGCTGATCGGCAGGCTGTTCAAAAACGAATGCTGACCGGGGCGTAATCGGATGGCCATGTTCGGGAAATGAGGAATGAGGCGTCCCATCAGGTTCGGATAGCTATAGCCAATCGTTCTTGCGAAAGAGATACAGAAAGACGAAGGGGAGGGAGATCATCAGCAGCATGGCGGCGGCGAAGGTAAAGGGCTTGGTAAACCCGGGGATGGTGTCGGCGAAGTTCATTCCAAAGAAGCTGGTAATCACGGTCAGGGGCAGAGTGACGACGCTGATGATGGCCAGCGTCTTCATGATCCTGTTCAGCCGATTATTGATGCTCGACATGTAAATGTCGCGGCATCCCATCAGGAGGTCCCGGTAGATGTCGATGGCCTCGACCTCGCGGTTCAGATGATCGAGGACGTCGCGGAAGTAGATGCGCGACTGGGTGCCCATGAAGGAGACCTCGCCTCGTGTGATCTGGCCGATCATGTCACGCTGCTGGGTCATAATGCGGCGAAGGTTGAGCAAATCGGTCTTGTGGCTGGAGACCGTCACCAGGAAGTCAGAGGGGGGATTCTCGATTGCCTGCTCCTCCAGCTTGTCGAGTAATTCCTGAAAATCATCAAGAATCGGGTGATATTTGTCCACCAGTCGGTCAATCAACTCATAAAGCATCACGTCTGTTCCCCACTTCAGCCTGGCCTCCGGATCGGTCTTAACCCGGGCACACATTTCATGGACAGCCGTCATCTCGCCTTCGTGAATCGTGACCAGATATCTTTCCGAGAAGAAGATATCGAGTTCGGTGGTCTGGAAGAGGCACTCGGGAGCAGGGTCGAGGTCAGGCCCGTGAATAACCAGGAAAAAATAGTCGGTCTTCAGGGCATCTCCCACCATGGCGTAGCTCTCGAGCTTTGGCCTTTGAACCTCGTGGACGACGTCCTCGATTGCGAGCGGGTGAAAACCGAAGAGGTCCTTGAGCAGCGCGTACTCGGCTTCAACGGGCGCGGAGAAGTCCACCCAGAATTGAGCAGACTTGTCGTGAAAGGCAGCCGAAAGCTCCGCCGGGTCAGTCGAGGTTTCGAGTCGGCCGTCGCCAAATCTTATGAAGGCCTGCAGCATGCTCCCATGTGTACCAAACAAAGATTGCAGTTGTCGTAACAAACTTGCGATTTGGGAGAGATAAGACAATGAAGTGAGGCGAGACAGACCCGCTTCTGTGCCGGCTCCGTCTTCCCTCTCTGCGAACATTTAGAATGGGAGTTGCACTAATCCAATTACGCGCGCGGCGCAACATCTCACCCCACGAACGAAGACCTGTTCGCGGGGACCCCGTGGCACCGCGGCAGAAAGTACATCAAGCACGCAATGCATCGCTGGTCCCGGCTCTTTATTCCCACTCTTCGTGAGGCTCCGGCGGACGCCGAAGTCGCCAGCCACAAGTTTCTCGTTCGCAGCGGATATATTCGCCAGCTGGGGGCGGGAATTTATTCGTACCTGTTTCTCGGGCAGAGGTCGATCAACAAGATCACCGCCATTGTGCGCGAGGAGATGGACAGGATCGGCCAGGAGTTTCTGCTGCCGACGATTCAACCACGCGAACTGTGGGAGGAGAGCGGACGCTGGACAGGGATGGGCCAGAACATGTTCCGGCTGCAGGATCGCAAGGGCGCGTGGCTGTGCCTGGGCATGACGCATGAAGAAGTCATGACCGATATTGCGCGCAAGGAGCTGAGGAGCTACAAGCAGCTTCCGCAGATCTGGTACCAGATCCAGACGAAGTTTCGCGATGAGCCGCGGCCCAAGGCGGGGCTGCTGCGGGTCCGGCAGTTCATCATGAAGGACAGCTACTCGTTCGATCTCGATGAGGCCGGGCTGGACCAGAGTTACATCAAGCACGACCAGGCGTATCGCGCTATCTTTACGCGCTGCGGGCTGAGCTTCGTGGCGGTCGAGGCGGATTCGGGCGCGATGGGCGGGTCGCAGTCGCAGGAGTTCATGGTCTACACGGACGCGGGCGAAGACCTGATCGTAAGCTGTCCGAAGTGCGACTATGCTGCGAATCTGGACAAGGCCACATCGCGGCTTAAGCCGGTGACGGAGCTGGCCCCGACGGGCGATGGGAAGCCCGAACTGGTGCACACTCCGGGGAAGGCGGCGATTGCGGATGTGGCGGAGTTCTTCCAGATTTCGCCGGCGCAGGATATCAAGACGGTCGCGTACATGGCCGAGGTTCGTAAGGGCAAAGAGGTGACGTGGGAGCCGGTGGTGGCGTTTCTGCGCGGCGATCATTCAGTAAATGAAACGAAGCTGGCGGGGCTGGTGAAGACGGCCGAGCTGCGTCCGATGCAGGCAGAAGAGCTGGAGAAGTATTTTGGCGGGCCGGCGGGGTATCTGGGGCCGATTGGGCTGGGTGTTTCGAAGCATTTGCATGATGACGGCGTCAATGTCGTTCTCGACGAGAGCCTTCAGGGGCGCGAGAACATGGTGGCGGGGGCGAACAAGCTGGATTACCACTTCCGCAACGTGACGCCGGGGCGTGATTTTGGCTGGACGGTCGCGGCGGATGTTCGCAATGCGGTAGAGGGTGAGGGGTGCCCGATGTGCGGTAGTCCGTTGAAGATCGGGAAGGCGGTCGAAGTCGGGCACATCTTCAAGCTGGGCAACCGTTACACGGAGAGCATGGGCTCGCGTGTGCTCGATCCGAACGGCAAGGAAGTGACGCCGATCATGGGCTGCTACGGGATCGGAATCGAGCGCATCCTGACGGCGTCGATTGAGCAGAATAATGACGCGAACGGGTTCTGGCTGCCAAGGGTGATTGCTCCGTTTGACGTGGTGGTGACGATCACAAATATTACCGACCAGAAATTGCTGGCTGCAGGTCAAGAAATTGCAGCGTCGCTGGAGACGGCGGGGTTCGATGTCCTTCTCGACGATCGCGACGAGAGGGCGGGCGTGAAGTTCAAGGATGCAGACCTGATCGGGGTTCCCTACCGCGTGAATGTCGGCAAGAAGGCGGCCGAGGGTAAGGTTGAGCTGGTAACGCGGGCGACGGCGTCGAGCGCGGATGTTGAGATCGGGGACGTTGCCGCCGCGCTGCGAGGAAGGGATCAGGGCACAGGGATCAGGGCACAATAAGACCCGGTTTTAGAAGCAGATCCTTCGACTCCGTGCGCCGCGGCGCCCTCGCTCAGGATGACACCTGATTGGGTTGTGGAACACAGATGCGCAATCTGAAAGCGGCGGACGCAAGCGTCAAAAGATGCATCTGAACGTCTTAAGTAAGTGGTCCCCATCCTCCGGGGACCACGTTGGGCGTGCCCGTCGTTCAAGGAATAGGGCGATGAATGGCGCGATGATGGCGTTCAACCATTTAAAATGAGAGTCGAGACGTTCGATTGGCAGTAAAGATCAAATTCGCCGGCCAGATTGTGGGCACGGGTAGTCTTGGCCGCAAGCTGCTGGTCGGGGCCGGTATCGCCGTAGCGGGCTGCTTCCTGATTTTTGCCTGCGTCTTCAGCTTCTACTACGTGAAGTACGGCCGGATAGTAAGCGAGCGGCTGGAGAAGCCTCTGTTTGCGGCAACGGCAAAGATCTATGCGGCTCCCGCGGAGCTACGGCCGGGACAGAAGTTCACCGCTCATTACATTGCCCAGCAGTTACGGAATGCGGGGTATTCGAGCGAGGGCGACGCGAAGAATGCGCCGATGGGGACGTACTCGGAGGGGCCGGAGAGCATCACCGTACATCCGGGACCGCAGTCGTATCACGCTCCCGAGGGGGCGACGATCACCTTCGATCGCGGCGCAATCAGCCAGATTACCGGCGATCAAGGCCAGCAACTGGCCGCGTATGAGCTGGAGCCGCTGCTGATCACCGACCTTTCAGACGCCAACCGCTCGAAGCGGCGGCTGGTGACCTACGACGAGCTGCCGCACAACCTGATCAACGCGGTGGTGGCTATTGAGGACCGCCGGTTCTTCACGCATGGCGGTGTGGATTACATCCGGCTGGTGGGTGCGCTTCGCAATGACCTGAGCCACCGGCACACGTACATGGAAGGCGGCTCGACGCTGACCATGCAGCTGGCGCGCGGATTCTTTCTGACGCCGGAAAAGCGGTTCAAGCGGAAGTTTCTGGAGATCGTCATCACCTTCCAGCTTGAGCATCGCTTCACGAAGGAGAAAATTTTTGAGCTGTATGCCAACCAGGTTCCGCTGGGGCAGAGGGGCAGCTTTTCGATCAACGGGTTCGGCGAGGCGTCACAGGCTTATTTCGGCAAGGATGTCCGGCAGCTGACGCTGCCCGAATGCGCGCTGCTGGCGGGGCTGATCCAGAGCCCGAGCCGGCTCAATCCTTACCGGCATGTGGAGCGGGCGACGACGCGGCGCAACCTGGTGCTGGACTCGATGGTGGAGACCGGCGCGATCACCAAGGAGCAGGCGGAAGAGGCGAAGGCATCGCCGCTGAATGTGATTCCGGGCGCGGTGGACGCGGGTGAGGCTCCCTACTTTGTGGACCTGGTGCGCGAGCAGCTGGCGCAACGGCTGGGTCCGGATGATTACAACCAGCAGGGGCTCAGGATTTACACGTCGCTCGATCCGCAGCTGCAGAGTTTAGCCACCGATGCTGTCGAGGCGGGCATGAAGCATGTCGACGAGCTGGTGGAGAAGCTGCACGCGCGGCGGGTGAAGGCGGGGGACGATTCGCCGATTGTCTATCCGCAGGTGGCGCTGGTGGCGCTGAATCCGCATACGGGGCAGGTGCTGGCGCTGGTGGGCGGACGCAACTATGGGCTGAGCCAGTTCAACCATGCGGTGCAGCATCGGCCGACGGGATCTATCTTCAAGCCCTTTGTGTACGCGGCGGCATTCAATACGAGCCTGGCGGGATCGCAGCTGACGAATACGGACGGCACGAGCGCCACGTTCACTCCGGTGACGATTCTGAACGACGAGCAGACCACGTTCACCTTTGCGGGAAACCAGACCTACAGCCCGCGCGACTTCGAGGGCAAGTACTACGGCGAGGTAACGGCTCGCTTTGCCCTGCAGCAATCGCTGAATAACGCGACGATCGCGCTGGCGGAGATGGTGGGCTACAACAACGTGGCTTCGCTGGCGCGAGACGCGGGGATCAAGTCGGCGCGGGGGACCCCGGCGATGGCGATCGGATCGTACGATGCGACTCCACTGGATATGTCAGGCGCGTACACGGTTTTTGCGAACAACGGCGTGAAGATCGATCCGTGGATGCTGGCCTCGGTACGCAGCGCCAATGGCGACGTGATGAACGACTACACACCGATTACCAAGCCGGTGCTCGATCCACGGGCGGCTTTTCTGACGACGAGCCTGATGGAGAACGTGATCAATCACGGAACGGGCATCGCAGTGCGAGCGCTGGGATTCATGGCTCCAGCGGCGGGCAAGACGGGCACGTCGCACGACGCATGGTTCGCAGGCTTCACCAGCAACCTGATCTGCATTGTTTGGGTGGGCAACGACGACTACAGCGATATCAAGATTGAAGGCGCGCATGCAGCGGCGCCGATCTGGGCAGAATTCATGAAGCACGCGGTGGAGCTGCCGCAGTACTCGGACACGAAAGAATTTGTTCCGCCTCCGGGAATTGTGGAGGTGCGGCTGGACAAGGCGACCAATCTGCTGGCTGACGCGGCTTGCCCGAGCAACACCTACGACGCGGCGTTTCTGGAGGGCACACAACCGACGGATACCTGCGATCACGCGAACGGCGACCAGCGCAATCTCTTCCAGAGGATATTCGGGCTGGGCGAGAAGCCGGCGGCGCCTCCGCAGGTGCCGATTACGCAGACGGCCCCGCAGTTAACCCAGCCGATTCAGCCCGCAGCCACGCCAAATGCGGCTGTCGCACAGACTCAGCCCAGCCAGGAACCGCAGCAGACCAAAAAGAAGCGCGGATTCTTCAGCAGGCTGTTCGGCGGCAAGAAGGACGACGACCAGAACCAGGCGCAGCCGGCTCCGCAGCCGAATCCTCCGCCGCCTCCGCAGTAAGACAGGGATCAGGGTGTAGGGAACAGGGAACAGCGATTAGCCGGTAAATGGACGGCTGCTGCGTGGAGCATGCGCGGCCTACTGGCCGGCGCTGGAGTAATAGCCGGTACGGTGGCGCAGGGTGTACGCGCCGGCGGCCGGCGAGGGCTTGGTGAGCGTTACCGAAATTGTCCGGAACGACGAGTCGGTTACGCGGTGCTCAGGGTAATAACCAATCAGATATTGCGTGCGCAGGTCTTCGGAGACTTGCCTGAACGCCTTGTCGAGATTTCCCTCGTCAGCGTAGTAGTATTTGCCGCCTGTCTCCTGCGAGAGGGTGATGAGCGCGTGCTCACCTCCGGTTTCCCTTCCTGCGTCCGCGACCACCGGCAGATCGATGATGCTGTAAATCATGACTTCGCCTCGGCTGGCCTGCTCGAGCGCCTGTGCGTAATCGACTCCCTTTACGGTGTTGCCTCCGTCGGAGATGATGACCAGAACCTTGCGGCCGCGGCGCGGCGCGAGGAGCTGCGATGCGAGGTAGACGGCATCATAGAGCGCCGTAGCCGGCCCGATCGAGAGGTTTTCCAGGCCGGCATCGACGCGATGGGCGCTGTTGGTGAAGGGAACTACTTCGCGCACGTCGGAATTGAAATCCATGAGGTCGAGCTGATCGACGGGGCGCATGAGCGCATGGACGAAGTTGTGCGCGGCGCTCTTCTCCAGGCTGAGATCCTTGTGGGTGCTGCCGCTGGTGTCGATGGCCAGCACGATGGAGAGGGGCATGCCAGTGTCGCGTTCGAAGTAGGTGATCTTCTGCGGGTGGCCGTCTTCGGTAAGGGCGAAGTCGTCCTGGGTGAGGCCTGGGACGGGCGCGCCGGCGGCGTCGGTGACGTTGACGAAGACATTGACCAGGCGGACATCGACGTGGATGGGCGGGGATGACTGGGCGCAAAGAGTGAGTGGAACGGCGATGAGCGGAGCAGCGAAGAGCGAACGGAGATTCACCTGACGATCTCCGGCGGGAACGGTTCGCCATCAGCCCAGACGGCACCGTCTTCGAAGTGCTCTTTCTTCCAGATGGGCACGGTTTTCTTCAGGGTGTCGATGAGCCAGCGACAGGCGTCGAAGGCGGCGGCGCGATGTGCGGAGGCGACCGCGATCAGCACGCTGGTCTCGCCTACTTCGAGCCGGCCGAGGCGGTGGACGATGGCCACGTCGCGGATGGGGAAATCGGCGAGCGCTTGCAAGGCCAGGATACGCATCTGCGCGAGAGCCATTTCCTCGTAGGCTTCGTAGACGAGATAGAGAGTGCGCCGGCCGCGAGAGTTGTTGCGAACCATGCCGTCGAAGATGACCAGCGCGCCATCTTCGGGGCGTTCGAGGCTGGTGACGATGGTGTGGGCGTCGATGCGCTGGTGAACGATGGAGACATGCGGGCCGGAGCCTTCAGTGTCGGAATCGGCGGCGCCTCCGCTGACGGGGGGCAGGAGAGCTACTTCGTCGCCATCAGCCAAAGGATGCGTGGCAGTTACATATTCGCGGTTGACGGCCACGGCCAGCGAAGACCAGATGGATCCGTTGCCTGTGGCGTGATGCCGGTAGTGGTCGAGCAAAACGGCGACGGTCGCGCCGTCCGGCAGGTCGAGTTCACCAGATGGTTGAGAAATAAGGTCCTTCAGGACGCCGAATACAAGGACGCGTACACGCATGCTCTTTTAAGAATACTCATCCGTTAGACGGACGAGAGTGGAGGGGGTCTCGGAGACCGGCGCGGCGATTGTCATTTGTTTTTCCTGACAAGTGTCACTACGGTCCGGGGCGGTCGCAGCGGTAAACTTCGGGTGTCGATCCCAGGGATCGATAGAGGAGAGGAATGTGGCCGATCCTGCAGTTTTGCCGGTTGTTTCTTCCGAGCCTGTCATGCCCGACACCCCGGTTGTCTCCCCTGGGCCCGTGACTCAAAAAGAGCGCATTCAGTCGATCGACGTGATGCGTGGCGTGGCGCTGCTGGGAATCCTGGCGATGAATATCCAGGACTTCTCAATGATCGGCCAGGCGTACATGAATCCCACGGCGTATGGAGACCTCCACGGGCTGAACTATGCGGTGTGGTACGTGTGCATGCTCTTCGCCGATCTGAAGTTCATGTCGATCTTCTCGATGCTCTTCGGCGCGGGAATTTACCTGATGACCAGCCGTATCGAGGGGTCGGGACGGCGGCCGGGGCCGATCCATTACCGGCGCATGGGGTGGCTGGCGCTGTTCGGCTGCCTGCACGGATATCTGCTGTGGACCGGAGACATACTTTTCACCTACGCATTGGGCGGGATGTTCGCGTATCTCGCGCGGAAATGGCGGCCGAGGACGCTGATCATCTCCGGGCTGTTGTTTACGGCGGTAGCGACGGTGCTGGCAGTAGGCAGTTACGAGTCGATGCCGTACTGGCCGAAGAAGTCGGTCGACGCGATGCGGGAAAACCTGTGGATGCCAACCAAGGCCGGACTCGAGAAGGAACTGGCGGTGCATCGCGCCGGGTGGCTGGGCGAGGAGAAGGAACGCACGATCGAGAATCTGGGTGCCCAGATTCAGGGAAATATCTTTCTGGCCTTCTGGCGGGCGTACGGACTGATGCTGGTGGGCATGGGCCTGTTCAAGCTGGGGATCTTTAGCGCCGCGGTGCCGGCGCGGGTCTACGGCTGGTTTATGGCATTGGGACTACTGGTGGGGATTCCGGTTATTGCGTTTGGCGTACACATGGAGTGGGTGCACCACTGGGACCTGCGGCAGGCGTTCTTTCTGGACTTCCAATACAACTACTGGGCAAGCCTGCTGGTGTGCCTGTTCTGGATTGGGCTGGTGATGCTGATCTGCCAGAAGGGATGGCTGCCGGGAGCGCGATGGAGAGTGGGCGCTGTTGGCCGGATGGCGTTTACAAACTATCTGACGCACACCATTGTCTGCACCTTCCTTTTCTACGGCTGGGGGCTGGGGCTTTACGGCAAGGTCAGCCGGACCGGACAGTTCGGCATTGTGCTTGCCATCTGGGCGGCGCAGCTGATTATTTCTCCCTGGTGGCTTGATCGCTTCCAGTTCGGGCCGTTTGAGTGGATATGGCGCTCGCTGACTTACTGGAAGCTGCAGCCGATGCGGAAGCAGGCGGCGGTTTCTGCGATTCCGGCGCCTGCCGAAGCGTAATTATCACCTATGGATGCAGTGGCGGCTGCTGCGCGCGGAGCCATGCGAGAAGCGCTTCCGGGTCGTCGGTGATCATTCCATCGACATGAGCATCGGCCATCTTCTGCCAGTCCTCGGGTTTGTCGACGGTGTAAGGAATTACCTGGATGCAGTGACTTACGGAACCTACGCAGCCTCGGCAATCCCGTTGTTTTTCGCTGCATCCGGTACACCGCGCTACTCGCTCCGTGGGACCTGAATCTCTAAGACGATCTGCCTGCAGAGGTGGGGGATTTAGCTCACCAGAAAATGCGGCTCCCAGAACACGAAAGAACGGCCTTGATCTTCCATCAGGTGCGATCCACAATTGGCGGCTGAGTTAGCAAATGCACCGCAGGGTCTAGCGAATAATGACAGTGGGAGAAACCTGAGGAGGAAGCATGGAATCAAACGCAAAGCCCAGGTTGTTCGTCGGCTCATCAAGTGAGAGTCTGCCCATTGTTGAAATTCTCACGCTGGAACTAAAGGACGTCGCGGAAGTCGTCCCGTGGAATGACCCCAGCATTTTTCCTGCCACCGAATTTTTCACGACGAGCCTGCTTCGGGCTGCCACTAGCTTCGACTTCGGCTTGTTTCTATTCGAGCCTGACGATGTAGTTCAGAGCAGAGACCGGTCTTCCTCGGTGCCCCGAGATAATGTCATATTTGAGCTCGGTCTGTTCATGAGCCACCTGGGTTTGAAACGGGCATTCCCTATGGTGCCGCGAGGCCGAGTCAAAATCCTGTCCGACTTGGCAGGATTTCAGCCAATCGTATACGAGGAACCGGCGGATGCTGCAGCGCTCAAGGCCCTAATCGTCAACGAGAAGAATCCACTCACCCGTGGGGCCTAGGTACAGCAGCTCAAGACGCTCCTTACGACAGCCTTGAACGGCCCTATCAAGCAAATCCAAACTATCCTCAAGACACACGGACCAAACAGGGAGGGTGTTGTCTCTCCCAACGCCTGGAACGTATCAAATGTCGGGTCGCAATTACGGAAGATGATCCTGACTGCCGGCCCTCAAGCTTCGATTCGTCATTTAGCTTTGGACATGTCCGAGTTTTGGAAAATTCTTGTTGACGAGATCCTCCACGAGCGTGGCACCCTACGGAATATTCACTGGCGGTGCTTGATGATAGATCCGGAGTCGGCTGCGATCCGGAACGTTGCCAGCTTTTCGGTGGACGCAACCATAGCCGCGCGGCAGATCGAGAGCATGGGATCATTCATGCGCCTAAATGCAGCAGCCCTAAAGGCACGCGGCATCGGATTCGAATGCAGGCTGTACCAGGATCCACCGATCATGCACGGCTTTCTGGTGAACGGAGTCGCACTGCTGTGGAGCATGTGCAATATCCAGAACGGTCAGCTGGATGGCAACAATACGCCTTATTGGCGTTTTGATGCCGCTCGTGACGCTTTGCTGTCGTGCCACCCGGCGAATTCTTTCCGCAACTGGTTTGATTATTTTTGGGAACACCGCTCTCGCGATCCGTGGAGTGAGCGACAGGAACCTTGGCCGATGGGAGCGACGGAACACTCTTCCGCTACTGGATCACCTGGCGCGAATCGGCGTGCTGGGCGGGTGCGACGAAGCGACGGATGAATTTCGGCCTATGCCTGCTTATCGTCGGATGGTACAGCAGCGAACAAATCGTCCTCAGCGGGATACCAGAGGCGCTGGTCCTGCACACGCAGGAATGACGTGAGCTTGTGCGGCTCGCGGCGGCTGTGTGCCCCAGTCTCTCGTTTCCGGACGTCATCGTAGATGTGTTCGACGGGGATGCCGCGCACGGTGAGGTCATCCGCTACCAGCGAGCGGTGACACCGCCAGGGGACGGCTTCGGCGCACATGATGACGGCGTGGCTGTGCGGAGCGGTACTGAGGAGTTCTGTGACAGCCGCGGAGAATTCCGGAGTCTGCATGTAGTCGGCATATCCGCGAAAGCTGGTATTGCGCCAGCCGGTGTTGACCGAGTCCTTGCGGGGATGCCGGAGGCCGCCCAGAGCGCGATGCCAGTGATATGTGATGCCAGCGTCTTCGAGAGAGCGCGAGAGGTTTTCCTGGGCGAACTGCGGGTTGTGGCGGGATTTGGGGATGGTGCGGATGTCGGCCAGCGTGCGTACACTGTTCTCGCGCAGGATGGCGAGAAATGTTTCGATAGGCAGCGTAGAGTGGCCGATGGTAAGCATGACATCAGGCTCAGGGCTCAGGGCTCAGGGCTCAGGGCTCAGGGCTCAGGGCTCAGGGCTCAGGGCTCAGGGCTCAGGGCTCAGGGCTCAGGGCTCAGGGCTCAGGGCTCAGGGCTCAGGGCTCAGGGCTCAGGGCTCAGGGCTCAGGGCTCAGGAAAGGCTAACTACATTTTCAGTCGGAAGCAATTGTGGCCGCGCAGCTGGTTTGCCGCGCGGCCAATGTATTTTCAGGGGAAGGTCTCAGACACCGGCTCAGGCGTCTGCGTGTTCGAGGACCTCTTCCCTCACCTGCTCGTCCTTCTCTTCCTCCGCGTGCGATTTGGGCAGCGCGACGGCGAGCACGTCTTCAATTCGGCTGGCGTAATGGATGGTGACGCCGGCGATCTGCTCGGCCATCAGGTCTTCCTCTACGTTCTGCCGGTTCTCGGCGGGCAGGATGACGTCTTTTACACCGGCTCGCTTGGCGGCAAGAAACTTCTCCTTGATGCCGCCCACGGGCAGCACGTTTCCGCTCAACGTGATTTCACCGGTCATGGCCGTAAGCGGGCGAACCGGCTTGTCGGTCAGGAGCGAAACGAGAACAGTAGCCATGGTCACGCCCGCTGAGGGGCCATCCTTGGGGATAGCTCCAGCAGGGACGTGAATGTGAATGTCCGTGTCATTCACAAAGTCCTCAGTCAGGCCCAGACTGGCCGCGTTGGAGCGGACCCAGGTGAGCGCGGCCTGCATCGACTCCTGCATGACCTCGCCGATCTGGCCGGTGATCTTGAAGCTGCCCTTACCCTTCATCTTGTTGGCTTCGATGAAGAGTATGTCGCCGCCGGCTGGCGTCCAGGCCAGACCTACGGCCACGCCCGCACGCTTGGTGCGCTCGGCGAGCTCTGTGTCGACGCGGACCTTGATGCCACCCAGGAACTCATGGATGATTTCACGGGTGACGATGAGCTTCTCCGTCTTGCCTTCGGCAATACGACGCGCCTGCTTGCGGCAAACGGTGCCGATGAGCTGCTCGAGTTTGCGGACTCCGGCTTCGCGCGTGTAGTGACGCACGATGTAGGAGATCGCGTCCTCGGGAAACTCGATGTTGTCGGCCTGAATGCCGTTTTCCTTGATCTGACGCGGAATCAGGTAGCGGAAGGCGATATGCGACTTCTCCTCTTCCGTGTATCCCTGCAGCTCGATGATCTCCATGCGGTCGAGCAGCGGCGCAGGGATTGGATCGAGCTGGTTCGCGGTGCAGATGAAGAGCACCTTGGACAGATCGAAGGGCTGGTCAAGATAGTTGTCGCGGAACGTGTTGTTCTGTTCCGGGTCCAGTGTCTCGAGCAACGCGGACGACGGATCTCCACGGAAGTCGCGACCCAGCTTGTCGATCTCGTCGAGCATGAAGACGGGATCGTTGGTGCCGGCGCGGCGCAGGTTCTGAATGATCTGGCCAGGCAGGGCTCCGATGTAGGTACGGCGATGTCCGCGGATCTCGGCCTCGTCGTGCATGCCACCGAGCGAGATGCGCTGGAACTTGCGGTCCAGGGCGCGGGCGATCGAGCGACCGAGTGAAGTCTTGCCGACTCCCGGAGGTCCGACGAAGCAGAGGATCGGCCCCTTCATGTCCGGCTTGAGGCGGCGGACAGAGAGGTAGTCGAGGATGCGGTCTTTAACCTTCTTCAGGTCGTAGTGGTCCTCGTCGAGGATCTGCTTGGCCTTGGGGATGTCGACTTCGCTGCCTGAGGACTTCGACCAGGGCAGCACGGCCAGCCACTCGATGTAGTTGCGGGTGAGCGAGTAGTCGGCAGCCATGGGCGACATGCGGGAGAGGCGGTTGAGCTCCTTGAGAGCCTCTTTCTTTGTCTCCTCGGGCATGCCGGCGGCTTCGATCTTCTCGCGAAGGTCTTCGATGTCCTTCTGGCCCTCGTCGGCGTCGCCGAGTTCCTTCTGGATGGCCTTCATCTGCTCGCGCAGGTAATAGTCGCGCTGCGACTGCTGGACCTGGTCCTGGACCTCTGACTGGATCTTGTTGCGCAACTGCTGGACTTCGAGCTCCTTGGCAAGGTGCTTGTTGACGCGCTCGAGGCGCGCAGTGACATCGGGAGTTTCGAGCAGCTCCTGCTTATCGGTGGTCGACAGGAAGGGGAGCGATGAAGCGATGAAGTCGCCGAGCCGGCCGGGCTCTTCGATATTCATGGCGATGGTCTGCAGCTCATCGGAGAGCGTAGGCGAGGCGGTGACGATCTGTTGGAATTCCGAGAGGACGTTGCGCTGCAGGGCCTCAATCTCGGGTCCCTTTTGCGGAGGAATCTCGGGGATCGGCTCGACTGCCGCGGTCATAAAGGGTTCTATCTGAGAGAACGTGCCCAGCTTGACGCGCTCGGTGCCTTCGGTGAAGACGAAGAGGCTCTGGTTGGGCATCTTGACGACTTTGTGCACCGTCGCCAAGGTTCCATAGGCATGCAGATCGCTCGGCTGGGGCGCGTCCATACGGGCGTCGCGCTGGGCGACGACAACGATGGTTTTCTCGTCTCCCAGAGACTGGATGAGCTGGATAGAGCTCTCGCGGCCCACCGTCAGGGGCAGTACGGCATGAGGAAACAGCACTGTGTCGCGAACGGGAAGAACGGGCAGGGACTTGCCGCTGCCGTTTTCGTCGCGTGGTCTGGTGCTGCTAGGGTGAATCTCACTTAGGAAATCGCTGGCCATTGAGTGCCTTCTTATCAAATTAATAGATATTAGACGCAGCAGATCGGATACGGTCGCAAGATTCGACGCCGCTGTCGAAAGCCCTTTGCTTTCAACACCAGCATCGTCAGATGAACCTGCCTTGGGGCCCTTACCTCCTTGAGATGCGTTTACGTGTTGTTGATAGACCGGGTTCCCGACCCAAAGTTCATCGGCAGCTCCCTGCCGCGAGTTGAAGACTCAACCCTCGCGCCGGCCGGCGCGGTAGCGGCCAAGCTCCTTGACCATGGAACAGTGACGGGCCAGGAGGGCGAGGGCGGCATCGGCGGTGTGCGGATTGGAAAGCTGGTAGTCGGCGTAGAAGACATAATGCCAGGGCTGGCCATGGACTGGCCGCGATTCGATCCGGGTGAGGTTGGTTCCCTGGCTGGCGAAGACCTGGAGGGCCTCGACGAGGGTCCCGGGGCGGTTCTCGACGGTAAAGGCAAGGCTGACCTTGTCGGGTACGTTATCGGGGGCAGGATCGGCGGCAACGTCGCCGCGCGGCCGGATGAGGAAGAAGCGGGTGTAGTTTTCGGGATTGTCCTCGATGCCGGCGGCGAGGATCTCTCCGCCGTAATGAGCAGCTGCCTGGGTGCTGGCGATTCCGCCAGATGAGCGGTCGCGCAACTCCATGAGCTGTTTCACGCTGCCGGCGGTGTCGTAATACGGGATGGCTTCAATCTGCGAATGCTGCTCAAGGAAATGCCGGCACTGGGCGAGGGCGACTGGGTGGGAGTACACCCGATGGATCTGGTCGATGCGAGTGCCGGGAACGGCGATGAGATTGTGGCGAATGCGCAGAAGCAGCTCACGCTCAATCGCAACATCGTGCGTGAGCAAGAGATCGTAGTGCTCGACAACCGATCCGGCGAGCGAATTCTCGATGGGAATGACAGCTGCATCGGCGCGGCGTTCGTCAATGGCGGAGAAGACTTCGGGAGATAAAGCGCAGGGAAGAATGGTTGCCTCAGGCGCAAATTTCAATGCCGCCTCATGGCTGAAGGAACCGGGCTCGCCCTGGATAGCGATGTTCATAGTAGGAAGCTTGGCTCGAATTTTCGATTGTACGGCAACCCTATGCTCGCAGGGCGCACCATATCTCTCCGTAAGTAGTGAATTGCACTTGAAAGGGACAACGCCATGTTGTGGACAATCTTTGTAATTCTGCTGGTACTTTGGCTCGTTGGTTTGGTCAGCTTTCACGCAGTCGGAGCCTATATCCACATTCTGCTGGTGCTTGCGCTGGTAGTGCTGCTGATCCAGCTCATCAGTGGAAGGCGAGCTGCCCTTTAGACCACAACGCACGAACAACACGGCAGCGAGCGCACTCGGCGCTGCCACACACAGGGGTAAGTTATGAACAAGGACCAGGTAACAGGAAAAATCGATCAGGTCACAGGAAAAGTAAAGCAGAAGGCCGGTGAAGTAGTTGGAAACCAACGCATGGCCAATGAAGGCGTCGCGGACCAGGTGAAAGGCGTCGCGAAGGAGACCTGGGGCAATGTGAAGGACGCCGCCCAGGAAACTGTCGACCGCCAGCGCGCCGAGCACGAGCGTGAGGCGAACGCAGCCCGCGACAACTTCACCGACAGAGTCCAGAACGTCAAGGATAAAGTGAACGAGCGCATCGATGAACACAAGGAAGAAGAGAGAATCAGGCGCCGTTCAGCATAGATTTCCCATCCACCGGTACGACAAAGAGCCCGCGGAGTTCGCGGGCTTTTTGTTTAGCGGTGGCGGAGAAGCAAATCGGCCGCGACGAACAGGAAGAAGACCGCGGAGATCACGCCGTTCATTGTGAAGAAGGCGGCATTGAGGTGGCGGAGGTCGCCGGGGGAAACGATGAGATGTTCATAGAGCAGGAGGATGGCGACCAGGGCGACTCCGATCATGGCTGCCGGTCCCAGCGAGAACGCGCGCACCAGCCATATCAGCAGCAGAAGCATGATGATGTGCAGAGAGCGCGCTATCCAGAAGGCTGCGGCGATTCCATAAGTCGATGGCACGCTGAATAGGCCTGCGGATGTGTCGTGGGCCGCGTCCTGGCAGGCGTAGAGCAGATCGAAGCCCGCAACCCAGAACATCACCGCGCAGGTGAGGATGAGAATGCGCGGGTCAAGTGATCCGCGAACGGCGATCCACGCAGCGGCCGGCGCAATGCCGAGGGCAAGGCCGAGCGCAAGATGCGACCACCGCGTAAAGCGCTTGGTGTAGGAGTAGACCAGAATCACGGCGAGGGCCAATGGAGAGAGCAGCAGGGTGAGCCGGTTGAGCTGCCCGGCGGCGAGCACAAAGATAGCGGCCATCACACAGGTAAAGCCGGCGACGAAGCTCCTGGTAAGAAGACCGGCGGGAATGGCGCGGCTCTGAGTGCGGGGATTGGCGGCATCGAGCGAAGCGTCGGCCCAGCGGTTGAAGGCCATGGCGGCGGAGCGCGCGGTCACCATGCAGACGATGATCCAGAGCAGTTGCATAGGACGGGGAAGACCATGGGCTGCGAGCATTGCTCCGGTGAGCGCGAAGGGCAGCGCGAAGATGGAGTGCTCCCACTTGATCATCTCGAGTGTGACACCCACGCTGCGAAAAAAGGTCATGCTTTGAGTTTATCGGAAGCATGAACGGGGATCAGGATTCGCCAGAAACAGGAAAGCCCCCGCACAATGCGGAGGCTTTCTGCCATTGCCTGAAAGCAGTTACTTCTTTTCCGGCTGACCCGCGACCTGAAGATCGTTGATCACCTTGAAAACACCGGGAACGGAGTTGGCGCGTATACCCGCAGCGTCCTTGTCCGCCTGGCGGTCTACGACGCCGTACAGGGTTACGTTTCCGTTCTGCACCGAAATGCGGATCGGCTGGGCGGGGTCGATGGCGTAGCGGTTCAGCGAAGGGAATCCATAGACGGCACGATAGACGGCGCGGCGGATGCGATCGTCCATGGGGGAAACGGGATCGACGGAAATGTTGTTGATCACGTCCTTGACGCCCTTGGTGTTGGACGCCACGGCGACAGCAGACTCGGCGTCGACGGGGCCGTAGGCAGTTCCGCCCAGCGTAACGACTCCGTTGTTGACGCTCACGCTGATGGCATTAAACGGTGTGGTGCCATAGCCGACGCGGTCATAGGCGATCGCCTTCACCAGCTTTTGCTGCAGCTCTGCATCGGAGATTTCCGGTCCGGCTACCTGAATCTCGTTGTCGACAGCGGTAACGCCCTTGACGCGATGGACTCTCTTATCCGCCTCTTCTTTCCAATAGAAGGTGTCGACGGTGCCGGTGAGCTTGGCGACCCCATTCGTAACCGAAACCTGTATGTTTTTGAACTGCGACTTATTGAGCGCCTTATTCGTGATCTGGGCGCGAAGGCTGTTGTCGTCCGCCTGGGCCATAGCGATCGAGTGTGTCGACAGAGCGGACCCGCCCAACAGCAAAAAAGCCAGGACAGCTGGAACCAGACTGCGAAGTCTCTTTCTCACGTTCAAATCCTCCTGATGGCCGTGCACAGCACGCACCTCGCCAGTGACGGCTAACTGCAGGCTGAGATTTGGTTTTCCTAATCCCCCCAGATGCGAGCGGGATTATTGTGGGATGCCATCTTATCCCAATTCTTTAAACCCAGCCAGAGACTATTTGTAGCGACGCCGGATTTTGAAGATAAGACTGAAGACGCCGTTTTCGTCGCGCACCGCGATCACAGAGAGATCGCGGGTGAGGTTGACCTGGCCCTGGATGAACTGCTCGGCGGTGGAGTTGATATTGGTGGCGTAGGTAAGCGTGGCATTCTTGGCAACCTGCTGCTCGACAGTGATGCGTGCGGAGGAGTTGCCGGTTCCGGTGACGTAGTTGGGATCGATCTTGACGCTGCCGCCGCCGAAGAGCTTCTCAATCCGGCTGCTGACGGTCGCATTCAGCGCGCCGCCGAGCAAGGCGTCTGCGGTCGAGTTCACGCCGGCCTGCTGTTGCTGCATGGAATAGATCTGCTGCTCTTCCTGCGTGCGGCCCACGGCGAGGAGGGCGAAAATGTCCTGCTCGGAGAGAGGCGGCTCGGAGCGGAAGGTCGGCTGGAGTTTTGAGGAGGTGCCATTGAGGCCGATGGTGATGTCGTAGTCCTCGACATGGGCGGTGGCGGTGAGGTCGATCAGGGGCTCGATGCGTACAGGGTTGCTGAAATAGATGTCGCCTCGCTGCAGTTCGTACTTGGTGCCGGCAAAGGTGGCGCTGCCTTCGGTGATGGCGATATGACCGAGTATCGACGGCTGGGCAAGCGTGCCGCGAACGCGCAGGTCGACGTCGCCGGCGAGTTTGGCATAAGAGTTCTGAAAGTCGAGCTGAGGGGCGGAGACGATGTGAATATCGAGCCGCAGGTGGCTCGAGGGCGCGTTCGGGTCAGGGGGCAGAGAGACGGTGCCTGCTGAAGAGGTGAGCGCGGCCAGATCAAGATCGCTACCGATGACGAATCGTGTGATGGTGACATTGCCGCTCAGCAGCAGCGCACTCTGCGTTCCCTGCAGGCGCAGCTTGGCGTCGGCCATGGAGCTCACGCCCTGCGGATAGCGAATGCGGACGTCTTTGGCAGTCGCAGTAAGGTCTCCGTACAAGCCCTGCTGGTAGGTGACGAAACCGCCGAGCTGGAGTTTGCCTCCTCCGCTGACCGCCGTGAGGCTCTTCACGTCCAGCCTGTCCTGATCGAATTCCAGGGTGCCGGTCATCTGGCTCAGGCCGTTGGGAAAGTCCTGGAGGGCCATGGCAACGTTGGTGAATTTGACCTGCCCGGTAAGACTGGGGCGCTGGAAAGTGCCTACCGCGTCGACGTTAAAGTCGACGTGGCCGGAGGCGGTAATATCGCTGTCCAGCGTCTGGGCGAGCTTCATGTTGATGGAACCGCGACCGTGCAGGTCGAGGTCGCGGGAGCCTGCGAAGAGGCCTATAGAGCCCTGCGCATGAAGGTCTGTGTCGTCGCCGACGACGTGGAACGGATCGAGATGCAGGCGGCCGTTCATAAGCGTCGCGTGCAGGGGGCCTTCGGTTTTCAGCGGCACATTGGCCAGAGAGAGAGAGAACTGGTTAATTGTGGCGTCGCCGCCGAGTTTTCGCGGCTGCTTCAAGGGGCCCGCAACGTTGATTGCGCCGGCGATCGAGGAGTGGGCGCGCAAGCCAGGAACATTGAAGGTCTGCAGAAGCGGTTCGACGTCGAGGTTGGATACAGTGACATGGCCCTTTGCCTGGTAGTCTCCGCTCAGCTCAACCTGTCCGTTGCCCTGGAAGACAGCGTTGGTCATGTGGCCGTTCATATCCATCAGGAGTTGGCCGGACTGGGTATGGGCGTTGACGTCGATGAAGCCGCTCGTAGCCTCTGCCAGATTCAGGTTGGTCAGGTGGAGATTCGCCTCGAGATTCGGCTCCTTGAGCGTGCCGTTGCCGTGCGCTTCGAACGCCAGCAGGCCTGATATCGGATACTTGGTATTTTGCAACGTTTTGAAGCGGGCCAGGTCGAAGCCCGTGCCCTGCGCAGTGAAGTGCGCCACTTCTGTCGACAGGTTGTAGCCCCCCTCGCCCTGTACTTTGCCACCGTCCTGGAGGTAGACGAGATGGGTGGCGTCGATCTCGCGGCCGGCGAAGCGGAGGTCGGTGGTGAGGCTGTGGTACGGCTCGCCGTAGATGTCTCCACCCTGCACGGCAAGATGGCCGCCGCCGCTCAGGTTATTGAACTGGCCGGAGGCATGGACGTCGAGGTTCACGGTACCGGTCACCGGCAACGATTGACCGACGGATTGGAGTATGTCGGAGAGGGCAGCGCTGCGAATACTGGCGTCGAGGCTGAGGGCGGAGTCCTCGTCGAAGGCGAGCCGGTGGTCGGCGAGCTGATGGGCGTGGAGCGTGCCGGAGGCGTGAATGGTGGTCGCGCCGCGCACCAGCGATGCCTGATGCACGGAGATGAGCTCAGGGGCGTACTCGGCGTCGGCCTCCAGCGAGTCCCAGTGGATGCTGTGCTCGGCCGCGGCGGCGTTCTGGCTAGCCGGCTGCACTATAGGCTGCGCAGATGCGGGGGGCTGCGTAGATGCGGGGGGCTGCGCAGTTGCGGGTTTCGCCGGTTGCGGCGTGCTGTAGACCACATCGAAATTTGTTGCGGTGAGATGTCCCTTCACGTCGGGAGTGAGGATGCTGCGGGTGACTGTTCCGTGGAAGGCGGCCTGGCCATGCAGCGCGATGGGAATTGCCTCGACTCCCGTCTTGCCCTGAGCGGCAAGACCGAGGATTTTAAGCGTGCGATCGAACTCGGCGAGGTTGCTGGTGGTGAGATCCACGTTGACCTGCGAAGCGCGTGTGACCGGATAGACACCGAGGGCGCCGGTCACCTGGATCTGGGTTCCGGACGTCTGCGCGGTGAAGCTGCGAATGTTCACGGTGCCGCTGCCGTTCATGTACTGCGCGTCCACGGTGCCATTGAGGGGAACCTCTCCAGGCCGAGGCTGCTGCGGAGCGGTGAGAGCCAGCTTCGCATCCATCACGAAATTGGATGAATCGCCCTTCCAGTCCAGATTGACGGCACCGTTGGCGAAGGTGGCGAAGCCGAGGTTGGCGTCGCGGGGTGGCGCGACGACGGACATGATCGAGGCCACGGTCATGTCTTTGATGTGGGCGCGGATGGTTCCCTGCTGCTGGTTGTTGGCGGGGGCGGGGGCCGGACCTCGGCGGCCGGGCGCGGCGTGAGGCTTCTCTGGAATCGGCGGGGTAATGCTGGACCAGTGAACGATGCGCAAAGTTCCGTCGACTGTGCCGCCTTCGGCGAGCTTCGCCTGCGCGTTGGTCAAGGTCAGCTCGTCTTCGTTGAGGTGGAGTGCGGTCTTCGCGTTCACTCCGGCCAGATGGATGGTACCGGTGTGATAGGCGCCGCCGGTTACTTCACTCTGGCCATCGACGTTGAAGGTGTTCCTGGTTCCCTGCCCGGTCAACTGCAGCGCGACGTTGCCCTTGTCCAGGCCGGGGATGGAGACGAACGCCTCGACCATGCGGACGTCGACGCTGCCATTGAGCGAGCCCCTCCATTGCGGATCGGCGAAGTTCTGGAGTGCAAGTCTGCCGGCGAGCATGGAGGGGCCGGTCTGGAGATTGAATGACTGCAGGGTTGCGGCGTTTCTCCCCAACTGCACCTGCAAATCGAGTTTCGAATGAATGGGAGATGCGACGCCCCGCTGCGCAACCAGATCTTCGATGTGAATTGCACCCTGGTAGAGATCCTGGGTGGGGTGTCCCCGGGGTGACGGCACGTACTGCAACCTGACACCGAGGTTGTTTGCTGCCACATCGAAGGGTGTCGCCTGCTGGTTGACGATGGCAAGGCCATTGTTCAAGACGGTGCGATTCACTTGAAGGTCGAGGAGCGTATCGGTTATGGGTTCGTGGTTCGTGCTTTCGGTTTTGGGATGAGGCTGGTTGGTCGAGCCGTCGGGGTAAACGATGAGATGAACGACCGGATGGTCAGCTTCCAGGTAGTTAAGGCCGACCTTGGTTCTAAAGAAGGAGATGATTTTTACGCGGACGAACAGCCGGTCGATGTGCGCATAGGGGACTTGTCCCGCCGGTTCGAGGCCGTGGATGGTGAGGTTGTCGGCCTCGAATTCGAGGCGCAGCAGACGCCAGCGGAAGGCCCCCAGTTCAACGCGGCCTCCGGTAGCTCCCTCAAGAATGGCGATCACTCGCTGACGCACGCGATTTTCAAATTGCGGCGTGCTCGCGTACCGCATGACTCCGCCGATGAGCAGGGCGGCGAGTGTGAACAGGACGAGTCCAACCTTCCACCAGTGACGCCATAGAGTGCGGTGCCGGGCTGGCGGGGAGGAGACGGGATCAGATGCGGTGCTCACACGTTAATCCTCGCTGTTGCCGGAGCTCTGCCCGTATGCCGGATCGAGAATCTGCACGCTGCCTTCGTCGCGCAGGCTCTTCAGCCAGTCCTGCAGCAATCCGTTCACGTGCTGCTGCAGCAGGACTTCCTGGATGCGCTGCGAAAGTTCGCTGAGCGCGGGCGGCTTCTCGTTCTGATGCTCGTAAACGGGAACGACCGATTTCTTGTAGTAGGCTGCTATCTCCTCATTAGAGATGCGGATGCCACTGCGAAAGCGTAAGTCGATGAACTTCAGAATGGTAAGACGCTGCTTCCAGTGGTCAAAGACCTCCTGCTCGGTCAGGTCGTGGGCAGCAAGGAATGCTTTCCAGCCCTCGTCGGTTGTGCAGTGATACTTTCGGCATGCCGGCAGGTGGGTGCGCAGGTCCGTCAATGCCTTCTGCACCTCCTCGTCGGAGACTGTGATGCCGAGGCCCTGCTGCAGTTTCATCTGCTGCAGGATGAGCGTGCGGTTGGCGAGGCGGCGAGAGGCGCGCATGAGCGTGTCGGATCCCGGGGCGACCGAGAATGGCTCGAGCTCGGCGAAACGCTGCTCTTCCTTCACATCGCTCTCGAGGATCACGTCTCCGTTAATGACAGCGATCACGCGATCGAGGACTACAGGCTGCGGAGAAGCAGAAACGGCGGGCGATTGCGCATTCGATCCCATCGGGCCCGCGAGAAGGGCCGCACAGATCGCCGCCAGTGCCACTGTCCGTCTCATCAGAATGCCTGCCCGATGCTGAAGAAGAAGTTGAAGTGTCCGGCCTGTCCAACGTGAGGAGCAATCGGCTGGCCGTTCGGCTGGGTTCCGTAGGTGATGATGACAGGATAGATCGGTGGATTGAGGTTGTAACTGAAATCAAAGCGCAGTGGGCCGATGGGTGTGTGATAGCGCACTCCCAGACCGACGGCGTGGGAGAAGTCGTTGAAGTCGCAGAGGCCGGTGGGATTGGTGCTTGAGGAACGAGTTACCTGCGACTGCGCTTCCTCGTTAAGGATTTTGCAGGTCCAGCTGTGCGGCTGCTTGATGCGAATCGCGCTGGGCCAGATATCGGACGAGTTGTTGAAGACATTGCCCATGTCGTGGAAGAGCACGAAGCCCACTGCGTTTCCAACGTGCGGCAAGGTGGGATTGGGAAAGCGCAACTCGGTGCTGTTCACAAGCGCACCCGCGCCACCGACCGGAAAGCCGGTGAGCGAGTCGCGCGGACCGGCGGCGTTGATGGGGAATCCGCGCAACGACTGCGCACCGCCGGCATAGAGCCGCTCGGGCAGCGGGATGTAGCGGTACTGGTCTTCACCGAAGGAGCGCTCATATCCGAACCGAGTGGAGCGGGCGAGGACAAAGTTCCTTTTCTTGCCGAGAGAATAGTAGCTGGCGTTGGTCAGGTCGAGGCGGTTGAAGTTCGCCTCGGACTCGAAGATGTTGTCGGTGACAAACTCCTGCAGGCTGGTGTAGGTGCCGGCATGGGCGTCGAGCGGATTCGGACGGCGGGTATCGCGGATCCAGCTGAAACCCGGGCCGCCCACGCGCACCGGCTCGGAAACGAGGGGAATCTCGTTGGGCGGAAGCTGGACACTGTTGGGATCGACGACGACCCGGCGATAGGTAAAGAAGTAGATCAGGGTGTTCGGGCGGTTTGGCCGATGCGTCATCCGGACGGTTGCCTCCAGCCGTGAGGCAGCGTAGGTGGTCACGTCCTGGGCATTGGTGTAGCCACCGCTGAGCGAGAAGTCGAGCTTGGGATTGTCAAAAACATGCGGGCTCGAATAGACGAGGCTTGCATATTGCTCCAGAGTGCCGTAGGCGGTGCGCAGAGTTATGGACTGATTGCGCCCGCCGAGGTTGATGCGCGACACATCGAACTGCACAAGGGCGCTGCCGCCGGTCTTCGCGTTGGAGCCGCAAGGCTGGGCTGCGCTGGTCGGCGTGTTCGGGCAGTTGCTGGTGGGGTTACCCGTTTGCACCTGAAAACCCACGCCGTAGCCCAGATCCCAACGCTTCGCCTCTGTAAATTGCAGGAGGACGTTCTTGCGCTCCTCTTCGCCGGCTGGATTCTGGACGGCGGCGTTCACCTCGTTGAAGAGCGTGAGGTCGTACATCTCGCGCTGCATGTCGAACAGCGCGGACTGGTCCAGAGGATCGCCGGGGTGCAGGAGAATGTGCGGTTCGACAGTCGATAGCCGCGTGTAACGCAGTCCGGAGATCAAAACATTGTTGACGAAGGTCTGGTCGCCCTCGGTTATGTTGAGCGTCACGTCGATGATCTCGGCGTCGCCTGTTTCGGGCTTCTGCACGATGGCAATGGAGGCCTGGCTGAAGCCGTGCTTCAGATAGTAGGTGAGGATGGCGTCGCGGTCGCCCACAAGATTGGCCGCCGAATATGGCTGGCCCTCCTCGAGGTTGAGCAGCGGCTTCAGTTCGTTTGTAGAAATCCGGCTGTTGCCCTCAATCTGATAATGGCCGATCTTCTGTTGGGGGCCTTCGTCGACCTCGTACTTTACCGAAAGGCCTTCGTCCTTGTTCGCACCCTTGCTCGCCAGATTCTGGACCCCAGGCGTCACTTTCACCTGATTGAAGCCGTTGCTGCGGTAGAGCGCGGTAATTGCGTTTACATCGGCCTGCATCAGAGCCTGGCTGTAGCTTCCGTGGCGCATAAAGAGATTGGCTTTAACGACACTCAGGCGCGGATGCAGAATATCGGTGCCGAAGTATTTGTTTCCCGTCACGGTCACCGAGTCGACGCTCTGACGCTCGCCGAGCTTTACGTCGTAGTCGACCGTCGTCAGGGCTGGTCCCACAGTTTTCTGGTGCTTGACCTGCACATCAAAGTAGCCTTCCCGCTGGTAGTAGTCGCGGATCCGGCGTTCTCCTTCGTTGAGCAGATCCTCGTCCACGGCGCCCTCCTGATAAACAGGAACCAGCGTCTTCACCTTTCCCTTGCTGAGCTTCACCCCATTCACGCGAATGGTCACGACCGGCCCCTGGTCGGCCTGGAAGTCGTAGTCGAGCAGATCGAGATCCTTCTGGAAATTTTTCGATTCCAGGGCGACATTGGCCTCCAGGCGCTGTTGCTTCTGGTAGTTCTTTCTGAGGCGGGACAGAGCGCGGTTCACGGTGTCGTGGTTGACCTTCGATCCCTGCTTCAGCTTCCCCTTCTTGCGAAAGGTCGCGGTCGACATTCCGGGGTTGCCGGTGACTTTTACGTCGCCGATGCGCGCCTGCTTCCCGCTGTTGACCACGAAGCGCACGTTGACCTGGCCATCCTTGGTGTCTACGGCGGTATTTGTGGCGATACTGCCCGTGTAGAAGCCGTTGTCCTGTAGCGTTTCCTGCAGATTGGTGCCGGCCTGGGCGAGCTTTGCGTCGGAGAAGGTGGTGCCGGGGTTCAGGCGCGAGGCATGCACCAACTGGTTGCTCAGCCGGTCACTCTTGAGACCCTCCACGGTGATGCGTCCGAGAAACAGGGTGGCCCTTCCCTTGAAGGTAATCGTCACCGCGTCGCCCTGCCGGACGCCCTCCACTTCGATACCTCGGTACAGTCCCGTCGCGAAGAGGCGGCGCAGGCTCTCACGGACGTCCTGGGATTTCAGGGGATGGCCGGCCTGGAGGGGAAGCTGGGCGGGAAGCGGCTCGAGCCGGAGGCGATCCACGCCCTCGAACTCTACCGCCTGTATGTTCAGGCCTTCCCACGCACGGAGGCCGTTAGTAGCGGCTTGGGGAACGGTCGATGGAGGCGCCGCGGCGCTGGCCGGCTTATCCGGCACTATCGGGGTGGTCTGCTTCGACTGCGCGTAGACGGGCACGGAAGGGCCAGGCGCGACCCAAAGCGCCGCAAAGAGAACGACCGCCGCACCGCGTCGATAACCCGGTGTTCGATGGCCCCGTGTTCGCGAAAAAACCAATCGGCCCCTCGTCCCTGCGCTTTAGATCGTTCGTTCGGCGCATCCGTCAACCCTTACCGACTTCAAGCAGTAGGATGCGGCCAGGAACGCGACGCCTCAGGTTGCCGGGATGGGCGGCGTTCCACCGTGACTCCTATACTAAAGACACATAGTAAAGACTGATGGCGATGCTCTCCAAAATCGAACCCGATCCGCTCGAATCCGAGCAGGCATTATCCGACCGTTACTCGCGCCAGGTGCTCTTTGCCGGCATCGGAGAGGCGGGACAGCGAAGACTGAGTGCAGCACATGTGGCACTGGTCGGATGCGGCGCCACGGGAGCCGCAGCGGCCAGCCTGCTGGCGCGCGCCGGGGTGGGCGCACTGACCATCATCGACCGCGATTTCGTCGAGGAGAGCAATCTGCAGCGGCAGGTGCTTTTCGACGAAGCCGACGCTCGCGAATCGCTGCCCAAAGCCGAGGCGGCGAAGAGGAAGATCGCGCTCTTCAACAGCGAGGTCGCGGTCCACGCGCATATCAAAGACCTGACACCGGGCAATATCCACGAACTGCTGGCGGGAGCTGACCTGATTCTCGATGCCACGGACAATTTTGAGGCGCGGTACCTGGTAAATGACTACGCGGTGGAGCAGGGCATACCGTGGATTTACTCGGCGGCAGTGGGCGCGTACGCCGTCACCATGAACATCCTGCCCGGAGAAACCGCCTGCCTGGCCTGCATCTTTCCCGAGCCGCCGACGGGTACGGTGGAGACCTGCGATACGGCCGGCATTCTCAATTCGGCGGTGAATCTTGCGGCCTCGCTCGCCGTGACGGAGGCAATCAAGCTCATGACCGGCGCGCAAGACCGGCTGCGGCGAACGCTGTTCTCGTGCGATCTGTGGACGAACGAGTGGTCGGCGGTGTCTTCGGCGCGCCCGCGAGCCGGCTGCGAGGTGTGTCAGGGACGGGATTTCCGGCACCTGCGCGGCGAGGGGCGGCCACATATTACGCTCTGCGGGCGAAATTCGGTGCAGATTCACGAGCATGGACGGCCAGTGGACTTCAGTGAGCTCGAGGCCCGGCTGCGGCCGCATGGGCAGGTCCGCTACAACGAGATGCTGCTGCGCTTTGAGCGCGGTGAGCAAAAGCTGACCGTCTTTCGGGATGGGAGGGCGATTATTCAGGGGACTACCGATGTGGCCGTAGCCCGCACCCTGTATGCCCGCTATATCGGGTCGTGAAGGGCGATTTTGCCGGGCAACCTTTTTCCGGGTGTTCGCCTCGAATGGGAGATACAGCTAAACCATTCATTTTTGGCCATGACCACGACTTCGCCCACCACGTTCTCCGCCCCTCGCGATCTCGTAAATCATGGACTTTTCACCTCCGAGGAACATTTGATGAGCGCTGGCCCGACCCAACAGAAGCCTGCGAACCAGCATCTGCGACGCAATCCCCCTATTGCCGGCGAGGCGGAGGCTATTGCCGCCGCACAGGCTGGAGACGAAAAGGCTTTTGAAACCCTGTATGCGCTTCATAAGAGGCGCGTCTACTCCCTGTGTCTGCGCATGCTCGGCAATGTGGCGGCGGCCGAGGACCTGACACAGGATGCCTTTCTGCAGCTTTACCGTAAAATCGGCACCTTCCGCGGCGATTCAGCCTTTTCCACCTGGCTGCACCGGCTGGCGGTAAATGTGGTGCTGATGCACCTGCGAAAGAAGGGCCTGCCGCAGATTTCGCTTGAAGAGGCGCTGGAGCCGTCGCAGGATGACGGTCCGCGCAAGGACTTTGGGGACCGGGACCTTCAGCTTTCGGGTTCGATCGACCGGGTGACCCTGGAGCGCGCGATTGAAGACCTGCCTCCGGGGTACCGGCTGGTATTTGTCCTTCATGATGTGGAAGGATATGAACATAATGAGATTGCGGACATGCTTTCCTGCTCGATCGGGAACAGCAAGTCTCAGCTTCACAAGGCTCGGATGAAACTGCGCGACCTGCTCCGCACCGGGCAGCGGAAGGAGAGCGCCGTATGACAGACACGGGCCGACCTGAAAACAATATGACTTGTGCCGAATTCCAAGAACGACTGCCGGAACTATTCGAGACGCAAAAGGACCTGAGTGCTGAAGAGCACCTGAAGACCTGCGAAAACTGCGCCGCTCTGGTGCGCGATCTCGAATACATCGCCCAACAGGCGAAGCTGCTTCTGCCTATCCACGATCCCAGCCCAACCGTCTGGGACAATATCCGAACGGCGATCCGAAGCGAACCGGGCAGCGAGAATCCCGGCCGATCGTCAGTTCCCACAGCGGGAAGATAGCTGGCTCCTCCATATAATTGCGTTACAACGCATGAGGACGGACACAAATCTGCCGCTCGCGGTTCGACGCATCGTTCTGACCGGTTTTATGGGCGCCGGCAAATCAACCATAGGCGCACTCCTGGCGGAGCGGCTCGGATGGCGCTTCATGGACACCGACGCCTTTATTGAGGCGCGCACCGGGTCGACCATCGCACAGATCTTCGCGGCGCAGGGAGAAGGCGCTTTCCGCCTGCTTGAGACGGACGCGGTGCGCGATTGCGCCCAGGCGGAACGACTGGTGCTGGCGCTGGGCGGCGGTGCTGTCGAGTCAGGTTCTACGCGCAATGCGCTTGCCGGGCTGGACCATGCCTGCATCGTCTTTCTCGATGCTCCGCTTGAGGTGATGGTCGCGCGCTGTGTCGCTCAGCCAAGTGCGGCGGAGCGGCCGGTGCTGGCTGATCGCGAGCGACTGGTAAAGCGGCTGGAGGAGCGGCTTCCCCACTACCGGATGGCGCACCTTACGGTCTCGACAGCTGACATGACTCCCGAAGCGGTGACGGATTCCATCCTCCAGTTTCTTCTCGATCAGAGCGCCCCGGTGGCCGCCGGATCAGGACAGAGATAACCATGGCGACCGGCAGCGAAATCGAGACAAGATCAGTTCTCACACGCGAACTGCTGACGCGCGAGGGTCAGCCTCTGAGTCCGCGAGCGCGAAGGCAAAGGGCGGTTCGCGGGAATATTGTCTTTGCTTTCGCCGTTGCACTTGCCTTATACACGGCGTGGCACGTGCGCGACGTTTTGGAAATCATTTATGTCAGCGCCCTGTTCGCCGTCGTACTGATGCCGGTCATGCGGGGCATCATGAAGCTCCGCATCGGCAAGTGGAACCCGGGCCGCGGTTCGGCGATCTTCATTCTGTTGCTGGGCGTCGCAGGGGCAGCAAGCCTCTTCTTCTTCGTTGCTCTGCCTCCCGTGATCCGCGACATGCGCGAGTTCGCTGCCGAGGCTCCCACGCGGGTTCCGCAACTGCTCGACCGCATTCACAAGCTGCCGCTTTCGAGCCACGTGGATACGGCCGCGCTTAACGCCAAATTGCAGGATTTTGCATCGAACGCCGCGAGCTACCTGCTCCTGTCGATCAAGGCCTGGGCGACCAACCTTTTCGACGTAATTACGGGTATTATCCTCACGATTTACTTCCTCCTCGAAGGGGAAATTGCTTATTACTGGGTGCTTTCCTTCCTGCCCGTGGACAAACGAAAGCGTCTGGACCAAACTCTGGCCCTGGCTGAAGTTCGCATGGGCAAGTGGCTGCTGGGGCAGGGATCACTGATGCTCGTGCTGGGAATCACCAGCATGATTGTCTTCCTCTTCCTGCACGTTCGATATGCCTATGCCCTGGGGGTCATCATGGGGCTGTTCAACCTGATTCCGATTGCCGGCGCGGTCATTTCCATGGTCCTTGTGGTATTGGTTGCGGCGATCGACTCGTGGGGGCGGGTCGCCGGGGTCCTGATCTTTTATGCAATCTATGCGCAGGTCGAGACCTCCTTTCTGACGCCGCGGATCATGAAGCAAAGCGTGGATCTAGTAGGACTGGCAGTGATCATTGCGCTGTTGCTGGGTGGAGCGCTCGCGGGAATCGTCGGCGCGATGGTGGCAGTTCCAACGGCGGTCCTGGTTGCCGTGCTGCTCAACGAATATGCGGTCCAGCCGGAGCCGATCATCGCCGAAGCCAAGCCGCTTTCCAAAATCGAAATCAAGTAGCCGCGGCGACAGCCCTCGCGTTGTTATCATGAAGTGTGAATACCTCGCCTCAACTGGCCCAGGCAGAGTTCGCTCAGGCAGCAATCGCTGAGCCCGACGTGGCCGTGGCTCCTGAGACAACTGAAGCTCCTGAGATTACTGAAGCTCGGGCGAAACGGCCTCGACGCATCACCCGGCGCGCCGCGCGGAATGCCTCCCATGCCGGGGAGACGGCGTCCCGCATCGCCGACTATCGCGAGCTTTTCAAGGTTCGCGTAACGCTGATGGTAGTGATGACCGCGTGGGCCGGGTTTTATCTCGGGTCGATGCAATCGGGGATCAGCAGTGTGCAGCCCGGCCTGATCGAGGCCCTCTGCGGCATCGCGCTGGTTTCGGCCGGATCGGCAGCGCTGAACGAGTGCCTGGAGCGGAAACACGACGCGAAGATGATTCGCACCGCGCGGCGGCCCATGGTCACCGGACGCATTGGCCTGGCTCACGGCATTCTGGCCGGCATGCTGTGTATCGCGGTTGGTTCGATCTGGCTGGTGCGCGAGACGAATCTGGTTACAGGCACGCTGACCCTGGTCACCGCGTTCACTTACGTGGCGATCTACACACCACTCAAGCGCTACACCACGCTGGCAACATTTATCGGAGCATTCCCCGGGGCCATGCCGCCACTTCTGGGCTGGACAGCCGCGCGCGGACGAATCGAGTGGCCTGCCGTGGCGCTGTTCGCGATCCTGTTCATCTGGCAGTTCCCTCACTTTATGGCGATTGCGTGGCTCTATCGCGAGGACTACGGGCGCGCAGGTATCCGCATGCTGCCTGTCGTGCAGCCGGACGGCTGGTCGACCGTGCTCGAGGCCATCACCTATGCGATGCTGATGATTCCCGCCAGCCTGCTGCCGGTGTATCTGCACGTCGCCGGACCCTACTATGCGGTCGCCGCTTCAATCCTCGGGCTGGTGTACCTCGGCTACACGATTCGGTTCTCCCGCATCACCCGTGCCCGCTCGACGATTGAGTCGAAGATGTACGCGCGCGATCTGCTCAAGGTGAGCGTGATTTATCTGCCGCTGTTGCTCACCGCACTCATGCTCAACGCCAAGGGAAAGTAAGGAATGCAAGCAACGATTCAAACCAAAGGGCCCGGCGCCGGAAGATCGACCGGCGCGACAGTCACGGCTATCATCATCGCCAGCGCTCTGGCCAGCGCCCTCATTTGCTGGCTCGTATATTTCCATGCGCCCTCCGATGTGGCGGGAACGCATCTGTTGTTTCTGCCGGCGACGAACGCACTGCTGAACGGACTGAGCACCGCGGCTCTGCTCTTCGGCTTTGTCTATATCAAGAGACGCGAGATTGCGAAACATCGCGCCTCGATGCTGACGGCGTTTTTCTTCTCGTCGATCTTTCTGGTTTCATATCTGGTGAATTTCACGCTGCACGGTGAGACGCGGTTTCCGCGGGGCAATCCGTTGTGGCCGTTTTACTGGAAGCTGCTGGCATCGCATATCGTCCTTTCCGTGATTGCGTTGCCGATCATCCTGATCACGTTTTTTCTCTCGCTTTCCGGACGCTTTCCCGCGCACAAGCGCCTGGCCCGCTGGACCTTTCCGATCTGGCTCTACGTGTCGGTCACGGGCGTGATCGTTTATCTGATGCAGGCGGCTTGCCGCTGAGGTTTCGCTGAATGCTTGTGGTGATGAAACAGGAGCCGGACACGGAAGCCAGAAAGTCGCCGCAGCGGCAGTTGCACGTCGCTGCGAAGGGCGGTCCGCGCCCGCCTCAGTCGCCGACGGATGACGGCACGCGACAGCTTCTGCAGAGCGGCGCCTGGACGATCGCAGCGGGCCTGCTGGCGGCGCTGCTGTTGAGCACGGTCTTCGGCGGAGTCACGCGCCAGGGTCCGCACACGAGTTCGGGGTGGCTGGCACTGATTGTTGCGCTGATGTGCCTGCCCTTCGGGTCGCTGCTCTTTGCCCTGGGAGCCGCCAAGTGGTTTCGCAACCGGCGCATACGGGGCGAGCGATAGAGGGCTCCCGTGTGCCTCCGAACATTGGTAATGTGACTTTATCTGCACCGCGCCACAGCCCTCTTTAGTCCCTGTTATTCTTCTCTGAACAACCATTTGGAGTACCCCAGTCATGGCCAAGAGCGTCAATAAAATTATCCTTCTCGGCAACGTAGGCAAAGACCCCGAATTTCGCGCGACCGCCGGCGGCACAACTGTCGCCAATTTTTCCTTAGCAACGACCGACCGCACCAAAGACGCCACCGGCAACTGGACCGACCGCACGGAATGGCACAATCTCGTCGCCTTCCAGCGCACTGCCGAGATCGTGCGCGACTATGTGAAGAAGGGCTCGAAGCTTTACATCGAAGGCAAGATCCAGACCCGGTCGTGGGATGACAAAACGTCGGGCGAGAAGAAGTACCGCACCGAAGTGCTGGTGAATGAGCTGGTTCTGCTCTCCGGCAAAGGCGAAGGCGGCGACGGCGGAAGTTACAACCGCGGCGGGGGCTCATCGTATGACCAGCGCAGTCCCGCCCACTCGGACGATCTCGTCAACTCGACCGAAATCACCGACGACGATATTCCGTTCTAGCGCAGCCGGCTAACCATTGGTCCCCTTTTCAGCCTCTTACCTTAGAGAACTGGAGGTGTCCAATGGTCGCCATCATCGGACTCGTGAGTGTCGCACTTCTGCTGGGCGTCCTGTTGTTGATGCGGAGTTCGCCTGCCACTGGAAAGGCACCGACGCCGAGAAGTGCTCCACATCTCAAAGACGGTGAACCCCGTACGCAGGGTCCGCGTGCCACAGGATTGAACTGATGTCCGATGCTGGCTCAACGGGCTGAGGACGTGAGACGCGCCTCGGTGCGGCCGGCGGCGGCTTCGTCGAGCAGATCCTTTGCAGTCGTCAGGCTGATGTCGCGTGGAACGGGGCGAAAGTCGGTCCGCGCTTCACGCTGGTCCTTCGTCACATTGTGAAAGAGCAGCACCCGTCCCTGGATATGGACTTCTACCAGGCTGGTCTTCCAGTGGGTATCGCTCACCTGCTCGCGCCTAATTTCAAAGGTGCCGTCCTTTTCGATGTAGCCCAAGAATCCGTAGCCGAAGTCGACTCGCTCGAGCATCTGTCCCTTCATGTCAATCATGCGCTTCAGGCGCTGATTAACGACCAGCGTGCCAACGAGCGCGTGAACGATCCGCGCCTCGTAGGTAGTGGGTACAAACGCCGGATTAGGGCGGAAGGATAGGCGCACGTCATCGCCCCGAACCGGACCCTGATATTCGTAGAGGAAGGCATCGGGGAGCATCTCGATCACCCTCTTCATGCGCTCCTCGTCCTTCAGGTGGTCCTGCTGCACGCGCGTCATCGCGCCGGGCGTTGTAACCAGGTCCTTGAGGCGCTGCTCTTCCCGCTTGCGCTCCTCGTCGTCCAGCGGCCGGTTATGGTCTTCGATCACGCGATAGATCGGTCCATCTGACGTCTCCACCTGCTCGCGGACTACGTTCTGAGAACCGGAGACGCGAACGCTGCGGTACTGCCAGTAGCTGTCGCATTGGCGGTCGTGGAGCTCGTTGTACATCACGTCGGTAACCAGTTGCTGTAGGGTTTGGGTCGGTGTCCGGTTCTGAGCCTGCGCCACCAGGCTGAGGCCGAACAGAGCAACTACGAACGATGCGCGTGGGTGCATGATGCGTATTGCCTCCGTTAAGATTTGGACGATCCTGCGCACAGCATCCCATGGCTCGCGCAATACATTGCGACCAGCTTGTTAAATGCAGCATAAAAAGTGCAATTATGGGATGAATCGTTGACTTTTCTGGTTCCCGGTTTGTTTCGGGAAAAGGCGCTCCCTCCGTTAGAGAGACTCATTCGCCCGCTCCGGGGTTGCTACACTTGAACCATGTTGGACGAGCTGACATTTCGCCGGAACGCCGATCGGGCCATCGAATCCCTGAAGAAGAGCCTCATCGAGGCGGAAGAAGACGGCGACTTCGAAGTCGAAGAGCAGAACGGAGTTCTGAATGTGGTCTTCGAAGAGCCGCCGGCAAAATTCGTCATCACACCCAATGCGCCAGTGAGGCAGATCTGGATCTCGGCGTTGTCGACCAGCTTCAAACTTCACTGGTCAGAGGGAGCGGAGGACTTTGTCTATCCAAAAGATTCGCTAACGCTCAAGCCTCTTGTAGCAAGGCTGATTAACGAGCAGCTTGGGGAAGACTCGGTCACGCTTGAATAGCCTTCGGCTTGGCGTTTGCGCCCCTACTTCTTGCGCCGGATTCGTATGCCAACCTATGCTGAAGAGTTTCGCCGCCATGGGCGAGATCTAAAGGCATGATCAAGAAGCCAAAGAACGCGCCCGACCGCCATCCTTCGCCGGAAGAGCGACGCTGGGAATCCGAAACTCTTTTCCCGGCACTCGAAAAGTCCCCCGAGCGGCCAATCGGCGCGGCAACGGGAATCAATCTCGACGAAAACGGCCGGGCTCGCTTCACGACCATCTCGGAAATCGAAATCCGCCGGCTATATACCGGAGCTGATCTGCCTGGGAATCCCGATCTGCCGTTACCCGGCGAGCCGCCGTACACGCGCGGCATCCATGCCAGCGGCTATCGCGGAAAGCTCTGGACGATGCGCCAGTTTTCGGGATTCGCGAGTCCGGAGGAGACGAATCTCCGCTACAAATATCTCCTGGCCAACGGCGGCAGCGGCCTTTCGGTCGCATTCGATCTGCCCACGCTGATGGGCTGCGACTCGGACGATGCGGAGAGCGAGGGCGAAGTCGGCAAGTGCGGGGTGGCCATCGATTCACTCGAAGACATGGAGACGCTCTTTGCCGGAATCGATCTCGAGCAGACTTCGGTCTCCATGACCATCAATTCACCGGCAAGCACGTTGTGGGCGATGTATCTCGCGGTTGCCGAAAAGCAGGGCGCGGACTGCACGCGCATTTCCGGCACATTGCAGAACGACATCCTCAAGGAGTACATCGCGCAGAAGGAATATATCTATCCTCCTGCGCCCTCGATGCGCCTGGTCATCGATACGCTGGAGTTCGGCGCGCGCTTCACGCCGCGATTCAATCCGATTTCCATCTCGGGTTATCACATTCGCGAGGCCGGGTCGACGGCGTTGCAGGAACTGGCGTTCACGCTTTATGACGGCGTCGAATACGTGGAGTGGGCGCTGCGGCGCGGCTTGAAGGTCGACGACTTCGCGCCGCGGCTCAGCTTCTTTTTCAACTCGCACAATGACTTCTTCGAGGAGATCGCCAAGTTTCGCGCCGCACGCAAGGTCTGGTACCGGTTGATGACGGAACGCTTCGGCGCGCAGAACCCGCGGTCGCACTGGATGCGCTTCCATACGCAGACGGCCGGCGTCTCGCTCACCGCGCAGCAGCCGAAGAACAACATCGCACGGGTCGCCATTCAGGCGCTGGCCGCTGTGCTGGGGGGAACGCAATCTTTGCATACCGACGGCTTCGATGAAGCCCTCGCCCTGCCGACTGAAGAGGCAGCGCGGATCGCACTGCGCACGCAGCAGATCCTGGCGTATGAGTCGGGCGTAGCAGACGTTGCCGATCCGCTGGGTGGATCGTATTTTGTTGAGCGCATGACACTGGACATGGAGGGCGGCGCGTTCGAGTATTTCGAGAAACTCGATGCTCTCGGCGGCATGGTCAAGGCTATCGAGCAGGGTTTTCCTCAGAAGGAGATTGCAGAGGCGAGCTACGCCTACCAGCGTGCCGTCGAGGCCAAAGAAAAGATCATCGTCGGTGTGAATGATTATGTCGTTGAAGAAAACCCGCAGAAGATTCTCTACATCGACGAATCGGTCCGTGAAGCGCAGACGAAGAAGCTGCACAGGCTGCGCTCCGAGCGCTCGAACGATGCCGTCGAGCGAGCCTTGAACGATCTGTGCCGTGCCGCCGAACGCGAGCCGGATGCAGCGGACAACGCCCTCTCCGCCGCCAACACCATGCCCTACCTGCTTGACTGTGTTCGCGCCTATGCCACCGTCGGCGAGATCACAGGTACCCTGAAGAAGGTCTTTGGCGTGTACAAGGAAGTCAGCATCGCCTGACAATAATGAAGGGACGGCGAGTACCAACCCTCGCCGCCCGGAGATTTAGTCATTCTTTTAACCACTTTAGTTATGTAACTATTTCAATCACGATTATCCACGCCTACCGGTGCACTGTAATTGTCACCGTCTGATCGTGGCTGGGCAGGATGCTGTCGCTCGCCATCAACGTCAGGCTGTACGTACCCGGATCCAGCCTGCTGTGGTCGGCAATCGTGATGGTTCCCGTCTCGCGGTCGATGCCGAAGATGTAGGCTCTGTTGCCGCCCTTGATTTGCCAGTTTTGCAATGGTCCACCACCTCCCGGTGTTCCCTTCACTCTGCCCACTACGTCAGACCACGAGATTGGCGACACCTTAAAGTTCTGCCCGGCAGTAATGACGGGCGGCGTCGTTGAGATACTTCGAGGCAAAGGGTCACGAAGACCGGCCACTCAAGAACATCGGTATGTCCCTGTGTGTGCCGCCGGTATCCCACCGTCCCGTTGATGAAGGCTGTGTCAAATGGAGGTGTTCCGCCGATCGACTCACCCGAATTGTAGGGAGTGGGGTTGCTGGTGAAGACGGTACCGGCAGGGATAATCTGACCCGGCCAGCCGAGCAGCTCCCACACGGGGCCTGACATTGTTCCCGCGAGATACATGCCGCGTGGGTCCTGCCAGGCGTCTCCATAACCGTGGAATGGCGTATCGGTACCGCCGTTGGTCATGATGGCGCGCGGCGCAACGAGGGCCATCACCGAGTGAACATCGACATTGAGATCTTCAACCTTGCGCGGGAAGAACGCAGGTTTGCAGCCCTTGGGACCAACGTCCGGATTCTTCTGGCATGCGGCACCGGCGTAGTTCATGAGGTAGCCGTCCATCCAGAAGTACTCGCCGCTGCCGGCAATGGACTCGATGCTTTCGCCGTAGGCGCGGCGCAGCCACGATGTCCCCCCTTCACCGCCGCAACTGGTTAAGGCTGCGACCACGCGGTCGTCGTACGCGGCTGCGGACGA
>CAVRNK010000061.1:0-28228 GCA_963721995.1 uncultured Acidobacteriaceae bacterium | reverse complement strand
ACCGGCGCGATATGACGACGAGGTCGTCATCGAAACCCGCGTAACCGCGCTGCGCAGTTCTTTCGTTAAATTCGGATATCGCATCCTGCGAGTACTTCCGGACGGCGAGCAGTTGCTTGCAGAAGCGGAAACAGTCCACGTTAGCGTAGACAAGACCATGCAGAAGCGCCCGCTGCCGGTAAAGCACTTCCACGCGATCGAGGCGACTCTCGAAAAGTAGTACCTCCTGGAAGCTCTCCACCGCCCACAAGCTCCCACAAAAACCGAATCGCATCCACCAGTTGTAAACTTTTGAAAACAGATGTTTGAGTTCCTGCTCTTTCGCGGCGTAGCGATCATGTTGCTCATCCTGGCCAACGGCTTTTTCGTGGCCGCCGAGCTATCGCTTGTCAGCGTCCGCGAGACGCGCATCGAACAGCTGATCGCGCAGCGCCGGCCGGGCGCAAGGCTGGTGCGCCGTCTGCAACAGCACCTGGACGATTTTCTTCCCGCAGTGCAGCTGGGCGTCACCCTTTGCAGCCTGGCTCTCGGCTGGATCGGCGAGCCGGTTGTGGCCGCCCTGTTCGAGAACTGGCTGGGATGGATGCCGCACGCCCATCTCTCCGCGCACTTGATCGCCGTCCCGGTCGCTTTCGCGTTCATCACCTATTTCCACGTTCTCCTCGGCGAACTGGTACCCAAGGCGCTGGCCCTGCGCAAGGCCGAGCAGGTCGCCGTAGCCGTCGCCGGCCCGATGGAAGCATTCATTCAGCTCACCCGGCCCGCTGTGCGCCTCATGAACCGCTCGGCGCGCACGGTGCTCCGCCTGTTCCGCACCCCGATGATGCACGAGGGCTCGGTTCACTCTCCCGAAGAGCTGAAGCTGATCGCAACCGCCGCTCGCCGCTCCGGAATGCTGCCCGAATACCAGGAGGCTCTGATTCACAGAGCTGTAGAAATTAACGAGGTGCCCACGCGCGAAATCATGACCCCGCGGCAGCGCATCTTTTCCCTGCCCTTTGACCTGCTCATCGAAGACGCGAGCGCGCGCATTGTCGATGAGCTGCATTCCCGCGTGCCTGTTTATGACCCCGCGCGCGGACCTGAGTACATCGTCGGCGTCGTCTATTCGAAAGACATCTCTCGCTTGATGCACTTCCGCGCCTCTGCCAGGACCCGCTTTGCCGAAGCGCCGTTTATGGATTTGCGACTTAAGCAGGTGATGCGCGAAGTTCTGGTCGTTCCGGAAACCAAACCCGTGCTCGATCTGCTGCACGAATTTCAGGAGCGGCGCAGGCATCTGGCCATTGTGGTCGACGAGTTCGGCTCGACGGTCGGACTGGTGACTGTAGAAGACGCCATCGAGCAGCTCGTCGGCGAGGTAGAAGATGAGTTCGACGTCGCCGCGAAGACAGTGCTGACCACAGCCAGCGGCGAGCTGATACTCGACGGCAGCGTAAACCTGCGCGACCTCGAAACACAAATGCGATGGAGCCTGCCGCGTGACGCAGGCGTCGAAACTTTAGCCGGGTTTCTCCTCGCGCGACTGGGAAAGATTCCGCACGGCGGCGAAGTCGTGGAGTATGAGGGCCGGCGCTTCACCGTAGTCGAAATGAACGGGAACCGAATCAGTCGCGTGCGGATCGAGAAAACCGAGGAGCAAGCGGCCGAGCACGAGGCAAGTGAGCGAGCCGCAATGGAGAACGCGAGCTGATGCGGATTCCCCGCGCATTGCGCGCGCTTCTCTTCCGGCTGGTCTATACAATTCCCGTCGTCTGGCTGGTCGTCTCGATCGTCTTTCTGCTCATCCACCTCGTTCCCGGCGATCCCATCGAGCAGATGCTCGGCGAAGGAGCCCGCCCTGCCGACATCGTTGCGCTGCGACATACCTACGGGCTGGATGCCCCGCTCGGCCAGCAATACATCCGCTATTGGCGTGGGGTCCTGCATGGCGACCTCGGACACTCTCTGCGTCTGAACGATTCCGTTACGCACCTCGTGCTGGTTCGTTATCCATATACGATTGAGCTCGCAGCGGCAGCTGTCCTGCTGGCCCTTGCCCTCGCCATTCCCGCAGGCATCGCGGCTGCTCTCCATCGAAACCGCTGGCAGGATCAGGCACTGGGAGTGGTCAGCCTTTTGGGACTCTCTTTTCCGGGCTTCGCGCTCGGTCCCATTCTCATCCTGCTGGTTTCGATCAAACTCGGATGGCTGCCCGTGAGTGGCACGGGAGATATAACTCACCTCATCCTGCCCGCCGTCACCATGGGAAGCGCGCTGGCTGCGATACTCACCCGCATGGTGCGCACTGCGATGCTCGAAGAACTCAGTCAGGACTATGTCCGCACCGCGCGCGCCAAGGGCTTGCCGGAACGCAGCGTGGTCTACAGGCATGCCCTTCGCAACGCCCTGATTCCGGTGATTACCCTCGTCGGACTGCAGTTCGGAGCACTGCTCGCGGGAGCCATCGTGACCGAAAAAATCTTCAGCTGGCCAGGCATCGGACAACTGACCGTCTCGGCGATCTCCAATCGCGATTATTCCCTGCTGCAAGGGTGCATCCTCGCCGTCGGACTCACCTATATCCTCGTCAATCTGGCGACCGATGTCCTTTACCTGGTGGTGAATCCGCGAATCAGGGGGTAGGGTCTAGGGGATAGCGTATAGGTCCTAGCATCTATACGAAACAGGATTCAGTCGAGGCGAACGAAGACGCAAACTGTTGCCCCCAGACCGTACACCCTATCCCCTACACCCTGCACCCTATCCCCTGCACACTGCCTCGTACGGAACTTATGACAAAAGTCATGCGTATCCCCCAGTGCGGGTGACGACCGTCTAATAACCGGCACATTTTCGGAGGAAGTTGCTTGGCCAATCAGCGTAATCGCAGAAAGAAATGGTGGTGGATCGGAGGCATTGCGCTGATTGTTGTTTTGGCGGCCGGAATCGCCATTGCGGCTCATGGAAACGGAACAAAGATCGAACCGGGAAGACTCGCCAAAGTCACCCGGGGCGACATCGCAAAAAGCGTAGTAGCAACCGGCAAAATCCAACCCATCACCAAGGTCGAATTGAAGTCCAAGGCCAGCGGCCTCGTCGAGAAGCTTTACGTCGACATCAATCAGCACGTCCACAAGGGCCAGGTGCTTGCTCAGCTCGATCAGCAGGAGATTCTCGCACAGGTCGCCGCCCAGAAGGCGCAATTGGCTTCAAGCGAAGCGAACGTGATTACTTTTCAGCAAAACATCGCCCAGGACAAGGTCAATGCAGAGGCGCCCGATCTGCCGATGTACAAGGAAACTTATCAGCGCAATCTTGAAATGCTGAAGCAGGGCATCGTATCGCAGCAGACCTTGGACAATGCCGAGCGAGACTACCTCGCCAACAAGAACAAACAGCAGGGAGCGCAGGCACAGATAGGTGTGGACCAAGCCAGGCTGCGGCAGGCGCAGGCACAGGTCCAGCAGTCCCAAGCGAGCCTCGATCAGTTAAACGAGCAATTGAGTTACACAACCCTCGTGGCTCCAATGGACGGCGTAGTTCTTTCCCGCGACGTGGAGGTCGGCGATGCCGTCAGCTCGATCCTCGTCCTGGGATCGACCGCAACGCTGGTGATGACCCTGGGAGATACAACGCAGGTCTACGTGAATGGCAAGGTAGACGAGGCAGACATCGGCAGCGTATACCTCGGCCAGCCGGCTCGCATCCGCGTAGAGTCCTTTCCGAACAGAGTCTTCAACGGCAAGGTGACAAAGATTGCTCCGCTCGGCGTCGAGAAGGATAATGTGACGACTTTTGAAGTGCGCGTCTCCATCGACAACCCAAGCGGCGAACTCAAGGCCAACATGACGGCCAACGCCGAAATCCTGATCAAGGAAGACAAGAGCGTGCTGTCGGTCCCGGCGGCTGCCGTCGTGTACGACGCAGACAAGAATGCTTCCGTCTTTGTCCCCGACCCAAAACAAAAGGACGGACAAAGAAAGGTTGCGGTCAAGGCCGGGATCTCCAACGGCAGCAGAATCGAGATTCTGGACGGATTGAAAGAGGGCGACACCGTTGTGCTGCAGCAGTAAACGAAATATTCCGGGAAACTCAGTTAATCTCTGGAGGCAGTTATGAGAATGCAATGGATAGCAGTAGCTGTACTGGCAGGTTCTCCGGCGTGGATGCTTGCGGCGGACGGCACGTTTGACAAGACGCTTCACGTGAGCGGCACACCTACGCTCAGCGTGAACACCGGTTCGGGTTACGTTCACGTCTCTCCGGGCTCCGATAACGAGATCCACATCATCGGCCACGTGCACGCCAACCGCTGGGGCGGCATGGATTTCGGCTCGCCCGAAGATCGCGTGAAGGAAGTTGTAGCGAATCCACCTATTGAGCAAAGCGGAAACGTCGTCACAGTCGGCAAACACACCAGCTATCACAACGTTTCCATCGACTATGAGGTCACGACTCCAAAAGGCACGAACCTCGAGGCTAACTCCGGCTCCGGCGATCTGCGCATCTCCGACTTAGGCGGTTCGCTCAAAGCCAATACCGGTTCAGGATCCATCGACGCCAACGGGCTGAGCGGACGCGTAGCGCTCGAGACCGGCTCCGGTGACATCCGCGCCGGAATGCTCTCCGCTCCCGACGTCAAAGCGCAGACGGGCAGCGGCAGTATTCGCCTGAAGGGCGTCAACGGCGGCCTCTTCGCGGAAACCGGATCTGGCGATATCGAAATTGACGGCCAGCCTGGCTCAAGCTGGAAACTCGAAACAGGCTCGGGCTCCGTGACCATGAACACCGGTGGCGCCAAGTTTTCACTCGACGCGACCACCGGCTCGGGCTCCATTCACAGCGATCCTCCTATCAGCGTGCACGGCAGCCTGGAGCGCCACCACGTCATGGGAGACGTCAACGGCGGCGGAGTCACTGTGCGAGTCGAAACCGGCTCGGGCGATATTCGCATCCACTGAGCGGAATCCTGACATGCAGAAGGCCCCGTCTCGGCGGGGCCTTCACTTGCGAGACCCCACCGGCGAAATTCAATCCTCAGCGTGGCCCGCGGTCGTGAGAGTAATTTCGGCAATCAGGTGTTCAACCATCGCCCGATCGAAATTCGCTTCCACACTCTCCGCGGCAGGCCGCAAAAGACGATAGAGACGCGCCGGCCATTGCCGGTGCGGCCAGGGGTCACGCAGCAACTCTCGAAAGAGTTTCGGCTCCTGCCACGGAACATCGTGATATCCCTCGCGGAGATACGGGCTCTGCGGATTCAGACGAAACGCCTGCGGGAAAAACGCGATCGTCTCACTCGTAATCGGATCATCCTCTGCGGGAGGAGGTTCGCCTTTCAACCGGGCGATCAAAATGCCGGCCAGATCACCCTTTCCGGCAATGCGTAAATGTCCAAGCTGGGTACAACGGGAATTTAGCTCAATGAGGTAAGCTGCCCCGCTTCCCTGCTCGAGCATGAAGTCCAGCCCGTAGAAGCCCGTCAGCTCGAACCTGCGCGCCAGCAATCTGGCCGCTTTCGCAATCTCCGCATTCTGTATCAATCGCACCACGGTAGAAATTCCAGTGGCCCCATGAGCGCAGACCACTTCCACGATAACCATGGAAAGGACCTCGCCTCGCCAACAGGCAAGCATCGCATTCGCCGGGCGACCGGAGATGAATTGCTGAATGGTGATGCTTCGCCGTTCCAGACTTTGCCCTGACCACAATGCAGAAGCATCGTGATGGAACAGCAATCTCTGCCATGCAACACCAGCACGCTGTGATCTGGACAGCCGGCGATAGGCAGCACGCATCCCCTCCCGGGAATTCGCTATCTCCACCCCTGTGCCGGCCCAGGTTCCGTCCAGTTTTAAAACTGCGGCCTTATCCAGGCACCAGCTGTCGAGATCTTCTTCCGACGCAACGCTCTTCATTTCCGGAATCCGAATACCCAGCTCCGACGCCACCCGCAGCGTCTCGCCGCGGCTGCGAATGATCGGATACATCTCCGCGGATCCAAGCGAATGCTCAATCAGCGGCCTCAATGCAGGATCGGACGCATGCAGGCGATGCAACTGCCAGACAATACCCTCATCGCACGGCACGAGAATGTCCGGATCACAAGCGGCAATAGCCGCCTTCAGCGCATCTCCCCGGTCCGGACATAGATTTTCAATGCCGGTAACAAACTTCAGCGGATGTCCGGGTGGACATACTGCGGATACTCTGCATCCATGCCGTATAAGAGCCATTGCCAGGCGAGCCGACAACGGCCACCATCTGCTTGCGCCGAGTAATACTGAAGGTCGTGTGTTCTTGTTCGTACCGTTCCGTGCCTTCTTGACAACAAATTGCTGTCACGCCAAATGTAACCAACGCGACGAGGTTTCACTTCGCCATGTTCGAGTGATACTTTAAATCTTCCGTGCTTGAGAAGACACCAAAAGAACAAGCACAAAAGTGCTATTTACACGCTCTTCGATATCAACGCTAACTGAAATCTGCTGGGGAACACACTTGAGTCGTCCGACCGACATCGCCATCATTGGGGCTGGTCCTTACGGCCTCTCTATTGCCGCCCATCTGCGCAAGAGCAAATTGAGCTTTCGGATCTTCGGAACGCCCATGCAGGTATGGCGCGAAAATATGCCCAGGGGTATGCGTCTCAAATCCGAGGGCTTCGCCTCGTTCCTCTTCGATCCGGATTCATCCTTTACCCTCGAGCACTATTGCACCGAAAACAGTCTTCCCTACGCCCATGTCGGCATACCCGTACCCCTCGAAACCTTCGCAGCCTATGGTGTCGAGTTCCAGAAGCGCCTTGTGCCGACACTCGAGGAGACGAACATCACCTCAGTGGAGCGTGCCGGTGAGGGCTTCGAATTGAAGACGGCGAATGGCGAGACATTCCGTGCTCGCAAGGTAGTCATCGCAGCCGGAATCGCTCATTTTGGGTATCTCCCTCCGATGCTCGCCGACCTGTCGCCAGAGAAAGCGACGCATAGCTCTGCGCATCACGACTTAAGCAGATTCAAGGGGCAAAAGGTGGCTGTGATTGGAGGAGGCTCTTCTGCAATCGATCTCGCAGCATTACTGAACGAACAGGGAGCGGAAGTTCATCTGATTGCGCGTAGAAACAGTCTCGTCTTTCATAAATACTCGACAGAGCCCCGCCCCCGTCTCCAGCAGATACTGCGGCCGCGCTCCGGACTAGGCGCTGGTTGGAAATCGAAGCTTTGCACCGATGCGCCGCTTCTCTTCTACCGCATGCCGCAAAAGTTCCGCTTCGAAATCGTTCGGCGGCATCTCGGGCCTTCCGGAGGATGGTTCATCCGCGACAAGGTCGTCGGGCAATTCCCTATCCACGTGGGCGCAACGCTCAAAGAAGCCTCGCTTACGAATGGCCACGTGCATTTAATGTTTGCCGGGGAAGACGGACGCCAAACCAAGCTGTCAGTCGATCACGTGATCGGCGCAACCGGTTATCGGATTGCCATCTCACGATGGAACTTCCTGCAAGACGACCTGCGGCAACAAATCCGCAACATAGACGATACGCCGGTGCTGTCAACAAACTTCGAATCGTCGGTGAAAGGGCTCTACATCGTCGGTCTGGCCTCGGCAAATTCCTTTGGTCCGCTGACTCGTTTTGCCTACGGCGCAAAATTTACCGCGAAACGCCTCGCCCACCACTTGAGTGCAACCAACCGTTCCTGATTCTGCTCCGTTTTCGGCGAGACGAATCGCTAAGCGAAGAGGAACTCCTTGGTGCGCAGCTCCTTCACCTTGTCGCGCATCCGAGCGGCCTTCTCGAACTCGAACTTTCTTGCCGCCTCGCGCATGTCGGATTCGAGGTTCACGATGTAGGCATCAAGTTCATCCTGAGACTTGAATTCCGGCATCGAGTCTGAATCCTCTGTGAGATCCGCATAGTCGGCTTTCAATATCTGCGCCAGCGCCATATCAGTTGGACGGATGATCGACGTCGGTGTGATGCCATGCTCTTCGTTGTAAGCGTGTTGCACTTCGCGGCGGCGGTTCGTCTCGCCGATCGCTTGTTTCATCGAGTCCGTCATGCGATCGGCATAAAGAATCGCTCGTCCATTCACATGGCGCGCCGCGCGCCCGATCGTCTGAATGAGCGAGCCCGACGAGCGCAGAAAACCTTCTTTATCTGCATCGAGGATTGCCACCAGCGACACTTCGGGCAGATCGAGTCCCTCGCGCAGCAGGTTGATGCCGATGAGCACGTCATATTCACCCTTGCGAAGATCGCGCAGCAGCCGCACGCGCTCCAGTGTCTCGATCTCCGAGTGCATGTAGCGACAGCGCACACCCACCTCCGAGTAGTAGCCGGCGAGGTCTTCCGACATGCGCTTGGTTAGCGTGGTCACTAATACACGCTCATTGCGCGCAGCGCGGTCGCGAATCTCAGCAAGCAGGTCATCGATCTGTCCACGGATCGGCCGGATCTCGACCTGCGGGTCAACGAGGCCAGTAGGTCGGATGATCTGCTCTACGACCACTCCAGACGATTTCGTCAACTCATACGGTCCAGGCGTCGCCGAGACATAGATCACCTGATTCACACGGCCTTCGAACTCCTCAAATTTAAGCGGGCGATTATCGACTGCCGAGGGCAGACGGAAGCCGTAATCGACGAGATTCTGCTTGCGTGAGCGGTCGCCGTGCCACATGCCATGCACCTGCGGCACCGTCGCATGCGATTCGTCAATGAAGAGCAGATAATCCCGTGGAAAATAGTCGAGCAGCGTCGGCGGTGGCTCACCCGGCAGTCGTCCCGAAAAATGCCGCGAGTAGTTCTCGATGCCGTGGCAATAGCCGACCGACTTGATCATCTCCAGATCAAAGCGCGTTCTCTGGTGTATGCGCTGCGATTCAACCAGACGTCCTTGCGACTCCAGTTCCTTCTCCCAAACGGCAAGCTCTTCGAGGATGGACTCGATCGCCGTCTTCTTGCGCTCCGGCTGCACTACATAGTGACTCTTGGGATAGATCGGCAGCCGCGAGTATTTCTCCCTCACCGACCCAAACAGAGGATCAATCTGAGATAGCGATTCGATCTCGTCGCCGAACAGCTCAATGCGATAGGCGTTTTCATCGTAAGTCGGATAGACCTCGATGACATCGCCTCTCACCCGGAACGTCCCGCGGCGAAAATCTCCATCATTGCGCTCGTACAGAATCTCGACCAGGCGCTTGGTTATGTCCTCGCGGCGAATTCTCTGCCCCTTCTCAAGCAACAGCAGCATGCCGTAGTAGGCTTCCGGTGAGCCGAGACCGTAAATGCACGAGACTGACGACACGATAATCGCGTCGCGTCGCTCAAAGAGAGAGCGAGTCGCCGACAGACGCAGCTTGTCCAGCTCCTCGTTGATCGTCGCTTCCTTCTCGATGTACAAATCACCGGACGGAATGTACGCCTCCGGCTGGTAGTAGTCGTAGTACGAGACGAAATACTCAACGGCGTTGCCGGGAAAGAACTGTTTGAACTCGTGATAGAGCTGCGCCGCAAGCGTCTTGTTGTGCGCGAGGATCAGCGCCGGCCGATTCAGCTGCTCGATGATCTTCGCGACCGTGTACGTCTTGCCCGAGCCCGTGACGCCGAGCAGAACCTGGTGTTTTTCACCGGCGCCGATGCCCTCGGTGAGCTCTTCGATAGCGCGGCCCTGATCGCCGCGCGGTTTGTAATCGCTGACTAGCTGGAAATCCACATATCCATGTTAAATGACGATTGCGGACAGCTCCCGTCCTCATATGTGGACGATCGCAGCCGTCAAGAAAGAAAGACCCGCAGCGCGATCACCGCGGGCCTTTGAGTTGCGGAAATTTACTTCGCCGCGACGAGCTCTTCTTCCTTGGCGCCGGAACCTTCTCCCAGCTCAAGGTCGAAACGATCAAGGTTCATCACCTTGTTCCAGGCCGCGACAAAGTCATGCACGAACTTCTGCTGCGCGTCCGAACTGCCGTAGACCTCGGCCAGCGCTCGAAGCTGCGATTGTGAACCGAAGATGAGATCGACACGCGTCCCGGTCCACTTGACCGCACCCGTTTTCCGATCGCGACCTTCAAATACATCCGCAGCGTCCGACACCGCCTTCCACTCCGTGCCCATGTCGAGCAGGTTGACGAAGAAATCGTTGGTCAACGCTTCGGGCCGTTTGGTGAAGACGCCGTGCTTCGTCCGTCCGAAGTTGGTATTCAGGACGCGCAGGCCGCCAACGAGCACCGCCATCTCAGGCGCGGTCAGCGTCAGCAACTGCGCCTTATCGACCAGCATCGCCTCGGCCGATACGCTGCATTTGCCTTTCTGGTAGTTGCGGAAGCCGTCCGCAAATGGCTCGAGTGGGGCGAAGGATTCCGCATCAGTCTGCTCCTGCGACGCATCTGTTCTTCCCGGTGAGAAGGGAACCGTCACATTGTGGCCGGCATTTTTCGCTGCCTGCTCAACACCTGCGCAACCGGCCAGAACGATCAGGTCGGCGAGCGAAACCTTCTTGCCGCCCGATTGCTTGCCGTTAAATTCGCCCTGTATCCCTTCGAGCGCCTTCAGCACCTTCGCCAGTTGATCCGGCTGATTCACCGCCCAATCCTTCTGCGGCTCCAGACGGACACGCGCGCCATTCGCACCGCCACGCTTGTCCGAGCCACGGAAGGTGGACGCTGACGCCCAGGCTGTCGAAATCAGCTCCGAGACCGGCAGGCCTGAAGCCAGGATCTTGCCTTTGAGTGAGGCAATGTCCTTCTCATCAACCAGCTTGTGATCGACCGCCGGAATCGGGTCCTGCCAGATGAGGTCTTCGGCAGGAACATCCGGTCCGAGATAGCGCACCTTTGGACCCATGTCGCGGTGGGTCAGCTTGAACCACGCACGGGCAAACGCGTCTGCAAACGCGTTCGGATTTTCAAAGAAGCGCCTCGAAATCTTTTCATAAGCCGGATCGACACGCAGTGCAATATCCGTGGTCAGCATCGATGGCGCACGACGTTTCGACGGGTCGAATGGATCCGGCACGGTACCGGCGCCTGCGTCGCCCTTCGGCTTCCACTGGTTCGCGCCGGCCGGGCTCTTGGTCAGTTCCCATTCGTAGCTAAACAGGTTCGAGAAGAAACTGTTGCTCCACTTTGTCGGCGTGCTCGTCCAGATAACTTCCAGGCCGCTGGTGATCGCGTCGCCGCCCTTGCCGTTGCCAAAGCTGTTCCTCCAGCCCAGGCCCTGCTCCTCGATTCCGGCGCCTTCGGGCTCAGGCCCGACATGCGACGAAGGACCCGCACCGTGGGTCTTCCCGAAGGTGTGGCCGCCGGCGATCAGCGCGACCGTCTCTTCGTCGTTCATAGCCATACGGGCAAAGGTCTCGCGGATATCGTGAGCCGCGGCAGCGGGGTCAGGATAGCCATCCGGGCCTTCCGGATTCACATAGATCAGGCCCATCTGTACTGCGCCGAGCGGATTCTCGAGCTTGCGTTCGTTGGCCCCGGCGCCGGTGCGATCTTTCTCGACGCCATGCATCTCCACGTCGGCCACGATCACGCCCTCGTCAGCGGGCTTTCCCTTACCGTAGCGTATGTCGCCGCCAAGCCATACGGTCTCGGTTCCCCAGTAAACATCCTCGTCCGGCTCCCAGACATCCTCGCGCCCACCGCCGAAACCGAAGGTCTTGAAGCCCATCGATTCCAGCGCCACGTTGCCGGTGAGGATGATCAGGTCGGCCCATGAAATTTTGTTGCCATACTTCTGCTTGATCGGCCAGATCAGCCGCCGCGCCTTGTCCAGGCTCACGTTGTCGGGCCAGCTGTTGAGGGGTGCGAAGCGCTGCTGACCGGATCCGGCGCCGCCGCGGCCATCACCGGTTCGATACGTGCCGGCACTGTGCCACGCCATGCGAATGAAAAGACCCCCGTAGTGACCGAAGTCCGCCGGCCACCAGTCCTGCGAGGTAGTCATCACTGCGAGCAGATCTTTCTTCACTGCCGCCAGGTCGAGGCTCTTGAATGCCTCGGCGTAATTGAAGTCCTTACCCAAGGGATCGGACAGGGACGAGTGCTGGTGCAGGAGCTTCAGGTTCAACTGGTTTGGCCACCAGTCACGATTCGACGTTCCTTGGCCCGCGGTGTGATTGAATGGGCACTTCGCTCCGTTTGACGTTACCTTCTCGTCTGCCATGTCTCTCCTTCAATTTCTGTGACGCATCGAGCGTCACGGGTTACAAGGACCTTTAACAGTCCCTTAAAACTCAAAGCGCGGCCAGCCGCGTTTGTCCCGATACACGCAATGTAGCATCATGGAGATAGATTGCTCCAATACATAGTTCCCATTCGGAGCATAGGCATTTCCTATGGAATTTCATCAGCTGCGCTACGTCTGCGCTATCGCCGAAACCGGAAGCTTCAGTCGCGCCGCCGAGCGCTGTCACGTCGCGCAACCATCGCTTTCGCAGCAGGTTCTCAAGCTTGAAGAGGATTTGGGCGCAAAACTCTTCGACCGCCTCGGCCGCAGCGTTCGCCTTACCGAGGCCGGCCGCGCATTTCTTCCCCACGCACGCTCAATCCTGCATCAGATGGAGGCGGCGCGCACCGGCGTGGAGGATAAGCGCACCGACGTTCGCGGCAGCGTAACCGTCGGCGTCATTCCCACGATCGCGCCCTACCTCATGCCCCAGTCTGTGGCTGCATTTTCGAAGAAATTTCCCGACGCAAAATTGCGAATTCTGGAAGAGACCACACCCGTTCTGGTCGAAGGCCTGCGCAATCTTTCCATTGATGTCGCCATCCTCGCCCTGCCGCTTCGCCATAAAGAGTTCCAGATGTATCCCCTGCGCACCGAGCCGCTGTATGCCGCTCTGGCCAGGGATCACCCGCGTGCACGCGCGAAAAACCTCTCGCTGCGCGAGCTCCGCGGCGAGCAGTTTGTCATGTTGCGTGATGGACATTGCTTTCGCGATCTGAGCGTGGCGGCATGCACCCGCGCGAAGGTGAATCCCCGCATCGCCTTTGAGAGCGGACAGTTCAGCAGCCTGCTGGGCATGGTCGCAGCTGGTGTGGGCGTTTCGCTGGTACCCGAGATGGCGCTCGACAAGAGCGCGCGCTGCAGCTACGTGCGAATCTCAGACGCACAGGCCTCGCGAACGATTGTCGCGGCGATCCTGCGTAGCCGCTCGTTCAATCGCGTGCAGCAGGCATTCCTCGAGCACGTTCGCGCCGCACGCGACGCCTAGGAGCGGGTCGCATCGCCTTCATCCGCGCGACGCTGGGGCGCCCCATCGAGAACTGGTGTCGCGCGGAGCGCGATTTTCGCTAGTTGGACTGGCAAAGCGAAGGGTGGAATAGAACAAGCTCAAAAGCTCTTACACCCTATTCCCTACACCCTCGCTTATCAGAAGTTAAATCGCATCGCCAGTTGCATGCGGCGCGGCGGATAGGCGCTGATCACCTCGCCAAAGTCCGCACTGCCCTCCGTCGTGTCCACATATGAACCGTTCACGTGATTGAGCACATTGAACGATGACACCGAAAGACCAATCGTCGGGCTCTTGTCGAGTTCTTTCGGTTGAATCTTGAAGTCATAGCCCCAGCGCAGATCGAGGTCGGCGTAGTCCGGACCGATCTCCGAATTGCGCGCCACGCCATCCGGCCGCGCATTGAAGAGGTTGTCACCGTAAGCATCTGTTCCAGTCAGCACCGTCCACGGCTTGCCGCTGTTGGCAAAGACTCCCACACCCAGATTCAGCAGGTGCCGCGGATTGATCATGCCGTAGAACCCGAAATGATTTCGCTGCTCCCAATCGGCCGGGCCCCAGTCTGCATTCGGGTCTTGCTGATTTTGCGGGAACCACCAAATCCCGCTCGTGTTGTTTGCATAATGACTCCACGTGTACCAGGCAAAACCGGTGAAGCGCTTGTTGAAGCGGCCTCGGTAGTTGATGTCCAGCGCCGATCCGATCTGCGTGCCCTCGGACTGAATCTGCCGCAACTGCGAAGCATTGGGATCGGGGCGCGAAGAATAGTAGGGCGGAAGCGGCGCATTGATGTCGATCGAGCGGTAGACGTCCACACCGCGATTCATGCGGCCGCCGATGGAGACAGTTCCCTTCTCGCCAACCTTGCGGTCGAGCGATAGACCGTACTGAATCTGATAGGGAGTCCGAATGTTCGGCGCAAGTTCGACGAAGGAGGGCGGGAGCACGGCGGTATCCACGCAGTCGTCGATGGGATAGCACAGCGGCTGCTGGTTCGCCGAAATTTGCAGCAGGCGCAGTTTGGCATATTGATAGCGCGCCAGATCCGCAAGCGGACCCGAACCGCTGCGGTCGTAATACACACCTCCGCCGCCGCGTAGGACTAGCTCATGAGCCTGATTCAATACCAAGGCAAACGACAGCCGTGGAGAGAAATCGTCGCGATCGTTGGTAAGAAAATTCTGCCAGTCGTATCTCAACCCCGGCGTAATCGAGAACCACGGCTTGATCTTGATCTGATCCTGAATGAAACCGCCCACCTCACGCTGCTGATACACAAAACGCGTTTGCCCCTGCTTGACTGAATAACCAGACGGATTCCCCGCAACCTGGTTGTCGATCGCCGTCGCTATGAGCGACCCATCCGCCGCATAGGTCGGGCTATAAGTGTAAGTACCGTCCTGGTTGGTGTGGTCGTCAAGAACCCGCCGGCTGAAGTGCGGCAGGTTGACGCCAAACTTGAGCGTGTGCGGTCCCTGCGTCCACGTCACGATCTCGTTGCCGCGCAGATTGTACTCGGTGCGTACCTGATCGTTCTGTGCGCTGCCCCCCACGTAGTTACCGTTGACACTGATCTGCGGGCCTTCCTGCACGTCGGAGATCGGGTCGTAGCTACGCTCCAGCACCAGCGACGCCTGGTTGAGCATAGAAGGCGAGGCGATATAGTCATCGTGGAAGATGAGGTCATCTTCACGCGTCTCGGTGTTGTAACCCGCTTCAGGCAGCGTCTGATTACCGACACCCGCGTTCGTATTCGTCGCATCCTGAAACGCATACATGACCGAAGCACTGTTCTTCTCGCCGAACTGATGCCCGATGCGCAGCGAAAACTCCGTGTCACGGGTCGGTGCGGGAACATTGACGTTATAAATCCCGCTCGGATTATCTGGCGTAGGTGCAACCGTAGCGTTCACTACTGCATTCAGGTCTTCTTCTGCGCGGTTGAATGAAAAAAGAAACATTGTGTTCTTCGAATGCAGCACCGGACCGGTGAGGTTGCCCTCATAGATGCGCCGCTGCTCGAATGGCTTGCTCGGCGAAAAATCCTGCTGCGCATTGAGAGCCGAGTCACGGAAGAGAAAGTTGAACTGCCCGTGATAAACATCGGCCGACTGCTTGGTGATGATCTCCATCTGTCCGCGGCCGGGGTTGTAGTAGCGCGCGGAGTAGGCGTCCTGATTGATGTGCACTTCCTGCACCGCCGACGGCGACACCAGAGACCGGTTCGCCTCCACGCCGTCCACCATGAGCGCTGAACCAGACGTCGGCGCCTGCCCCGCATCCAGAAAGCCGCCCATCGCACCCACCAGGTCATCGTCGAAAACCGGCAGGTCTTTCAGGTCATTCGCCGTCATGACCTCCGTATCGCCATTGTTCTCCGATGCCGTCAGATCCACCTGCGTTCCCGCACTCACCGTCACCTGCTGCACCGCGGTCGCAACCGCGAGCGTGACGTTAAGCGGAGCAGGCGCACCCTGCCCAACCGTAACCGGCTGTGTCGACGGCTGAAAGCCTGCCAGCGTCACCACCAGCGAGTAAGTACCGGCATGCGGAGGCACAATCTGGAACGCCCCCGTCGCGTCAGTCGTCACCGTCGCAAACGTCGCACCGGAAGCATCGGTGAGGACCACCTGCGCGCCCGGAATAATCGCGCCCGTGGAGTCTGCGACTGTCCCGGTAATCGCCTTAATGGCCGCAGCTGATGCCACCGTAACCGGCGCCGTCGCAGGCCCGCTGACCTGGGCAACCGCGAATCGGCAGAGAAAGAAAGTAACAACCAGAGCAGTGCGTACCAAGGCGTATCCCCCAGGGCTGCAGGAAATGAGCTACCACCGCTATCCGGCGCGAATCCGCAGCCGTAGCGAAAACGGTTACATGTGAACAATCACGAGCAGGCAATGCTCCATGGCTCGCTTGCAGGGCTTACGATTGGCCATCCGAAAAAGTTGCAGGGGAGCGCCGCCACGCCTGATCTTATTTGTGTTTGGTCGCGAAGTGCAGTGCGGTCGCCCATTCCGACGCCAGATCGACCAGGCAGTCGGAGGGAATATTTTCCAATGTATGCGAAGACAGACCGAACCTGCAACCGATGACCCAAGCCCCCGCACGCCGCGCCGTCAGCACATCTACGTCGGAGTCTCCAATCATCAGCGTCTCATGCGGAGCCACCTTGGCTTCGGCAATCAACGTATTCAGCCCTTCCGGATCCGGCTTCTTGGTGGCGAAGCTGTTGCCTCCATAGATCTGAAAGAAGTGCCCGCTCAGCCCCAGCGCCTCGCATATCGCCCGCGAAGGGCCGATCGGCTTATTGGTGAGCACCGCCATACTGCGCGTCGCTCCATCCGGCATCAACCGCATCGATTCGATCGATTGAAAGACTCCGGGATAAACATAAGTGTGATCCAGCTTATGCTCACGGTAGTAAGCGAGAAACCGGTTGAGCCCATCCTCCACAATGTGCTCATCTTCAGGATCGCCGAGCGCGCGCCGAACCAGCATTCCTGCCCCGTCCCCTATATACGTGCCGATCACCTCTTCCGGAAGAGGCTGCCGCCCCATCTGCGTGAGCATTGCGTTGATCGAATTGGCGAGGTCCTTCTGCGAATCAATGAGGGTTCCATCAAGATCGAAGACGATCAGACGGATGGCGTCAGCCGGAATCGGATTAAGAACGTGCAGCATATCTCCAGTGTAGCGACTGCGTTTTCGGAAATGGTGTAATACGAAGCTGGCCCGAAGTCGACCCGACTAATAGGGAGCGTTGACCCGGCAGGGGTCGAGAAAGGGTACAGAATTTCCGAAAATGCCTTAGAGCGCACACAGCAGAGCCGCAGCGATGAAAACGATCTGAATTCCGCCCCGTACCACTACACCAAGGACAGGCCGCCCGCCAATCGTCAGGCGCTCCGTTGCCGCCCGAACATTTGCGGGGAACATCAAGATGAAAAGCAGAGCAAGCGAAAGACCTGCGACGCGATGTGTAGCATTCAAAATCAGACCCACCGCGCCCGCAATCTCAAGAACGCCCGCGATCGTAACAATCAGCCCGGGATTCGGAAGTGACCGGGGCACCATCGCGATCAGGTCTCGCCTCCGCTTTCCCCAGTGTGCTGACGACGTCACCAGCAGCATGCAGGCCAGTGCAGCCCGCAGCGCGTGTGTCCAGTGATGAAACCATAAGACCCCAAGCTGGCCTGCAAGCAGGAACAGCACGACTGCCAAAAGCAGAACGATCAACGGGATCACATCGCCTCCCCAGGTTCAGATTCGCTGCACCTTCCACCGCCCGCGCCGGAAAAGAATCAGGCTGATCACCGCAACCACCCCCTCCGCGCACACAAACGCAACCAGAACACCCTTCCATTGAAGATTCGTGTGCACCGCAAGAAACCAGGCGAGCGGAATTTCCAGCACCCAGAAGCCCAGGAAATTGACGTACGTGGGCGTCACCGTGTCTCCCGCTCCGTTGAAGGCCTGCAGCAGCACCATCACATACGCATACGCAATGTTTCCGCAGCTGAATATCCGCAGCGCCGTAGCGCCAACCGAGATAACCGCGGGGTCGTTCAGAAACAGCCGAAGCACCGGCGTTGCGAAGATAAAGAAGAATACGCCGACCACGCCGAGAAAAATCATGTTGTAGAAACCCGTCCGCCAAACGGCCTTCTCCGCGCGATCCGGCCGCCGCGCACCCAGATTCTGACCCACCAGCGTGGCGGCCGCATTACTCAGCCCCCACGATGGCAGGATGAAGAAGATCACGATGCGGATCGCAACCGTGTAGCCGGCAACCGCGGCCGATCCGAAAAGCGAAATGATGCGCACCAGGCCGATCCAGCTTGCATTCGCAATGGTGAACTGCAGAATACCGGTCAGCGACACCCGCAGCAGCCGCCACAATACTTTCAGATTCAGCCGGAGATGCCGCGCCAGCACATGGATTCGCTCCGTCCCGCGAAGCAGCCGGTAGAACTGGTACATCACGCCGATGCTTCTCCCTGAAAACGTGGCCAAAGCCGCACCGGTTACGCCCAGCCGCGGAAACGGCCCCAGACCGAAGATGAGACAGGGGTCCAATATCAGGTTAAGAATGTTCGAAACCCAGAGCAGCCGCATTGCAATTGCCGCATCACCCGCTCCGCGAAAGATCGCATTGTTGAGAAAGAGCATGATGATCGCGCCGCATCCGCCCAAAGCGATGCGTGCATAGCCTGAGCCAACCGCCACCACCGAGGCCGGGGCGCCCATGGCGCGCAGCAGATGCGGTGCAAAGATCCCCAGTGGAATCCCCATACCCAGCGAAATAATCAGGCCGAGCGCGATCGCCTGCACCGCCGAAATCGCCGCGTCCTCGGGGTCCTTCTCGCCGATACGCCGCGAGACCATCGCCGTCGTCGAAAGCGACAAGCCCATCCCCACGGCAAAGACCAGTGCGAGCATCGATTCGGTGATGCCGACGGTCGCCACGGAATCAGCTCCCAGCCGTCCCACCCACATCACATCCACCACGGCGAAGAGCGACTCCAGCACCATCTCCAGCACCATCGGGATCGCCAGCAGGAAGATCGCGCGATTCAGGCTGCCCGCGGTGTAGTCCTGGTGCGAGCCGCGCAAGGCTTCCCACACCGACCCCCAGAAGGTCGCAGTTGTGGTGCGCGTCGCTGTTTCCGCCTCAGGATTCATGCCAGACTCTGGTTTGCAGGGAGTCTACAAGATATGCTTTTCTCCATGCTGAAAACGTTGCGTGTGAGCGCTCTGCTCTTGGTTTGCGCAGTTTCTGCCGGCATCGCCTCTGCCGCCGATGACGCACACTTCCCTTCCAACGAAGATCTGCGCCATGTGCGCGCCATGGCCCAGCCGCGGCTCTCGCCTGACGGCCGTAGCGCACTCGTCCAGATAACGGACTCCACCGCCGACGGCGCCAAGACTCACCTCTGGCTTGTAGACATCAAGCAGAACACCTCACGCCAGTTGACCTGGTCAACTCCGCAGGAGAAGCGCGGCGAATACGCCGGACGCTGGATGCCCGACGGAAGCGCCGTCCTCTTTCTCGCCCATCGCGGCGACCACACCCAGCTGTACCGTCTTCCCATGGAAGCCGGCGAAGCGCATCCTTACGACTTGAAGATCGCGCCGCCTGTAGACGCCTCCACTCTGGCCGACGCCATCCCTCCGCGCAAGGATGCCACGCCTGCGAAAACCGAACCCGTCGCGGTTGACGTCGAGAACTACGACATCTCACCTGACGGGAAGGTAATCGCTCTGCTTGCACGCGATCCCGAAACACCGGGCGAGAAAAAGCAGCACGACGACAAGGCTGACGCCGTGTGGGTCAATCACGAGCAGCATGGTTCGCGCTTGTACCTTCTCAACACCGACAGTGAAAAACTCACCCCGGTTGCCGTTCCTCCCGACGTGCACGGCATCGCGTGGAACCGCGAGAGTGACCGGTTGATCGCCATTGCCGAAGGCATGAATGACGCAGGCGATCTGGCGCCTGCCAACACCGCGTGGATGGTTGGCGTAAGCGATCCCTCACACCCGAGCCAGATAAAGGAACTGCCTGCCACCATTCAGGGTGGAGCGTGGACCGACGATAGCAAGCGCTACTACTTCCTCGCGCAGGCCGCGAAGGATGCTCCTCCCGGATATCACGACCTGTTTGTATTCACCTTCGCCGACAACAGCGTGAAAAACCTGACCGCCGACTTCGACGGCACCATGGCGCACGAGCTGCCCATCGCCGAGGGCGACAACAAAGTGCTCGCCGGAGCCCAGATCGGGGTGAACGTCACCGTCCTTCGTATCGATGCCGGCAGGAACAGCTCAGAGAACAATCAGCCGATCAAATTCGCCACCGCAACTGTGACGCAACTGAACACCAACGCAAAGCAAAACGGCTGGGTCTGGCTGGGCGCAAGCAGCACCCAGCCGCCCACACTGTATTACGCGGAGAAGCTGGGCCATGAAGCCAGGGCCCTGAATATGCCCGCCTTGATGCCGGCAAACTGGACGAAAGTCCCCTCGCAGCTCGTGCAATGGAAAAACGAAGGATTGGCGGTCGAAGGCCTGCTTTACCTCCCGCCGCAGTCGTCTTCACAGAAGGTTCCTCTCATCGTGGATGTGCACGGCGGCCCGACCGGCGCCTTCGAAGATGGCTACTATCCTCTCATCGAGTGGCTCGTTGGCCAGGGATGGGCGGTGCTGCGGACCAATCCCCGCGGCAGCACCGGATACGGCGCGTCCTTCGCCGCCGCAAACAAGAATGACCTCGGGGGCGCCGATTATCGTGACATCATGGCGGGCGTCGACGCTGTCATTGCGAAGTACCCCATCGATTCGAACAAGCTCGGCCTGATGGGATACAGTTACGGCGGCGAAATGGCCGCCTTCGTCGAAGGCAAGACCGACCGCTTCAAGGCCATCGTCAGCGGCGCTCCGGTCATCGACCAGCACAGCGAATACGGCACGGAGTCCGAGTCCTATTACGACCGCTGGTTCTACGGCAAGCCCTGGGAGCACGCATCTGACGCCTGGCGTCAGAGTCCCCTGGCCGACGTCGGACGCGCGAAGACGCCCTTTCTGCTGCTGCAGGGCGAAGCCGACAAGACCGACCCTCTCGGCCAGAGTCAGGAGATGTACCGTGCCCTCCGTCAGATGGGCGTGCCGGTGGAGATGGTCGAGTATCCTCGCGAGGACCATGGACCGCTGGCCAACGGAATCTTCGGCAACCCGACTTCCGAGCCGTGGCACGGCTATGACGGACGGCAGCGGATCCAGAAGTTCTTCAAGACCGCCTTCGGCGAATAGCTCGACACGGCGATCCCGCCAAAGAAACGGAGCTTATCTCTCAAGTGCCTTCGGACTCGACAGGTCGAAGAGGAGCGGCAGAAGTCTGGACGACATCGTAGAGGCCCTCTGAGGCGACCTCAACCTGCAAACGATCGACGAGTTGCGCGATGGTCCGGATAAGACGCAACAGAGCGCGTTCGCGTTCAGAGAATTCAGCTTCGATTCCCACCGATGATGAATCAATTCGATTCAGGATGCTGGCTACTGAGTCTGCGTGGTGCGTGTGAGTTGCCAGCTGCTTCTCAAGGCTCTCTGCGATATGAAGGAAGATGCGCGAACATTCAAAGCGTAAGTCATTCTCAAATGCCGTGAACGAAGGCGATTTGGAGTGGATGTTAGCGAAGATGCGAAACTGTAGTAGAGGCGCTTCGAGCAGGTAGAAACTCCGCAGGAAGGCTTGCCAGCGGCGGATACGATCGCGGGCCGCCATGTCACCTGGGCGCGCGGGCCCGGTTTCGAAAGGAACGGCGTCTGCCTGCGCGTTGACTTCACCGAAGCGGCGATAAATCTCTTCCCGCAGTCGGCGGACCTTGAGCATCGAGGCCGGATCATCGGCACGCGGAGTGAACGAGACGAGATCGGCCAGCAGTCGCAAATTGATAACGAAAATGCGCACCATCCCGTCCGCAGCGGACCGGGGAAAGGTCCGTTCGAATACGAGCCACATCATGGTAACGCCAAGCAGCACGCCCAGGACGCGGTCGCGCGGAAGCGTGAGATTGGTCTGGATGGAAAAATCGCTCAGATGGATCAGATAGAACGAGAAAGCAATTTGCACACCCGCGTAGGAGAGCCGCGAACTGGAAGTAGCGATCCAGGCGGCGACAGCCGTCACGACCGCGAAGAGCACGGTGAATCCGCCGATGGTATCGATCGAGGGGAGAATAAAAATCTGTGCGCCAATCCCGGCGATGACGCCGCCAAGGACGAAACCGGCAATGCGCAGGACTTGCTTCTGGCGCGAGGATCCAACCGTGGTGAGGGCTGTGAGCACGCAGGTGGTGACCGACGTGGAGAGGTTGCGCCAGTCCAGCGACACATAAAACACATAGCAGAGCATTGCCGCCAACGTCCCGCCAAGGATATAGCGGAGGTGGTCCGGATTCGAGAAGGCGTCGGGAATGAAGATGCGGCTGGCGTCAGGTGGGTCCTCGATGGCTTCAAGAGTGGGATCTGTGGCATGTTCGTCACTGAAGATGGAGGGCATCAGCGACACCATCGATTCAATTTCCGATAAGAGCGGCGTGTCGGGGCTGGGCCTTGGTTCCAGGGTTGTTTCGCAGGGTTGCCCGTGGGTGCGAAGACATAGGCGAATATCGGCGAGGCTTCGCTTGAGACATGCGGCGCGCTCGTGATTCCCATCCGGCAGGGATGGAAAGGCGTTGGCGAGAGCGGCAGCGAAATCAATGCCCCGCGCCACGAGAGCCACCAGCGTGGTCATGCGTGCGCGGTAGAGCTGGGTGTAGCTGGCGCGGGCGACATGGCGGCGGAGAGCACCGGCTCCCACGACTGCGAATTGCGCAAGACCGGCCTGCGTGGCGGGCGAAACCGGACGGCCATCGGCGTAACCGGCCATAAGCTCCTCGATGAGTGCCAAACGGCTGTCGAGGCCTTCTGAGAAGTCGTCGCGCCGATGCACCGCGTAGAAGGCCACCTCGACACACAGCGTTACCAGCGCGCCGAGGGACGTGGCGCCGATGAGCCAGAGCGTAAGTTCGACGTTTTGTGCCGCAGGCCCGGGCAGGTACCAGATGCCAACAACGTTGGCGATAACAAGCCCGAGGCCGATCGCTATTCCGTAATTGGCGAGGCAACGGAGCAGAAAGAACGCAACAAAGAGGCTGCCGCCAACCCACATGAAGTGCGTTTCAGGAGTGGAGGCGAGCAGACGGGCGCCGACCGGGATGAAGAGTGCTCCAATCACGAACGCGCCGATCATGGAAATCGCCGAACGAGCGGTTGAGACAAGATTCTCGCGCGAAAAAAGAAAAGCGGTCAGCGCACCGATGTAGCCTCCCGGAATGCGGAAGGTGACGATCAGGATCATGGTCAAAGTGGCGGAGATGACCATACGCGCTACGAGCGCGCCACGCCCGGGATAGGGCGCGAGTTCCTTTTTCAGGAAATCGGGAAACCAATCGGTGAAGCGTTCGGCATGTGGGATATGGACGGGCTCGGAGACCATCTCTATGTCCTTGGTTCATGAGGCGCATTGTCACGGATAACGACGACCGCAGTTTCACTGGGGCGCAACACGTCGACGGATTTTCCTCAATTCAGACTTGGGACGGGAAAACGGGAAGCCAGGTGGATCCAGTTTAGTTTAATGTCCGCTGTACGTCAGGGAGTCCGTGCGTTTGCCAAATTGATTCGGGATAGCTGGTTTTGCTAAGGTCGTCGTCATGTCCGAGCCTTCCACCGAGCAGATACGCGAATTGCTCGACTCCCTTTATCGCGTGGATTCGGGACGAATCCTGGCAACGCTGATCCGCTTGCTCGGTGATTTTGATCTTGCCGAGGAGGCGATGCACGAAGCCTTTGCGGCTGCGCTGAGCCTTTGGCCGAGGAGTGGAGTACCAGGCAACCCGCGACCATGGTTGATTTCGACAGCCCGATTCAAAGCCATTGACACTCTGCGTCGACGGGCAAGATTTGATGCGTCTCAAGATGAGCTCGTGCGCTATCTCGAAGCGCAATCGAGTTCGGCAGAAAGGTCTAATGAAGAGGAAAGCCTCGAGGACGATCGCCTCCGTCTGATTTTCACCTGCTGCCATCCCGCTCTGCCTCCTGAAGGACAGGTCGCGCTCACTCTGCGCGAGATCTGCGGCCTGACAACGGAGGAGATTGCCCGGGCATTTCTGGTTACGCCCGCAACGCTCGCCCAGCGCATCGTGCGCGCCAAGGCAAAGATTCGAGAGACGCCGATTCCCTACGAGGTGCCGACGCCCCAGGAATTGCCGGAGCGGCTGGACGCGGTGCTTCAGGTCATCTATCTCGTCTTTAACGAGGGTTACTCGGCTGCGGCGGGAACGGAGGTAACGCGGGCCGAGCTAACCGGCGAGGCGATTCGATTGGGACGACTACTGACCGAACTCCAGCCAGAGCCGGAAGTCATGGGGCTGCTTGCCCTGATGTTGCTCCATGAATCCCGCCGCGCCGCGAGAACCTCGCCGACCGGAGAGCTGATCTTGCTGGAGAATCAAGACCGCTCGCTCTGGAACCGGGAGCAGATCGCGGAGGGAGTGGCTTTGGTGGAGAAAGCCCTGAACTCCCGCCGCTTCGGTGCCTACACACTACAGGCTGCGATCGCGGCCGTTCATGCGGAGTCGGAATCAACCGCTGCGACCGACTGGCGGCAGATTGTCGCGCTTTACAACCAATTGGTACGAATTCACCCTTCGCCGGTAGCACATCTGAATCGTGCCGTGGCCATTGCCATGCGCGATGGTCCGGAGGCCGGTCTGAAGCATATCGACGCGGTGCTGGCACATGGCGAATTGGCAAATTACTACCTGGCGCATTCAGCCCGTGCGGATATGTACCGCAGGCTGGGCAGAACCGCCGAGGCCCGGTCCGCTTATGAGAAAGCTCTGGCGCTGACCCAACAGGAGCCGGAGCGGCATTTCCTGCAGGAGCGGATTCGGCAGCTCAAATAAAAACTGAAATAAAAATTGGGATAGCTGTCGATTTTCCGTCTTCCCAACGACTATAGGACAAAAGAACGATGAGCTACGGCTCCTGAATGAACAGGAAACGAGTCATCGGGAACAAACCACAGAAACCAAGGAGAAAAAGTCATGCCACAGTATCTGGTCTGTAACTACATCCCCGACGACTTCGACCCGTCCACCGTAACCGAAGCGATGATCGAAGAGATCCACGCGCTCAACCGCGAAATGATTGCTGCTGGCGTGAGGAAGTTCGCCTGCGGCGTTTCCCCGGCTGCCAACGCCAAGACGGTGCGGAAGCAGTCCGACGGCACGGTGCTCGTCACCGACGGGCCGTACATCGAGACCAAGGAGCATATGGGCGGTTTTTGGATACTGGAAGCCGCCAATATGGACGAGGCACTCGCGTGGGCGCGCAAGGGTTCCATCTCCTGCGATGCGGTGGGCGAGGTGCGCGAACTTCTATTCTTCCCGGCTCCGGAACAAGGACCCGCTGGAAGCAAGTAAACAATCTGGCCGCCACGACTTCGGAAGATTCGACGTCCTGACCATCGGAGGAACGAGCCAGCGCAAAGCTACGCCGCTGGCTCCCGCCCGGAAGGAAGAGGAGAAGAACAGTGAAATACATCTGTTTTGGCTACTACAACAAAGGCAAATTCGATGGCATGACGGAGAGCGAGCGAAACGCCATGTTCGATACATGTTTTGAATATGACGACCATCTTCGCGCCACCGGTCACTGGGCTGGTGGAGAAGCGCTTCAGGGGCCGGAGACCGCCCTGACTCTGTCCTCGAAGAACGGCAAGGTGGCAACGACCGACGGCCCCTATGCCGAAACCAAGGAGCAACTCGGCGGCATTCTCGTTCTTGAGGCGCGGGACATGAATCATGCTGTACAGCTCATCGGCCGGCATCCGGCGCTGACGTTTGGCACCATTTGGGAGATTCGGCCGGCAGGGGACATGAGTGAAGTAGAGAAGGCAAGCGAGCAACGACGGCGACAGAACACTGCACGCTGAAGACGGCCTGCGCCCAAAAGTCCCATTCTCAGGAGGAAACGATGCTGAAAAAGAAGGTTGCCGCAATCGCAATCAAAGGGTTCGCACTACTCGTTGTGCTCGGTACAGCACAACACGCGATGGCACAGGATGCCACGACGCCCTATCCGAAGATGGCCCCGATCGAACAATATCTAATGGATCGCGACGCGGAAATCGCCCTGGCCCGCAGCGCCGCTCCAGACGCCATCTCGCACGACGCCTCAGTGATCGTCCTGACCCGCCACGGCTACGAAACCGCGGTGGAAGGCAAGAACGGCTGGGTATGCTGGGTGGGACGCGGGTGGATGGCCATGTTCGATCATCCCGAATTTTGGAATCCAAAAGTCCGCGCCGCAGATTGTCTCAATCCACCAGCCGCCCGCACCGTTCTCCCGTACGCCTACAAACGCACCGAACTAATCCTGGCCGGCCATTCGAAGCAAGAAGTCATCGCCGCAATCAAAGCCGCAATAGACAAAAAAGAATTACCAGCCCTCGAGCAGGGGACTGTCTCCTACATGATGTCCAAATCCTCCTACCTGACCGACGACGGCGACCACGATGTCCCCCACCTGATGTTCTTCCAAGCCGACAAGCCCGACGCAGCCTGGGGCGCAAACGTGGCGAATGCTCCGGTTGTGTCTGTGAACTACTGGTACTTGTCCGCGGAAGCGTATCCACAGCTCAAGAGCTTTCCTCCCCTGGCTGTCTTCCTGGTGATGGTGCCCAAATGGTCCGATGGAACCCCAGCCCCACCCATGTAGCTCCAACAGAGAATAGAAACACCAGAACACGGAGACTCAAATGAGAAAGCTCAGAATCTTCGAACACATCTCGCTGGACGGCGTGATCCAGCAGTCCGCCGATGACGACGATTTCCCCTACACCGACTGGAGCGCGCCCTATCGGAGACCCGCTGGCAGAGAGATAGTCCTCGCGATGTATGGCGAGAGCTTCGATCTGCTGATTGGCCGCCGAACCCACGATCTAATGTCGAGCTTCTGGCCGAAGGCGCCGAAGAGTCCGATGGCGGACCGCCTCAATGCGGCGACAAAGTATGTCGCAACCCATCGGCCTGAGAGCCTGGAATGGGGCCCGTTCGAGGGCATTGGACCGGACCTCGTCGAGGACGTTCGCCGCATCAAGTCGCACGACGGCCCTGACCTGATCCTCTTTGGCAGCTCGACACTGACTTCGGTGCTGCTCGAACACGGCCTTGCGGATGAGATGGTTCTGCTCGTCGATCCAGTCCTCCTGGGCAAAGGGAAGCGCATCTTTGCGGACGGAACGCCGCCACGCTCCTTCGAGCTCGCCGGCACGCATGCTTTGCCGTCCGGCATCATCATCAACAGCTACAAGGCCCCTGGGCCTTTGAAGACCGCCTCCTGAAACGACGCGGCCGCGTTAGCCGACGTCAGAGATCATGGAGGGGAAAACCGGGACAGACGCGATGGTCCGGTTTTCGGCGAATAGAGATTGGTACATCCGGTGGGTTCCCGGCTTTCACCTGCTCCATGCGCCATCACGAGAACTGAAAGTTGGCGATTTGTAGAAGGGAATCCTGTAAACGACGGAGTCGTATTTCGGATTCTTGCGGTTGCCTATGATTTCGCCGTGAAGATTCTCAGCGATGCCCCTGCTGGCGGTATTCTTCACGGCCACCGGAATAGATGAAACTTTCCTTGCCAAGAGTTGCGTGCCCCCACTAACAAGTGCGGCCACGACCTCCCGGCCAAAACCCTGCCCGTGCGCGCTTTCCTTGAGCCAAAGGCCGACTTCAGGCGAAACAGAATCCGCGTCTTCCAACGAGGCCATGCCAAAGCATTCCCTGTTGTCGAGCCGCCGGATGACAAAAGAAAAGTTGTTCGGCTCCGGAGCCTGCACTCTCTTCTCGCATCGCGCCACGTACTCGCTCCACGACGGCGGCTCCCATGGCATGAATTTGGCGATGGCAGGTGTGATGCATCCGAAAACGTCCTGTGCATCCAGCATCTGGGACTGGCTGAGCTGCAATCTTGAGGACTGGATGACAATCATCGTGTCAGCCTATCAACGACGGATAATGCGTTAGACGTTAGGGGGAGCCGCTCCGTTTCTCGCGAGGTGGCTCGGGGAATTGATAAAACTACAACCCATCTCATAAATGTCTCTGATAGACGAAGCCTTGGCAGAATTACTTCCGGATTGCCGACAAACCGGGAGTTGGCCGGAGCGAACAAAAAACCCTGAGACAACGCCGCCACAAAATTGCCGGAGGGCGTCGTTGGTTAGGGATTGCCAGACCGTTTATTACTGTTCGAGCGCAAGTGCATAGATATCGCTGGTTCCTACATCGCAAGGAGAAACAGCGGTGCGTCGGTGGGGTCCAGCCCGAAACCATACCGAGTAATATCCCGGATAGAGAACACCCTTCAGATTGGTGAGGCGCTCTACATCTCCACCAGTG
>CAVRNK010000060.1:0-18117 GCA_963721995.1 uncultured Acidobacteriaceae bacterium | reverse complement strand
GAGTGACCGGTTGATCGCCATTGCCGAAGGCATGAATGACGCAGGCGATCTGGCGCCTGCCAACACCGCGTGGATGGTTGGCGTAAGCGATCCCTCACACCCGAGCCAGATAAAGGAACTGCCTGCCACCATTCAGGGTGGAGCGTGGACCGACGATAGCAAGCGCTACTACTTCCTCGCGCAGGCCGCGAAGGATGCTCCTCCCGGATATCACGACCTGTTTGTATTCACCTTCGCCGACAACAGCGTGAAAAACCTGACCGCCGACTTCGACGGCACCATGGCGCACGAGCTGCCCATCGCCGAGGGCGACAACAAAGTGCTCGCCGGAGCCCAGATCGGGGTGAACGTCACCGTCCTTCGTATCGATGCCGGCAGGAACAGCTCAGAGAACAATCAGCCGATCAAATTCGCCACCGCAACTGTGACGCAACTGAACACCAACGCAAAGCAAAACGGCTGGGTCTGGCTGGGCGCAAGCAGCACCCAGCCGCCCACACTGTATTACGCGGAGAAGCTGGGCCATGAAGCCAGGGCCCTGAATATGCCCGCCTTGATGCCGGCAAACTGGACGAAAGTCCCCTCGCAGCTCGTGCAATGGAAAAACGAAGGATTGGCGGTCGAAGGCCTGCTTTACCTCCCGCCGCAGTCGTCTTCACAGAAGGTTCCTCTCATCGTGGATGTGCACGGCGGCCCGACCGGCGCCTTCGAAGATGGCTACTATCCTCTCATCGAGTGGCTCGTTGGCCAGGGATGGGCGGTGCTGCGGACCAATCCCCGCGGCAGCACCGGATACGGCGCGTCCTTCGCCGCCGCAAACAAGAATGACCTCGGGGGCGCCGATTATCGTGACATCATGGCGGGCGTCGACGCTGTCATTGCGAAGTACCCCATCGATTCGAACAAGCTCGGCCTGATGGGATACAGTTACGGCGGCGAAATGGCCGCCTTCGTCGAAGGCAAGACCGACCGCTTCAAGGCCATCGTCAGCGGCGCTCCGGTCATCGACCAGCACAGCGAATACGGCACGGAGTCCGAGTCCTATTACGACCGCTGGTTCTACGGCAAGCCCTGGGAGCACGCATCTGACGCCTGGCGCAGAGTCCCCTGGCCGACGTCGGACGCGCGAAGACGCCCTTTCTGCTGCTGCAGGGCGAAGCCGACAAGACCGACCCTCTCGGCCAGAGTCAGGAGATGTACCGTGCCCTCCGTCAGATGGGCGTGCCGGTGGAGATGGTCGAGTATCCTCGCGAGGACCATGGACCGCTGGCCAACGGAATCTTCGGCAACCCGACTTCCGAGCCGTGGCACGGCTATGACGGACGGCAGCGGATCCAGAAGTTCTTCAAGACCGCCTTCGGCGAATAGCTCGACACGGCGATCCCGCCAAAGAAACGGAGCTTATCTCTCAAGTGCCTTCGGACTCGACAGGTCGAAGAGGAGCGGCAGAAGTCTGGACGACATCGTAGAGGCCCTCTGAGGCGACCTCAACCTGCAAACGATCGACGAGTTGCGCGATGGTCCGGATAAGACGCAACAGAGCGCGTTCGCGTTCAGAGAATTCAGCTTCGATTCCCACCGATGATGAATCAATTCGATTCAGGATGCTGGCTACTGAGTCTGCGTGGTGCGTGTGAGTTGCCAGCTGCTTCTCAAGGCTCTCTGCGATATGAAGGAAGATGCGCGAACATTCAAAGCGTAAGTCATTCTCAAATGCCGTGAACGAAGGCGATTTGGAGTGGATGTTAGCGAAGATGCGAAACTGTAGTAGAGGCGCTTCGAGCAGGTAGAAACTCCGCAGGAAGGCTTGCCAGCGGCGGATACGATCGCGGGCCGCCATGTCACCTGGGCGCGCGGGCCCGGTTTCGAAAGGAACGGCGTCTGCCTGCGCGTTGACTTCACCGAAGCGGCGATAAATCTCTTCCCGCAGTCGGCGGACCTTGAGCATCGAGGCCGGATCATCGGCACGCGGAGTGAACGAGACGAGATCGGCCAGCAGTCGCAAATTGATAACGAAAATGCGCACCATCCCGTCCGCAGCGGACCGGGGAAAGGTCCGTTCGAATACGAGCCACATCATGGTAACGCCAAGCAGCACGCCCAGGACGCGGTCGCGCGGAAGCGTGAGATTGGTCTGGATGGAAAAATCGCTCAGATGGATCAGATAGAACGAGAAAGCAATTTGCACACCCGCGTAGGAGAGCCGCGAACTGGAAGTAGCGATCCAGGCGGCGACAGCCGTCACGACCGCGAAGAGCACGGTGAATCCGCCGATGGTATCGATCGAGGGGAGAATAAAAATCTGTGCGCCAATCCCGGCGATGACGCCGCCAAGGACGAAACCGGCAATGCGCAGGACTTGCTTCTGGCGCGAGGATCCAACCGTGGTGAGGGCTGTGAGCACGCAGGTGGTGACCGACGTGGAGAGGTTGCGCCAGTCCAGCGACACATAAAACACATAGCAGAGCATTGCCGCCAACGTCCCGCCAAGGATATAGCGGAGGTGGTCCGGATTCGAGAAGGCGTCGGGAATGAAGATGCGGCTGGCGTCAGGTGGGTCCTCGATGGCTTCAAGAGTGGGATCTGTGGCATGTTCGTCACTGAAGATGGAGGGCATCAGCGACACCATCGATTCAATTTCCGATAAGAGCGGCGTGTCGGGGCTGGGCCTTGGTTCCAGGGTTGTTTCGCAGGGTTGCCCGTGGGTGCGAAGACATAGGCGAATATCGGCGAGGCTTCGCTTGAGACATGCGGCGCGCTCGTGATTCCCATCCGGCAGGGATGGAAAGGCGTTGGCGAGAGCGGCAGCGAAATCAATGCCCCGCGCCACGAGAGCCACCAGCGTGGTCATGCGTGCGCGGTAGAGCTGGGTGTAGCTGGCGCGGGCGACATGGCGGCGGAGAGCACCGGCTCCCACGACTGCGAATTGCGCAAGACCGGCCTGCGTGGCGGGCGAAACCGGACGGCCATCGGCGTAACCGGCCATAAGCTCCTCGATGAGTGCCAAACGGCTGTCGAGGCCTTCTGAGAAGTCGTCGCGCCGATGCACCGCGTAGAAGGCCACCTCGACACACAGCGTTACCAGCGCGCCGAGGGACGTGGCGCCGATGAGCCAGAGCGTAAGTTCGACGTTTTGTGCCGCAGGCCCGGGCAGGTACCAGATGCCAACAACGTTGGCGATAACAAGCCCGAGGCCGATCGCTATTCCGTAATTGGCGAGGCAACGGAGCAGAAAGAACGCAACAAAGAGGCTGCCGCCAACCCACATGAAGTGCGTTTCAGGAGTGGAGGCGAGCAGACGGGCGCCGACCGGGATGAAGAGTGCTCCAATCACGAACGCGCCGATCATGGAAATCGCCGAACGAGCGGTTGAGACAAGATTCTCGCGCGAAAAAAGAAAAGCGGTCAGCGCACCGATGTAGCCTCCCGGAATGCGGAAGGTGACGATCAGGATCATGGTCAAAGTGGCGGAGATGACCATACGCGCTACGAGCGCGCCACGCCCGGGATAGGGCGCGAGTTCCTTTTTCAGGAAATCGGGAAACCAATCGGTGAAGCGTTCGGCATGTGGGATATGGACGGGCTCGGAGACCATCTCTATGTCCTTGGTTCATGAGGCGCATTGTCACGGATAACGACGACCGCAGTTTCACTGGGGCGCAACACGTCGACGGATTTTCCTCAATTCAGACTTGGGACGGGAAAACGGGAAGCCAGGTGGATCCAGTTTAGTTTAATGTCCGCTGTACGTCAGGGAGTCCGTGCGTTTGCCAAATTGATTCGGGATAGCTGGTTTTGCTAAGGTCGTCGTCATGTCCGAGCCTTCCACCGAGCAGATACGCGAATTGCTCGACTCCCTTTATCGCGTGGATTCGGGACGAATCCTGGCAACGCTGATCCGCTTGCTCGGTGATTTTGATCTTGCCGAGGAGGCGATGCACGAAGCCTTTGCGGCTGCGCTGAGCCTTTGGCCGAGGAGTGGAGTACCAGGCAACCCGCGACCATGGTTGATTTCGACAGCCCGATTCAAAGCCATTGACACTCTGCGTCGACGGGCAAGATTTGATGCGTCTCAAGATGAGCTCGTGCGCTATCTCGAAGCGCAATCGAGTTCGGCAGAAAGGTCTAATGAAGAGGAAAGCCTCGAGGACGATCGCCTCCGTCTGATTTTCACCTGCTGCCATCCCGCTCTGCCTCCTGAAGGACAGGTCGCGCTCACTCTGCGCGAGATCTGCGGCCTGACAACGGAGGAGATTGCCCGGGCATTTCTGGTTACGCCCGCAACGCTCGCCCAGCGCATCGTGCGCGCCAAGGCAAAGATTCGAGAGACGCCGATTCCCTACGAGGTGCCGACGCCCCAGGAATTGCCGGAGCGGCTGGACGCGGTGCTTCAGGTCATCTATCTCGTCTTTAACGAGGGTTACTCGGCTGCGGCGGGAACGGAGGTAACGCGGGCCGAGCTAACCGGCGAGGCGATTCGATTGGGACGACTACTGACCGAACTCCAGCCAGAGCCGGAAGTCATGGGGCTGCTTGCCCTGATGTTGCTCCATGAATCCCGCCGCGCCGCGAGAACCTCGCCGACCGGAGAGCTGATCTTGCTGGAGAATCAAGACCGCTCGCTCTGGAACCGGGAGCAGATCGCGGAGGGAGTGGCTTTGGTGGAGAAAGCCCTGAACTCCCGCCGCTTCGGTGCCTACACACTACAGGCTGCGATCGCGGCCGTTCATGCGGAGTCGGAATCAACCGCTGCGACCGACTGGCGGCAGATTGTCGCGCTTTACAACCAATTGGTACGAATTCACCCTTCGCCGGTAGCACATCTGAATCGTGCCGTGGCCATTGCCATGCGCGATGGTCCGGAGGCCGGTCTGAAGCATATCGACGCGGTGCTGGCACATGGCGAATTGGCAAATTACTACCTGGCGCATTCAGCCCGTGCGGATATGTACCGCAGGCTGGGCAGAACCGCCGAGGCCCGGTCCGCTTATGAGAAAGCTCTGGCGCTGACCCAACAGGAGCCGGAGCGGCATTTCCTGCAGGAGCGGATTCGGCAGCTCAAATAAAAACTGAAATAAAAATTGGGATAGCTGTCGATTTTCCGTCTTCCCAACGACTATAGGACAAAAGAACGATGAGCTACGGCTCCTGAATGAACAGGAAACGAGTCATCGGGAACAAACCACAGAAACCAAGGAGAAAAAGTCATGCCACAGTATCTGGTCTGTAACTACATCCCCGACGACTTCGACCCGTCCACCGTAACCGAAGCGATGATCGAAGAGATCCACGCGCTCAACCGCGAAATGATTGCTGCTGGCGTGAGGAAGTTCGCCTGCGGCGTTTCCCCGGCTGCCAACGCCAAGACGGTGCGGAAGCAGTCCGACGGCACGGTGCTCGTCACCGACGGGCCGTACATCGAGACCAAGGAGCATATGGGCGGTTTTTGGATACTGGAAGCCGCCAATATGGACGAGGCACTCGCGTGGGCGCGCAAGGGTTCCATCTCCTGCGATGCGGTGGGCGAGGTGCGCGAACTTCTATTCTTCCCGGCTCCGGAACAAGGACCCGCTGGAAGCAAGTAAACAATCTGGCCGCCACGACTTCGGAAGATTCGACGTCCTGACCATCGGAGGAACGAGCCAGCGCAAAGCTACGCCGCTGGCTCCCGCCCGGAAGGAAGAGGAGAAGAACAGTGAAATACATCTGTTTTGGCTACTACAACAAAGGCAAATTCGATGGCATGACGGAGAGCGAGCGAAACGCCATGTTCGATACATGTTTTGAATATGACGACCATCTTCGCGCCACCGGTCACTGGGCTGGTGGAGAAGCGCTTCAGGGGCCGGAGACCGCCCTGACTCTGTCCTCGAAGAACGGCAAGGTGGCAACGACCGACGGCCCCTATGCCGAAACCAAGGAGCAACTCGGCGGCATTCTCGTTCTTGAGGCGCGGGACATGAATCATGCTGTACAGCTCATCGGCCGGCATCCGGCGCTGACGTTTGGCACCATTTGGGAGATTCGGCCGGCAGGGGACATGAGTGAAGTAGAGAAGGCAAGCGAGCAACGACGGCGACAGAACACTGCACGCTGAAGACGGCCTGCGCCCAAAAGTCCCATTCTCAGGAGGAAACGATGCTGAAAAAGAAGGTTGCCGCAATCGCAATCAAAGGGTTCGCACTACTCGTTGTGCTCGGTACAGCACAACACGCGATGGCACAGGATGCCACGACGCCCTATCCGAAGATGGCCCCGATCGAACAATATCTAATGGATCGCGACGCGGAAATCGCCCTGGCCCGCAGCGCCGCTCCAGACGCCATCTCGCACGACGCCTCAGTGATCGTCCTGACCCGCCACGGCTACGAAACCGCGGTGGAAGGCAAGAACGGCTGGGTATGCTGGGTGGGACGCGGGTGGATGGCCATGTTCGATCATCCCGAATTTTGGAATCCAAAAGTCCGCGCCGCAGATTGTCTCAATCCACCAGCCGCCCGCACCGTTCTCCCGTACGCCTACAAACGCACCGAACTAATCCTGGCCGGCCATTCGAAGCAAGAAGTCATCGCCGCAATCAAAGCCGCAATAGACAAAAAAGAATTACCAGCCCTCGAGCAGGGGACTGTCTCCTACATGATGTCCAAATCCTCCTACCTGACCGACGACGGCGACCACGATGTCCCCCACCTGATGTTCTTCCAAGCCGACAAGCCCGACGCAGCCTGGGGCGCAAACGTGGCGAATGCTCCGGTTGTGTCTGTGAACTACTGGTACTTGTCCGCGGAAGCGTATCCACAGCTCAAGAGCTTTCCTCCCCTGGCTGTCTTCCTGGTGATGGTGCCCAAATGGTCCGATGGAACCCCAGCCCCACCCATGTAGCTCCAACAGAGAATAGAAACACCAGAACACGGAGACTCAAATGAGAAAGCTCAGAATCTTCGAACACATCTCGCTGGACGGCGTGATCCAGCAGTCCGCCGATGACGACGATTTCCCCTACACCGACTGGAGCGCGCCCTATCGGAGACCCGCTGGCAGAGAGATAGTCCTCGCGATGTATGGCGAGAGCTTCGATCTGCTGATTGGCCGCCGAACCCACGATCTAATGTCGAGCTTCTGGCCGAAGGCGCCGAAGAGTCCGATGGCGGACCGCCTGAATGCGGCGACAAAGTATGTCGCAACCCATCGGCCTGAGAGCCTGGAATGGGGCCCGTTCGAGGGCATTGGACCGGACCTCGTCGAGGACGTTCGCCGCATCAAGTCGCACGACGGCCCTGACCTGATCCTCTTTGGCAGCTCGACACTGACTTCGGTGCTGCTCGAACACGGCCTTGCGGATGAGATGGTTCTGCTCGTCGATCCAGTCCTCCTGGGCAAAGGGAAGCGCATCTTTGCGGACGGAACGCCGCCACGCTCCTTCGAGCTCGCCGGCACGCATGCTTTGCCGTCCGGCATCATCATCAACAGCTACAAGGCCCCTGGGCCTTTGAAGACCGCCTCCTGAAACGACGCGGCCGCGTTAGCCGACGTCAGAGATCATGGAGGGGAAAACCGGGACAGACGCGATGGTCCGGTTTTCGGCGAATAGAGATTGGTACATCCGGTGGGTTCCCGGCTTTCACCTGCTCCATGCGCCATCACGAGAACTGAAAGTTGGCGATTTGTAGAAGGGAATCCTGTAAACGACGGAGTCGTATTTCGGATTCTTGCGGTTGCCTATGATTTCGCCGTGAAGATTCTCAGCGATGCCCCTGCTGGCGGTATTCTTCACGGCCACCGGATAGATGAAACTTTCCTTGCCAAGAGTTGCGTGCCCCCACTTAACAAGTGCGGCCACGACCTCCCGGCCAAAACCCTGCCCGTGCGCGCTTTCCTTGAGCCAAAGGCCGACTTCAGGCGAAACAGAATCCGCGTCTTCCAACGAGGCCATGCCAAAGCATTCCCTGTTGTCGAGCCGCCGGATGACAAAAGAAAAGTTGTTCGGCTCCGGAGCCTGCACTCTCTTCTCGCATCGCGCCACGTACTCGCTCCACGACGGCGGCTCCCATGGCATGAATTTGGCGATGGCAGGTGTGATGCATCCGAAAACGTCCTGTGCATCCAGCATCTGGGACTGGCTGAGCTGCAATCTTGAGGACTGGATGACAATCATCGTGTCAGCCTATCAACGACGGATAATGCGTTAGACGTTAGGGGGAGCCGCTCCGTTTCTCGCGAGGTGGCTCGGGGAATTGATAAAACTACAACCCATCTCATAAATGTCTCTGATAGACGAAGCCTTGGCAGAATTACTTCCGGATTGCCGACAAACCGGGAGTTGGCCGGAGCGAATCGAAAACCCTACGAGAACCTCGCCACAAAATTGCCGGAGGGCGTCGTTGGTTAGGGATTGCCAGACCGTTTATTACTGTTCGAGCGCAAGTGCATAGATATCGCTGGTTCCTACATCGCGGAGCAACAGCGGTGCGTCGGTTGGGTCCAGCCCCAAACCATACCGAGTAATATCCCGGATAGAGAACACCCTTCAGATTGGTGAGGCGCTCTACATCTCCACCAGTGACGGGAATCCGAAATATGCCCGGATTATCGTAAAACCCCAAAAAAATAGATGGACCTGTTGTCTCTCGACCATCTTGGAAAGCCCGCGAATCCTTATATGGCCTCGACCACCCGCTTCGTGATATCGAAGATATTCAGACCGAGCGACTTTGGATTCAGGGTAACGATGGAACGGCCATCCGGAGACCCAGTGTGGCGAAAACATGCCCACAGATCCGGGGAGCGTGGTCAGGGGCGGTTATCGTGGCTCACGACCCGCCCCGGTCACATCCCTTGCTCATTTCATTGCGACTTCGATTACCGATCCAGCCGGTGGTCGGTTCTTCGTTATGAGCTGCTGGATCTTCGGCTGCACAATCATTTCGCTGTGGATAGTCGTGCCGGCTATCCAAACCTGCATTAAGGTATTTCCCGTTTCATCGTGATGGAAGACCAAGCGGCCACGAGTCTCAACGGCGCGGCCTGCTTCCTGATGAACCATCAGAAGCTGAATTTTGGCCGTCTCCAGATTGTAGAGGGACATTAGGCCGTCAGGCAGGCGTCTGACTTCGTAAGTTCCGGCAGGGAAATGCTCGTGGTCCGCCGTGAACGCGAATGGGATGGTAGCGGTTTCGATGCTCTGAGCCGAGGCGTTGGACGTTGCGCAGAGCAGTCCGGCCGCCAGGGGAAGGCTAAGAAGCAGGTTGGTGAGAATTGCTGTGTGACGCGTCATGAAATCACCTCGGTTTAGGATCGCGGCCACCGGATTCCGGCACCGCTATGCTCCGTAACCTGCGCCTTGGCCGAGGTTTTCACCATGCATTGCGGGTAATTCCGCGATCAAACGCGTATCGCCTGAGAAGTCTCTGATGTGTAATGGCTTGCATAGCGCTATGCGCCGGTAAATCACTGCCGTGACGGGCGGAGAATCGTGCTAGACTCCTCGGCAAGAGAATTTCACCGGAGCAAATTTTGTGGGGACCCGGGCGAACCCCGCGCAAGCCTGGCGTTTCGGTGTTTTTGAAGTCGACGCGCGCAATAAGGAATTGCGCCGCAGCGGCACTGCGGTCAAGATCCGAGAGCAATCCTTCAGCATCCTGGTTTTTCTTCTCGAGCATGCCGGTGAGCTCGTCACCCGCGAAGACCTGCGCCGGGTCTTATGGCCCTCCGATACCTTCGTAGACTTCGACCACAGCCTGAACACGGCGGTCATGAAACTGCGCGAAGCCCTGGGCGACTCAGCCGACACCCCTCTTTACATCGAGACCATCCCAAAGCGGGGCTATCGCTTTATCGCTCCTCTGTCCCAGGCGGTGAATGTCCGGGATGAGCCAGCGAGGGGCAAAGGTGCCGCGGACAGCGATTCTGTCTCCCCGCCGGTCGCGCCTTCGGACGATGGCGTCGCCTCACCCCGGCAACTCGCGGAAGAGCTTTCGCCCGCGCCACCAAAATCAAAGCAGTCAACGTCAGATAGAGTGTGGTTGAAGATCGGAGCCGGAATATTCGCCATTGCGGTTATTGTCCTTGCGGCCGTCGTTGGCTATCGATTGCATCGGCCGCAGCGTCCGCAGGAGCAGCAGGCCCTGACTGCGGTTCCGTTTACGGCTCTGTCCGGACGGGCGATTTCGCCGGCTTTCTCCCCGGATGGCTCTAGGATCGCTTTCGCGTGGAACGGCGATCCAAAGGGCGGAGCCAAGGGTCTCGACCTATACGTAAAAGCCATTGGGAGCGAGACTCTTCTCCGCCTCACGCAGCATCCCTCGGAATGGATCAGTCCGACATGGTCTCCTGATGGCACGCAGATCGCCTTTCATCGCGTGGCCGGCGATGACACGGGAATCTACGTTGTACCGGCACTAGGCGGCCCGGAAAGAAGATTACGCTCTACCCAATTGCCCTGGCGTGGATTCGTAAATATTCCGTTCTCCACTATCAGTTGGTCGCCAGACGGCAAGTGGATCGCCTTCAACGATGTAATGCGGGAAGCGGAAAGCGCAAGGATCGTTCTCCTTTCGACGGAAACGTTGGAGACCAGGCAGATTCCTGTTAATCCAGAGTGCATGGGCGAAGGTCTGCCATCGTTTTCCCACAGCGGCAGGTATCTCGCATACTGGTGCTCTCTAAATGGAGGAGACGAGGCCACTTTATCTTTCGTACAGCTTCCGGACGGAAAGCCGAGGACGATTGCATCGTTCCAGGCTTGGCCAACTGGGCTGACGTGGTCGGCGGACGATCGGAGACTGATTTGCTCTTTTTGGGAGAGCTCATACGAGCTCGGTGAAGTCACTGTCGCGAATGGCGCGAGAAAGAGGCTCACCTTCTTAGGAGCGGCAGCGCAGCCCTCAGTTTCGGCCAAGGGTGACAAGCTGACATTCAGTGCTACATACATTAGCTCAAATATCTGGCGCAAGGACTTGCTTCACGCGGCATTTCCAGGCGTAGGGCTCGTCCCTTCTTCCCGGGGACAGTTTGATGCTCAATATTCTCCGGACGGAAAGCGCATTGCTTTTGCGTCTTTAAGATCCGGTGTGTTGGGAGTCTGGGTCAGTAATGACGATGGCAGCAGTCTCGTACAAATCTCAAATCCCGCTCAACCGAGTGGCAGTCCGCAATGGTCGCCTGACGGAAGCAAGATAGCGTTTGACTCGCGCCCCTTGGACAGCTGGGAAATATATGTGGCCGACATATCCGAAGGAATCCCGCGAAAACTGGTCACAAATATCTCTAGCCTGCTTCGACCGCACTGGTCCCGCGATGGAAAGTGGATTTATTTCAGGTCGCAGGATCCTGGCAGGATGGGGCTCTATCGTTGTCCGGCCTCTGGGGGAGATGCGATTGCTATCTCTAAAGATATCGATGGATTCAGTCCGCAGGAGTCATTCGATGGGGAAACAATATTTTTCGCAAATCACGAGTCAAAACCGACGCTGAAAAAAGTGCTCTCGCCCGGGCAGCCCGCCACGGAGTCAGAAGTGGATGGATTACCTCGCGTGAACGACTCCAGCCTCTGGACCGTCGCTCCCGGAGGTATCTATTTTGTTCCTGCGGATGCGTCTAGATCCATCCGTTATTTTGATTTCGCTACGAGGCAGATACATCGCGTCTTGGAAGTGGATAGGGCTTTCGTGAGCGGCCTCTCGGTTTCTTCCGATAGCCGCTGGTTGCTCTATTCACAAATTGGCGATGTAAACAGCGACATCATGCTCGTCGATCATTTTCGTTAATCGGCTCGAAAATAATGCTGGTCCTCTCAAATCAACGTTGTCAGGAAGTCCTACAAAACGGCATTTTGAGCAACTAGTCTTGACTGGACCGCTTTGCAGGCAGCTCTCGGATTGAGCCCGAGTCACCGGCAATACGGAAGTTATCCACGAATCACGTGCAAACCGGCTTGAGTGCATTTATGAGATGGGTTGTAAATTGAAATAAAAAAGCCCGCCTCTGCTGTCGATTTTCTCTGTCCGCGACGACTAGGGTGTACGGTCGAGAGAATGAACGATCGAGCGCACAAGGGGGGGCAGGACAATCAAATGAGAAATGTAATCTTCGCAATCAACATTAGCGTGGATGGCTGCGTCGACCACACCAAATTCAATCCCGATGAAGAAACGCTTGAGTATATTTTGCACCTCATGCGAGAGGTTGACCTGCAGGTCTTTGGGCGTAAAACCTATCAATTGATGGTTCCCTATTGGCCTGACGTCCTCAAAAGCCAGTCTGAGACAAAAGCAGATACCGACTTTGCCCGGGCATTTGTCTCCCTCAACAAAGTTGTTTTTTCGCGATCATTGGACGGCATTGAAGATAAAAATACGAGAATTGTTCGTACGAATCTTCGCGACGAAATCCTTAAATTGAAACAGGAACAAGGCAAAGATATTTTAGTCGGCGGTGTGGATATTCCTACACAACTGATAGAGCTTGGTCTCGTTGATGAATATCGTTTTGTCGTTGGGCCAGTCTTCGCGGGAGCGGGAAGGCGGTTGTTGGAAGGTGTCAACCTGCCGGAGAAACTGCAATTAAAGCTTGTTGAGACAAAGATTTTTAAATCAGGATCTGTCGCGCTTCGCTACTTGAAGCAGTGACAGAAAAATCTGCGCCCGCCGCACCGCTGGCTTCCACCCGGAAGAGATGAAGGAGGAGAAGACCATGAAATACATCTGTTTGGGATACTACGAGCCGGCAAAACATGCGGCCATGACCGAGGACGAGCGAAACGCAATGTTCGACGAATGCTATGAATACGACGACTATTTGCGCGCCAACGGACACGCTGACCGCGGAGAGGCTCTGCAGCCCCCTGAAACCGCGTTGACTTTGTATTGGAAGAACGGGAAAGTCGCGACGACCGACGGTCCCTATGTGGAAACCAAGGAGCAGCTAGGCGGCCTTGGCGTGCTTGAGGCGCGGGACATGAATCATGCCATTCAGCTCTTGTCGCAGCATCCGGCCCTCAAGTACGGGACGTTGTGGGAGATACGACCAGCGGCGGACATGAGCGAAATTATTCGGGCAAGTGAGCAGCGACGGCGAAAGGTCGCTGCACGCTGAAGACGGTTCTACATTGCCACTGGGGAATCGAAGAAGCGCTGGCGCACGCAAAGAAAGTCACGGGCAGTGCGCAGGGACTTTCCGCAGCCCGAACTGTCAACTGTTGCCAATTGACCAAGGTATTCATCGACCACCCCTGGAGCCCGTCAAGTCCCTGACCTCACATATTCTCCCTAACCTCTTCATTTCAGACTGAAGAGGGTGTTCGAAAGTTGGCCGACTATTTCTCTCTGCCCCGTAAAATGGAATTAGGACATTCCGCAAAGCCCGCTTCGGCGGCCTTTTTCCGTGCCTGCGCTACCAGGGAAACGCACGACCAGTAACCACTGGCCAATGAATCGGTAACAGCCCGCGTCAATAGAATGAAACGGTTACAGCAAGACCTGCATTTCCTCTCGTGTAACCATAATCGAATGAATCGATTACAGACCCGACCCATCGAATGAATGAGTTACAAACCACAACTGCTAACCGGCTGTCGAATGAATCAGTTACAACCATAGGAAAAACAGGGGGAGGGGGGTCCCCTGAACCCGTAAGCAGGGACGGCTATCGAGCCGACTGTCGCGCCAGCGCCCGCCGCAGCACTACCTCGAGCGCCAATTTGGTCTCGGCGTAGTCGGCTTCCGAAAGCTTCCCTTCCAGCCGTTCGGTCTCGAGCGCGAACAGTTCGTCCTTGAGCGCCGCCAGCAACGAACCTGGACTTGGAATGGATTTGGGCGACAACTGCGGACTCGGAACCAGTGGAGAGACAGCGGACTCCACGGCCGCCACCGCCGGAGCCGGTTTCCCGCGGAGGAAAAATCCGGCCGCGATAACCAGAATGAGAGCCAGCCCGCTCAGGATCCACCACTTATACTTCTGCAGCGGATCAGGCGTATCGATCGGAGTGCCCAGCCCTCCACCCGGACGGTTGTCCGCTGCGGCAGAAGACTGATCGGGAGCGCCCGGCATACCCGCCGGAGCCCCGGCATTCGGCGCACTTGCGCCCGTCTGCTCCGAATCTCGCGGCATCGAGCCGGTGCCGGACACGGTAAAGGCAAGCGCCTGCGACGGCTGCACATTGCGCGCCAGAAAGGTCTGGGCGTTCGCGTCTACGTCAGCCGGTTGGAACGGAGCGCCGCCCGAGAACTGCATGCCTTTGGGGAGCATGATCGCGACGTTCTCGGTGGGCAGGGCAAGGCGAGGCGTGAACTTGTAGCTGCCGCTGTACGGGAGCGTATAGCTCAGCTGGAAGCGTGTCTCCCCGGGTCGCACGGGGAACACGAAGGCATAGTGGCCGGGATCCCCCAGCGGCACGGGAGAGGACGAGACCGGCATGCCGGCCGGCCCCATGGCCGCCGACGCCTCAATCTTGGCATCGGGGGGGAGGTAGATTTCATATGCGCGGTTACTGAACTGCGTGCGCGGCGGATTCGAGTCGTTCTTGACAAAGTAATTTTGAACAACGTGCAGGCCCTGCGGCGTAGTTTCAATACGCATCACATCGGCTTCCGCCGAAACACCCTCAACCTTCGGCTCCACGTCATAAACGGTAACGTTGACCGTCTTGGTTCCCGGCTGAACGGGCTCAAAGTAGGTCGCCTTCTGATGATCGACGCGCACCAGATGCATTCCATTATCGGGAAGATCGAGCGTGAAGCGCCCTTGAGAATCGGTCTTCGTACGCCCCGCTTCCTGCATGCCCTGGCCGAACGCAATGAGGACGACGTCATCTCCCGCGGCAGGCTTGTTCGTCGTCTTGTTGGTGACAACGCCGGTGATCGAGGCAGCATGAGCGATGGCGGTAATAGTAAGGCCGAGAGCGGTCAGCAACGTGGCTCGGCAAAGGCGCGAGCGTAGGAATGATTTCATGATCTTCCTCAGATTATAGGAGCACCGCTCAGCGCGGCTCGGCTTCGAGCACGTCGATTTCGGCGAGCACCTCGGCCGTTTCGTTCTCGAGGTCAGCCTGCTGCATGGCATAGTCCTCCTGCACGTACTTCCCGGCGCGGTACTCGAAGTTGAGATCGCGCAGGTTGTCGTAGAGAACATCTTTCCGCTCGCGGAGGTATTCAAGCCGTGTCTTCTGATGCTGTTCCTCTACATGACGCTCGGGATAGAAGACGTAAAAGAGGACCCCGAGCAGAAGCACCCCGCAGGCGACAACGATCATAGTTCTGTCTCCCTGCGGATGCGTTCACGCATGGCCGGGAAATGCGGCGCGGGCGGCGTGGCGGGAATAGCCGCGGCACGAAGACGCCACCGCCGCACGAGAACCGCAGTGGCGACGATACCGAGGATCAGCACCGCGGGGGGCACGACCCAGGCAATGGTATTGAATTTGGTAAGCATCGGGGCAGCGAGAACAGTGGGGCCGTATTTCTCCTGGAAGGCCGTCAGGATCGCGTCATCGCCTGAGCCGCCTGCAATGCTGGCGCGCAGTTCGCCGAGCATGCGATCGGAGTCGGGACATCCAAGGTGGTTGCACTCGATGAGGATCTGATTGCAGCCGCAGACGCACATCATCTTGTGGCCAAGATCGTTGTACCGGACGGCAGTGCTTGCCGAGCCCATGGCGAGGAAAGCAACAACGGCTACAGCAATGAGTCGACCTAGATGAGGAATCTTCGACATCAGTCGCCTCCCCGCGCAGCAACAGCTTCGGCAGACGGCTCAAGAGCTGTTGCGCGATTGCGACTCGCAGCAAGCGCTGCCGTCATATTCGGAACAAGAGCCACACCAGTACCCAGGACAACGATGCCGACACCGATCCAGATCCACGCGACCAGCGGATTGAGAAAAACTTTGATGATGGGTTGGCCAGTGTCCGGATTCTTTCCTGCGTAAATTACGTAAAGATCCCACGCCAGGGTCGAGTGGTTCGCGACAATCGTTGAGGGTTGCTGGCTCGCTGTGTAGAAGCGCTTTTCGGGCGCAAGCTGGGTGACTTTCTTGCCCCCACGATAGACATCGAGGAGAGCGTATTCCGTGTCGTAGTTGGCGTTCGAGTCCTGCGAGTAGCTCTGGCATTCGATGCGGTAAGGACCAATATTAAGGCTCTGCTTGAAGCCGAGTTCTTCTTCCTTACTCTGGTTGAAAGCTGAGCCCGCGATCCCGATAAAGATGACGACCACGCCGAAGTGGACGATATATCCGCCGTAGCGGCGCGTGTTGCGGCGAGTGAGCTGGACCATCGAGGCAAGGAGGTTTTGTCCCGTGTGCCGTGCTATGACTCCGGCACCGCGGAGGAACTCCGCGCTGATCGCTGTAACGACGACTGCTGCCAAAGTGAACGCGATGAAGGAGTAAAAGGAGCCCTGATCGCTGCTGGTAAATATCTCCCAGGGGCGAACGCCGCACGCGATCACGACGATTGCGGTTATGAGGCCAGCGATGGACGGCAGGACGAAATTCTTGCGGATGCTCTTGAAGGACGAGCTGCGCCAGGCGAGCAATGGGCCGATACCGGTCAGAAAGAGTAGAAATAATCCGATCGGAACGGCGACGCGGTTGTAGAACGGTGCACCGACCGTGACTTTATTTCCCTGTACGTATTCAGACAGAATCGGAAAAAGTGTCCCCCAAAGCACCGTGAAACAGGCTGCCAGCAGGACCAGGTTGTTGAAGAGAAAGCTGGATTCGCGGGAAACAAGTGACTCAATCTTGTTCTCAGCCTTGAGGTGGTCACGTTGCAGGATGAACGTGAAGAGGCATACCGAGAGAACGATGACAAGGAAGGTCCAGAACCACGTGCCGATCGACGACTGCGCGAAGGCGTGAACGGAGCTTACAAGACCAGAGCGAGTGAGTAGCGTCCCGAAAATAGCGAGCAAGAATGTGGAGAATATGAGCCAGACGTTCCAGCTTTTCATCATGCCGCGCTTCTCCTGCATCATGACGGAGTGCAGGAATGCAGTCCCGGTGAGCCAGGGCATCAACGAGGCGTTTTCCACGGGATCCCATCCCCAGTAGCCGCCCCAGCCGAGAACCGAGTAGGCCCAGTGAGCGCCAAGGAAGATGCCGCAGGTGAGAAAGAGCCAGGTGACCATGGTCCAGCGCCTGGTGATATGAATCCACTTCTCGCCAGGGTAGCGCATCATCAGTGCGCCCAAAGCGAAGGCGAATGGCACCGCAAATCCGACGTATCCGAGGTACAGCATTGGAGGATGGATAACCATCTCGGGATATTGCAACAGCGGATTGAGGCCGAATCCGTCAGGTGGCACGGTCCCGCCCACCAGCGAAAAGGGGGTAGCAGCAAAGTTGAGCAGAAGAAGAAAGAAGATCTGAATGCCGGCGAGGATGGTCGAAGCATACGCTGTGAGTTTTACGTCGACCTTATGGCGCACCCGCAGCACAAATCCATAGATCGAGAGCAGCCACGCCCAGAGCAACAGCGAGCCCTCCTGTCCTGACCAAAGCGCGGCAAACTTATACGGTCCGGGAAGAGCACGATTGCTGTGATGAAGGATGTATGCAACGGAGAAGTCGTTATTAAACGCGGCCCACACCAGCGCAAAGGCCGCTGCTGTCGTAGCGACAAAACTGCCGATACCTGCGCGGCGAGCAGTTTCCGCTAATCGCTCCGGCGAAACGCGTCCACGGCTCCCGGCGGCAAGCTGCCTAAGGGCAACAGCGCCAGCAACCAGTGTGTATCCACTGAGGGCCAGGGCAAACAGGAGAGCGAAGCTACCAAACGTAGGCATGGGCGGGACTCTCTATTGTCGCAGACCGCGTTCGGTGGCGGCAATTAGCGGCATGGTGGGCCGGGGACGACGCACCCACAAACCAGCGGAGCCCCAAAATGGGATCAGGCAGTACGGCTCATACGTGTATCAAGCAGGAAATCGACGAGAGAGAGCAATTGGTCTGGAGGTATGGGCTTTGTACGGAACAAGACATTCAAATCCACATACTCTGTTTCAGCATCGGGCATGCCGCTAACGACCAACACCGGGATCGCGGGCATGCGTCGGCGAAGAAGCTGAACAAATTGAGGGCCGTTCAGATCCGGCATCCAATGATCAGTGATGACAAGCCCTA
>CAVRNK010000059.1:0-43381 GCA_963721995.1 uncultured Acidobacteriaceae bacterium | reverse complement strand
GAGAAACAGAGCCATGGCGCTGAATTTCATTCGCTCGGCAAACGCTCCCGTCACCAGTGCAGGCGTGATGATCGCAAACATCAGCTGGTAGATCATGAAGGTCTGCAGTGGAATGGTCGCTGCGTAGTCTGGATCAGGCGTCAGGCCGACTCCGCGAAGAAAGACGTTATGCAGCCCGCCGATAAAGCTCGTTCCGGATCCAAATGCCAGGCTGTAATTCAGAAGGGCCCATAGCACGCTGATGATGGCCATCATGGCGAAGCTCTGCATCATCATGGCAAGCACATTTTTCTTTCGCACTAGGCCGCCATAAAACAGCGCCAGGCCTGGCCCGGTCATCATCAACACCAGCGCGGAGCTGGTCAGCATCCAGGCGTTATCGGCGGAAGACTGTGCTTGCGCGACCTGGGCTTCGAGCTTGGCAAGGCGGTCCGAAGTTGACGCGGCCGCTGGCGTCTGGGCAAGAAGAACAGGACAACAGAAGCTCAATCCAAGCAGGACGCTGAAAATATAACGACGCATAACACTCCCAACGACAGGTTGCAAAACGTTGCGGCGTGCCGGTGACCTTCCGGCGTCTTGAACTCGAGGAACGCTTTTGTGAAACGGACCTCGCCAGGGATGCAGCAAAAATGCATCTCCCAGGATTGGTGTGACCCAGCTTCAGGGATTCGTACAGGGATTGAATTACTTTTACATATTTTTCGCAATTGGCAAACAGGGAATTGCGACGGAGCGGAGCAACTGCGAGGCACAAAGTCGTTTCGAAGAGGACAAGAGATAAAGCAGGCTAAAGAAACATGTCACCGTCTTCGGCACGATTCGCATACTCCAGCCGCCCATATTGACGGCTTCGCGCCTGATGTATCGGCCGCCCATTCAGCCCCTGACAGTTTTGACAGTCGTAATTGAGGACGGCACAGTCGAAAATGGTCCTCGTGAAGTTAGAGCCTGGGGCAAATATTTCTTCGTTTACTCCTGTGGGGGATATGCGAAAGAGCTGCAGGTCAGGGAATTCGCAAGTTGAAGACCGTAAGACGCGTTATATTTGAGACATGAGCGAAGCGATGCAGGATCGTTATCTATTCGGCACACTCGAAAGCAGCGCGAAGAACCGACAAAAGCTGCATGAGGTGAGTTACGGTTACGACCAGCCCGAAGGAATTGTTCTCGCCTCGCTCGGCGCTGCCATCAACTGGGTGCGAAAGAATTCTGTCTGGCCGATGACTTTCGGACTCGCCTGTTGCGCGATCGAAATGATGTCCATGGGTGCATCGCGCTTCGATGTGGCGCGTTTCGGCATGGAGGTCTTCCGTCCTTCCCCCCGGCAATCGGATCTGATGATTATCGCCGGCCGTGTCTCCCAGAAAATGGCTCCGGTAATCCGCCGGCTTTACGACCAGATGCCCGAACCCAAGTGGGTAATCTCAATGGGGGCGTGCGCTACATCCGGTGGTGTCTTTAATAACTACGCGCTGGTGCAGGGCGTGAATCAGATAATCCCGGTCGACGTCTATGTGCCCGGCTGTCCGCCTCGTCCGGAGCAGCTTATGTATGCGCTCACGCTTCTTCAAGAGAAGATTCAGCACGAACGCGGCAGTTTGAAGCGGGTATTCAATCTGCAGTAATATATTATTTTCATGGGGTTAGCTGGCAGTACCAGTTCGGTTCTCGAAGGCTGGCAGCAATAGGTGAGCTTTTTCAATGTGGGATTCTCGGCGACTTGTGCAAATCGACTCATACGTATCAGTCGAGACAACTTATTGAATAAATCGTGCTCTAAGCGTATTAAAGTATGGTACTTTGGATACCGCTATTGCTTTATCGGTTTTGGTTCGACTGAGGTTTGCTGACTTTTCGGCCTATCCTGCATAGGCCCCCAGTTTTTTGTGTGACTTCCAATAATGGTTGCGGAGGATAGACGCATGCTTTCTCGTGTTTTTAGTAAATTGAGCGGAGTGCTGCTGGTGGGGTGCGCCGTTGGGATCGGAGCATCTGCGGTGTATGCGCAAAGTACGACACCGGCAGCTCCCCCCGAGGCACCGATCTCTCGGATCGATATTTTCACCGGCTACTCCTACATAGCCCCCAAGGACAACGTCTCTACCACCCTGCCGGATGGGACAACCTTCACCAGCAACATGGATGCGGTCGATTACGGTGCACTTCTCAGCGGCGCTTACTACTTCAACAAGTACGTGGGCGGACAGGTTGAGATCGGCTTTCATCCGCAGGATAAGAATGACGGCGGTTACACCTACCAGGCCGGTATCATCTTCCGTTTCCCGGTTTCTGGCATGACTCCTTTTGTTCACGGACTCGCGGGTGCTACCAAATGGCAAGGCCCGGACAACCCACCATATACCACTCTCAGATCCACGTGGGGACCTGCTCTGACGGTTGGCGGTGGTCTGGATTACAACTTGCCCTTTTTCAATCATCGCATCGGTCTGAGACTCTTTCAGGCCGATTATGAATATTTTCACGTAAACTACGGTCCTCAACCCGTTTATGGTGGCCGCGTCAATGCCAACGCTGCTCGTCTGAGCGCCGGTCTGGTCTGGCATTTCGGCAGCATCATTCCTCCGCCGCCTGTGCAGTACGCTTGCTCGGCGACCCCCAGCGCAGTCTTCCCGGGTGAGCCGGTCACGGTGACTGGTACAGCCTCCAACCTCAATCCCAAGAAGACCGCGTCTTACAGCTGGAGCGGACAGGGTGTGACGGTTAGCGGAACCAGCACCACCGCCACCATCGATACCGGCAGCCTGGCGCCCGGCAGCTACACCGTGACCGGACACGTCAGCGAAGGCACGAAGCCTGGTGAGGCAGCCGATTGCACGGCGCAATTTACCGTGAAGCCCTACGAGCCGCCGACAGTGAGCTGCGTGGCCAACCCGTCCTCGGTTAACCCAGGTGACAGCTCGACGATTACCGCGACCGGCGTAAGCCCGCAGAATCGCCCGCTGACCTACAGCTACACGGCCTCTTCGGGTACGATCAGCGGTTCGGGCACAACGGCAACCCTGTCCACGACAGGAGCGCCCGCGGGCACGATCACCGTGACTTGCACGGTAGCGGACGACAAGGGTCAAACGGCATCGGCAACGACGACCGTTACGATCAATGCTCCGGCGCCGGTAGTCAAGCCGACCACCCAGAAGCTGTGCACGATCACCTTCGACCACGACAAGCGCCGTCCGGCTCGCGTTGACAACGACGCGAAGGGCTGCCTCGATGACGTGGCTCTGAATGCACAGCGTTCGTCTGACGCAACCGTGGTTGTCGTCGGCAACGCTGAACCGCAGCCTCCAGCCAAGGGCAAGCACAAGGGCAAGCCCGAGGATCTGGCTGCACAGCGCGCAGTCAACACGAAGGCCTACCTGGTGACGGAGAAGGGCATTGATGCCAGCCGCATCTCCGTACGGACGGGCACCACAGGCACCAACGAGGTCGACAACTACCTCGTGCCTGCCGGCGCCAGCTTCGACACTGACAACCCGGGTACGACACCGGTCGATGAGTCGACGGTCAAGGCGCAGGCCAGAAAGCCTCTGCCCGAACGTCACCACCACAAGGCCGCAGCCCCTGCGCAGTAGAACCTGAACTGAACGTAATTCAACCCAAAAGGCTGGCCGGAATCTCGGCCAGCCTTTTGTATTTCCGGAAAGGCAATCGCCTGCCGTACTATTTGCATCCCACAGGGGTATCTGCGGCGTTACCATTGGAAGAGCGCCCTTCCCCGTATCATGCAAAAAGCGAGTGTTTAAAGAACGAACATGAGACAGACAGTTTTGCGACTTTTCTTCCTTGGCGTGGCCGCTCTAATCCTCATCCAGCCGAACCAGGCGCCAGCCGCCCCACTTCAATGGATTTCAGTAGGTCCCGAAGGCGGGGATGCCCGAAGCTTTGCATACGATCCCGCGAATCCTTCCCACATCTACATGGGCACGACGATGAGCTGGATCTATCAGTCGACCGATGGCGGTGCCACCTGGAAGCGGCTCGCTCGTCTGGGCAAGGTCGATGATCTGGTTGTCGACAACATGGTCATCGACTCCTCCGACCCGAAGACCATCTACGCGGGCGTCTGGCGGTTGGACCGCACCGACGGTGGCATCTACATCAGCCACGACGGAGGTGCGACATGGGCAGCCTCGGCCGACATGGACGGGAAGTCCATACGTGCTCTCTCCCAGGCTCCGTCGGATCCGAAGATTCTGGTGGCTGGCGCCATCAGCGGCGTTTACCGCAGCTCAGACTCGGGAGTTCATTGGACGCAGATCACTCCCGTGGGCAACGGCGAGATCCTCAAGGTTGAGTCAATCGCTATCGATCCTGTAGATCCAAAAACTATCTACGCGGGAACGTGGCATCTCCCCTGGAAGACGACCGACGGTGGGGCCACCTGGCACAACATCAAGCAAGGTCTGATCGACGACTCTGATGTCTTCTCCATCATCATCGATCCCACCCGCCCCAGCGTGGTCTACGCCAGCGCGTGCTCCGGCATCTACCTGAGCAGCACGGCAGGCGAACTGTTTCACAAGGTTCAAGGCATTCCCTCCACCGCGCGTCGCACCCGCGTACTCATGCAGGATCCCAACAACCGTCAGGTGGTCTATGCGGGTACAACCGAGGGTCTGTATAAGACGTCAGACGGTGGCGCGACGTGGAGCCGCATGACCGGGCCTGACGTCATCATCAACGACGTCTACGTTGATCCCCGCAACGACAAGCACGTAATGCTGGCCACCGATCGCAGTGGCGTACTGACCAGCCAGGATGCGTCGGCAAGCTTTCAGGCGACAAACCGCGGCTTCTACCAGCGACAGGTAACAGCGCTGTTGCCCGACGCGAAGCATCCGGAGACGATCTACGCCGGCGTGGTGAATGACAAGATCTACGGCGGCGTTTTCGTCACCGAAGATGGTGGCAAGACATGGACGCAGCGCAGCAGCGGACTCGATGGCCGTGACGTCTTCAGTCTTGCGCAGGGCGACGACGGCACCGTCATCGCGGGAACCAGCCACGGCATCTTTCGCTGGGATGGTTCAATCTGGCAGCAGGATGGCACGGTGGTGAACACGCTGACTAAAACTGTAACCGTGGTGCGCAAGGGTAAAAAGACCACCAAGACCACAACCGAGACCTCAGAGCCCGTCACCATCGACGCCGAAGTGAGCGATCTGTCCGTGAACGGTCCAGTCTGGTTTGCGGCGACCGCAGATGGTGTGTACCGCAGCGCGACCCAGGGTTCAACGTGGACCGGCCCTGTCTTGCAGGAGCCGAAATACCGCTTCGTCGACGCCAACGGAGCTATCGTGTTTGCCGCCCGGCGCGACGATCTCCGGCTTTCGGAGGACAGCGGAATGACTTGGACGTCCATCGGCCTGCCGGACAAGCTCACCTCCGTCCGCGCCCTGACTACGTCTCCTGACGGAACGCTGTGGGTTGGCGGTCGTGAGGGAGCATTCTACAGCCAGGATCACGGTCATTCGTGGGTTGCCATGAACCAGCTTCCGGTCTCCGATATCACCAACATTGACTACGACGCGGCGTTGAAGCGGGTGATCATCACCTCCGGCAATTCCACTCTGGTCTTTGCCGTGGACCCCGGACAGAAGAACTGGAAGTGGTGGGACGCCGGCTGGAATGTTCGCATGGTGCATTCAATGCAGGGCCGCCTGGTCGGCGCTTCTCTCTACGACGGCGTGGTGGTCGAACCGAAAGAGTCGGAATCGGCAGGGCTGGCTCAGGCGCAGCGTTAGCAGCCGGTGATACATCTCAGGGGCGTCGAGCGTTCCGACCTCGACGCCCTTTTCGCGCTCGATCAGCAATGCTTTCGTCCCGGTATCGCCTACTCCCGCGCCGATCTCCGCTACTACCTCACCCATCCCCGCTCGATCTCCATCATTGCCGAAGACGATTCAACCAAAGCCATCCTGGGCTTCATCATCGCCGAGTCACATCTTGAGCACGGCAGGGGAATCGGTCACATCATCACCATTGATGTCGCCCCCTCGGAGCGAAGAAAGGGAGTGGGCGGCAGGCTGATGAACGCAATGCTGGACCGGCTCACCAGCGCCGGAACCGTAATCCTCAGGCTGGAAGTAGCGGTCGATAATGTCGACGCGCAGACCTTCTACAGCCGGCTGGGCTTTTCGCAGACGGGACGAATCCGCGGCTTCTATCTCGGAAGGCTCGACGCGTTGGTGATGGAGAGAAACCTCGACTCAATCTCCGAAAGCGAGCCGGCACTTAGCTCAGGAGTGTGAGCTCAAGGCCGCCGTGAGGCCCGCGCGGTCGGCCGGTGTCAGCGGGCCTGATGCCCGCCAGAGAACATGACCCTGCCTGTCGATGAGCAGCACCACGATGTCGCGCTCATTCTGAATCTGCAGGGCATTCCGGAATTCCACCTTGTTCACGTAGAGGGGCACGATCCACGGCCAGGTTTCCGGATCAGTCTCTTCGCTGCGCATCGAAGAGTTCTCCCACCAGCGAAAGATAAAGTTTTCGCGCTCGGAGACCGGCAGCCGATACCACCGGAAGGTGAAGTTTGCGTGCTGCAAGGCCTGCGCCAGCGGCATCCATGTGTCGACTTGCTTCTGCTGTTCCGGCTCGAACGAAATGAGCAGCAGGTTCTTCTCTCCCGCCAGACCGCCGGGCAACGTCAACTTGGCTTTGTCCAGGCTGTAAGACAAAATTGTCGGGAAAATCGCTGGCTTCCGCTGCTCTCCGGTTTGCAGAGCGTGAACGAGAGGCAGCCCCAGAACACAAAGCATCAGCCGGGCGAGAAATTGCGTGCGATAAGGCAAATAGAAATCCTGAAGTGCAATAAGCGTCAGTTGTCTTCCTGACGAATCGTATCAGCGGAACAGCTGCGCGCAGCCCGAAAGTCGACATTCCAGGTCAAAGCAGGACCATTCCCGGAAGGATACTTTGTTGCATTGAAAGCGTCGCCTAGGCTTGTACATTATCATAGACAGTGATGACCACAGCGACCACCACGTTCGCGCCAGCACCGGTTCCCTCACAGCGACCCTTCCAGACGGACGACGCCAGCCTCAGGCCGATCGCCGAGAAGGTGCTTGCCGGCGAGCGGCTTGAGATCGCCGATGGGCTCGCTCTCTACCGCTCTCACGACATTCTCGCCGTGGGTTGGATGGCCAACTTCGTTCGCGAGAAGCTTCACGGAGACGTTGCCTACTTCAACGTAAATCGCCACATCAATCCGACGAACGTATGTGTGGCCGCCTGCCGCCTGTGCGCTTTCGGACGCAAGAAGGGTGGCGGCGGCGCATACACGATGGCGCTCGAGCAGGCCTGGGAGACCGCCGCCTCCGGCTACAGTGAAGCCGTAACCGAGTTCCACATCGTTGGCGGTCTGCACCCCGATCTTCCCCTCGAATATTTCCTCGATCTCGTCAGCGGTTTGAAGGAGCGCTTTCCCAAGGTCCATATCAAGGCATTCACCATGGTTGAAGTTGCCTTTCTGGCGCGGCGCGCAAAGCTCAGCATTCCTGAGACTCTCAAGCGATTCAAAGAGGCCGGGGTCGACTCCATGCCCGGCGGTGGAGCGGAAATCTTCGCCGACCGCGTGCGTCACATCATCTGCGACCACAAAATTGACGGCGACGAATGGCTGGAGACCGCCCGCATGGTGCATCAGGCGGGCCTCAAATCAAACGCGACCATGCTCTACGGACACATCGAGAATGACGAAGACCGCGTCGACCACCTGCTGAAGCTGCGCGCCCTGCAGGACGAAACGCACGGCTTTCAGACCTTCATTCCCCTCGCCTTCCATCCCGACAACACGCCGCTCGCACATCTGCCGCGCACCACCGGGCTCACCGACATAAAACAAATCGCCGTCAGCCGCCTGCTCCTCGACAACTTCCCCCACATCAAGGCCTACTGGCAGATGATGACCGCCAAAATCGCGCAGATCGCCCTCCGCTTCGGCGCGGACGACATCGACGGCACGGTCATTGAAGAGAAGATCTATCACGACGCAGGCGCCACTACTCCGCAGGGCATGCTCCGCCAGGAACTTATGCGGCTCATCACCGCTGCCGGTCGCGTCCCGGTCGAGCGTGACACTCTCTATCGCTCGGTGACTCGAAGCGAAGATACCTTTACAGTCGCGGTCTAGTGCCGCTGCGTTTCACGCTCTCTGCTCTGCTCAGGAGAGCGGCTGGCTGTTGGGCGACGGCGCCAGTCCTCCTCCGTCTGCACCCGGGGCGCTGGAATTTTTCTGCTTCTTTTGATCGGCATGCCGCTTGCGCACTTCATTCGCCGCCACCAGCACCAGCGCAACGAAGGTGACCACTACCAGGGCGATCGCTGTCACTCCATGCAGTTGCTCCACCTCTCCGTACAACAGCGCCAGGCCGACAAAGACGAAAAATACGTGCGCGCAAAACACCTCGAGCGACGCTTTGCCCAGCGTGAGGAAGGGCTCGCGCTTGACCACCTTGATCACGTACTTCCGGAGCCAATAGCCGACTACGGTGAAGGCGACGAGATTGATCACCCGCAGCGGTCCAATCTGCCATTTGTCGAGTTTCATTCCCAGCGCCTGCTGGGTAAGGTGAGGACCCAGCCAGCCATGCCGGATTCCTATGAAGAAGAGGCACACAGCGCATGAGACTCCAACCGCCCAGCCGGGAATCTTCTTCAGCGGCATCTCACCCGTCGCCGACTTGGCTCCAAGCCACAGCCCCGCAGTCCATACGCCCTGCCAGGCGAACAGATTGAAGGCGCCTGTCTCCTGCAGTGGAATCGGCAAATGCGTTGTGCGCACGATCACGCCGTGCACGAGGTTGCGCAGACCAAACTGGGCCAGCAGCCAGACCAGTCCACTGGCCGCGAGAATTTTCCGCCAGCCAAATCGTATCGACGCCGACAGGACGAGTGGCGTGAAAAACAGAAACGTCACGTACATCGGCAGAATATCGAGCAGGGGAGGGCAATAGAGCAGCAGGACCGAGCCGACGATTGCGACGAAAGGATGCGCGAGGTAAAAATTGAGAAGGTTGGTCAACGCCGCTCGATGCGTGTGTACCGCGAACTCCGCCGCAATGGTAAAGGCGAACGTCAGCATCAGCAGGTGATAGCCGTAAATCTTCAGCGAGCGCTTCCACAGCTTGAGATGAGCTCCCGCCTTGTCTTGAAGCAACTCGCGAACATAGATACGGCCCACCAGCAGCGCCGAGAGAAAGACAAAACCCTCTGCCGACGTCACAAAGCCTATGGGCTGATTCACAAAATCGCTGAAGCGCGTCGGCAGATGCGTGAGCGTCATCCAGACCAGAAAGAGTCCCCGCAGGGCATCAAGTTCCGGACGTCGTTCAAGCTTTGGCAGATGCATAGGCGCGCCGGACCGTTGTCACGGTCCCTTCCGAATTAGACGTCAGTCGGTGGCGTGGGTTGCGTGGCCGCCCTGTCTTCGAATCGCCTCAATACGCCGCGATACCCGTCACACTTTGGCCGATGATGAGCGTATGAATATCGTGCGTGCCCTCGTAGGTTTTTACCGACTCGAGATTCATCATATGCCGCATGATCGGATAGTCGTCCGTGATACCGTTACCGCCCAGAATATCCCTCGCCTGCCGTGCGCATTCAAGCGCCATCCACACGTTGTTGCGCTTGGCCAACGAGATGTGTTCGTGGTTTACCTTGCCTTCGTCTTTCAGACGCCCCACATGCAGTGACAGCAGTTGCGCCTTGCTGATCTCCGAAATCATCCACGTTAGCTTTTCCTGCACCAGTTGGTGGCTGGCAATCGGCTCATCCCGGAACTGCTTCCTCAGCAGCGAGTACTGCAGCGCCGTATCGTAGCAGGACATGGCCGCGCCGATCGCTCCCCAACTGATCCCATAACGTGCCTGGTTCAGGCACATTAGGGGCGATTTGATCCCGCCGCTGCCCGGCATCAGGTTCTTCGCCGGAACGCGAACGTCCTGCAGCGACAGCCCCGATGTCACCGAGGCCCGCAGCGACCATTTGCCGTGAACATCGTACGCCGTGAAGCCCGGCCGATCAGTCTCCACGAGGAACCCGCGTACTCGGCCGTCTTCGTCGTCCACCTTGGCCCAAATGACCGCGACATCCGCAATCGACCCCGACGTGATCCACATCTTCTCGCCGTTCAGGACATATTCGTCGCCGACCTTCTGCGCCCGCGTCCGCATCCCGCCTGGATTCGATCCGAAGTCCGGCTCCGTCAGCCCAAAGCAGCCCAGCTTTTCTCCCGTGGCCATCTGCGGAAGCCAGTAATCCTTCTGCTCATCCGAGCCAAACGTAAAGATCGGATACATAACCAGCGCTGACTGCACGCTCACAAAGCTGCGCACACCGGAGTCGCCGCGCTCGAACTCCTGCATCACCAGTCCATATTCCACATTGGACATGCCGGCGCAGCCGTAGCCGTGCAGATTTGCCCCGAAAAATCCAAGCTGCCCCATCTGCGGCACCAGCTCCCGTGGAAAGCGGCCCGCCCGGTTGCACTCCTCGATGATCGGAATAAGGTTGTCTTCGATGAACTGGCGTGCCGTATCCCGAGCCATGCGCTCGTCTTCGCTCAGCAGATTGTCAAAACCGAGGAAGTCCACGCCCTTGAACTTGAATGCCATAAGTAACTTGCTCCCGCGAAAAGCTCAAACCATTCAGCGTAGCAGAGCGAACCAGCGCCCGGCAAAGAGCGAACGACCCCGGCGCTTAATCAGTTTGAATCCTTAATTCGCAAGTAGTCCGGTGTGCTGCCTTACTCGCCGCGCAATGCCTCCATCGGCTCCACGCTCGCCGCTCGCCGCGCGGGCAGCGAAGCCGCGAGCAGGGCGACGGCTCCCAGAACGACGGTCGTGGTTCCGAGGACCAGCGGGTTCCATTCTTTGACGCCGAAAAGCTCGGCGGCCATAAGATGGCCGGCGGCAATGGCAGCGGGGATGCCGATGACCAGGCCGAGCCCGACCTGAAGAAAGGCGCCGCGCAGCACCATCTTCTGCACGTGGACGCGGTTGGCGCCGAGCGCCATCCGAATGCCGATCTCGCTGGTGCGCTGCGCCACCGCATAGGCGGTCACGCCGTAGAGTCCGATTGCGGCCAGGGCGAGCGCGACCAATCCGAACAGCGAGGTTAACTGGACGATCATCTGCTGCTGGCTGAATCCCAGGTTCACCTGCTCGCCGAGGCTCTGGAAGCGCGTGATCATGAGGTTCGGATTGATCTGCTGAAGCGCGCTGCGTACGTGTCCTTCGAGCTCCGGTACTCTGCCCCTGGTTTCAATTTCCAACGAGCTCATATAGTGATTGGCGGTGAGGAACTCCGCATACAACGATGCGTTCGCGGTGGAAGCTGGCAGCTGCGGCCACTGCCACGCGGGCAGGAAGTACATGGGGTGCCCCATCTCCTGCGGATCATTCGGAGGCCAGTACTGCGCACTTTCGACGACGCCAACGATGGTGTACATTCCCGCGTGCTCCTGATCCCAGTCGCCAAAGTGCGCCCCAATGGGGTTCTGGCCGTGAAAATATTTCCTGACAAAGTCCTCATCAACAATGGCGACATTGGGAGCGTTGCGATTGTCGCTGTCGGAAAAGACGCGACCTTCGAGCAGCTTGGTTCCGATGGTTGTGAAATAGTCCGGGCTTACACGAACCCACGAGGCCAGGTTCACATTCGAGCCCGGCGGCGGCGCAGGCCGGCCCTCGATGAAGACATCTTCGCTTTGGTTATTGCCGTCCATCGGGCTCCAGCGCGACCACGCCACATGTGAGACACCGGGAATGGAAGACAGTGATTCATCGAGATGCCGATAGAAGCTGTCGAGCTGATCGGGCTGCAGGCCCGCGTTCTGCACATTGATCTGGACGACGGTGCGGTGCGCAGTGTCGAAGCCGAAGTGCTGGTGTTCGAGCTTCTGCAGGCTGAGGATGAGCAAGCCCGCGGCGCAGAGGAGAACGACGGAGACGGCCGCCTGAGCGACAACTAATGCTTTTTGCGTCAGCGTGGCGTGGCGTCCCGTAGAGCGGTTGGCGCCGCGCAGGGCGTCGATGGGATCGGCATGCGCTGCCAGCCACGCTGGCGCAACCCCGAAGAGAAGGCCGGTGATCAGCGATGCGGCGAAGGCAAAGCCCATGACGACCAGAGACGGGCTCGCACTGATGCTGACCGGGTCGTGCTGGAAGGCGAGACGGAGAATCAGCCTTGCTCCGCCCCAGGCAATGAGGACGCCCGCGAGTCCGCCGAGCAGCGCGAGCAGGACGCATTCGACCAGCGCGCCCTGTACCAGCCGGCTGCGCGGAGCGCCAAGCGCGGTGCGGAGTGCCACCTGCTGGCGCTGCGTGACCGAGCGTGCCAGCATCAGGTTGGCGAGATTGGCGCAGGCGATGAGCAGCACGAAGCTGGCGATCCACATGAGCAGCCGCAGGTCCCCTTTGTACTGGTCCTGCATGCGTTGGACACCGCTGCCGCCGGGCGTGAGGCGGAGGTACTGCTTTGGAATAAGTGCACGCTCAGGCCCGAGAAGGTCGGAGAGCGGGCTTTCCAGAAATTGCCGGAGTTCAACCTGCATCTGCGCCTGAATGGCCGCAGCCGTTGCGCCCGGAGCAATGCGCCCGATGAGGTTGAGCCACAACATGCCGCCGCGGTCCAGAAGGTCAGCATCGATCGGCGTAATGGCGGGCACCAAGTGGATGGGAAGCCAAAAGGCGGGCGGCGTGGGACTCAGACGCTCGCTGTAAAAACCGGGGGGGGCGATTCCCACGATGGTTACGGGCTGACCATTGACGATGAAGCTGGAGCCGATGACCGAGGGATCGCGACCGAGTTCCTGCTCCCACGCCTGGAAGCTGAGGACGGCAACCGGGGCTGCGCCCTTGATGTCGTCGGAGGGTTGCAGAAGGCGTCCGGCGTACGGGCGAAGGCCCAGCGTGCCGAAAGAGTTTCCGGAGACAAATTCGCCGTACCAGGGCTGCGCCGGATGATCGCTGCCGCTACGTCGAACCGCCATCTCGTGATCCGACGATTCAAACGCGGCCAGGCTGGCGAAGCCGGGAGTATGGTCGCGAAACTGCTCGTATTGCCGGTAGGAAAAAAGTGACCAGTCGTTCACCGGGGCCTGGTAGTCGGGCAGCCCGCCATTCACACAGCACTGTTCGTTGTCGCCAACGCGCCACAGCCCCCCAGGATCCTCAACCGGCAGCGACTTGAGCAGCACTGCATGCACCAGGGTGAAGATGGCTGTAGTAGCGCCGATGCCGAGCGCCACGGTCAGAACGGCAGTAAGGGCAAATCCAGGCGATCGGCGTGACCGCCTCATCGCATTTCTCAGGTCAGCCAGCAACGGTGCTTCCTCCAGAAGCGGGTGCGTTCACCCGCGGGTCCTTCTCTATGTGGATGCACCCGGCCTGCCACTCCGGACAGGGGTAGCTGCCTGAAAAATAGGGCTTAAGCTCCGAATTAAGCGGGACCGCTGTCCACCGCCAGACGATATTGTTCGGATTCGGACAGCTTGCAAGCCCTCCGGCGGGCAAAACGACCCCTTCCCATAGCCATTCGAGTGGAGTACTATTCTGTCCCATAGTCATTCGAGTGGAGACTGATTGTGGCTATGAAAAGACCTCCGGATGCCGGAGACATTCTGCAGGGAACGCTGGACATGCTTATCCTGCGCACGCTGGTGATGGGTCCAGCCCATGGGTACACGATCACGCAGGTTATCGAGAGCACTTCAGAGAACGCGTTAGAAGTTGAGCAGGGATCGCTTTATCCCGCACTCCATCGCCTTGAAGACCGCGGTCTGGTTTCTTCCGAGTGGGGTGTGAGCGAAAACAACCGCAGAGCAAAGTTCTATGAGCTGACCAGCAAAGGCCGGAAAGAGCTGAGCGCTGCAGCGGGTCGCTGGCAGAGGATGACTCGCGCCATCGGCCTCATTCTCGGTGGTGAATCGTTCGAATAACGCAGGAGGTATACGCAGATGAACTTGCGGCGCTTCACAGATCGCACAAGGAAAGATCAAGACCTCGCCGAAGAAATCGAATCACACCTCGCCCATGCACAGGATACGAACGCCGCCCGGGGCCTCCCTCCGGAAGAAGCCCGGCGACAGGCTCACGTCCGTTTCGGTAATCCGCGCGCGACGCGTGAACGTGTGTGGCGCTACCGTTCGATTCCGTGGCTGGAAGATCTATGGCGCGATCTGCGCTTCGCACTGCGCGGGCTCGGCAAGACTCCCGGCTTCACCATCATCGCCATTCTGGTCATCGCCGTTGGAATCGGTGTGAACACGGCGGTCTTTTCAGTCATCAACACTGTGTTGCTCAAGCCGCTCACTTATCCCGATCCGCAGGCGCTGGTGGAACTGAGGAACACCAGCGCGCAGGGATCGTTTCCCGGCGCGAACATCCCGAAGTTCAACATCTGGCGCCAGCAGACGAGCGTCTTTCAGCAGGTCGCAGCCTATGACTTCGGCGGAGCGGGGCTTAATATCACCGGAGGCGATCATCCCGAACAGGTACAGGGCATTCACGTTTCTGCGGATTACTTTGCCCTCTTCGGCGCTCCGGTCGTTGCCGGACGCACCTTCACTACCGCAGAAGACAGCCCGCACGGTGGACATTTCGTGGTATTGAGCTACGGTCTGTGGAAGAGCCGCTACGGAGCCAATCCGAATGTTGTAGGGTCTACCATCCAGCTTGACGGGCAGCCGTATCTGATCGTCGGCGTCATTGGCCGCGGATTTGTTACCGACGTGCCGGCTGATCTCTGGGTACCATTCCAGTTCGATCTGAATTCGCAGGACATGGCCCATTACTTCACGGTAGCCGCACGCCTGAAGCCGGGGTAACCCTGCCGCAGGCCAACGCACAGCTGCGTCTCGCGGCGGACCAGTACCGCCGCATCTATGGGAAGAACTCGCTGCCACCCGGCGGCGGATTCGGCGTTGCCTCGCTTCAGGAGTCGATGATCGGCGATACGCGCTTTCCTCTTCTGGTCCTGCTGGGAGCTGTCGGCTTCGTTCTTCTCATTGCGTGCGCCAATGTGGCCAATCTGCTGCTGGCAAGAGCCTCGTCGAGGAAGCGCGAGTTTGCCACACGCGCCGCGCTTGGAGCAGGCCGGGGTCAAATCATCCTCCAATTGCTGACGGAGAGCCTCACCCTCTCACTCGCCGGCGGACTTTTCGGGCTCATTCTTGGATTTGCGGGCGTTCGCTTGTTGCTGAGCATCAATCCCGGCAATATTCCCCGAATCGGCGAAGATGGCGCGGCTGTAACCCTCGACAGCCACATCCTGCTTTTTACGCTGGGCATTTCACTCCTCACGGGAATTCTTTTTGGCCTTCTTCCGGCCATCAGCGCATCGCGACCGAACCTGGCCGCTACGCTCAACGAGAACGCAAGCCGCTCTGGACTCGGGTTTCGCAATGGCAAGCTCCGCTCCGGACTCGTCATCGGAGAGATGGCGCTGACTCTGGTGCTGGTCATCGGGGCAGCCCTGCTCATCCGAACATTTCTCAAGCTGCAGTCGGTTGATACCGGCTTTGCCCTGCACAATGTGATCAGCATGGCCATGTCCATGAGCGGCGACCGCTTTCAGAAAACTGCGCCGGTCGCTCAGGTCGTGCGCGACGGCACGGATCGTGTGCTCGCTGTCCCCGGAGTCAAAGATGTTGGCGTAAGCAATTGCCTGCCGATGGCCGGCGGTTTCGGCATGATCTTTGATATTGTCGGCCGTCCCAAGGGAAATACTCCGTTCACCGGCGACGCAGGCTTCTATTCGATTTCCTGGCGGTATTTCAATGCACTCAAAATTCCGCTGCTGCGTGGCCGCGAGTTTACTCAGCAGGATGATGGAGCCGCCCCGGGCGTGATCATCATCAATCAGGCCTTCGCGCGCCACTATTGGCCCAAAGGCGATCCGCTGAATGATCGAATCCAGATCGGGCCCGGCGCCGGTCCGGCCTTTGCCGAAGGGCCGCGTCAGGTTGTCGGTATCGTGGGCGACACCCACGATGGCGGTCCGAACCGCGAGCCTATCCCCATGATGTATATCCCGCTTGCGCAGATGCCGGACCTCGAAACAGCGCTGAACTCACGCGTTACCCCGCTCTGGTGGATCATCCGCAGCGATGTCGACCCGCGCACGCTGGTTGCGCCTGTCACCGCCGCTTTGCACGATGCCAGCGGTGGTCTGCCAGTAGCGCATATCCGCACGATGGACGAAATCGAGGCGCGCAACACTGCGCGTCAGCGGTTCAACATGCTGCTTCTCACTGTGTTTGGCTCCGCCGGTCTGCTCATGGCCGCCATCGGGGTCTATGGGGTGATGGCCTATTCTGTGCAGCAGCGTACCCAGGAACTCGGCGTCCGCATGGCGCTGGGGGCGCAGGCTTCCAATCTTCGCAACATGGTTATCCGGCAGGGCATGGGGCTAACGCTCATCGGCGTGCTCCTCGGTGTTGGCGGAGCCTTCTGGCTCACGCGCTTTCTCGCCAGCTTTCTCTTTGGAGTGAAGACCCTGGATCCGATTGCTTTCGTGGCGACGCCTGTCCTCCTGTGCGTCGTTGCCCTGCTTTCGATCTGGATTCCCGCAAAACGGGCTACTCGGGTGGACCCAATGACTGCGCTTCGCCTCGAGTAATTGACGACCGTCAGCTTACTTTCTGTCGAACGATTTTAAGAATCTCGTCCGATAGCCGCGGGTCGCGCACAGCGCGAGCCAGCACGACTCCGCCGAGCAACGCGGCTGCTTGAAAAATTTCTTCTTTTCGGTCGCCCCCGCCTGCAGAGAGAATTTCCTCGAATCCTCGCTCGAATGCAGTTTTTAGTTCGGGCGTCGAGCGAGCCACTTCAGGTGCCAGTGCGGCCATGGTGCAGCCGTCGCCCGGATTGTCCCGATGCCGTTGGCTGAGGTACCGCTCGGCGTAGGCTCGCCTGCCCTGCTTCGTTGCACCATTGCTCCGAGCGCGGCCTGCCGAAACGCCCTGCCCGTAAGCAACCGCAGCTTCCTGAAGCGCTTGCTTTGAGCCGAAGTGCGCATAGAACGCGCCATGCGTCAGGCCGGCAGCCTTCATTACTTCACCCACCGTTACGTTCTCGAATCCCCGTTCCCGGAAGAGGCGGGAAGCTTCTTTCACAATCCGTTCATGCTTGGCGGCGGTCTCTTCGGCAGGGTAGCGCATAATTTTCCTGCATCCTCCATATATGATGATCATCATATCACATGTATGACGACCATCATAGTTATAATGCTCGTCAAGAGGAGGAAGTATGAAACTCGCAGGCAAAAAAGCTCTCATCACCGGAGGCAACAGCGGCATCGGTTTTGCCACGGCCCGACTTTTCGTCGCGGAAGGCGCCCAGGTCGCCATTACCGGCCGTGATCAGAAGACGCTGGATGAAGCGGTCGCCGAACTCGGAGCGAACGCACACGGCTACCGCGCAGACGTCACCATAGCCGAAGACCGCAGGCAGCTCTTCTCAGCACTTGCCCGGGACCTCGGCAACCTCGACATCGTCTTCGCCAATGCCGGCATCTCCGGCCGGACGCCTACGGGCACAACTGACGAAGCTGTCTTCGAGAACATCATCCACACCAACCTGAATGGCGCCTTCTTTACCGTGAATTCAGCCGCTCCCCTGCTGAACGACCACGGCAGCATCATCTTCAACGGATCGGTGCACGACTATCTCGGCCAAACCGGCCTGGCCGCCTATGCTGCCACGAAGGGCGGCCTCGTCTCCATGGCGCGTTCCATCGCCGCCGACCTTGCCCCGCGTAACATTCGCGTAAATGTCGTCGCACCCGGAGCCACGAAGACACCAATCTGGAAGCGTGGATCCCGCGCCAACGATTCTGCCGAGCAATCTGCAAAGCTGGCTGACTTCATCTCCTCCACTATCCCTCTGGGCCGTTGGGGCGAGCCGGAAGAACTTGCCAAAGCCGTGCTTTTCCTTGCCTCCGACGATGCTTCCTATATCAATGCGGTTGAGTTGATGGTTGACGGGGGAATGACGGGTGCTCCCTTCGGCTCTCCAATTCTTCGCGGCTGATCGAGTAGGCGGACGGTTTCGCCCGTTCGACAAATAATTTCAACGCAAAGGAGAAACACATGCCAACGATCCACTTCCATCAGATAACCAGGCTGACACCGGAGCAGTACGTCGCCGGGCTCACCGACTTCGGACCCGACCGTTCGAAGCTCTTCAGCAACAGCGCTCGACGAGTACCTCAAGGTGCATCACCGGAGCAGCACGCAGGCCGACATCACCGAAGGCTCTGGAGGCATATGGGAACGTCTGCACTATGACTGGTCCGATCCTGACCACGTCGTCCTCACCACGACCGACTCGAACCTCTGGGGAGGCGCTTCGAGCCACACCTACAACTTCACGCGTCAGCCCGACGGCACCACAGACATTGACGTGGTCGTCATACGCGAGGGCAAGAATCTCAAGGGACGCCTGCTGGGCCTTGTGCTCGGTACCATTGGCAGCAGAGTTTTAGAAAAGGCCTTTATTAACAGCGTCAAGGCCATCGAAGTCCGGAACAGCGTGACGGAGAAATACGCAGCGTAAGCCCGCAGCGACTGCAAATCGGCAGATCAGGGCGTAACAGTCGAACTGGTTGACACTGCATTCGCCTTGAAAAGGAGACACCATGAAAAAGGGCTATTGGGTTGTTGTCTATCGATCTATCTCGGATGAATCGGCGGTAAAGGCCTATGGTGGACTGGCAGTGCCGGCGGTTGAGGCATTCGGCGGGCGCTTTTTGACCGGTCCACGAGCCAGATTCAAACCCACGAAGCCGGACTGCCGCTGCGGACGATACTTGTCGAGTTCGACAGCTACGAGATTGCCCTCGCGGCTCATGAAAGCGATGCTTACCAGAAGGCTCTTCAGGCTCTCGGTTCCGGAGCAGAACGCGATTTTCGCATCGTCGCGGGTGCCTAAGCCCGTTTTGAAGTCGGACATTTATCGTGAACCAACGCGACGGGCCGCCTCAATCCTTCAGCGACACAAGCGCGGCCGGCGATCCCTCACAACACAGGAGTCACCAATGAGCGCCAACGAAGTACGCAGTAACGAAGCGGCGGCAAGCACGAGCGTCGCAAATCTCGCTATGAAGCTTGAGGTGGTCGTCATCCCGGTCTCGGATGTCGACCGCGCGAAGGAATTCTACTCAAGGCTCGGGTGGCGGCTCGACGCCGACCGCGTTGTCGGTGACAACTTCCGCCTGGTCCAGTTCACGCCTCCCGGTTCCGGCAGCTCAATCCAATTCGGCGTGAACCTCACCTCGGCACCGGCCGGTTCGGCGCAAGCAATGCTCCTCGCCGTCTCCGACATCGAAGCTGTGCGCAAGCAACTCATCGCACACGGCGTTGAAGCGAGCGAGGTGTTTCACTGTGAGACCGGGACTGCTTGCAGGTTTCCTGGCATCGGCACTCGGATCACAGGGCCACACACCGAACGTCTCAGCTACAGCTCCTTCGTTTCCTTCACAGATCCGGACGGCAACGGCTGGTTGCTGCGGGAGGTCACGAATCGGCTTCCCGGCCGTGTTGCAGGCGATACGACATACGCCTCGGCACACGACCTTGCCCAGGCGATGATTCGCGCCGCGAAGGCACACGGGCAGCATGAAGCCCGGACTGGGAAAGCCGATCCCAACTGGCCCGATTGGTACGCCGAATACATGGCACGCGAGCAGTCCGGCGAGGAACTGCCTCAATAAACAAGTAGGCCGCGCGCCGAGGGCCCTCCACCGCGTTCACTCCAGCCTGCCTTTCCTGGCCGACAATTTCCCCCAATCCGCTAAAATAGAAGTAGAGATCCCCAAAAAGCCCGCTTGCTGGCGGGCTTTTCAATTTCGCGAAGAACACTGCTCCCGAGTAAACTCCCACTGGAACAATCGGTTACAGTTTTCCCCAATGAAATGAAACGGTTACAGGCAGAGCGGAGCATCCCCACGGATAAGTCATTCAGAAACAACGGTTACAGTCGGTTCCCATGGAATGAATGAGTTACAAAGCACAATGCGTAAGCCAAGCTGAATGAATGAATTACAAAGTACAGAGAATCTGGGGGGGAGGGGGTACCCTAGGCCAGGTACTGCTTCAGGAATTCATCGTCGGAGTGAACCAGGTCATGCGTCGACCCGTCAAAGACCAGCCTGCTTTGATGCAACACCAGAAAGCTGGTGCTCGGATCGGTCGTTCCCTCCGGAAGCGACTCCACGTGACCGGTTTCCTTATTGAAGCGGTGGCTCACCAGCATGAATGCATCCTGCAGGCGATGGGTCACGAGAAGGGAACTGGTCCCGTAGAAGTCCCGCTGCTTGATAACCAGTTCGATGATCGTTGTAGACGTGATCGGGTCAAGTCCGCCAGTGGGTGAGTCATAGAGCAACAGATCGGGCTTGGTGATGATGGCGCGGGCGATGGCGACCCGTCGCCGCATGCCGCCGGAAAGCTCCGAGGGCAGCTTAGTGAGGGTATGCTCCAGTTCAACAAATCGCAGCGCCTCGGTAACCCGCTGATCGATCTCGGCATCGGGCAGATGCTGCTCCATCAGACGGTAGCCGACATTGTCACGCACCGTGAGCGAGTCGAAAAGCGCTCCTTCCTGGAATACGATCCCTATCGTTTCACGCAGCCTGAACAGGTCCTCTTCGGGCATCGCGCTCACTTCATAGCCGAAGACGAAGATCCGGCCAGAATCCGGCTTGAACAGGCCATTGGCCATCTTCAGGAGCACGCTCTTGCCGACACCGGCCGGCCCAAGCAGAATGCGAGTTTCTCCCCGCTTTACCTCAAAGGAGATATGCTCCAGAACATCCTTGCCTTCAAACCCGATCGAGACATCCTCAAAGCGGACTGCCGGCGCATCCGGATGGACCTGGCTTTCCGGGATATCTTGTTGGACCGCGAGGTCGGCCATGCGATCACCGCCCGAAGATGCCGATCATGAATCGGCTGATGACGAAATCCATGGCGATGATCAGCACTGAGGAGACGACCACTGCCTGTGTCGTCGAACGGCCCACCCCCTGCGTGCCACCGCGTGTATTCATGCCGTAATAGCAGCCGATGGTCGCAATGATGAAGCCGAAGAATAGCGGTTTAACCAGGCCTTGCAGTATATCGGGATATTGCAGTGACTGGTACGCAGTGTGGAAGTATTGCGAGGCGTCCTGCCCCAGCATGACGATCGCGACACCCGCACCGCCAAGGATACCTACAGCGTCGGACACGATGGTCAGGAAGAATAGCATGATGATCGTTGCCACGATGCGCGGCATTACCAGCTTCTTGAGGGGGTCGGTGCCAAGAGCGCGCATGGCATCGATCTGCTCGGTCACCATCATCGAACCCAGCTCGCTGGCCATACCTGAAGCGTTGCGGCCGGACACCATAAGGCTGGTCAACACCGGCCCCAGCTCCTTGATCATGGAAAAGCTCACGAGCTGGCCGGTGATAGCCGCAGCCCCGAACTGAGCCAGCGTGGAAGCCGATTGCAGAGCGAGTACGCCGCCCGTGAAGAAGCCGGTGAGGATGACGATCGGCAGCGAGCCGACCCCGATCAAATCGGCCTGGGTTATGATGTCCGCGCCATAAAAGGGGCGCCGGAAGAGATTGCCCAGAGAGCGCGCGGAGAGCAGCGAGTATTGCTGTACTGCGGCGACTCCTCTTTTGGCGGCTGCATCGACTGAGGACAAAGGCATGGGTCTTTGATGCTTAGAACAGTCTAAAGGCGAGACTATCACGGACCGGGCCTTTTTGCGGCTTCGGTTACTCCTTCACCCGCTTCTTGATCTCAACATTCAACCGCTTGATTTTCTGGTTCAACGTGGAAAGCGGAATGTGAAAGTGTTCGGCAGCTTCAGTTTGATTCCAGTTACAGCGTTCCAGCTTCTCGATAATGATCCGGCGCTCAATATTCTCAAGAATATCGAATAGTGATGCGTTGGGATTGTGTTCGAGCAGGCTCGTCGAATAGTTCCGGCCGGTGAGGTGCCCGGGCAGCAAATCCGCGCCAATCACCGGACCCGACGAAAGCACTACGCCACGCTCTATGGCATTCTCAAGCTCACGCACATTGCCCGGCCAGTCATAGTCGACGAGGGCGCGCAGCGCATCTGGAGCGAGCGTGCGTTCAGGAAGCTCGTTCTCATCGGTATAGTGCTTGAGAAAATGTGCGGTCAGCAGCGGGATATCCTCCCGACGGCTACGCAGCGGCGGAAGATCGATCGCAATGACATTTAGCCGATAAAACAAGTCCTCGCGAAATTTTCCTTCACGTACAGCCTGCTTGAGATCGACGTTGGTCGCGGCGACAATGCGCACGTCCACCTGGATTTCCTGAATTCCGCCGAGTTGCATGAATCGCTTGTCCTGGAGCACGCGCAGAACCTTAGCCTGTGTGTCCATCCCCATCGTGCCGATTTCATCCAGAAAGAGAGTGCCGCCATTCGCTACTTCGAACAGACCCTTTTTCGCGGACACCGCCGATGTAAACGCGCCTTTTACGTGGCCGAATAGCGTGGATTCGAGCAAGTCGGTGGGCATGGCGCCCGTGTTCACGGGTACGAAGGGCTTATCCTTGCGCCCGGAGTTGGCATGAAGCGCCTTGGCGATGAGCTCCTTGCCTGTACCACTTTCGCCCTGAATGAGTACGGTGGAACGACTAGGAGCCACCTGTGCAACCAAGTCGAAAATGCGCAGCATCGCTTCACTCTTGCCGACTATATTTGAGAAGCTGTAGCGCTGCTTAAGAGCTCGCTTAAGTTGAAGATTCTCCTCTTCAGCGTGATAGCGTCCGATGGCCGATCGGATGTCGGCCAAGAGCTTGTCATTATCCCAGGGCTTCTGCACAAAATTCTGTGCACCCAGCCGCATGGCATCAACAATGTTGTCCACTTTGCCGTACGCGGTAATCATAATGACGGGAAGAACCGGCTGTAGTTCGCGTATGACCTGCAGGATTTCGAGCCCGTTCTTGCCGGGCAATGCCAGATCAAGCAGGACCAGATCATAGATATTCTGCTGAATCTGATCTAGTCCCTCCTCCCCATTCGTAGCCGTCTCGACTAGGTAACCCTCCAGCGACAGTAAGGTCTCCAACGATTCGCGGATCGCGGCTTCGTCGTCGATGATCAAGATTCGTTGCCCAGTCTCAATCTGGACAGGAGGTGTAGCGGAGGAGATGGCTAGTGTGGCCTCAGACATGTGCAGGCTTCCTCAACATTGGAAATTCGAGATAGAAAGTGGTTCCGGCGCCGAGCTGACTCTCCACGTGAATCTTTCCGGCGTGCTCCTGGATGATGCCGTAAGTAACCGCGAGACCTAGGCCGGTACCACGTCTTTCTCCCTGCTTCGGCGCTGATTTTGTCGTAAAGAAGGGATCATAAATCCGCTGCAGATGTTCAGGCGCGATGCCTGACCCAGTATCGGAAATAGCGACACTGACATGACCATTTATTTCTGTTGCAATGCGCAGTGTGCCACCTTCCTTCATTGCGTCTTTCGCGTTCAAAAAAAGGTTTAGAAATACCTGCTGCAATTTGCCCGCGTTGCCAAGGATCGGCGGCAGGTCGGGCATCAGTGTGGTATCCAGCCGTACCTGAGAAGTCTTGAACTGGTGTTCCACCAGGGTTAGGGTGTCTCGAATGATTGCGTTCAGGTCTGTTTCGCGGAACTCCGTGGTGCCGGTGCGCGAGAAATTTAGCAGGCCGTTGACGATTTCCGACGCCCTAAATGTCTGCTGAGTGATCTTCTCAAGCATAGGAGACAACCGTCCGTCGCCTCGTAGCTGTTTAGTGAGCATCTGCGTGTAGGACGAGATAACTGCAAGAGGTGTGTTGACTTCATGAGCTACGCCTGCAGCAAGCAGGCCGATCGAGGATAGCTTCTCCGCCTGGGAGAGCTGCGCCTCAAGCTCCGTGCGGTCCGTGATGTCGTCCACTAGAACGATTCGCCCCACTGATTTGAAGTCGCGGGAAACCAGTGGAGCGATGGCAATATTCGCAACCCGGACTTCACCGGCGCGCGTCTGAAGACGGAACTTGTAAAGATTGTGAACCCCGGGTTCGCCCTTGACACGCTGATACTCTTCCATCAACCGGGAAGGAAATACGGTGGACAAGGGTTGCTTCAACGCCTCGGAGCGGGGTAGTGCATACATCACTTCCATCTGCGAATTCCAGCTGTCGATTCGGTCCTCTAGATCGACGGCGAGGATTCCGACATTGATGGATTCAACGATATTTTCGTTGAACTCCTTCAACCGCTCGTATTCGGAGATTTTCTCTTCCAGGCTGGCGTAGAGGCGTGCATTCTGCAAGGCAATTCCGATGTAGCTGGCCAGCGATTCCAGTAGCTCAACATCTTCGCTTGAAAGAAAATCGCCGTCCGCCGTTCTTCCCAGACCGATCACGGCAATGGCCCGATCCTGCACCCGGCACGGCAGGTAGTAATTCAGATCAAGCAAAGCAGCGGTACGCCGGTCCGATTCTGACAAGTGCAGTGCCTGTTGAGGGTTCTCAAGGAAGATGTGCGAGCCGGCAGCGGGATGATTGAAGTCAAGAAAGCCCAGATCTAAGTTGGATATTGCTTCATAAGCATTCCTTGGAAGACCGTGGCCAGCGGCAAGCCTGAAGCTTCCCGATTGATCTGAGAGAAAGACCGCGACGCGTGTCAAAAGCAGCGTGCGTGGGAGCCGATCGACAATTGAGCTCAGCAGCATACTCAGATCGGTCTGCGAACTCAGGCCGCGTCCAAACTCGATTAGCGTTTGCCGGTAATCGTACCGTTTGCGGTCGAAGATCCGATCGACCCGATCCTGGATCATGCGCTTAATGGGGTCGAATAGTTGGGCCGTAACGATGATAGCCGCAATTAATCCCCATGCTCCGGCACTTGGCAATCGCTTGCGAACTAGTTCGGCTGCAATGGCCACAACGGCAAAGTAGAGGCCCACAAGCGTTGCCGTCGCCAAGGTATAAGTCACACCGCGCTTGAATATAAGATCGGTGTCCATCAGCCTGTAACGAACAATTGCCCAGCTGAACGTGAGAGGAAGAAAAACCATCGCGATGCCCGCCAGCTTGGTTATCACATCGGGCATGGCAACGTTTACCAAGTAAGGAATCGCAAACAGTAGTGTGTAAGGTGCGACGGCGACGATCGTTCCCCGCGTAAGCCACTTCAATTGCTGCCGGCGCAAGGGTGCTGTGGTGCTCTTGTAATTAGCGAACAGCACGATCGCGGCCAAAACGTAATAAATCGCTACATAGCCAGTTGAAACCTGCTCTAGGCGGTGCAGTAGGATTTCTGTCGCGGACCAGCGCTCTATCGCCATTACACGCAGAGCCACGACAATAAACGAAGGAAGATAGAGAAGGGCGAGGAGCCACGGGCGTCGTCGTCTGTTCTCTTCTGCAAACGAAAGTGCGAAGTGCAGGAAGAGCGCTGGCTGGAGCGCCTCGGCTACGATGTTGCCCCAATAAATAATCTGATCGAGACCGTTCAGTTTGCCTGTGTACTTGAATGAATAGAGAACAAAGGAAACGAGGCAAAAAATGAAGAAATGCGTCGAGTGAGGCGCCGTCCAGCGTCGGAAAAGCACGTAAAGACCGATGCCGAGATAAACCAGAGCAATCAGGCGAAAGCCTTGGTTAAAGCTGCGGTCGGCTGGATCGAGGATGACCGGGACTTCCAGCCGGACACCTCCGCGCACAATTGTGTATGTAACGGTGTTATAGACCTTGGTCCGAATTAATTCGCGGGTCAATGACGCCCAGCGCGGCGTAGTCCTCCCGTTCGCCGCGATGAGTAGATCGCCCTTCTTCACGCCTGCTCGCTCGCCGGGACCGTCCCTGGCCACACGCTGCGCCTCAAGACCGCCGCGTGCCTCGAGCCACCAGACGCCATCTGTGGGGGACTGATATCTACTGTCCTGGATGAAATTGAAAGAGGCGAAGACCGCCGCGGCCGCGGTGAACAGTGCGAGCAGAATGACGACGATACGAGTTTGGTAAGACTTCTCCATCATCGGGGGAATTCGAGCCCGCTTATAGAATGCTTATGAGCAAATCGCCTGCCAAGTTCAAGGATTGCGATGCCTCTGGCGCCACGCAAAGTATATCGTTTATTACCAATGGCATAACGCCTGAAGAAGGTCGCAGGCATTCGCAAGGGATTTCTGGAATTGGAACCTGCTATCCAAATTCCGCATCTGCATATGGAAAATCATATCTTCCGGGGAGGCTCAATCCAGCCGAGATTCGCGATCCAGATCTGTTCAATTCAGTCTGAGACAATACGTCGTCCGGAATAATTGTTGTAGAGGATTGATCCACTGCCTTTCCATGTACCTTGCGGGGGCTTACCGAAGGCTAGGCGAGCGAATCGTAGGTTGCAGCCGCAAGATCTCTTGGCCGCAGTGCAGCGTTTGGTCGGTGAGGTCGAGAAGCGCTCGAGATTGGTATGTCAACAACCGCAGGAGCGCACAGGGGAACGGGAGTGGCTAGTGAGGTTCGTGCCCACGATCGGGTCGAGTGGCCCAAAGAATGCCTACGACAAAGATTGTCACAAAGCTGGCGATCGCTAACAGAGCCAAAGTTGAGTCTCCTGTTTCTAATTGTTTCTAGCATATCGCACTTGCAACCTCGATTGCGGAGCCGCGCGTTCGGACCTTGTCCTCCGTGGGAAAATGGCTCTAGCCATGACTATTCGTACATTGAGCAGCCGCGAGATTTACCGCAATCCCTGGCTTCGTCTTCGGGAGGATGAGATCGAGCGAAACAACGGAACAAAGGGGATTTATGGCGTAATCGACAAAGATGATTGCGCTGTAATTCTTCCCCTTGAGGACAACAAAATCTATCTCGTTGAGCAGTTCCGGTACACGATTCAGCAACGCGCGTTTGAATTGCCCCAGGGGGGATGGGAGGCTCCGGATGTCGATCCAGAGGAACTGGCGCGCGGCGAATTGCGCGAGGAGACTGGCCTCGTCGCTTCCTCAATGACGTATCTAGGCACCATGTGGATTGCCTATGGCTTTACCAAACAGAAACAACATGTCTTTCTCGCCTCCGGGCTCACGCAGGCAGGGACGGATCCCGATCCCGAGGAGCATGATCTGACCTTGCACACATTCTCGGTAGATCAATTTGAGCGAATGCTTCTCGACGGCACCATTCAAGACGTCTGCACGCTCGCGGCATGGGGTCTCTACAAAGTGTGGAAAGAAAAGCAAGGCAGGGTCTGAGACATCCCTTACAACGCTGGCGCCAGCAATCGAAGCAGTAAGAACATCAGCACGCCCGCGAAGAATACGAGAGCCATTCGGATGCCTGGCTCGCGGTTCACTTCTGGAACCAGATCTGTCGCCGCAACGTAAATCGCCACTCCGGCGGAAAGCGGCAGTCCAGCAAGCACCCATCCAGGCAACAGGTTGATCACGAGGACTCCGAGAATCGTTGCAGCCGCCAGGACAAACGCGGAGACTAGGGCGGTTCGTCGGTTGCGTCCCGACGCCAACATCACCGACGCCACTGTGAACCCTTCTGGGACCTTGTGCAGAAAGATTGCGAGAAAGATCAGCCAGCCCAACCAGGTCGATAGCACGAAGCCAGAACCAATCGCAACGCCATCAAAGAGCGCGTGTGCAGCCAGACCGGTGAGCACTGAATACCCCGTGCGCGACGAGACGAATTCATCGTGGTGAGTTTCTTCGCCGAAATGAAAGTGCGGAGTAATTGTGTGTTCCAGCAGATGAATGGCACAATAGCCCGCCAGCACAAGTAGGGGCGACCATCGTGGGGAGAAGCGCAGGCTTTCCGGAACCATCTCCAGAAATGCGACTGCCAACATAAATCCCGCGCCCAGTGCCACAAAATAGCGAAGGTAGCGCTTCTCCCAATTCCGTCGAATTAAAACCAGGCCGCCGACAATGTCCGCAATAGCGGCCACGAATCCGAGAATGAAGGAAAGTAGCATGGTGGGGGACTAAGAGCGCTTATCCACTGTGCCGGACATGCATTACATCGCCGTCCTGCACCAGGTAGTCTTTGCCCTCAAGGCGGAGAGTTCCCTGGGCCTTAGCAGCGGACTCCGAGCCAGCGGCGAGCAGCGTGTCCCAGTGGATCGTTTCTGCACGAATGAAATGTTTCTCAAGGTCGGAATGGATGGCGCCCGCCGCCTCTTGCGCCCGCGAATTGACCGGAATGGTCCACGCCCGGCACTCGTCTTCACCAACGGTAAAGAAGCTGATCAGACCGAGCAATTCGTAGCTCTTCCGAATTAGCCGCCTCAGGCCACTCTCGGTGAGGCCATAGGACGAGAGAAATTCTGAAGCTTCCTCATCCTCCATGTCGGCCAGCTCAGCTTCCACCTTGCCGCAGAACGCTGTGACACCGGCATTGACCCGGGACGATACCTCTTCCAGCCTGTATTTCGCCGCCACCGCTTCGAGGTCCGTACCCAATGTCGTGCTCTCTGGTAAATTAACCGCGTAAAGAATTGGTTTTTGAGACAAGAACTGGAACCCGCGAATCATCTTTTTTTCATCTGCCGACATATCCAGTTCACGCAGCGGCTTTTCTGCTTCGAGCGCCTCTTTCGAGCGCCTAAGCAGCGCATCTTCCTTCTCAAGATCCGCAGACCGCATCTTTTTCAGATCTTTCTCAAGACGCTCGAGCCGCTTTTCAATCTGCGTCAGGTCCGACACCATCAAATCAAACTCGACGTTCTTGATATCCCGAAGCGGATCGATCGGTCCCACATGGGGAATCGCATCATCTTCGAAGGCGCGCAAAACGTGAATCAGTGCGTCGACGTTGCGCAATGCTGCGAGAAACGCAGTCTCTTTCAAAGCCTCCTGTCCGATTGCTGCCACGTCGGCATACTCGACGGTGGCATATACGGTCTTCTTCGGTTGGTAGAGCGCAGCCAGCTGGTCGAGCCGCTCGTCAGGAACCCGCGCCACGCCCAGATGTGCTTCGCGAGGATTGGAGTAACCGCGCTCGTCCAATTTTGCCTTGGTAAGTATCTTAAACAAGGAGGTCTTGCCCACCTGCGGCAGGCCGATAATTCCAGTCTTCATTGGTTGTCCTGAATAGAGGGCTTCGGGCGCATGCAGTCCGAAAAAGACATCAACGCCAATCGTTGATCATAACAGCGATGTCGGCATTTTCTGAGCGGATCATCCGTTCCCCCTTGGCAGGCGTTCACCGTAATTCGCGGCCAGCAGAATCACGAGCACGATGCCACCCAGAAGCACGCTTTCCTCGACGCGCTCGGACGCCACGTGCAGTTTGTTGAAAGCCAGACGGTTTGGATTATCGCGACCCACCGCATCAATCGAACCACCCGTGGCAATCCGATAACCCTCCATCTTCGGAATGATCCAAAACTGAGAGAAGGCAGTGAGACCAAGCATGATTAGCGTCACAACGACCGGTCCTACGACTCGGCGTTTCAATGCACCCAGCGTCTGCGCGACGAACAGCAGAACCACAATCAGCGAACCTGCAACGAGTCCTTCGTAATGCAGGGCCAGCAGGGATTTGCGAACAACGCTCCCAGCCACATGGGTATCGGCCACCGAACCAAACGCCGCCGCGGCTACAACTGGAAAAAACATCAGCCCTCCCAGCCAGACCACGATCAGCAACCAGAGGACCGCGCGTAGGAACGTTTTCATCTATTTGCTCTGGTTACCGTACACACTTGACCGTCCAATCAGTCGTTCAACTCGCTTTGGAATGGGTGGATGGGTGGAGAATAGTCCCGCCAAGTCGCGGGCACTGATCATAGGGGCCACAATGAACAGATGGGCATTCGTGGACGAAGCCTCCAGCGGCAGCCTCTTCGAATATGCATCCAGTTTTTCAAGCGCGCTCGCCAGCGCGTAGGGATTCCCCGTAATGTGCGCTCCTGTCGCGTCCGCTTCGTATTCGCGCGAGCGCGACACCGCAAGTTGAATAAGAGCTGCAGCAATCGGAGCAAGGATCAGCATGAACAACGCCCCAAGTCCTCCACCTCCCCGTTCGCGATCCCGGCCTCCAGCCCCATAGCCGCCAAACAAAGCAGCCCAGTAGCCCATGCGCGCCAATATTGTGATCGCGCCCGCCAGGGTGGCCGCAATCGAGCTGGTCAGGATGTCGCGATTTTTCACGTGTCCGAGTTCATGCGCAAGAACACCCTCGAGTTCATCGTCATTAAGCAGGTTCAGGATGCCGTGGGTTACCGCAACGGACGCATGTTGGGGATTGCGACCGGTCGCAAATGCGTTTGGAGAATCCGTAGGGATGACATAAATCCTCGGCATCGGAATTCCGATGCGCTGCGTCATTCTCTCCACAACCTGATAAACCCGCGGCAACTGTTCGCGTGTCACCGGTTGCGCGCTATACATCCTGAGCGCGATCTTGTCGGAATAGAAATAGCTAAAAAAATTCATTGCCGCCGCGAACAGAAACGCCAAAATCATCCCGTTCCGTCCGCCAAAATAATCGCCTGCTACTACCAGCAATAAAGTCAGGCTGGTCAGCAGAAGAGCAGTTTTGAATGTGTTCATGCTTAAGCCCTATCCTCTCGATGAGCTCTACTCATATTGTTTCACGGAAGGGCTGGGTACAAAACGCATCGCGTCGGGGACAAAGCGCGAAAGCTGATCCATCCCTGAAAGTCGCTCTTCCGGCCACTAGCTCGGACCACTCGTCCCAAGAGTCTATGTTTTTTCGTATTTGCGATTCTGATTGCCGGAGTGAAATCCCTTTGCGCCGCCAGTTTCACCTTGGGATCCGTTGAGATGCCATGCCACTTATCACAGCCCGTTGGTCGTTGGTCACAGTTGTTAACCCGTCACTCCGAATTCGTCACTGATCACCGGCTGTTAGTCACACTAATAAACCTGCTCCCCAAAGTTTCCCCGATAAGGCTGATAAATTGCCTACTCGCAAGCAGAGGAATTTTGATATGCATCGCCCCGCGATTGGTTCAGTAAAAACAACATTTGCTTTGATTCTGGTGCTCCTGATTGGCGCCGGGTTCCCGGGGCTCCTTAAAGCCCAGTCGCTCATTTCCGGAGACGTCGTCGGCGTTGTTACGGATCAGTCCGGCGCGATAGTGCCCAATGCTACCGTTACGGTCACCAGCAAGGCCACCGGCGAGGCTCACGCGGCGACTACAAACTCGAGTGGATCGTATCGCGTACCGCTCCTGAAGCCAGGCGACTACACCATTGTTGTAACGGCTCCTGGTTTTGAGCAGGCATCCGTGCCAGTCGCCGTCAGTGCGAGCACCACCGCCACTGCGGACGTTAAGCTCACCGTCGGCTCAGCATCGCAAACAGTTGAAGTTACGGCCACTGCGCCCCTGCTGCACACCGAAGCCGCTGATCTCAGCACCACTTTCAGCCAGCAGCAGGTGCAGAGCCTGCCCAATCCCGGCAACGACTTGACGTTTGTTGCCCAGACAGCTCCTGGCTCTGTCATGAATACCGGAAGCGGCTACGGCAACTTCTCGTCCTTCGGCCTGCCCGCCACTTCGAACACCTTCACGATCAACGGCGGTTATTTGAACGACCCCTTCCTGAACGTCAATAATTCCGGCGCGAGCAACCTGCTGCTCGGCAACAATGACGTGTCGGATGTAACCGTCGTCTCCAACGCCTACAACGCCTCTTTTGGCGGGCTGGGCGGCGCGCAGATCAACGAGATTTCCCGCTCGGGATCGAACAAGTTCCACGGCAACGCCGCTTACTGGTGGAACGGTAGTTCCCTGAATGCCAATGACTTCTTCCTTAACCAGACGGGCACCCCGAAGAATTTCGACAATGTCAACCAGTGGGCAGCTGCCATCGGTGGACCAATTCGTAAGGATAAGACCTTCTTCTTCTTCAACTATGAAGGCTTGCGCCTTGTCCTTCCTACCAGCGCCAATGTGTATGCGCCCGACGCCAGCTACGAGGCCCAGACGCTCGCAAATCTGGTCGCGAATGGACATTCAGACGAGGTTGCCGGATATACAGAATATCTTCAACCTGTACGACAATGCCCCGGGCCGCGCCAACGCAACGGTGTCCACACCCGACTCCGCTTCTGGCGGATACGGCACGGTACTGTTCCGCGGCCATGCGGGCAATTTCACCCACGAATGGTTGATGACCGGGCGTGTCGACCAGTCGTTCAGCGACAAGGACCACCTATTTGTCCACTTCGAAGTTGATAAGGGACTGCAGGCCACTTACACCAGCCTTCTCAATCCCGTCTTCAATGCCGATAGCCCGCAACCGCAATATTCGGGGCAGTTAAACGAGACTCACACCTTCAGCCCCACGCTCACCAACCAGTTCCTCTTTTCCGCAATTTACTATCGCGCCATCTTCACCAACACAAGTTTGGCCGCCGCCACCAACCTGGTGCCCTTCTCACTGATCTTCGCGGATGGAGATCTGGGCAACAATGGCACTGGCGCATGGCCTGGTGGTTTGGACATTATCTGGCCGCAGGGACGCAATGTTACTGGCTACCAGTTCACCGACGATGTGAATTGGAATCACGGCAAGCACAATATCCAGTTCGGTTGGACCATGCGCCGCAACGACGTCACCGATTACAGCCCTTCCGAATACACCGCCTCGCCTGAAGCCGAAGCCCTCAATATGTTCGATTCCAGACGGGTCAGAGCCGATGTTCAATGGTTTCAGCAGTTCCCTCAAAGAGCCACCCAGCCGGTAGCCCTCTATACTATGGGCTGGTACATCCAGGATCAGTGGAAGTTGAAGCCTAACCTCACTCTTACCTATGGCATCCGGTTCGAGCATGACTCCAATCCCATTTGCGTCACGAACTGCTTCGCCCGCCTGTCCGGCGACTTTTCCAACGTCAGCACATCTGGCGACACGCCGTATCAAAATCTGATCAAATACGGCCAGCACCAAGCCTTCAATAGCCTTCAGGTGCTTGGCTATGAACCGCGTGTCGGCTTTGCCTACTCACCATTCGGAGCTGACGGGAAGACGACGGTTCGGGGCGGCTTCGGAATGTTCGCCGATGCCTTCCCCGGACAAATCGCCGACGACTTCCTGAACAACGCTCCCACCAACGTTCCATTTACGATTCTAGAGCCAAAATCCTGGAAACGGCAATGCGCCTGCCGCGGGCTACCAACTGATTCCCACTGCTGCCGGAAGCGCCCGCACAGTAGCGGCCAATTCTAACGCGGCATTTTCAGCCGGTTTCCTCAATGGAGCCACGCTCAACAGTCTCTCTGCGGTTCCAGGATTCAGCCCTCCCAACGTCACGAATGCCGTTCACCATATCAACTACCCCACCTATGAGGAGTGGAGTCTGACTGTCGAGCAGCAATTGACGAAAACAGCCGCCCTGTCGATTGGCTACGTGGGCAACCACACCTATCACCAGCCGATTCAGGCTTTCAACGCGAACGCCTCTGGGTTTGGCGGTCTCCCAGTCGTCGCAACCGAACCAGAATTTTGCTCAGGTTAACCAGATCTACAGCGCAGGCACCTCCAACTACAACGGCTTGGTCACCTCGGTGGTCAATCGTGCACGTTGGCTCACCCTCCAATTCAACTATGTATATAGTCATGCGCTGGATGAGATTTCCAATGGCGGATTCAATCCGTTCAACGGTAACACCGGCAGTAGTATCTACGAGTATCCGACCAATCCGACCAACTTCAGCCAGAACTATGGCAACTCTGATTACGACACCCGCAGCTACTTCAGCGCCAGCTATGTAGTCCCGCTCCCCTACTGGGGAGGCCCCAAGGTTCTCACCGACGGCTGGGAGTTCTCCGGTACCGCCTTCCACAATACGGGCTTTCCTTTCTCGGTTACGGCAGACTCTGTTAGCATCGGGCATCCCGTTATATGGTGCTTTGCTCTATGCCCAGCAGGTCGCGCCCATCAAGAACAACCACTGCGGTGGAGCGAACCACAGTATCTACGGACCCGCGGGAACGTTTAATCCCGCAGGTGCCATACCCTGCTCCTTCGTCTCTTCGTTCGCTGAGCCCACGGCGGTCGGCCAGGGTCGCCGTAACGCGGTGTACGGTTCAAGCTACACGGATACGGATCTCGCCATCACAAAGAGCTTCGCGATTCCTCGCTGGGAATCGGCCCATCTGAAGGTCGGATTTCAGTTCTTTAACCTCTTCAACCACCCGAACTTCGGTAATGCGAACAGCAATATCGACTCCGGCCCTGCAGGCCAGCCCTATGGAACTATTTCGAGCACCGTCAACACGCCAACCTCCATCCTGGGCTCGTTCCTCGGAGGCGATGCTTCGCCCCGTCTGATCCAGGTGACTGGAAAATTCAGCTTTTAGGCGACAAACCCCGCATCGCAAAGCAAGCGGCCCATTTGGGCCGCTTGCTTTTTCTTGGCTCGGGAAATTTGTCCGATCTCGACCGGATTAGATGGTTTTTTGTATTCAAGCTCCCAAATAGTGGATCAGAGCATTGCCATCATCGGGCTCATCTCCATAACGCACGATTCATGCCAAACATAACGCCATTGGTCACAATAAGTTACCGTTTGTCACGGAAATTTGTGGCTTTGCCCCTAGGCTACTCAAATAAAGGTGATTAAATTGCATCCCCCCGCGGCATGAGAAATCTTTGCCCGCATCGCTACTGCGATATGCCCCAGTAAAAAATTTATTTTTGCCTTAATCGTGACGTTCCTGCGGTCTTCATGTTGCCGGGAAGCCTCAAAGCGCAGTCGAATATCTCTGGCGACATCGCTGGCACCGTGACTGATCCATCCGGTGCGGCTGTTCCAAATGCCAAAGTCACCGTGACGAACTCGACGAATGGTGAAGTGAAAACTGCGACTTCCGGAAACACGGGGGAATTCCGTGTCTCGTTGCTGTCTCCGGGCACATATAAGGTGTCGATAACCGCAACGGGTTTCCAGACCACTGACCAGAGCATCGCCGTTGCGGCCGGGACAGTCTCGCCGGTCAACGCCAGGCTCACCGTTGGTTCCGGCACCACGACAGTGGAGGTGACCGGATCCGAAGTGCCGGTCCTGCACACCGACGATGCGCAGATTTCGACATCGTTCACACTGTCACAGATTCAGAACATGCCGAATCCTGGCAACGATCTGACATTTGTCGCCCAGACGGCTCCGGGTGCTGTGATGAACACACAGGGCGGTTACGGTAACTTCTCCGTATTCGGTCTGCCGGCAACCTCGAATACCTTCACCGTTAACGGCGGTTATGAAGGCGATCCATACCTCAATCTGAACAATTCTGGCGCCACCAATCTGTTGCTCGGAAACAATGACGTGGACAACGTCACGGTGACCACAAATGCCTACGACGCGGCTTTCGGAGGTCTGGGCGGCGCGCAGGTCAACGAGATTTCCCGCGCCGGCGGAAATCGCTTCCACGGCAACGCCGTCTACTGGTGGAATGGCCGCGCCATGAACGCGAACAGCTATTTCAATAACCTGGCCGGATCACCGCGCGGCTTTGTTAATGCCAATCAATGGGCAGCTGCTGTGGGCGGACCGATCAAGAAGGATAAGTCGTTCTTCTTCGTCGACTACGAGGGCCTACACGTTATCATTCCGGTACGCGGAACCGTGTACGCTCCCAGCCCGGCTTACCAGCAGACAATTCTCAACCCCATTCCCACAACAAACGTGTATGCGCCGTACGGAAACCTGGCGGCGAATGGCCTCTCGTCTGAGGCTCCGCTGTATCAGGCGATGTTCAACTACTACAACAACGCCAGGAACTATGCTTCGGGTGTACAGGACCCCAACGATCCGGATTCCTGGATCTATAACGGACAGGCTACAAACTTTGGCCGTGAGTGGCTGGTCCTTGGGCGCACCGATTTTAACTTGGGAACCAACGATCATCTCTTCGTTCACTTCAAGGTAGACCACGGAACTCAACCGACGGCAACCAGTTTCGTCAACCCGATCTTCGACGCCGAGAGCCCGCAGCCCTCCTATGAAGGGCAATTGAACGAAACTCATACCTTTTCGCCGACGCTCACCAATCAATTTCTGTTTGCTGCCAGCTACTATCGTGCGATCTTTACCAACACCAACGCTACTACCCTGGCAACCACCATCCCGTTCGTCCTGATCCCAGAGGGCTTCGCCTCAGGGGGCGATTGGGATTTGACAGGTGCCTCAGGTGACTGGATCGGCAACGCCGACTATGCCTTTCCGCAAGGCAGGAACGTGACCGGTTACCAGTTTGCTGACGACCTCAGCTGGACCAGAGGCCAGCACACCTTCAAATTCGGCTGGACCATGCGCCGGGATGACATTACCGACTACACCCCGAGCGAGCACAACATTAACTTCGCCGGTGGTGAGAACTTTGTCCTCGATCAGGGAGATTTTGCTGCCGGTTACTCGGACGAGTGGGCGGAGCGCTTCCCGCAGCACCTGAGTCAACCTGTCGCGCTCTACGTGATGGGCTGGTACGGGCAGGATCAGTGGAAGATCACGCCCAAGCTCACCCTGACCGGCGGCTTGCGCATGGAGCATAACTCCAATCCTGTCTGCCAGACCAATTGCGTATCAAACTTCTCAAGCAACTTTAATACTCTTCCTACCTCTCCTGACACGCCATACAACACGCTGCTCGCTTCCGGCCTCCATCGAGGCTTCTTCGAGGAACAGAGCCTTGCGTGGGAGCCGCGTTTCGGCTTTGCCTGGGTCCCGGACCCCAAGACCACCGTCCGTGGAGGCTTCGGCATGTTTGCAGACTACTTTCCGGCACAGATCATGGGAGATCTGATTGCAAATCCGCCGAGTGTCGACCGGTTTACCGTCCTTGGTGCGGCCTACGGCAACAACATTCCGATTGATACAACACTACCCACGAGCGGCCACGCCATCTCGGTGGTTTCGAATCAGGCATTTCAGCAGCAGTTTCCTCTTGGCGGCAGCTACAACAGCATCCACGCGAGCACAGGAGGAATTTTCAGCCGCCCCACGATTGTCGGGGTTCAGCATAAAGTCTTTTTGCCCAGCTATGAGGAGTTTAGCCTCGCCGTGGAGCGGGAACTGGCGAAGAACGTGGTTGCCTCGGTCACGTACGTCGGCAACCATGGCTATCATGAGCCCGTCTCACAATTGCCGAACGCCTATGACGCTGCTGGAACAAATGCCAGCCTGCCCACCAGCAGACCGAACGGATCCTTTAACTCGGTCACCAACTATTACAGCGGTGCGAGCTCCAACTACAACGGCATGGTCTTCAGCATTGTGGATCGCGCCAAGTGGGTTTCGCTGCAGTTTAACTGGGCCTATGGGCATGCCCTCGACGAGGCTTCAAATGGCGGGTTCAATCCCTTCGGTGTCAACGGAAATGGACAGATCAACCCGAATAACCTGGCCGATAATTACGGGAATGCCGATTACGATACGCGCCATTACATTAGCGCAAGTTATGTGATTACCGTACCGTATTGGGGCGGCCCTCACGTCCTGACGGATAATTGGCAGATTGCCGGTACCATCTTCCATAACACCGGCTATCCTTTCTCAGTTACAGACGATACGGGCGACATTGTCTACGGCACCGCGGCGCTTGCCAAGCAGATCGACAACAACTTCAGCCATCACTGCGGTGGCGCTTCACATATTCTCACTCCGTGTGACTTCGCGTCCCACTTTACGGAGTCCACCGATTTCGGGCAGCAGAGACGCAATCAGCTCTATGGTCCAAACTATTCGGACTTCGACCTGGACATCTCGAAGGGTTTCAAGGTGCCACATTGGGAAGGTGCTCAGTTCAAAGCTGCGGCGCAATTCTTCAATACGTTCAACCACCCGAACTTCCAGATCCCCTTGGCTGATTCGACCTACGGGCCTTCCAACGGCCTTATCTATTCCACGGCCAGCACCCCGACGTCGATTCTCGGTGCGTTCCTTGGTGGAGACGCTTCACCCCGCTTGATTCAGCTGAAGGCGAGCTTCGTTTTCTAGCCAGTCTAGTCGGTCAACTCAGTTGGCGGACCATTTCCTGGCCGCCAGCTATAATAGAAATAAGGACAAACGGCCCGGCTGCGAGTGAGCCGGGCCGTTTCACTTTCAGTTCCAAATAGGGAATTTCCATCGATAAGGAAGGAGTTAAGTCCTTTATTTTGTAGTTATTGTCCGTAACCCATTGATTCCGCAATAGATGCCAGCTACCTGTCCCTTAAACCCAATAGAATGAAAGAATCTCATATCGAGAGGGGAGGGGGTACTCCGTATGGAGCCATTAAGAATCTGTAGAGGAGCCGTCATGCTCACTGCGGGACGTGTACCTTTGACTATCCTCCCATTGCATTTATATTGTTGACCGACCGATAAATACTCGAATCGGGCAACCGTTTTCTCCAGGCGAGCGTCCCAGCTTAGGGGATCGACTGTCCAAATTAATCCGGTCGTTGAACTAATCAACCAGATGAACGCTGAAATTCTTCTAGTCGACGATAATCCCATTCAGGCTGCGACACGTCAGGCAGTGCTTTCTCTCCACGGAAGGGCGGTTGTGGTCGCGGAAGGCGCGCGCCGCGCCTTGGAACTTCTCGATGACCCTGAACTTTTCGCCTCACTTGGCCTTGTCATCACTGATCATTGGATGCCGGATCTGAACGGCCCTCAATTTGTTCAGATTCTCCGCCGGCGCATGCCCGCGATCCCGGTGTTGGTCGTCAGTGGCATGCCCGATGCTGAAGCAGAGTATGCGGATTTGAATGTCCTATTCCGCACAAAGCCCATACCCCCGGACCAATTGCTCTCGCTCGTCGATTTCCTGCTCGATGCACGTATGAGCCGTACTGCCTGATCCCATTTAGGGCTCCACTGGTTTTGTTGGTGCGTCACCCCCGGCTGGCCATACTGCTAATTGGCGCCACCGATCGCGGTCTGCGACAATAGAGGAGCCCGCCATGCCGACCTTTGGCAGTTTCGCTCTTCTGTTTGCCCTGGCCCTCAGTGGATACACGCTGGTTGCTGGCGCTGTTGCCCTTAGGCAGCTTGCCGCCGGGAATCGCGGACTCATTTCGCCGGAGCGATTGGCGGGAACTGCTCGCCGCGCAGGTATCGGCAGTTTTGTCGCTACGACTGCAGCGGCCTTTGCGCTGGTGTGGGCCGCATTCAATAACGACTTCTCTGTTGCGTACATCCTTCATCACAGCAATCGTGCTCTTCCCGGACCGTATAAGTTCGCCGCGCTTTGGTCAGGGCAGGAGGGCTCGCTCTTGCTCTGGGCGTGGCTCCTCTCGATTTATGGATTCGTGCTGCGGCTGCGCCATAAGGTCGACGTAAAACTCACAGCGTATGCTTCAACCATCCTCGCCGGCATTCAGGTCTTCTTTCTTCTTCTGCTCAACTTTGCTGCTACCCCCTTTTCCCTGGTGGGCGGGACCGTGCCACCTGATGGTTTTGGCCTCAATCCGCTGTTGCAATATCCCGAGATGGTTATCCATCCCCCGATGCTGTACCTCGGATACGTCGGATTTGCGGTGCCATTCGCCTTCGCATTGGGCGCACTAATGATGCGCTACCCCGGCGAGAAGTGGATTCATATCACCAGGCGCTGGACCATGGTCACATGGCTCTTTCTCACCTGCGGCATCTTCCTTGGCGCTCACTGGGCCTACTCGGTTCTCGGCTGGGGCGGCTACTGGGGATGGGATCCCGTGGAAAACGCCTCGTTGATGCCCTGGCTCACCGGGACTGCATTCCTGCACTCCGTCATGATGCAGGAGAAGCGTGGCATGATGAAAAGCTGGAACGTCTGGCTGATATTCTCCACATTCTTGCTCGCTATTTTCGGGACGCTACTCACTCGCTCCGGCCTTGTAAGCTCCGTTCACGCCTTCGCGCAGTCGTCGATCGGCACATGGTTCTGGACCTTCCTTGTCATCGTTCTCTCGGTATGCCTCTTCACGTTTATCCTGCAACGTGACCACCTCAAGGCTGAGAACAAGATTGAGTCACTTGTTTCCCGTGAATCCAGCTTTCTCTTCAACAACCTGGTCCTGCTCGCGGCCTGTTTCACGGTGCTTTGGGGAACACTCTTTCCGATTCTGTCTGAATACGTACAGGGAAATAAAGTCACGGTTGGTGCACCGTTCTACAACCGCGTAGCCGTTCCGATCGGATTATTTCTACTCTTTCTGACTGCTATCGGCCCATTGCTGGCCTGGCGCAGCTCGTCCTTCAAGAGCATTCGCAAGAATTTCGTCCTACCGACGATCGCCGGCATCATAACCGCAATCGTCGTGATCGCGTGCGGCGTTCGCCCCTGGGAGATATTTACCACCAGCGATCAGGGCTCCTTTTATTCCTTCATCGCGTTCACTTTGGCCGCAGTCGTCGTTACAGCGATCAGTGCGGAGTTCCTCCGCGGCGCCGGAGTCATCGCACGGCATACGGGGCAAAACCTCCTAGCCTCGATGGTCCAGCTCACTCGTCGCAACACGCGCCGCTACGGCGGATACATCGTCCACTTTGGCGTTGTCGTCATCTTTATCGGTATCGCCGGTTCAGCTTTCAACCAGAGCAAGGAAGAAGAACTCGGATTCAAGCAGAGTCTCAATATTGGCCCTTACCGCATCGAATGCCAGAGCTACTCGCAGGACTCGAACGCCAACTACGACACGGAATACGCTCTCCTCGATGTCTATCGCGGAGGCAAGAAGGTCACCCAGCTTGCGCCCGAAAAGCGCTTCTACACTGCGAGCCAGCAACCCTCAACGATTGTGGCGAATCACTCGACACTGGCGTGGGATGTTTACGTAATTTACGCAGGGAAAAATCCCGACACCGGCCAACCCATCATCAAAGTTTTTCTCAATCCACTGGTCGCGTGGATCTGGATCGGTGTCGGCATCGTTGTCCTGGGTACCGGTGTTGCCCTTGTCCCGAACATGACAGCCGCGTTGGCGGCCAGCCGTAATCGCGCCGCCGCGCTCGCACCGTCTGCCGAAGCGGTGATCGCCCGGGGTGGGGACTGATGCTGAAGCTTCCGCTACTCGGTCGGTTGCTTGCTGTGGCTGTTATCGCCGTTCTCACTATGGGCTCGGCAAGCACCGCTGTCCGCTACAACGATCTCGGCCACAAGATGATGTGCGTCTGCGGTTGCAATCAGATCCTCATCGAGTGCAACCACCTTGGATGTCCCGATTCCGATCGCATGCTCGGCGAACTGCGCGCCAGCATCGCCGGTGGATCGAACGACGACGCTATCTTGACGGCCTTCCAGGAGAAATACGGCCCCACTGTCCTCGCTGCCCCGATGCTTACCAAATTCAACGTTATTGCCTGGGTCGTACCCCCCGCCGTGCTGATCCTCGGCATCGTCGCCACTGCGGTTCTCGTGCGCCGGTGGCGTCTTCGTGCCGCGGCTATTCCCGCCGCGCCGCCCGCGCCGCATTTCCCGGCCATGCGTGAACGCATCCGCAGGGAGACAGAACTATGATCGTTGTCGCCTGTGGGGTGCTTCTGCTAGGGGTCCTCTTTTATGTCTTCTATCCCGAGCGTCATGTAGAGGAACAGCACCAGAAGACACGGCTTGAATACCTCCGCGAGCGGAAAGATGTCCTCTACGACAACCTGCGCGATCTCAACTTCGAGTACCGCGCCGGGAAGTACGTGCAAGAGGACTATGCCATGCAGCAGGCTGACCTCGAGAACGAAACGGCCGAGGTGCTCGCCGAAATCGACGTGCTCGAAGCCGAGCCGCGCTGAGCTGTGCTCCTATAATCTGAGGAAGATCATGAAACCACTCCTACGCTCGCGCCTTTGCCGAGCCAGCATGTTGACCGCTCTCGGTCTTGCTATTACTGCCATCGCTCAGGCTGCGTCGATCACCGGCGTCGTCACCAATAAGACGACGAACAAGCCTGCCGCGGGAGATGACGTCGTGCTCATTGCGTTCGGCCAAGGCATGCAGGAAGCGGGGCGTACGAAGACCGATTCTCAGGGGCACTTCACTCTCGATCTTCCCGATAACGGGATGCATCTGGTGCGCGTCGATCACCAGAAGGCGGCATACTTTGAACCCGTTCAGCCAGGGACCAAGACGGTCAACGTTACCGTTTATGATGTGGAGCCCAAGGTCGCGGGTGTTTCGGCCGAAGCCGACGTGATGCGTATTGAAACTACGCCGCAGGGCCTGCACGTTGTTCAAAATTACTTTGTTAAAAACGACTCGAATCCGCCGCGGACGCAGTTCAGCAACCGCGCATATGAAATCTATCTCCCTCCCGATGCCAAGATTGAGGCGTCGGCGGCGATGGGGCCCGCCGGCATGCCGGTCTCTTCGTCTCCCGTGCCGCTGGGGGATCCCGGCCACTATGCTTTCGTGTTTCCCGTGCGACCCGGGGAGACCCGCTTCCAGCTGAGCTATACGCTCCCGTACAGCGGCAGTTACAAGTTCACGCCACGCCTTGCTCTGCCCACTGAGAACGTCGCGATCATGCTCCCCAAAGGCATGCAGTTCTCCGGCGGCGCTCCGTTCCAACCAGCTGACGTAGATGCGAACGCCCAGACTTTTCTGGCGCGCAATGTGCAGCCGTCGCAGGCGCTCGCCTTTACCGTATCCGGCACCGGATCAATGCCGCGAGATTCGGAACAGACGGGCGCAAGTGCGCCAAATGCCGGGACTCCGGCGGGTATGCCCGGCGCCCCCGATCAGTCTGCCGCCGCAGCCGACAACCGTCCGGGCGGCGGGCTGGGCACTCCGATCGATACGCCCGATCCGCTGCAGAAGTATAAGTGGTGGATCCTGAGCGGGCTGGCTCTCGTTCTGGTTATCGCCGCCGGATTTTTCCTCCGCGGAAAGCCGGCTCCGGCGGTGGCGACTGCGGGTCTGGCTCCCTCGCCGCTGATTCCGACTCCGCAGTTGTCCGCCAAATCCAACCAAAGTCCAAGTTCACTGCTGGCTGCGCTTAAGGACGAGCTGTTCGCGCTCGAAACCGAACGGCTGGAAGGGAAGCTTTCGGAAGCCGACTATGCCGAAACTAAGTCCGCGCTTGAGGTGGTGCTGCGGCGGGCGCTCGCGCGCCAGGCAGTGCGATAGCCCTGGCTGCTCACGGGTACGGGGACCCCTTCCCCCTGTTTTCCTATAGCTTGTAACTGATTCTTTCTACAGCCGGTTAGCAATTGTGGCGTTAACTCATTCATTCAATTGATTGGGTCTGTAATCGATTCATTCGATTATAGTTATGAAGCAACGATGAGGCTTTGGACTGTAACCGTTTCATTCTATTGACGCATGCTGTAACCGATTCATCGGCCAGTGGTTATGGGTGGCGAGCTTTGGAAGAAAGCAGACACTGAAAGGCCCGCTGAAGCGGGCCTTGAGGG
>CAVRNK010000058.1:0-138308 GCA_963721995.1 uncultured Acidobacteriaceae bacterium | reverse complement strand
CCGGCAATCTAAGGAGAACAACAATGGCAGAAGAAACTCAATCATCCAGCGGATTCAGTTGGTTCCTCGCCGGTCTCGGCATCGGCGCGCTGATCGGCGTTCTCTACGCCCCCAAGGCCGGCAAGGAGACTCGTGAAGATCTCGCCGCCAGTGCCCGTGAAGGGTCGGAGTATCTGCGCCAGCGCTCGCGCGAAGCTGCCGACCAGATCAATCAGATCGTCGATCGAAGCAAGGCGCAGGTCAGCGAGTACGTCGACCGCGGCAAGGAATACATCGACCGCAGCCGCGCCCAGTGGGACGACTTTGTCGCTCAGGGGCGGCAGTTCGTCAGCGATCAGACTGAAAAGGTCTCTGCAGCTGTTGACGCCGGCAAAGAAGCCTACCGGCACACAGCAGACACCAGCGAAAATGAGCAGGCGCCGATTTAAGTCGGCGCACGCATCCTAAGAACGTTGGTGACGATGGCCCGGTCGCCATCGCGGAGCTGCCATGGCATCGCAACTACCACCGATTTACTACATCATCTTCACGGCAATTACTTCGCTCGGCGTGCTGATGCAGGCCGCTGTTCTGTTTGCTATGTATCTTGCCGTCCGGCGTCTTACCCACAGGTTGCACTCCATCACCGACGAACTGCAGCCGCACATCGTGCCCACCGTAGCCGCCGCGCGCAATCTCGTGGAAGACATATCGCCTAAACTGAAGGTCGCTACCACGAACATCGTTGAAGCCAGCCACACGCTTCGCCGTCAGGCTGACCACGTCACCGCGACCCTCGACGACCTGCTCGAAAAAACCACAGCTCAGGCCAACCGCGTCGATGAAATCGTTACCGCCAGCATCGACTCGGCAAGCCACGCCACACAGGCCGTGCAGCATGCGTTTTCAGTGCCGGTCCGCCAGGTGTCGGCGCTCGTTGCGGGACTTAAGGCTGGATTCGATGTCCTGCGGGGCACGAATCACTCGCGGCGCCCGCCGGAAGACGAATACGGCGAATAACCGCCTAGACGATCCAACCCCCGCCGACCACTTCATCTCCGTCAAAGAAGACCGCGGCCTGACCGGGTGTTACCGCGCGCTGCGGTTCGTCGAACATCGCTTCTGCCTCGTCCGCTCCACTCCTGCGCAGCGTCGCCCAGGCCGGCTCATGCCTGTGCCGGATCTTCACCCGCACCCGCATTTCACCCTTGAGCTCAGGGATCGAAATCCAGTTCAGCTCCCGCGCCCGCACCGTCTTCGCCGTGGCCTCGTCGCCGCCGCCTACCGTTACTCGGTGGCTCGAACTGTCGATCTGCAGCACATACAGCGGATTCGCCGACGACACGCCCAGCCCCTTGCGCTGGCCGATGGTGAAGTTGTGAATCCCTCCATGGCGACCGATTACCTCGCCAGATGTGCTCACCAGCTCACCCGCGGTGTCCGGAATCTCTTCGCCCTGCTCATCGAGATAAGCGTCGATAAACGCCTTGTAGTCGCCGCCCGGAATGAAGCAGATCTCCTGCGAATCCGGCTTCGCCGCCAGCGTCAGCTTGTGCGCTGCGGCAATCTCGCGCACCTCGGGCTTGCGATAGCCGCCCAGCGGGAAGAGCGTCCGCGAAAGCTGCTCCTGAGTTAGTCCGAAGAGGAAGTATGTCTGATCCTTCGTCAGATCCGCAGGCCGCTTCAGTATCCACCGGTTCCGCAGCGGATCGTAATCATTCCGCGCGTAGTGTCCCGTGGCAATCCGGTCTGCGCCAATCTGCCGCGCCCGCACCAGCAACTGATCGAACTTCAGATGGTTGTTGCACAACGAGCAGGGAATTGGCGTCCGCCCGGCCAGATACTCGGACACAAACGGCCGCACCACATCGCGCTCAAAGCGCTCCTGCTCATTCACCACGTAGTAAGGAATCCCCAGCGTTTCCGCCACGCGCCGCGCGTCGTATACATCATCGATGGAGCAGCACCGCCCCTGCACCTGCTCCGGCATGCCCTCATGCCCCGCCAGCCGCCGCTGGTTCCACAGCTGCAGCGTCAGGCCAACGAGTTCGTAGCCCTCGTCCTTGAGCATCGCCGCCACCGTCGAAGAGTCCACGCCTCCCGACATCGCAACAGCAACCGTGTTGTTGTAACCGTAATTCACGCCAATAACCATTATAGTTGCGCGCTGACGAAACTATCGCCCAGAGAGACCTACGACACTCAGCGTTCTCTAAATCAGATCAGCGCAGCGGCTTCCCAATCTCCCAGTGATGCCCGAACGGATCGGCAACCCGCCCCACGCGCCAGTGGTAGGGCTGATCGGCCACTGGTGAGACAATACTGGCTCCAGCGGCAACTGCTCGGTCAAACGCGGCGTCCGGATCATCCACGATCATCACCAGCCGCACCGTTCCGCCGCCAAGCGTCTCCGGGCTGAAGTTCAGATACTCCGGCGATTCATCCGCCACCCAGAAAATCGCTCCACCAACCGATAGCTGTGCGACGACTCCCCCGTCCTCGCCATCAAGACGGAAAAGCGTCTCAGCCCCGAAGGCCGTGATGTAGAAGTCCACCGCCTTCGCGCCGTTTCTCACCGAGAGCATCGGCTCGATTGCTATTTTCTGAGTCACTTCACCCCTCAACCCAGCGTCCCCGCGTTCACCGGAGCAAGCTCGCGCAGCCGGTTCACCGCGGCCGGAACAATCTCCAGCGCGGCATCCACATCCGCATCGGTATTCAGCTTCGTCAGGCTGAAGCGCAGGCTCGCGCGGGCGCGATTCGTCACCAGTCCCATGGAGGTCAGCACGTGCGAAGGCTCCGATGCTCCCGACATGCATGCCGACCCGCCGGAAACCGCCAGTCCCTTGAGATCAAGGGCGATCACCAGCGCTTCGCCTTCAAGATAGTCAAATTGAAGATTCGTCGTATTGGGCACGCGAGGAACGCTACCCGCATTCACCGCGCAATCCTCAACTCCTGCCAGGACACTCTGTTCCAGCCGGTCGCGCAGTGCCGCCACAACGTCCATCGTTCCGTTCCGCAGCGCGTCGTAGGCCAACTCCGACGCCCGGCCAAGTCCTACGATCCCGGCCACATTCTCCGTCCCCGCGCGGCGCTGTCGCTCGTGCGATCCGCCAAAGAACAGTGGCTCGATATGCGTTCCCTTCCGCACGTACAAAACGCCCGTCCCCTGCGGTGCGTGCATCTTGTGCCCCGAGATGCTGAGAAGGTCGCAGCCGATCGCATTCACGTCAATATCGATCTTCCCCGCCGCCTGGACAGCGTCCGTGTGGAACCAGACATCCGCTTCCTGCGCGATGCGGCCAATCTCCTCCACCGGCTGGATCACGCCCGTCTCGTTGTTCGCCATCATCACGCTGATCAGGGCGGTATTGGGCCGCAGCGCCTTCCGTACCGCGTCCGGATCCACTCGCCCCTCGTGTGTGACCGGCAGAAATGTCACCTCAATACCCCGGCCGCACAGCCGTCCGGCTGCATGCAGTACGGCGTGGTGCTCGATCGACGTGGTGATGACGTGATCGCCCGCCTTTACCAGTCCGAACAGGGCCATGTTGTCGCTCTCTGTTCCGCCGCTGGTAAAGACAATCTCCGATTCGCGGCAATTCAGCAGCCGGGCGATACTGTCTCGCGCATGCTCTACCGCGGCGCGCGCCTGCTGCCCATGCTGGTGAATCGACGAGGCGTTGCCGAACTTCTCTAGCAGCCACGGACGCATCGCGTCCAGCACCTCCGGCAACAGAGGTGTAGTGGCATTGGCGTCCATGTAAATTCGGCGCATGTCTTCATTTTACGCAACAGAGGAAACCCGTGGAGAACTTCCGCGATAGTCCCCGTGCATCTCGCGGTTCGTCACAAATCGACGGCAAATAGACGCCAAATCGACGCGAACTGCCTATGGCTTCTGCTACGCTGTTTCCGCGATTACTTTGAGGAGGATCGATCCACGTGAAACGAATCCGCTTGCTGTTACTCGGGATACTTTGTTGTCTCATAACCCCCGCCGCGCTCACCTACGCACAGACTCCAGCCCAGGCAAAACCGGCCGACGTCTACGACCACCTCCTGACCATAATGGAGAAGCAAATCGTCGGCGCTGCCGACGCCATGCCCGCCGACAAGTACAGCTTTGCTCCCACCCAGGGCGATTTCAAAGGTGTCCGCACCTTCGGCGAGCAGGTCAAACATCTGGCCGAGGCCAACTACGGCTTCTTCGAAGGCTGGGGCGTGCCCAACGCCGTCAAAGATGCCGACATCGAGAAGCTGACGAGCAAAGATGACATCATGAAATCGCTGCGCGACTCCTACACCTACGCGCACGCCGCCATTGCAACCATTACGGCCGCCAACGCCTTCGAGGAGATGGGAACGGGACAGCGCAAGTCCACCAAAGCCGGCCTGGCAACCTTCTGCATCGCCCACTCGATGGACCACTACGGACAGATGGTCGTCTACCTGCGGATGAACAGCATCATCCCGCCGGCAAGCCGCAAGCCATAAACAAGAAAGGCGTCCGTTGAGGACGCCTTCTTTGCATTTGTCTTCGCAGAATTTATCGCGCGTTCAACGCCACATACTTCGTCGGATATTCCGGCCCGATATACTCTGCGCGCGGCCGGATCAGCCGGTTGTCGTCGAGCTGTTCGATCACGTGTGCCGCCCATCCCGCGATTCTGCTCACGGCAAAAATCGGCGTGAACAGATCGAGATCGATGCCCAGCGTCGTGTAGGTGGAAGCCGAATAGAAATCCACGTTGGCGTTGAGCTTCTTCTCCGCCTTTACAAACTGCTCAATGTCGCGCGACATCTCGAACCACTTCGCCTTATTTGCCGACCGTCCCAGGTCCTCCGACATCTTCCGCAGATGCGTCGCCCGCGGATCCTCGGTGTGATACACGCGATGCCCGAATCCTGAAACCTTCTTCTTCTTCTCCAACATCCCCCGTACATACTCGACCGGGTCCGCGCCCTTCTTGTCGATCTCGAAGAGCATCCGCATCACCGCCTCATTCGCGCCGCCGTGCAGCGGACCCTTCAACGCGCCGATCGCCCCGGTAATCGCCGAATGCACATCCGCCAGCGTCGCCGCAATCACGCGCGCAGCAAAGGTCGACGCGTTCAGCTCGTGATCGGCATGCAGAATCAGCGCCATATCCAATGCCTTCGTCGCCGTTTCCGAAGGCTTCTCGCCGGTCAGCATCCACAGAAAATTCCCGGCGTGCGAAAGTTTCGCATCCGGCTCGACCACATCCTTGCCCTTGCGAATCCGGTCGAATGCGGCAACCAGCATGGCAATCTGCGCCGTCAGGTCAAACGATTTCCGCACATTCGAGTTATGGTCGACCGCCTTCTCGTCGGGGTCGTAAAAACTCAGCGCCGAGACCGCCGTGCGCAGCACCTCCATCGGAGTTGCGGTCTTCGGGAAAGAGCGCAGCATATCCAGAGTCTGGGGAGGCAAACGCCGGGCCGCCGCAAGCTGCGCCGAAAACTCCTTCAGCTCTGCCTGCGTGGGCAGCTTCCCATGCCACAGCAGGTAAGTCGTCTCCTCAAAGTTCGAGTGCTCCGCCAGTTCGTGGATATCGATCCCGCGGTAGGCCAGCACGCCTGCGTCGCCATCGATCCAGCAGATGCCGGAGTTGGCTGCAACAATTCCCTCAAGCCCTTTCGCTGCTACCGCGGTTGCCATACGTCTGTCCCTTCCTCCACTCTGATTCCAAACCATGCCACGACCGGCGTCCCCGCCTTGCCAACCTGTGTCGGGTCCTACATTTTGTGATGCCACCGCGCAGGTCACCGCACCAACTGCGCGCATCACCCTTAAAGCGGGTAAAAGATTGTTTATAACTTAGCGCGACAACCATTGTCATTCTGCTCGCGCAACTCCTTCTCAACAATGGACGGCCGAGGAGGCAAACCGGCCGCATCGAAATCCCGCAACATCCACGCTGAGCGGCTCACCCAGAATCATCTCCCGAAGCACCCTCGCCGTTCCTGGCGCCAGCAGAATCCCGTTGCGAAAATGCCCGGTCGCAACCCAGCACCGCGCGCCGCAAGCGTCAATCACCGGCAGCTCGTCCGCCGTAGCCGGCCGCAATCCAGCCCATGACTCAACGATCCGCGCCTGCCGCACCGCCGGCCATATTTCCGCGCCTTCATCGAGCAGCCGCGCTACCGCGGCCTCGTCCACCCGCTTATCGAAGCCCGCGTCCTCGACCGTCGCTCCAATCACGATTCGTCCATCGCCCCGCGGAACAAGATAGACATCCGGCGTCCGCAGTACCGCCTTTAGTTGCTCCGGACCCGCATCCTCGACAACCACCATCTGACCCTTGCGCGGAACAATGGGCAGTCCCGTAAGCCTCCCGACCCACGCACCACTGGCGTGAATCAAGCGCTCTGCCGCCCATCGACCCGCGCCCGTTTCAATCTCCGCTCCCGCGCTGTGTTCATGCACCGCCGTGACCTCAACATCTTCCAGCAGAACGACGCCAGCCGCCCGTACCGCCTTCGGCAAAGCACGCGCCAGATCGCGCGGGTCAAGGCTCCGCTCGTCCAGCGAGAAGAACTTCAGTCCGCCCGCAACCAATCCCGGAGCCGGACCCAGACCAATCCCCTCCAGCTCCGCCGCATTCAGCTCGGAGTAGCCCTTCGGCACTTTCCGTCCGCCTTGAATCACCCGCGTCGTCCGTATCGGTACGCGCTCGCCCGACAACCGCTCCACATCGGCAAGAAATCCCGGATACAGCCTTCGACTCAACTCCGCCAGACCTCGCAGCCCGGGCGCATTCTCCGGATCCCCCGCCGCCAGCATTCCCGCCGCCGCCGAGGACGCCTCCCCCATCGCGCGCCCCCGCTCGAAGACCGTCACCTGCAGCCCCGCCGACGCCACCTCCAGCGCAGCCGAGAGCCCGATAATTCCTGCGCCCGCGATTGCCACCTCGGTCCTATTCACACGTCTATTCTATTGCCTGATTTCTATGGCTTAATTCGGTGCCGCCACGCCGTCCCCATTTCCCGAGACCGCCGTTTCATCTCCTGAAGGTCGAAATGCGTCGCAGTTTGCTGCTGACACGTCTATAAAAATGCTCTAACCTCTGGCTCATCAGCTCAGACGAACGAAAGGGAAGCAGATCATGGGCGAAATACCTGTCCCACCTCCAGCTCCGCCACCGGAGCAGCGCAATTACTCGGGACTCTTTCTCGGCGTTTTGGCCGTTGCCGTCATAGCAGCCATCGCCGGCCTGGCGTGGAGCTATCACCTCTCCGGACGCGTCACCAACGCTGAAGCCCAGCTCTCTCAGGCGCAGCAGCGCAACGAAAAGCTCGCCTCCGCGCTTGATGAAACCAACGCCCGCCTGAAGGTCACCACCGAAACCCTGGGACACTCCCTCGGACTCACCCAGCAGCAGCTCGAAACCAGGGCTCAGCAGCTGTTGAAGCGCCAGGAAGCGCAGGAAGCCGAAGCCAAGCGCCTCGCGAGTGAGCAGGCAGCCACCGAACAGCACGTCAGTTCTGTTTCAAACGATGTCTCCGGCGTCAAGACCGACGTCGGCGGCGTGAAGACGGATCTCACCAAGACCCAGGCCGACCTCAAAACTGCCGAGTCGCAATTGCAAAGCATGAAGGGTGACCTCGACGGCCACAGCACGCTCATCGCCCGCAACCACGACGAGCTCGAAATCCTGAAGCATAAGGGCGACCGCAACTACTACGAGTTCACCCTCACCAAGGGGCAAAAGAAGCCGGTCTCCACCGTGAGCCTTGAACTCAAGAAGGCCGACGTCAAGCACAGCCGCTACACCCTCGAGGTCTACGCCGACGACAAGAAGATCGAGAAGAAGGACCGCGGCCTCAACGAGCCTGTGCAGTTCTACACCGGCAAGGACAACCTGCTCTACGAGCTCGTCGTCAACAGCGTCGACAAGAACCAGGTGAAGGGTTACGTCTCCACTCCCAAGAACGCACCCGTCCCCGTCAGCACCTCGGGCCAGTAGCTGGCTACTTTTGCGGGACCTCCGACACCAGGTTTGGCGCAACCTCCAATACGAGCGACTTCTGGTGCAGGAAGGAGAAGGTCAGATCCATTCCGGTGCGAGAAGCCCACTGCTCCTTGCTGATCGGGAAGTTGCAGATCACCATGCCTTCCACCTGCTGCCCCGGCGTGAGCGTCAGATCGCGGGGCAGCGGCGCTTTCTCAAACTGCTTCAGGTCTGGATACGCAATAAAGACCTTCTCGAAGTCTCTGCCTGAAGCCGCCAGGCTGCGCTGGTCTTCATCCCGCAGATGCACCACGCCCCACATGTCATGCAGGAACAGCGGAATGTCCGTCTGGTTCTTGATCTCGACATCGGCCAGCACAATCATCTCGTCATAGATATCCGGCTGCCCTGCAACCCCCTCTGTGCGAGACCCATTCACCGGCCCGGTGCCAAGCTCGCGGTGAATCGGCTTCACATTCACGCTGAGCACCCTCCCGGTTTGCAGCGCAGGCCTAGAATAGAGCCATGCAAAGACGCCAGCCGCGGCCAAAACCGCGACTGCAATGGCGACTGTCACCGGGAACCATGTCTTGCTGGCTATCTTCTCTTCGCTCATCTAATTCCTAATCTCTAATCTCTAATCCCTGCCTTTTACGGCCTCGCCCTCAACCCCGCCAGAAACTCTCCCGCCGGCCGCGTATTCAAAACATCTTCCTTCTCCAGCCACGCCCGCCGCAGCTGTTCCACTCCATACCGCATCTTTTCCAGATGACTCGTGTGGTGCGAATCCGTATTGATCACAATCCTGCAGCCCATTTCCTTCGCCATGCGCAGGTCACGGTCGCGCAAATCCAGCCGGTCGGGATACGCATTATGCTCCACCGCCACTCCCAGCTCCGCAGCCCGCTTCAAGACCAGCTGCAGGTTGATCTTGTATCCCTCCCGTCGCAGCAGCAGCCGTCCCGTGGGATGCCCCAGGATTCGCACATAAGGATTCTCAATCGCCCGCAGTACGCGCTCCGTCATCTCCTGCTCGGACATATTGAACAGCGTATGCACGCTCGCAATCACCACATCCATCTGCGCCAGCGTCTCGTCCGCCAGGTCAAGCGCGCCGTCGCTCAGAATATCCACCTCGATGCCCGAAAAGATGCGAATCCTTCCGCCCATCTCCGCTTCGGCCTCGCGAATCTTCCGGACATGCGCAAGAGCCTCTTCATCGTTCAGCCCCATGATCATCGACAGGTTCTTCGAGTGATCGGTGATGGCCATATACTCGTACCCGCGCGCAATCGCCGATTCCGCCATCTCCTGAATCGTATTTTTCCCGTCGGTCGTCGTCGTGTGCATGTGCACATCGCCGCGAATATCCTTCAGTTCCACCAGCCTCGGCAGCTTGTGCGCTTCCGCTGCCTCAATCTCGCCGTTGTTCTCGCGCATCTCCGGCGGAATCCAGTCCATCCCCAGCGCCGCATAGATCTCCTGCTCCGTCCGGCTCGCTACCACCGACCCGTCATCGATGCGCGAGAGCGAATACTCGCTCAGCGTGTATCCGCGCTTCAGGGCCCGCTGCCGCAGCGTCACGTTGTGCATCTTCGATCCGGTGAAGTACTGCAGGGCTGCGCCGTACGAAACTTCCGGCAGCAGCCGCACATCCACCTGTAGCCCGCTGCGCAGCCTGAAGCTGACCTTGTTCTGTCCCTTCGCCAGCAAATCTGCCGCCGCAGGATACGCCGCCGTATACTCGACCGCCGCACCGACCTTGTCTTCCGCGCACGCCGGCCCGGTCACAAGAATATCCAGATCGCCCACCGTTTCGCGTCCGCGCCGCAGCGACCCCGCCGGCTCAATCACCTCCAGCCCGGGAAACCTCCGCAGATACGTAATCAGTTTTTCCGCCGCTTCTTCGGCATCGTCGATCGGGAATCGCCCGCTGGTCTTCTTGTATTCCTCAATACCCTTGCGCAGCTTCTCAATCTGCTTCTTGCCGAAGCGGGGCAGGTCGTTCAGCCGGTCCGCCGTGATCGCCGCCTCCAGATCCTCCATCGAGGCCACCTGGATCGCGTCCCACAAAAATGCCACCGTCTTCGGACCCATCCCCGGCAGCTTCATCAGCTGCAGCATGCTCGGCTTGTATTTCTTCAGCAGATCATCGCGCAGCGGCAGCGAGCCCGTCAGTTCCATGTCGCGAATGTTCGCCGCCATCCCCTTGCCGATCCCGGGGATCTCCTGCAGCTTCTTCGGATCGTTCGCAATCTCGCTCAGTTGCGTCGTGCACGACTCCACCGCTTCGGCTGCGCGCCGGTACGAGCGGATACGAAACGCATCGCCGCCATCGATCTCCAGCAGGTCAGCGGTCTCTCCCAGCAGCTGTGCATACGTGCGGTTATCCATCGCGAATCTGATTATTGTCTATCCGGATAGAAAACCCAAACCGCCAGTAAGGGGTTGAATCGTCAGGTCAAAAAACAGAAAAGCCGCGTGATCGCGGCCTGGAGTGAAGTATGAAGTGAGACATGCGCACGCAGCCTGGACCATTTGCTCAAGGGCGCGCGCGCATCGAAGGTTCTGAATGTGGTTAAGCGATCTCTTTCAGACGAGTGACCTGGTCCGCCTGGGGTCCTTTCTGTCCCTCCACGATGTCGAATTCGACCTCGTCGCCTTCCTTCAGGCTTTTATACCCATCGATCTGGATCGCGCTGTAGTGCACGAAGACATCCGGCCCATCATCACGCCCAATAAATCCATATCCCTTTGCGTTGTTGAACCACTTCACCTTGCCCTTGTATTGAGCCACGTGCCCTAGCCTTTCTCACAGCAGATTGCGGTTGGGGAGTCCAACCTGCCTGCAAATAGAGACGCAGCACGCCGCGCTTTGGTTTTCTGGGATATCGAAACGTCATTTCAGACCGGAGTCCACATCACCCCGGCTTATTTCTTCTTCTTTTTCTTTCTCAATCGGTCGTAAAGCATTACAGACACGAGCGTTTTGCCGTCGCGAATCTCCCCCGCGTCGATCAACCGCAACACCTCCGACAGCGGCACCTGGTAGATCTCAAGTTTTTCATCATCCTCAGGTTCGGCTTCACCCACCGTCAGCCCCTCAGCCAGAAACACCTGCATCCACTCGCCCAGAAATCCCGGACTCGCGAAGTACCGCGTCAATTTCGTCCATTTCTTCGCGCGATAGCCGGTTTCCTCAATCAGCTCCCGCTTCGCCGCAGCCAGCCGGTCCTCGCCCTCATCAATCTTGCCCGCCGGAACCTCATACAAAAATTGCTGGGCCGCATGACGGTACTGCCGCTCGATCACAACCAGCGGATCCTTCTTGCTCTTCGAATCGTCCACCGCCAGAATCACCACCGACCCGTTGTGCCGGATCACATCCCGCTGCACCTTGTGGCCACCGGGCTCCACCACTTCATCGGTGTAGACGTTAAACAGCGGTCCCTTAAACGACAGCTTCGACGATTCAACCTTTGCAGGCTTTCCCGGCTCGACCTTGAATTTCCCCTTTACGACGATCGCCCCATCGGCCTTCTTCTTGTCTTTCTTCTTCGCCATGCACGCTCCTGATCCGACTTTCTTTACGGTACCATCCGATGAGGACCGAGCATGAAGCCCCCGCGCAAGCCCGCACCCAAAACCGACATCGCCATCATCGGCCTCGGCAACTGGGGAACATCGCTCGCTGCCGCCCTCACGCGTGCCCGCATCCCTCTGAGCGAGGTCATCGTGCGCCGCCGCAAGCCCTCGTCATCCCTTCCCACCGTGTCGTGGAAAAATGCCGCACTCGATGCCCGCATTCTCTGGCTCTGCGTGCCCGACTCAGCGATCTCCGACGTTGCCGCACAGATCGCGCGTCACCGCGCCGGTCTCGGCGGAGAGGGCCTGCGCGGCCAGATCGTAGTTCACTCCAGCGGAGCGCTCGCCGTCGACGCACTCGATGTCGCCCGCCGCGCCCCTGACAACAGATACGGAGCCGCCATCGCCTCCATCCATCCCGTGATGACCTTTCCCACTCGCAACCCCGTCCCGCTGGACGGCGTGCTCTTCGGCGTCGAAGCGGCTAGCCCCGCCGCGCGCCGCACCCTCCATCAGGTCATCCGCCGGCTCGGTGGTCGACCCTTCGACGTCGCCTCAAAGAACAAGGCCCTTTACCACGCCGCCGGCACCCTCGCTTCGCCGCTGCTCGTTTCCGAACTCAGCGCGGCCATCGAAACAGCCCGCCTCGCCGGCCTCGATGCCCGAACCGCCGTGCAATGGGTCGAAGCCCTGGCCACCGCCACCTCCCGTAATCTCTTCGCCCGCGGCCCGTCGCGTAGTTTCAGCGGTCCCTTCGCCCGCGGAGACGCCCCCACAATTCATCTGCATCTTCAGGCCCTTCAGAAGCATCCGATTCTCGCGGACGTTTATCGTTCGCTGGCCTTGCACGCTCTCGCCACTCTGGCCGTGCGGAACCGTCAGGTCCTCTTTGAAGCCCTGCGCAAACAACCAGCGCAGAAGTCGGACGTACCACCCGGGAAGGCGCCAAAGCGTCCTACCCGCATGAGAAACTGAAACAGCCGGAATCCGGGCAGAATCAGTCAAATAAGAATTAAGCCGGGATGAGATCTAGATCCACGAGAGAGCCAGACCTTGCACACTGAGTGTTATCCCATCTCGATCCTCCCCCGGCTCAGCCGCCTCTTCCTCGATTACGCCGAGAGCCGCCAGCCCCTCACGCCCTTCTACACGTCCAGCCCCTACGGGCAGCAATGGACTGCACCCACGCAGGACCCGGCCATCCGTTCCCGCATCGCCGACCTGCTCGAAGCCCAGAACCGCAGCCTCAACGCCAGCCCCGCGACCCTCGCCAATATCGCCCGGCTCCGTCAGGGAGCAGCCGCCATCGTCACCGGCCAGCAGGTCACCCTCTTCGGCGGACCCCTGTTCACCCTCTTCAAGGCCGCGACCGCCATCCGTAAAGCCAAAGACACCAAAGCCACAGACAAGGGTGCCGTCCCCATCTTCTGGCTGGCAACTGAGGACCACGACCTCGACGAAGCCGACCATGTCGTTCTTCCCGCGCGCCACGAGCTGCAGACCCTTCGACTCACGCACGAGGCTAACAACCGTCCGGTCGGCACCATCCCGCTCGGCCCCGGCATCCGCCCGCTGCTCGATCAGGCCGCTGAACTCCTCGGCCCCGGCCCTATCCTCGACGCCATCGAGGCCGCCTACACGCCCGACGCCAGCTTCGCCCAGGCGTTTGCCGGCCTGCTCACGTCGACCTTCGCCGAACAAGGTCTGATCCTCGTCGACGCCGCCTCGCGCGATTTTCACGCCCTCGGCGCGCCCGTCCTCCGCCACGCCATCGAGCACGCCGCCGAACTCGAATCCGCCCTCCTCGACCGCAGCAAGCTCCTCGAAGAGCGCGGCTACCACGCCCAGGTCCTCGTCGCGCCCTCATCCAGCCTGCTCTTCCTCATCGACGAAGACTCCGGAGCGCGCCTCGCCCTCAAGCGCAAGAACGAGCATTGGACCGCCGGCAAGAGGTCTTACTCCACCGAAGATCTCCTCGCCATCCTCGACTCCGCCCCCGAGCGCCTGAGCCCCAACGCACTGCTTCGCCCCGTCTTTCAGGATTTCCTGCTGCCCACCGTGGCCTACATCGGAGGCCCCGCCGAGATCTCTTATTTCGCCCAGTCACAGGTCCTCTATGACGCGATTCTCGGTCGCAGCACCCCTGTCATCCCGCGCCTCAGCGCCACTCTCGTCGAGCCCGCCGTCGCAACCGTTCTCGCCCGTCACGAGGTCCAGCTCGACGACATCCTCCACTCGCATCCTGACCAACTCGCCCAGCGCCTCGGCGCCCGCGCCATCCCCATCGAAGGCAAGCGCAAGCTCGCCTCCGCCGGCAACGCCCTCGACGAAGAGCTCACCAGCCTCACCCAATGGATGCACCAGCTCGACCCCGCTCTGGGCCGCTCCGCCGACGTCTCCGCGTCCAAAATGCGCTACCAGATGAATCGCCTCCGCCGCCTCGCCGCCAACTACCAGCTCCAGACCGAGGCCAGCCTCCGCCGCCACATCGACGCCATCTATCTGAATCTCTTCCCCGAGCAGCACCCGCAGGAACGCATCATCGGCGCCGCCGCCTTCCTCGCCCGCTACGGAGAATCCCTCATCCCCCAGCTCATCGACCAGGCCGCCCAGGAATGTCCCGGCCACAAGGCGATCTTTTTGTAATCTCTCCTCACGATGTCATCCTGAGCGAAGGTCGCCGCGGCGACCGTAGTCGAAGGATCTGTTGTTTCCCATGTGCAAGCACAACTTTGGTTTGCCCGATCCCGCGCGTAGCGGAGGGCGGGATGCAACCCGCTCAACCAGTCATCCTGAGCGCGCGCCGCAGGCGTGAGTCGAAGGACCTGCTTCTATCAGCCAGCCACGAAGGCCAGGGACGCACTATCTCCTCGCTGCCCAACTCAGCCTCGCGCAGCGAGGCACGGTAGAAGCTCCCGGCTTTAGCCGGGGGATAAGAGTCCGGTCCGCAGGACCGTCCCTTACGCCGTAGGCCGGAGCGCAGCCGCTAGGCGACCCCTCCGTGTCCCCCATCCTTGCAATCGAAGGGTAGACAAATGCTGTCGAAACTTCGACTACACCCTATCCCCTACACCCTTCGCAAATCGGATTAGAATGTCTACTTGTCCGCCAACCGGCGGTCAGGTTGGCATTATGAGCCCAAAACAACCCGAAACCCTCGAAGTCGCCTGCCCCGAATGCGGCGCTACCCTCAAAATCGACGCCGCCACCAAAGCCGTCATTGCCCACACGCCCGCGCCCCGCAAGCGTACCTTCGAAGACTTCGAAAGCGCCGCGCGCCACATGCGTGACCAGGACGACCGCCGCGAGAGCCTCTTTCGTCAGGCTGTGGACGCCGAAAAGAACAAGGAAGATGTGCTCGCCAAGAAATTCGCCGAAGCCATGCGCAAGGCTAAAGAGACACCCGACACAGGCAAGCCCCTCCGCGACTTCGATCTGGACTAAATTCGCATCACATAGAAAGCAGCTGGATAGCAGCCCGGAAAAGCCGAATGACACTATGAAAATACCGAAGCAAATCGAAGCCGTTCGCGACTCGCTCCCCGAAATAGCCGCGGAGGTCCCGTGGACCCGCGCCGTTGCCGCCGGATCGCTCGTCGCCAGCGCCATTCTGCTCTTTACTGGACGCCGCAAGTCCGCTCTCGCCATCGCTGCCGGCGGAGCCGCCGTCGCCCTGCTCGAAAAACCGGAAGTTCTGCAGGAAATATGGAAGGGAATTCCCGGCTACATTCACTCGGCCAAAGACATGCTCGTCCGCGTCGAAGAATTCGTCGAGGACGTCGCCGCCAAGGGCGACAAGCTGCGCAAGACGCTCACCAACTCCTGAGCGTTACTCAATCCCCAACTGCTTGCGGGCCGCCATGCTGATCCGCTGCGGCCCCCACGCCGGCTCCCATACCAGGTTCACCGCCGTCGCGCTGATGTCGCGCACTCCCGCCAGCCTGTTCTTTACCTGCTCGATGATTCGCTCATGCGCCGGACACCCCTGCGACGTCATCGTAATGTCGATCTCCACCTTCTGCCGCGGAACCATCCCCGGCGCATCCGGATCAGGCGCAACCGCCACCCGATACACCAGCCCCAGATCGACAATATTCACCGGCAGCTCCGGATCATAAACATCACGCAGCGCCGTCAGCACATCCTCTTCCGTCACTTCAACTTCTCCCACGTGATTAGCACTAGGGGCTTATCTCTTTGGCAACCCATCGGAGCCATCACCGTCCGTTCTTATTGGTTATTGGCTATTGGCTATTGGCTATTGGCTATTGGCTACACCCTACCCCTGCCCCCTACACCCTAATTCGTTCTCTCCACCAGATACCGCGCCACCGCCTTCAATCCCTCCGCAGCCTCCCCATAGGGAGCCAGCACCGCGAACGCCTCCGCAATCAGCTTGTTCGCATGAGCTCTCGACGCGTCAATCCCGAACACCGCCGGCCACGTTGCCTTGTCGCTCGTCAGGTCCTTGCCCGCCGTCTTGCCCAGATGCTCCGAATCCTGCGTGACGTCGAGAATGTCATCCACGATCTGGAACGCCAGTCCCGCCTTGCGACCGAACTCCGTCAGCCTGCGCGCATCCTCCGCGTGTCCGCCAGCATAAACGCCGCCCGTCACCAGGCTCACGCGAATCAGCGCTCCCGTCTTCGCGCGATGGATTGCATCCACGCTCTCCGCTGTCGGCTTGGTATGTTCGCCTTCGAGATCAAGCACCTGTCCGCCGATCATTCCCTCGATCGTCCCCGTCGCTTCCGCGACCAGTCGCACAATCTCCACCGTCGCCGTGGCCGGACACCGCAGGTTGGACAAAGTCTGGTACGCCAGCGTCTGCAACGCATCGCCGGCGAGAATCGCAATCGCCTCGCCGAAGATCACGTGACACGTCGGCTTGCCGCGCCGCAAATCGTCGTTGTCCAGGGCGGGCAGATCGTCGTGGATCAGCGAATACGTGTGTAGCATCTCGATCGCCGCACCCAGTTCCTCGACGCCCGCCGGCAACTCGCCCCGCCCAGCCTTCCGGAAGTAGATCATCCGCGCCGCTTCCATCGCCAGGATCGGCCGCAGCCGCTTCCCGCCCGCAAACGTGCTGTGCCGCATCGCGCGATGGATCGACGACGGAACCTGATCTTCACTGGGGAGCAATCGTTCCAGGGCGCGGTCCGTCAATTCCACGCCAGCGTGCAAAATCTCTCTTACCTGTACTTCAGCTTGCATTCGTTTCATGATAGCCGCTGCGCCGCTGCCTTGCAGCCAGCCCAAGCCATAAGATAGCCGCCGCCAGCGATAAGGCGCGCCCTGCCCACACATCCGGCGTCGCCCCGTACTGCACTTCAATCTGTGATACTCCCGCCGCCACCGGAACCACCATCAGCCCATCGTCACGCCGCGGCCTCGAACCGACCGGCGTGCCATTCACCGTCACCCGCCACGCCGGATAATTCATCACCTGAAGCACCGCAAACCCCCCGCCCGACCGCACCGTCGCACTCATCCGCTCTACATCCCAGCGTCCAATCTGTACCTCCGACGGTAGCAAATCCGTCCCGCCCGCCTGCCACTCGGGATTCGCCCCCGCCGCACTATTCCCCTCATCGCCGTCAGCGGCCCGCAGCACGCGAATTCGCGGCAGATCCTGCTGTATCCCATCGTTATCCGCCGGCGCCGCCGTGTACTCATCTGTCCCCTGGAAACCTCCATCGCGAAACGTCGCCACCTGCGCCCGGACATTGTCTTCGTCATCGCACGGCTGCCAGAAGTAAAACCAGGCCACCCCGGACACGCACGCCGCCACCACAACCACCGCGCCCACGCGCAGCAGATTTGCCCGCCGCGTCCTCGCGCCCTCACGCAGCGCCAGCCCCACCAGCGCCGCCAGCACCAGGCTCAACACCAGCAGCCCTCGCCACGGAAACTGCAGAAACCTCATCTCCGGAGCATCCCTCCACACCACATCCGAGACGGAAAGCAGGAGGCACGCGATCACCGCCGCCAGCGTCACCAGCGCCCCCCACAGCGATCCCCGCTTCTGTGCCCGATACGACAACACCGCCGCCACCACCGTCGCCCCCAGCACCACCACTGCAATCCACGACGCCGTCCACAGCACCTGGTCGTGAAAGGCCTCGCCCGTATGCCCGAAGAGAAAGCTGTCCTCGACGCGCATCCCCTCGCCGATCGCCCGCTGAATCTCCACCCACCGCTGCTCATACACCGCCGGAACAAGATAGAACCCTGCCAGCCCCAGTCCCAGCGCCGTCCCACCCGCAGCCCGCCCAATCAGGCTCCAACGCCGCTCCCTCACGACCGCCGCAGCTACGATCAACGCCAGGGCATAGCATCCCATCACCGCGGCGGGAGCATTCGTGAGCCACAATCCCGCCACCACTACCGCCAGCTCCAGCATCGCCGGCTTCGCCCTCAGCGCGAACAGCACCAGTAGTGGCATCCACGCTCCCGCCAGCAGCTCTCCATAAGCCGCCCGCTCATACGCCACAAACAGCACATAAGGATTCACCACGTATAGGCATGCTGCCAGCGCCGCACTCTCCTCCGGCATCCACTCCCGCGCCATCTTGAAGAAGCTCAAGCCCATCGCGCCGAACGCAACCATCGTGAAGACCAACGGAACCCTGATCCACGGCATGAACAGGCTCAACAGCGCGCCCAGCATCCACGAGAGCGGCGGATAAAACACGAACCGCGGCTCGCCTGCTCCATAATTCGCCGATGCTGCCCAGTGGGGATACAGCAATCCCTGCTGCCACTGCCGCAGCACCTCCATCCACGACTCAAGATGAAAATCGAAATCGTGCCCGCACGAGGTGCCCCGCCACGCCAGCGGCAGAACCGCAATCCCAGCCGCCGCGAAGATCAGCGCCAGCCGCCGCTGCCTCGCTGTCAGCGAGACCCTCACGGCACAAGCTGCAGCGTATGCGTAGTCTGCTCCGCCACAGCTTTGTCACTGAAGGGAAGCGCGAAGGTCGTGCCTCCATACCAGTACGGCCACTGGTCGCCGTAGTAGGCGCTCAGCGGATCACCCGATTCGCCCATCACAATGTTCTCCGTCGCCTGGTCCACATTGCTCCAGTCAATCGTGAACCGCTGCGACGGCCCGAACGTATACCCCACCTGCTTCACCGTTGTCGTGTCGCCCGACTGCGGCTGCTCTCCCGTCCCCGTCCAGTCCTTGAACCACGGCAGCATGCCGTACAGCGGATGTTCCAGCACCACCGTATGCGTGAGCCCATAGCGCCACTTCGCCAGATCGGTCGGCGCATGCCCCGCGCTCAATCCCTGCCGCACCACATCCGCGAGAAAATCATCCCAGCTCGCATACTTCGCCGGCAGCCACCCCGGCGGCGGATGCATTACGATCTCCTCGCGCGCGAAGCCGCTCTCCGGCCACCGGTAGAGCTTCCAGTCGTCGCCGATCTTCGGAGCCAGCAGCATCGGCCAGAAGACCGCCTTCGCTGCATTCACAATCGCCGCCGGAGCCGACTCCACGCTGACCACCCCGTCCCACGACCGCATCAGATCCGCTGCCTGCTGCAACCGTGCCCCCGGCGTCTTCGCGTGATCGATCGCGTAAGCCAGCCGCTGCGCCAGCTCCTGGTCAACCGCCGAATACACGTCCGTCTGCAGCTTCAGCATGTCCGGGGGAGTCAGCTTGTCCTTGCCCGCCAGCCACTTCCATATCCGCTCATTGCGATACGGATCAGACCACGCCAGCGTCAGCTGGAACGGATACCCATCCGGTGTGATCCGCGAATTCGCCGTCGCAAGCACCCCATTCGCCGGATCGAGCGTCGACGGCAGCTGCTCGAAGGGAACAAAGCCCTGCCACTCGTGATTCTCATCCGCAATCGGCACACCCGAAATCCCCTGCGGCCCATAGGGAATAAACCCCACGGCCTGGTATCCAATATGCCCCTGGTCGTCTGCATAAACGACATTCTGCGAGGGGCCCCACCACTTGCTCATCGCCGCGCGAAACTCCTGCCAGTTTGCCGCCTCATCCAGATCCAGCAGAGGATTTCCTACCGACTTCGGGTCGTCCACGCTCCATCGCAGCGCCAGCACCCGCTTCTCGCCCGGAATCAGCTGCGATATCACCGGCCCATGCCCTGTCCGCTCCGTCTCCACCACAACGTCCTTGCCAAAGCGCACGTGGATCGTCTCCCGCCCGTGCTCCATCGGATGCCACCCATCCGCCGCTTTGTATTCATCCTGCGCATTCACCTGCTCCACGTAGACATCCTGCATATCGGCGTACAGCGCCGTGAATCCCCACGCGATGTGCTCGTTGTGTCCCGCAATGATGTAAGGAATCCCCGCCACCGTTACGCCCGCAACATGAAAATCCCCGGCCTTGAGATCGGCCTCATACCAGATGTTCGGAATCCCGTGCGGCAGGTGCATATCGTTCGAGAGCATCGGCTTTCCCGACGCTGTATGCGCGCCCGAGACCACCCACTCGTTCGATCCCGCCGCGCATTCCTCGCATCCCGCACTCGGCCCATGCAGCATCTCGTGCAGATGCAACAGGTCTCGAACGCTCGTCTGCGTCTCGTCCAGAGGCACATCGGGAATATTCTCTTGCGGAGCTGTCAGGTCCGGAGGAGCCTGTGTTGGCGGATGATCCCGCCACGACCCCGTGGGGTAAAGATTTGCCGCCAGCGTCGGGCCCAGCCTCGCCGTCACCCGCTCGCGCATCACCTTCAGGTCCCAGTCCTCATCGAGCAGCTGGTTCATGCTCATCACCACCAGCATCGAGTCCACCGGCTGCCACGGCTGCGGCTTGTAGCGCAGCAGGCGAAACTCCGGCGACAGATTTTGCTGATGCTGATCTATAAACGCGTTCACGCCCCGCGCAAAGTCCTCGAAATACTTCTTGTCGCGCTCGCTCAGCGTCGTCGTCAAGCGCTCGGCATTCGCGCGAATCCCCAGCACCCTCTCGGTCCGGTCATGATCCACAAGTTTCGGGCCCAGAAGCTCGGCCGCCTCGCCCGCCGCCATACGTCGCGCCATGTCCATCTGCCACAGCCGGTCCTGCGCCGTCACATAGCCTTGCGCCTCGAATAAGTCATCGAGATTCGCCGCTTCAATGTGTGGAATCCCATGCCGGTCGCGCCGAACCGTAACCGGAACCTTCAGTCCCGGCAGTTGCAACTGCCCATCAAGCTGCGGGAGCGCCACACGCATCGCGTGCTTCAGCCACCACGCTCCACCCAGCGCCGCCGCCCCTGCAAGCACCACCAGGACCACAACTATGCTCAGAAATACGCGCAGAACAGGCCGCCTGCCCCGCTCGTCCTCGATCTCGACACTCCGCCCCAAAACCATCTCGGAGTCATTGTCTCATCGCATGTGCTGCTGAATCTGATTAGCGCAACACTTGGGATGCTGACCCGTGTGCTCTGGCCCCGGGCTACACCCTACACCCTGTTTCCTACACCCTGAGATGTCATCCTGAGCGAAGGTCGCCGCGGCGACCGAAGTCGAAGGACCTGCTTTTCTCCAACGGTGAGCAACAACCGGGCGTAAGCGGCAGCTGAAACCCACCGACGGTGAAATACCGCCGTTCAACTATTGGCTATTGGCTATTGGCTGCCTTCACGCCGCCGCCACTCTCCGGATCAGATCCTGCTGCTCACTGCGGCTCTCCGCGCCAATCGTGAACGCATCCAGCACTCCCGACCCGAGCGCAAACCGGATCGCCTCATCCTGCCGTGTCCGCATCGCGCCCTGCCCGAGAATCTTCATCCCGATGATGCCCTTGCCCTGCGCCCGCATTTCCTTGATAACCCCGATCACCGTCTCCGGGTCGGCATCCATATACGCGCCCACCGGATTCAGCCGCACCAGGTCCACTTCCACCCAGGGGGATTTCGCCGCCGCCCGCAGCGCTTCAATCGAATGGCACGACACGCCGTGCGCACGAATCTTCCCCTGCTCCTTGGCCTGTTCGAAGACATCCATCACGCCGCGATAGCGCGTCGTCCAATCAGCCTCGGTAACGCAGTGGATCAGACAAATATCGATATAGTCCGTCCCCAGCTCTTTCAGATAGCGGTCAATATCCGCCTTCGCTTCCTTCGGATCGCGATCGTCGCACTTCGTCATCACCACGGCCTTGCTGCGACCCACCTGCTTCAGCGCCGCCGCCACCTCGGGATGGCTCCCATACGAATCCGCTGTATCGAAGAAGATCAGCCCGCTGTCATACCCGCTCACCAGTAGTTTCACCAGCTGGCCCATCCGCGTCTGGTTCGACCCGCCTGCGAAGCCGACCGTTCCTGTGCCCATCGCAAGGCGGCTCGTCTTGATGCCGGTCTTGCCCAGAACAACGGTATCCGTGGCCTGAACCTTGTGTTGTTGACCTGGAATATCGAGGCCCGGAGAATCGAGGACCGATCCAAAAGCTGACGGCTTGATGTAAGCGGTGCCCAGCCCGGCTGCCGCTGCGGTGAGGAATTCCCGGCGATTCATGCGATCTTCCCTCCTGCGCTCGATTGTGAAGAAATTCTATCTCTCATTTAGACAGGGCCTGTCCCATCCGCGCCGATCGACCGTCACAATTCACAACTTTTTACAAATTTTGCCTTGTGAAATAGGCATGGTGCGCCATCCTGCGCGAAGCGCCAGAGGCGGGGGCCTCCTTTACTCTCTGCGCTATGAACTTGCCGCTTCGCTCAGAGGAGGATTGCTCACCTGCACATCGATGACCGCAGCCTTCCGGCTCCACGCCGGCCGCCATCCGCTCCCGGCAAACGGAGACACCACCCTGCGCCCCCACCACAGCCACATCGCCAGCGCGATCAGCAATATCAGCGGGATCACCAGCAGGCTGCCCTCCGGCCCGGTTGCCCCGCCGCTCCACAGCAGCTTGCCCACCGGATGCTCACCCAGCAGATGCCCCTGCGCCACCATCCCGCTGTCTGAGGTGCCGTAGAAATACGACTCGCCCCAGTCCCACGCCGCGTGAAAGCCCACCGCCCAGTACAGCGACCCTGTGTACCAGAGGCTCAGGCAGAACACCAGCCCGATCGCCCCAGCGGCAAACAAGCCCACCGGCGACTCTCCCGGATTGCTCCCATGCCCAAATCCGAAAAGGAACGACAGCAAAAGCGCTCCCCACCAGAAGCCGATGCCCCGCGTCAGGGTGAACTGCAGATAGCCGCGCAGCAGCGACTCCTCAAAGATCCCGACGAAAAGAAACATCACGCCCCACTCGGCCGCATATCTCCACATCAGTTCGCCATGTAGAAGCTGCCCGTCAAATCCCAGCAGACCCGCCTTCCACAAACTGAACACCAGCGCCGAAATCGCCACAAATCCCCACACCAGCCCAAACACAAACCGCGCCGCCCGCGCCGTCCCCTGATAGCCATAGGAAAGCACCGGGCGCTTCTCGAGCAGCGCCATCACCGCCGTCGCCACAAAGACGCAGAAGGCCTGCAGCCCTTCCGAAATCAGTCCTATCTTCGGCGGCAGCGCCGCATTCCTCGGCATCGGCTTGGGATGCAGAAGTAACTTAAGCAGGCTTCCCAGCAAAAACGCCGCCGCTACAAAGATCAGCACAAACAGCAGCATTCCCCAGCCCGCGCGGATCCCGTTCTGCCCCACAAACACCCATCGCAGGTCCCGCTTCGGCGCCTCTGGAAAGGGCGGTGGCGCCGCCGTCAGCTCAGCTGGGGTTGTCATCTGGGGGATCTCCGGTTGCGGCGTCAACTCGTCCAAGACTGTCTCTCCTTGAAGTTGCTGCTCATACTACGTCAACCGAGCGTTGAACGTTCAGGAATCTTGCCGCCCAAACCCCCTCAGATTCTTCTTTCCGCCGGCGCCGCGCAAAAAGCACGCGACAGGCCAGGGCGAAAGCCGACAGAATAGCAATGTGAGCTGACTCCTATGCCGGAAAAAGTGGACCTGTACGACAGTGCGTATTACCACTACGAGGCGGACGTCTACCGCCAGGTTCGCATAGCGACCTATGGCCAGGATCTCGGCCAGACAAGCTGGGTTACAAACGAGGAGTCAGCCGAAATCCCTCGCATCCTGCAACTCACTCCCAACTCCCATGTCCTCGAAATCGGCTGCGGCTCAGGACGATATGCCTTGCAGGTGGCCCAGACCATCGGTTGCTCCGTGATCGGAATCGACACCAACGCCCCCGGCATCGGGAACGCCAACAGCCTCGCCCGCACCGGAAATCTGTCTGACCGGCTCAGCTTCCAGCATTGCGACGCCTCGCAGAAGCTGCCCTTCTCCGACGCTGCATTTGACGCCGTCTTCGCAAATGACGTCATGTGCCACATTCCCGGCCGCCAGTCCGTGCTGCGCGAAGTCTTTCGCATCCTCAAGCCGCTCGGCCGCTTCGTCTTCAGCGACGCCCTGGTCATCGGCGGCATCGTCTCGCACCAGGAGATCGCCACACGCAGCTCAATCGGCTACTACCTCTTCAGCCCGCCCGGACACAACGAGCAGCTGATCCGGCAGGCAGGCTTTCATCTGATCGGCGTCCGCGATACCACCCATCAGGCCGCCGCTATCGCCACGCGCTGGCGCAACGCACGATATCAACACCGCGAAGCTCTTATCGCTGCCGAGGGCGAAGCGAATTTCGATGGCGTACAGCGGTTTCTCTCCTGCGTGCAAATGCTGACAGAAGAAAATCGCCTCCTCCGCAATCTCTACACAGCGCAAAAACCAGGTTAGGCCGAAAGGCCGTGCTTGACAGAAGCTGATCCGGAAGCGTATTTAACACATTAGTTATTTACCGGACATGTTAAATACGGCAATGCCATCCGATCATCTCAGCACCACCTTTGCCGCGCTTGCTGATCCAACCCGTCGCGCCATTCTCGCGCGCCTCGCTCTTGGGGAAACATCGGTCAACGAGCTCGCCCGTCCCTTTGAGATCAGCCTGCCCGCCGTCTCCCGGCACCTCAAGGTCCTCGAAAAGGCAGGCCTCATCTCCCGCGGCAGGGACGCACAATGGCGCCCCTGCAAGCTCAACCCCGGCCAGCTCAAAACGGCCGCCGACTGGCTCGAGGAATATCGCAGGTATTGGGAGGAGAGTTTCGACCGGCTGGACGAGTACCTCAGGAAACTCAAATCGTCTAAAGACAAATCGAAGCCCAAGGAGAATCATCATGGCCGCACCAGACCCCGAAGCAACTAGCGCCGCCAAATCCTCAGCGCAAAAGGTGGAGCGCCCGCAACCGCACCCGGGACTGATTGACGCCGGTCTGATTGCCGCGGCGGGTGCCGGAGCGAAGCTTCATGAGCTCTCCATCGTCCGCGTCTTCGACGGTCCCCGTGAGGTCGTCTATGAGGCGTTCAGCAACCCTGCTCACGCCAGGCAATGGGCCGGTCCGCGCGGCTTCGTGGCCACCCACTTCGAACAGGACGTCCGGCCGGGTGGCAAATGGCGAGCATGCCTCCATCAGACCGAGGCGTGGAAGGGCAAAACCTTTCCCGACCTCTGGCAGGGCGGGGTCTTCAAGGAGATCGTTCCACCCGAGCGTATCGTCTATACGTTTGCCTGGGATGGCCAGGCCGGTCAGCCGACTCGCGAAACCGTCATCACCGTTCACTTCACCGCACTGGACGGCAACCGCACCAAGATGGAATTCCATCAGGCCTTCTTTGATTCCGCCGAGATGCGCGATGGCCACAACACCGGCTGGAACAGCAGCTTCGACCGGCTCGAGGACCTGGTGAAGAACTGGAACAAGAGCCTCGACCGCCTCGACGACTTGCTGAAGGAGATGTGAACCGATCACAAATCTTCGAAAGCACGGCCGATCGCTCTCTTGCCGCTACGCCATGATCACTGCTGCACAACCGTCCAGGTCTTGTCGGGATTGAACTCTGTCATCGCGGAAGCAACCTGATCGGTCGACTGTCCCAGGTCTTTCTGCACAATCACGCCGTCCTGGTTGACCATGAACGTCATGACCCCGGAATCGCCGTACTTCGCCGGATACGCCACAACCGCGAAACCTCCCGTCATCTTCCCGTCGACAACGTAGTCCTTCGCGCCGCCATGCGCTCCCGCTCCCTGCTTGTAGAGCATGACAAAGTAGTAGCCGTGGAAAGGCTGATGACGGTTGGGATCGGCCTTGTATCCCTCCGCCGTGGCATTCGCCGCCAGCGGTCCGAGCGGACTCCTCGGCTGACCCTGAACCTCCGGCCAGTACAGGCCATTCTGCTGCCCGGAATCGCTGATGAACTTCTGCGCGTACTGCTTCACGCCCCCGTGTTTCTCTGAGAAATACTGCGACTGGGCATCGGCCACTGCTCCGCAAGCCTGAATGGCGGCCAGTTCGTTGCGTCCGACGCGCCGGTTCAGAACCTCTTCCTTCCCCGCCGCCGTGTCGAAGTACCACTGGCCATCATTGTTTTTCTTCAGCGGGATCGGGAATGGAAAATTGTCCGCTCCCACGATAAGATCCTGGGACCCATCCGGCATCTTGCGCCAGCGATGCATCACGTTGTACCACTGCACAAACGCGGCGCCGGTGTTCTTGTCCTGTACCGGATCCCCGGATGAGATCAGATCCTTCGACTCGGGACCGAAAATTGCCAGCAGCGCGTTTTGGTCGCCGGCCTTTACCGCCTCGATGACCGCATTACCGGCGTCGTCCGGGTTTGCAAACGTCCTGACCGAGGGTTTCTCCGATTTGTGACAAGAGGCAACTGGGATGAACAGCGCTATAAGCAGCAGTCGAGCGATCAGCGCTGTTTTGCCGGGTTGGAACGCCATGCAGATCCTCCACAACTCAGGGTGTATGCAATCTCCAGATCATTTGTTCAGCGAATCAAATCCGCCTGCTGCGTTTTACCTGCGGCGGCCACCGTATCCCCCTCCACCGCCGCCACCACCGCGGCTCCACGACCCGCGGTCGCTGTCCGCCCTCGATTGCCAGCCGCCTCCACCGCCTCCACCAAAAGCCGACGATCCTCCACTGCTTTTCGCCTGGTCTCCCCATCCCTTTGATTCAGCCGAACTGGACCCATAGCTGCCGGAGCTGGGCTTCTGCACGCTGTTCCAGCTGCCGTTGTCGTTTTTCTCCCAGCCGCTCCCGGTGTTCTTGTATTGGTTGCCGTTCGCCGTTGCGTATTTGTTCCCGTTCGCCGATTCGCCAGCCGCCGCGCTGTTGCCGTTCTTGCCGGTCGCACCGTAAGCCTGGCCGCCATTCGACGTCTGCACGCTTCCCGCCGACCCGTTTGCCGTCGTCTGATGCTGGGTGTACGCAGTATTGCCGTTTTTCGAGACGACCGAGCTGCCATAATTTCCATTGGCATTCGAGGTCTGATGAGTCGCAGCATACGCTCCGGTATTCGGGTTGTAGGCCTGTGCGGCGCCCGAGGTTCCGTACGGCGTCGATACCGACCCGCCGCGCGCATATGTTCCCGTCGAGGGGTTATAGCCCTGGCTATAGTGCGCGCTGCCGTTGGGTCCATACGCGCTCACGCTCGACCCGTAGTAGCCGCCGTGCCACGCGGCGTTTCCATAATAGGCGCCGCCGCCGTACACCACCGCCCCGCCATGCCAGTTGCAGTTCCAGTAGCTGTAGCTCCACCCGCAGCAGCTGTTGTTTATCGCCGCGCCGACCGCGATGCCCACGCCAAATGCCAGCAGACCCGTCGCGACTACAGCACCGGTGCTATAGCCCGGCGTCGTGTAAGGAGTCCCATACACAACGGTTGGGTTGTACACCGGCACATACACCACCTGCGGGTTCGTCGGCTGAATGACAATCGTCTGCGGAGACTGCTGCACCACCGTGATCTGCGACCCGGATTTCAGATTGCCCGATGCATACGCCTTGGCCCGCAGCGTTTGTACGGCAGTCATCACATCGCCCGCCTGCGTGCTGTAAGCTTCGCCCAGCGAAGAGGTCCAGCTCAGGTTCTTCGCCATGTTGTCCAGCACCGACGGAAACTGCGTCAGCGCCTTCACGCTCGGGTCCCATGGCTCCGTGTCCACGGCCTTCATGAGATTCGACCCGGTCAGATTCTGGTTATTGTGAAGCCAGCTGTTCGCGTCTGCTATCTGGTCCGGAAACGTCGCCGCCCCCAGAATCTGGGCCACCAGCGCGTCCGGATAAAGCGCAATCGGTGCAACCAGGCTCTGCAGGTCAGCCGCGCTCAGCGGCGCGCCCTGCCCCGACCCTCCGGTCTGTTGTGCCTGCAACAAAGGGCCATTCGGAATCGTTGCCACAACCAGAATCAGGCTCAGCAGACACGCCAGACTCTTCCTTAACTCGATGAATACCGGCTCCATACCGTCCTCCACCCGCGCCCTCAAACATGACCACCAGAAGAATCGCCTCACGCGCGGCTTCCGCACCTAGTGCGGTAGCCATCATAGCCCCACCCCGGACCCGCGGATAGAGCTAATCGCCGGCTTCGCAGCCTTCATCAATATCTAACGGAGCAAGCCGCAACGTTCCACTGGCAGAACTGACAGCTGCCCGGCGGCAGCAGCGAAGCAGGGAACTGACACCGGTAAGCAGTTGCGAGACGGCTGCGTCGCGGCGTGAGGGGCGTGTGCCTGAACGGCCAGTTCTGCGGCAAGATCGTCGTCTGCACGGCCCTCCTGCGCCGTCAGGCGCGTGTGCCTGGACGGCTAGTCGCGGCGCAAGGCGCGTGTGCCCCGCGGCGAGCGGCTTGACATAAGGCCCGGACCCGGCAATCCTAGTCATTTCCCGATCAGAATTTTATTTCCGCTGGAGCAGCCCCCTTTTTGAACGTCCGAGTCTTCTACCACGACAAGTGTTTCGACGGAGCCTGCTCCGCGTCTCTCTTCGCCCGCTTTCATCGCGAGTGCATCACCAATGATGCCTCCTACACCTACCACGGGCTCGTCCACCGCGCCGGAGCACTCTTCAATGAAGCCGACTTCATCGGCGACGAGAACGCCATCGTCGACTTCAAATACTCCGCCTCGCCCCGCATCACCTGGTGGTTCGACCACCACCTCAGCGCCTTTCTTACCGCCGAGGACCAGGAGGACTACCGCCGCGGCATGGCCGACGGCCGTTACGTCAACCGCCGCTTCTATGACCCTGCCTATACCTCCTGCACCAGCTTCCTGGCCCACATCGCAACCATAAAGTTCGGCTTCAATGCCGAGCCCGTGAAGGAGCTCGTCCGCTGGGCCGACATCGTCGACGGAGCCCTCTACGAAAGCCCCCGCGCCGCAGTCGAAATGGCCGAGCCTGCCATGAAGCTCACCCTGGTCATCGAATCCACCCAGGACCCGGCCTTCATCCCGCGTCTCATCCCCCTGCTCACATCCATGTCCCTAGCCGAGGTCCTCAAGCAGCCCTTCGTCGCCGAGCTCCTCCCGCCGCTCCTCCAGCGCCACGAAGAATCCCTCTGCCTCATCCGCGACCGGTCCGAATCGAAGGACGGCACCATCTACTTCGACATCAGCGACCAGCCCATGGAGGGATACAACAAGTTCATCCCCTACTACGTCCACCCCGAGGCCACCTATTCCATCGGCCTCTCGAAATCCAGCTTCCGCACCAAGGTCTCCGTAGGCTCCAATCCCTGGACCAGGGCCGACCCCGCAAAGATGCTCAACCTCGCCACCATCTGCGAGCGCTACGGCGGCGGCGGACACGCGCGCGTGGGCGCCATCTCCTTTCCCCCCGACCGTTGCGACGAAGCCCGCCAAGCCGCCGGCGAGATAGTCGCCGAGCTTCGCGACCACAACCCCTCCGACTGAGCAAAAATCCGCATCGTCCGTACAACCATTTCCGGAAATCGAAAATTCTGAACCGGCGCTGACCGATCGGTGATCTGATATACCGGTCGCACCATCACAAGGAGAAACATGGCCGACATCCTGCCCGCAGGAACTCCCGCCCCTGACTTCACTCTTCCTGTCACCCCCGATCAGAAGCTCTCGCTGAGCGAACTGCGCGGCAAGCCCGTCATCCTCGCCTTCTATCCCGCCGACTGGAGCCCCGTCTGCGGCGACCAGATGGGCCTCTACAACGAAATCCTGCCCGAATTCCAGAAGCACGGAGCCAAGCTGCTCGGCATTTCCGTCGACGGCGCCTGGTGTCATGAGGCATTCGCGCAGGCCCGCGGCTACCGTTTCCCCTTGCTCGCCGACTTCGAGCCCAAGGGCGAGGTCGCACGCGCCTATGGAGCCTACCGCAAGAACGACGGCATCTCCGAGCGCGCCCTTTTCGTCATCGACAAGAACGGCGTCATTGCCTGGAGCTACTGCTCACCCATCGCCGTCAATCCCGGAGCCGACGGCATCCTTGACGCTCTCGAAGCCTTGCCCAAATAGGAGCCCCATGACCAGACTCCGCACCCCTGTTGGCCCCCACGATCACGCTCAGGGCGACCCTGACGCACCCGTCACCCTCGTCGAGTACGGAGACTATGAGTGCCCCCACTGCGGTCGCGCCTACCCCATCGTCCAGCGCGTGCAAAAGCACTTCGGCGACCGCCTGCTCTTTGTCTTCCGCAATTTCCCTCTGACCCAGAGCCATCCCCACGCCGCATCCGCCGCCGAAGCCGCCGAGTTCGCCGCCACCAAGGACAAATTCTGGCAGATGCACGACGGTCTCTTTGAAAATCAGGATCGCCTGGGCTCTGAACTCTACGAGGAACTGGCCGGACAGCTGGGCCTCGACCCCATCGCCCTCACCGCCTCTCTCGATAGCGGCGAATTCACCGACCGCGTCCGCGCCGACTTCAACAGCGGCATCCGCAGCGGAGTCAACGGCACCCCCACCTTCTTCATCAACGGCCAGCGCCACGACGGCCCCTTCGACTACCCAGCCCTCGTCGGCGCCATCAACGCCGCCCTGGCCAGCGACTAGACTGGGATTTACTTTTATGCGGATGCCGTCCTGAGCGTATTTATGCGGATGTCATCCTCAGCGAAGGTCGCCGCGGCGACCGTAGTCGAAGGACCTGCTTTATTGGACCGGTGCAGAACTCCACGCACCCCATCCTGAGCAGAGCGAGGGGGAAAGCAATGCTCATAAAGGTGGCAACGTCCAACTAATGGCTAATGGCTAATGGCTAATGGCTAATGGCTAATCGGCTAAGCTTCGGCTGTCGGCTGTCGGCTGTCGGCTATCGGCTGTTGGCTGTTGGCTATTGGCTAATGGCTGCCTTTTCACGCCACGATTCCCCCGCCGCGCTCATCTAGGGAGTGCGTTCACAACAAGCCACGGCGTATTTCGCCACAAACGAAAGGACCACTCATGCCTACCATCACTACCAAAGACGGAACAGAGATCTTCTACAAGGACTGGGGCACCGGACAGCCACTCTTTTTCCATCATGGCTGGCCGCTCTCGGCAGATGACTGGGACACTCAGATGATGTTCTTCCTTGAGCGCGGCTTCCGCGTCATCGCTCACGACCGCCGGGGTCACGGCCGATCCACTCAGACTTACACCGGCAACGAAATGGACACCTACGCCGCCGACGTCGACGCGCTCGTGAAGAAGCTCGACTTGAAGGACGCCATTCACATCGGCCATTCGACCGGTGGCGGAGAAGTGGCCCGCTACGTAGCTCAATACGGCAAAGGACGAGTCGCGAAGGCAGTCCTGATCAGCTCCGTGCCTCCAATCATGGTCAAGTCCGACAAGAACCCGGGTGGAACGCCGATCGAGGTCTTCGATCAGATTCGCCAGGGCACCGGATTCAATCGAGCCCAGTTCTACCAGGACATCACCCTCCCCTTCTACGGCTACAACCGCCCGGGAGCCACCATCTCTCAGGGCGTTCGCGACAACTGGTGGCGTCAGGGCATGATGGGCGGAATCAAAGCTCATTACGACTGCATCAAGGCATTTTCTGAAACCGATTTCACCGAAGACTTGAAGAAGATCGAAGTGCCGACATTCGTAATGCACGGAGAAGACGACCAGATCGTCCCCTTCGCAGACGCCGGCCCGCTCTCAGCCAAGCTGCTCAAAAACTCCAAAACGAAGTTCTATCCCGGCTACCCCCACGGCATGCCGACCACCTACGTCGACGTGATCAACGCCGACCTGCTCACCTTCATCAAATCCTAGCCACCAACCCGGGTGCGCCCCATCCTTGCGTAGCAAGGGTGGGACGCACTGCTCTCCTTTGTGCGGAACGCTACCCGCACCCCCTGAAGTCATCCTGAGCGAAAGTCGCCGCCGCGACCGTAGTCGAAGGACCTGCTTTTGATCAGCCCATCAAGCCGAGAAGAAAGTGGAGCCGTCCAACTATTGGCTATTGGCTATTGGCTATTGGCTATTGGCTATTGGCTATTGGCTATTGGCTATTGGCTATTGGCTATATGGCTAATGGCCCACACTCAACACCGCCGTCATCGTGTGCTTCTCGCCCGCGCCCAGATCCACCGCATACGCGATGATGTTGCTCGCCTCGACACACGCCATCTGCCGCCACTCGTCGTCACCCAGGTCCGCCAGCGCCTTCGCACCCTCCCGCCACGGATTCCACACCACCGTCGTCCGCGAGTTGCCCTTCTCCGTTCGAATCCTTCTGCGCAACACCGGATCCACCACCTCCAGCGCCTCCGTCGTGTCCAGATACGCATTGTCCGTCTGCGCCGTGAACATCACATCGCCCGACTGCCGCTTCTCGCGGTTGCCGTCCATGTTGTCGAGATACGCCGTCCCATCCAGCCCCGTCACCCGCACCTGCTCCGCATCGCCCACGCGGTGATACGTGTGCAGAGCCTCCTCAAACCGCATCCCCGACCCGCCCGTATTCATCACCGTCAGCGCCAGGCTTAATTCTTTCGCCACCCGCACCCGATACTCCACCCGAAACTCATGCGGCCACCACTTTCGCCCGGCATCATCGCTCTCCGTCGCGAGCGTCACCGACACCGCATCGCCGTCCCGCGCGATCCCCGTCAGATCCCACCCCTTCGTCCGCACCACCCCATGCGCGGGAGCCTTCGCATCGTCCGTCTTCCCGCGAAACCACGGAAAGCAGATCGGAATCCCCCCGCGAATTGCCTTGCCATCCTCGAACCGCGACTGCGCGCTCATGAACAGCACCTCTTCCGCGCCGATCGGTTTCCACGACGTCACCTGCGCCCCGTGCAGATAAATCTCCGCCGTCGCCGCGTCTGTTGTTACTCGCACCATCGCCAGCCCGCCCTGTCCGGCAACTACCTCCGCAACGCCTGAAATCCCGAAGCGCTCATTCAACTCGCCCACATTCTTCATCCGTTAACCCCTCGCGGACACAAGTCTAACCCCACCCAAAGAAAAGGCCCGGATTGGTATCCGGGCCTCTCTTGCCGTGCTTGATGCGCTCAGCTATTGCAATGCCTATTGCAGTGCATTGATCAGCCCCGTCCCGTTCGGACTGCCCCAACCCGTCACCAGGTCGTACCCGGTCACTGCCGAATAGCTTCCCGAAGTCCCGCTGGTCACGTCGTGAAAGTCGCTCTTGTAGCTGCTGCCCACTCCGATCGAGTAGATCGTCGGATTGATGAACCCGATCGTGCCCAGGCCGCTCGCCGCCCGTTGCTGGTTGACCAGCGCGATATACGCCGCCCACATCGGAGCCGCGAAGCTCGTGCCGCCATACTCGTTTGCCAGGCAACTCGTCTGGTCGGCACAGGTATAGAAGGTGAAATTGGCATTTGCAGAAACATCCGGACCATTGCGATACGTCGTCGATCCCTTGTTGCTCGAGTTGATCACGCCCGACAGCTTCTGCCACGACGGAATCGCAATCTTGTCCGGAGAAATCCCGCCGCCGCTGTCCACCCACGCCGTCTCCGAATTCCACGCGCCGCCCGCGCTCTTCGTCGTAAGGTCCGTCCCGCCGACTGAAACCACATAGTCATCATCCGCCGGCCACGCCTCATTCCGCGACGACCAGGTCGAACTGTCGCCGGATGCTGCGAAGAAGTTCTGCCCTTGCGCTGACATCTTTTCGAAATAGGGATCGAGCGTGCTCGGATCCGCCGGCGTCCAGCCCCACGCGCAGCCGATCGTCGTCGGTAGCGGACTGTGCGTGGTCATCGCGCTGATAATCGCCGTATCGGTCGAGCCGATATACATCGTCAGGCTCGCCAGCCCGGGAGCCATCCCCAGAGCCTGGGTCATATCCAGCGTCTGCTCCGTGTCGTCGCAGCCGCGCCTGCGGCTGTACACGCACGACGTGCTGGTCCCGTCGGTCGAAAGCAGCGTGATCGGCACCTTGTTCGTCTGGTGAACGTTCGCGTAGTACGTATTCAGGTCCGCCAGATCGGTCCCCAGGTATTCAAGCAGCCCGAGGTTCTGCCCCGCGCCCGTCAGCGCTGTCCCCCCGTAGTATGCCGCGCGCATGTCGCTGCCCAGGAAAGACGCCGACGGCCCCGACCCGGTCGTCGCATGCGTCACCAGCTTCTTCGCGTCCACGCCCAGCGCTGCCGCCGCTTCGCTCCGCTTCACATACATCGGATGTGGGATCGAATAGTTATCCAGCCCCGAAACATGCCATAACTGGAACGGCAGTGTCGTCGTCGGCTCCCGGTCCGGTGAGTAAAATACGCGGTTCTCCGAGGGATGCTGGTACGTCCGCAAGGTCACGTGGAAAGCATTCTCCACCGCCGACACCGTCCCCTTCACCTGCACTTCCATGCCATCCCGCGACCCGCCGATGACCGCCAGTCCGTTTGCCTTCGCGAACCCTACCACCGCGTCGTACTCCGCCTGCGTTGGTCCGAACCGCTCCGTAAACTGCGCCGGCGTTAGAAACTGGTGGTAGATGCCGCTGTTCGGATCGTACAGTTCCTCCAGAAAGCTCTTCAGTCCTGCCTCATCCCGCAACTCGAGGACAATATCCAGCGTCATCATCTGACTCTTGGGAAGCTGCCCGACAGCTTGCACCCGCCCGCTGCCGACCACCTCCCGCACGTGATGTGTCGACGTGTACTGCGCCTGTACATCCATCGACACCATCGATACCAAAGCGATTGCCGCCAAAACCGGGGTCGACTTCCGGATCCCCGATTGCCAACTGCCTGACCTTCCAATTCTCAACTTGCGAATCATGCAACTCTCCTGTGAGTGGGGTATCTCTTGGAGGTGTCCGCCTGACGTGCACTGCCACGGGCAGCCTTTTGAGTCAGCGTAGAGTACCACCGCCACCTGCGAGTGGCGAGCGAAATTCAACGTCGCTTCGCCACTCGTCCCATTTCAGAACTTATTCGTCACCGCTTTTCAAGACGTTAGTCACACGACACTTTGCGATGGTCATTCACCCGAATCTCGGCCTGGACTAATCCCTGGGGCGTTTCCGAGCCCTGAGCCCTGAGCTCTGAGTTCTGTCCTGTGCCCTGAGCCCTGTGCCATGTGCCCTGTGCTCTGAGCCCTGAGCCCTGTTCCCTGTGTCCTGGCACGTAGTGAAACCGCACCAGGTAGATATTCTCGCCCTTGCCGTGCTTCGCAACCTTCAGAAGGTCCAGCACACCCAGAAACCCCGACGCCCGCGCCAGTTCCGGAGTAATATCCGGGAACCCGATCGTCTCGATCGAATCCACCTCGATCTCGCCCTCGTCCATGCGATATCGCTTGCCCACCGTCACCCGCGGACTCATCCAGATCCGTACGCTGCACGTAATCTCCCCGCGCCGAACGCCCTCGCGCAGCCGCCTGGTGAAAGTCATGCCCAGAGTCTACTGCCGGGGACGCTCTCATGCCTCATATCGAAAGGGTCAGGGGCCGTTCATCTCTGCATCATTTTCTTGAGTTTCCCAACATTGGCAGCCACCGCCTTCGTAGACGGATTGTCGGGTCCGTAAACCTTCTCGTCGATATTCAGCGCCCGTTGCGCGTATTGGAGGGCTCCGTCCAGGTCACCCTTCGCCGTGAGAACCATGCCGATGTTGTTGGCATCCTTGGCAACCTCGGGATGGTCGGGCCCGTACACCTTCTCGTCGATCTTCAGCGCACGCTGCATGTATTGCAGTGCCCCGTCCAGGTCGCCCTTGTCATAGAGAATTAAGCCGATGTTGTTCACCGGCTTGGCAACCTCGGGATGGTCGGGCCCGTACACCTTCTCGTCGATCTGCAGTGCCCTCTGCGTGTATTGCAGTGCCCCGTCTAGGTCGCCCTTGTCTCTGAGAATCAAGCCGATGTTGTTGGCGCGAATGGCCACCTTGGGATGGTCGGGCCCGTAGACCTTCTCGTCGATCTTCAGGGCCTGCTGGGTGTACTGCAGAGCCCCGTCCAGGTCGCCCTTGTCCAGCAGGATCTGGCCGATGTTATTGGCGCGAGTGGCTACATTGGGATGGTCGGGCCCATAAACCTTCTCGTCGATCTTCAATGCCTGCTGCATGTATTGCAGGGCCCCGTCCAGGTCGCCCTTCTCTTTGAGAATTAAGCCGATGTTGTTGTTGCGAATGGCTACAGTGGGATGGTCGGGCCCATAGACCTTCTCGTCGATCTTCAATGCCCTCTGCGTATATTGCAGGGCCTCGTCCAGGTCACCCTTGGCCAGGAGAATCTGGCCGATGTTATTGGCGAAAGCGGCCACAACAGGATGGTCGGGTCCGTAGACCTTCTCGTCGATCTTCAGCCCCCGCTGGGTGTATTGCAGGGCCCCGTCCAGGTCACCCTTGGCCAGGAGAATCTGGCCGATGTTATTGGCGCGAATGGCTACATCGGGATGGTTGGGCCCATAGACCTTCTCGTCGATCTTCAGTGCCTGCTCCATGTATTGCAGGGCCCCGTTCAGGTCGCCCTTGTCCTGAAGAATCCGCCCGATGTTGTTGGCGAAAGCGGCCACATCAGGATTGTCTGGCCCGTACAACTTCTCGTCGATCTGCAACGCCCTCTGCGTGTACAGCAGGGCCCCGTTCAGGTCGCCCTTGTCCTGGAGAATCGTTCCGATGTTGTTGGCACGAATTGCCACAGTGGGATTGTCGGGTCCGTACAACTTCTCGTCGATCTGCAGCGCCTGTTGCGCGTATTGCAAGGCCCCATCCAGGTCGCCCTTGGACTGGAGGACAAGGCCCAGTTGGCTCGCCAATTGGGCTTCGTGCTTTTCGTCGCCGCCCGCCTTGAGCCCTTCCCGCAGAACCCTCTCTGCCTCACTCAAGTTTGGCAACTCTTCATAAGCGCTCCCCAGCGCCAAGTAGAAGTCCGGCAGCGGAACGTTGGCCACAGCCTCTTGCAAATAAGGGATAGCCTCTGCGAAGCGGTACTGGTCAAGAAGCGCATAGCCCTTGTTATAGGCCGCTTCAGCCTCATCCGCCTTCGCGAGCAGGCTCTTCCTTAGCTCGCCGATGTGCTCTCCAACTTCTGTTGGCGTGGGCAACGGTACTTGTTTATTTGCCTTCTCGAGTGCGTCCAGCCTTGCGCTGATAGATTGAATATCTCGCCGGTCGTCCGTCTCCTGTTCGGAGATTGCTTCAATCCGCTCGAGGATGATCTCTTTCCCGCTGGTCTGCGCGAACTGCCGCAGATTGTTGTAGATGCTATCGCTTAGCTGTTGCAGTCGCTTGGCATCTGCTTTCTGGCCGGCGTCGATCGCCTTACGCATCTCCTCCAGAGCCGCCCCGTCTTCCTTCAGGCGCGGATAGATGCGCGTCACGCCATCGGCATATTGCTGGCGGGTAATCGCGCAGGTGTTATACCCAGCCGCAAGTCCTTTCAGGAATTCATCCCACTGCTGTGTGGCGATTGCGGCCTCCTGCAGTTTGATGGGCTTCACTTCCAGGCGCGCGCCCAGCACGCTGAGGCTGCTGAGCGTCCCGGCAAATGATGACGCATCATACTGGATCGAAATCTGCTTGATATCAATTTCTATGTGCTCGCCATCCGGGCACGCGATCTTCTTTTGCGCCGCGGCAACCATTGCCGAGGCCGCGAGCAGCGAAAACAGGAAGGCATCGCGGGCGCGACCAGAAGTTGGCAGCAGAGCCATCGGAAATCTCAGGTCTTGTCTGTCCCGAGCTTGTGCGCCAGATCGGAATATTCAGAAATCAGGGTTGTCAACCTGGTGCTGTCATCAACGGAACGGGACGGTTGAGCAGCGAGTCCGTTGATCTCCCGCGCCAGGCTGTCGAGCGCCTGAAATCTTGCCCCGAACTGGGCGTATTGAGCCTTCGTAATGGCACACGAATTGAACCCCGCCACCACATATTTCCGGAATTCGTTCGCGCTTTGCATCGCCTCCGACAGTTTCTCCTGCTGCACGGGATCGAGCTTGACCGAAACCTTGGCCTTATCGTTCAGGCCGGCCTCAAGCTGGAGTGAGTAAGCCGAATACTGCGTAGCGAACTGCCGGACATCGATGGTGCACCTCTGCCCATCGCCGCAGTCAAAGCATCGCTGGTGCCGATTCCAGAGGTCCCAAACCACCAGGAGAGTAGCCAGGACGACAATCCCCGCAACGACTGTGACCGCCAATCGTGCGCTTTTACTCTTTGCCGGATTAGCGTTCTTCGCCATGACGACTTGCGGTGGAAATCACCCGACGTTAGCACAGGAGGCACAGGCGCGCAATATAAGCAACTTAATCTGATTGTGGGCGGACGGCGCGCCCTTCGCCCCGCACAATCACCTATCCTCGTGCACACCGCAAGGAGGTCAGCTCGAACGTCGTCCTCCACTCCGCCATCGGCATGATCGGCAGCCGCATCCTCAACGAGTGCGTCGCTGTGCTGGACCAACCAGCTTCACCAGCTCAAATTCCAGATATGGACATGCCACTTCCAGAGGCCATCTTCCTGCTTCCAGAACACGACATACTTGATATCCACCTGGACTTCAGGTTGTCCGGCAGGTTCTGCCGTGATCACGCTCCTCCCGACTTCGACCAGACCGTCTCCAGCGGGCATTACATCCAGCGACTGGCGCGCCGTTGACTTTGCGTTGTAGGACCGGATTATGTCGAACCAGAACCCTTTGATCTCCTGTCGGCCAGAGACCATCAGCCTGCCCGGCGGCAGGATCCGCGCATCCGTCGTGTAAATCTGGTCGATAGCATCGAAGTTCCGCTTGCCGAAGACCTCAGCGTTGAACAGATCGCTGGTCTTCGCCATCTCTTGCTTGATTTCACCGAGAGATTGCTTGGCAGCATCCATGGCCCGCAATCCTATTCGAATCCCGCCAGTCTTTCCACTCGTGCCTTTTCACTCGCAGGCGGCCATGAAACCGGAAAGAATTGCCGCTGACCACTCTCCGCATCCTTCACCCTCCCTAATTGATCTATCCTTGTGCACACCGCAAGGAGGCACCATGAACGTCGTCGTCTACTCCGCCACCGGAATGATCGGCAGCCGCATCGTCAACGAGCTCATCTCCCGCGGACACTGCATCACCGCCGTCGTCCGTGACCCCTCCAGGGTTCCTGCTAATCCCGCCGTCGCCGTCCTCAAAGGAGACATCTTCGACGCCGACGATATCGCTGCCAAGTCCATCGGTGCCGACGCCGTCGTCAGCGCCTACGGACCCGGAACCGGCGACGTGAACGACCTCGTCAAAGCCACCCGCTCCCTCATCGCCGGACTCCACAAAGCCGACACCCGCCGCCTCATCTTCGTCGGCGGAGCTGGCAGCCTCCACGTCGCTCCCGGCGTCGACCTCATCGACTCCGGCCACCTGCCCGAGGAATACAAGGCCATCGCCATCGCTCACCGCGACGCCCTCAAACTCCTCAGCGAGTCCGATCTTCTGTGGACCTACTTCTCGCCCCCCGGATTTATCCAGCCCGGCCAGCGCACCGGCAAATTCCGACTCGGCACCACCTCGCTCATCACCGACGAAAAGGGAAACAGCACCATCTCCGCCGAAGACTACGCCGTCGCCCTCGTCGACGAACTCGAAACCCCCAAACACATCCACGAACAATTCACCATCGGCTACTGACCGCGTAAACCGCCGCAGATGTGGGTGCCCCATCTTTGCGAAGCAAAGGCGGGACAGGAAGAACTGCGCTCGTCGAAGGCTCTCGATTCTGAGACCGGATTGACAGGAGCTCCAGAGCCGCGCGATCGATGTGCTTTGTATCAGGGCACGGCTTTAGCCGTCCCAAAAAAGCCCGACACCCTTAACGACGTCATCCTGAGCGAGGGTCGCCGCGGCGACCGCAGCCGAAGGGCCGCGGGATCGGTGCGCTTTGTATCAGGGCACGGCTTTAGCCGTGTCAAAAAACCGGTCCGAAGGACCGCACCTCGCTGCCGCAGGCGGAACGTCTCTACACCCGACGAACCCAGGCGAAGCGCGTCACCCGCCGACTCATCCAGATCCGCACGCTGTACGTAATCTCCCCGCGCCGAGCCCCTCGCGCAGCCGCTTGGTAAAAGTCATGCCGAAAGTCTACTCAGTACCGACGCGGTCCGTTCTCTGCGCATTTTGCGCATTATTTGGTATAAGCTCAGTGCCACCTCGGAACCCCGCCGCGACCATCATGTCGGGGGAGGACTTTCTGGGCGACGTTCGAGTGCACCAGGGAAACTATGGCAAGTCAGCGAGAGTTGGCAGAGCGATTGTGCGACGCCGCGCTCGACCTCACGCCGGCCGAGCGAAAGGCATTCCTCGATCGCGCATGCAACGATGACCCAGAGCTAAGGCAGGACGTTGAAGCCCTCCTCGCCGAAGATGCAGAAGCTGGCAGCTTCCTCGAACCTCCGACCCTGCAAGACCTCACCATCGACTCCGTTAGCACACCCAGGACAGTCATCGGGCCCTACCAGTTGCTCGAATTAATCGGTGAGGGCGGCATGGGAGAAGTCTGGGTGGCCGAACAGAAGCAACCGGTCCGTCGCCGCGTCGCCATTAAGCTCATCAAGGCCGGCATGGACACCCGCGAGGTAGTCGCCCGCTTCCAATCCGAGCGCCAGGCCCTCGCGCTCATGGATCACCCTGCCATCGCCAAGGTCTTCGACGCCGGATCGACTTCCGAAGGTCGTCCCTACTTCGTCATGGAGTACGTCGCCGGCGTCCCGATCACCAGCTACTGCGACAAGCATCGGCTCACCGTGCGCCAGCGCATGGAGCTCTTCATTCACGTCTGCGAAGGCGTGCAGCACGCCCACCAGAAGGCGATCATTCACCGCGACCTCAAGCCCTCCAACATCCTTGTCGCCGAGATCGACGGCAGGCCCATGCCGCGCATCATCGACTTTGGCGTCGCGAAGGCAACCTCGCAAAAGCTCACCGCAGAAACCATGTACACGCGGATCGGCACCATGGTCGGAACCCTCGGCTACATGAGCCCCGAGCAGGCCGACCCCATCCGCGAGGACATCGATACTCGTACAGATATCTACTCGCTCGGCGCCGTTCTCTATGAGCTGCTCACCGGTGCGTTGCCGCTTGACCTTCAAACGCTGCCCTTCGATCAGGCTCTGCGCCGCCTTCGCGATCAGGACGCACCCCGGCCCAGCACAAAGATCACCGCGCTGGGCAACGACTCGACGATCGCTGCAAAAAATCGCGCCTCCGACCCTCCAACGCTTGTCCGCCAGTTGCGCGGAGATCCCGACGCCATCGCCCTCAAGGCTCTCGAAAAGGACCGCGTCCGTCGCTACGCCTCAGCCTCCGGACTCGCCGCCGACATTGGCCGATACCTGCGTAACGAGCCCGTCACCGCGCATCCGCCAAGTACCACCTACCGCGTGCGCAAGTACATCCGACGCCACAGCCTGGGTGTCAGCGTGGCTGCTGCAGTGGTTCTCCTTCTGGTCGGGTTTGCCATTGCGCAATCGATTGAACTTCGCCGCATCACTGAAGAGCGCGACCGCACAGCACGCGAACGCGACCGTACAGCACGCGAACGTGACCGTGCCGATCGCGTCACGCAGTTCATGACGAACATGTTTAGGGTGTCGAGTCCAAGCGAAGCGCGCGGCAATACTGTTACCGCACGCGAAATTCTCGACAAGGCCTCCAACGAAATCGACACCGGTTTGAAGAATGATCCTGAATTGCAGGCCAGGATGATGTACACCATGGCGGAGACATATGATGGCCTTGGTCTTTTGTCCCGCGCGGAGCCGTTGCTTGAACGTGCGATTGAGATTCAGCGGCGTGTTCTTGGCTCGCACAATGCTGAAACCCTTCGCTCGATGTCCCACCTGGCAGAGATTCTCGGATTAGAAGATCGTGTCGACGCTGCTGAGAGGATACAGCGGGAAACGCTGGATGCCCAGCGCCAGGTCCTCGGGCCAGAAGACCCAGACACGCTTTGGAGCATGGTAAATCTTGCCGCCATTTTGCACTGGGGGCAGCATTACGCCGAAGCCGAAAAACTGGAACGCGAAGCGTTGGAGATTCGGCGTCGAACTCTGGGTCCCGAACACCCGGACACGATCTTCGTTATGAGCCTCCTCGCGGATACGCTCCAAGATTTAGGCAAATTCTCCGAGGCCGAAAAGCTGGCGCATGAGGTTGTGAACACCCAACGCCGTGATTTAGGGCCAGATCACCCAGACACTCTAGGCTCCATGAAAATATTGGCTGAAATTCTCAACGACGAGCACCGCTATTCAGAATCCGTAACTATTGCTCGGCAGGTGTTGGAGATCCAACGACGCATCCTTGGCTCTCAGAACCTCGATACGGCGGGTACGATGGGCGTGCTGGAAGATAGCCTTGCCAAAGAGGGACTTTATAATGAGGCGGAGAAACTGGCCCGTGAGGATGAATTGGGGACGAAGAACTTCCGCGGTCCGGAAAGCCCCGAGGCCTTGTCCGTTATGAGCGATTTGGCTTGGATACTCCATCAGGAGGGTCATCTTGCCGAAGCAGAAGCCCTGAACCGGGAGGCCCTAGAGAAAGTGAGCAAGATCGCTGGTCCCGAGGAGCTTAAATCCGCGGCCATAAGCTATTTGGCGCTCAACCTCAGTCGGCAAGGTCACTACACAGATGCTGAAAAATTGTATCGTGAGGCAATTGAGATTGCCGCCAAGACAAACCAACAGAACGTCGCTGCCCAAGCTTGGTATAGCTTTGCCTCTGGTGCAGCACTCGCCGAACACCACAATGACGCACTTGATTATCTGGCTCACGCTGTAGATAACGGATTCGGCAGGCCAGATTGGATCGCAGCCGACCCCAACCTCGAATCACTCCACGGCGATCCCCGCTTCGATGCCCTCATCGCCAAGGAACGCCAGAACCCTAATGCACGACGCCATTGAACTGCAGCTTCACTCGCGACACCGGCTTTCAGGAAATCTACGCCCTGAACATCCGCTGGACGTGACGGCAAGTTGCGGATCAGTCACCTTCACCCATTCAAATTCCAGATATCCACGTGCCACTTTCTTCCATCTTCCAGTGGACGACATATTTGACGTCGAACTGCGCCTGCGGTTGGCCCGCCAGCTTTACGGTGAGCGTGGCCCTTCCGATTTCGAGCACGCCGGCTCCGGCCGGCAACACATCGACCGATTGGAGCACCGCCGACTGCGCATGGAACGCTCGAAAGAGTCTGTCCCGGCGTCTTTTTCCTTCCCCGCACATCTAAATGAGTGAAAGGTTTATAGGCAAATGATTTCCAGGGTGAAACAATTCGTAATTCTCTCCCTGGCGACTCTGTGCGCGCCGGCCTTCGGCGCCAACCCAGCCCGTCCAGGGACAATCAACTACATTGAGGGCTCCGCGCTCGTCGCTGGACAGCCCGTGACTCAGAACTCTGTGGGAACCGTCTCGCTCGACCCCGGCCAAGTGCTCTCCACCGGACAGGGCCACGCAGAAATCCTCCTCACCCCGGGAGTCTACCTGCGTCTCGACGACAACAGCGCCGTCAAAATGGTCTCTCCCAATCTCACCAGTACCCAGCTCGAGCTCGAAAAGGGTAGGGCAGCGGTCGAGGTCGATGAGATCCATCCCCACAATGATGTTCAGATCATCGAAGCGGGCGTGCCCACTCAGCTCCTCAAGACCGGCGTCTACGAATTCAACGCCAACGACGACCTCGCCCAGGTCTACAAGGGCAAGGCCGCTGCTCTCGTTGCTCCCAGCAAGTGGGTGACAATCAAGGACAGCCGTGAGCTCGCGCTCAACGAAGGTCCAGCCGTCAAGCCGCAGCACTTCGATCAGGACGCGGCCAAAGATGAGCTCTACAACTGGAGCAGCCTGCGCTCCGAATACCTCTCCGAGGCCAACGGCCAGCTGTCCGGTTACTACGCCTCCGCCGGCTACGCCGCCGGCTGGCACTGGGACCCGTGGATGTTCGGATACACCTTCATCGGCCCGTACCCCTTCTATAGCCCCTTCGGCTGGGGATTCTATCCCTTCGGCTACTACGGAGGCTTCGGCTACGGCGGCTATTACGGACGAGGTTTCTACGGCAGAGGCTTCCACGGCGGCGGACACTTTGCAGGCGGCCACGTGGCCGGCGGTTTCGCAGGCGACGGAGGCTTCCACGGCGGAGGCGGCGGCTTCGCAGGCGGGGGAGGCTTCCACGGCGGAGGCGGCGGCGGCCACCGGTAAGCGATTGGCTGGCCGAGAATTTCCCCAAACCCGCTAAAATAGAAATAGGGAACAAAAGAAGCCCGGCCGCGAGTGCCGGGCATTTCTTTGTGCGGTGGAATAACTGCCGTTAAATGAATCGATTACAGTTAAATATTTTAGAATTAACCAGTTACAATCCATTTCTATCTCGAGCTGTCTAACTGCTGTGAAATGAATCGATTACAGCATCATCCTTTAGAATGTAGGAATTACAAATTACACGCTTTGGAATCAATCGGTTACAAACCACAAGGGGGGAGGGGGTACCTACCCGATCGTCAGCAGCTTCGCCTCAATTCCCGATTCGGAAATCTCCAGGAACCCCACCGACACCGGCAGTGAGAACCGCCTCGGCCCCGCGCTCCCCGGATTGAAATAAAGCACGCCCTTCACCCACTCGATCCCCGGCTGATGCGAGTGCCCAAAGACCACCGCCCCGATCCCAGCCGCAACCGGATCGAGATCCAGCGCCATCCGGTCGTGCAGCATATAAATCGACTGCCCGCCCAGCTCCACCAGCTCCGTCTCCGGGAGACGCCCGCAACGGCCGCTCCGATCCACATTGCCCCGAATCGCCGTCACCGGAGCGATATGCGCCAGCCGGTCCAGAATATCCGCGTCCCCCACATCGCCCGCATGGAGAATGTGCTCGACATCCTTCAGCGTCGCCACCGCCTCCGGCCGAAGCAGTCCATGAGTGTCCGAGATCACGCCTGCCAACATCGCTACAGTCCGACTTCGATCCGCGTCCGCGGATCGAGGTAGTCCCGCAGCGCGTCCCCCAGGAAGTTGAAGGACAGCACGCACAGCATCACCGCCAATGCCGGGAAAATCACCAGGTGCGGAGCATCGAAGAGGTGCGACCGCCCCCCATCCAGCATCGACCCCCAGCTCGCCGCCGGCGGCGGCACGCCCAGGCCCAGGAAGCTCAGCGTCGCCTCCGCCAGAACCGCCCCGGCCATCCCGATAGCCGACTGCACGATCAGCGGCTGGATGATGTTGGGCAGGATATGCCGGACGAAGATCCGCAGATCGCTCGCTCCCAATGCCCGGGCGGCCTCCACAAACTCCTTCTCCTTCACCGCCAGCACCTGGCCCCGGACAAGCCTGGCGTACCCCACCCATCCCCCGATCGACAACGCCAGAATCAAATTGATTAAGCCGGGCCCAAGGAACGCTACGAACGCGATCGCCAAAAGTATTCCCGGAAGCGCAAGAAAGGCATTCATAACGAAGACATTCAGCATCGTATCCAGCACACCGCCGTAGTAACCGGCGATTCCGCCGAGCAAAATACCAAGGAACAACGAACAACTGACAACTGACACCGCAACAATCAGCGATAATCGTGCTCCATACAGGACGCGCGACAGGATGTCCCGGCCCAGTTCATCGGCGCCCAGCCAGTGCGCCGCACTGGGGGGTGCCAGCCGGTGACTTAAGTCAATCACCGCCGGATTATCCGGCGCGATTACCGGCGCGAAGATCGCGGTGACGACAATTACCGCCAGCAGCACGGCGCCGAGGACCGCAAGAGGTTGAGAACCTGCGCGTTGCAGGAAATGACGGGCCATTGAAAGACAGATTTTAGCTTCTCACGACAGAACAAAGTCGAAGAAATCGAATATGCTGGATATGAGGCATCCCTTCTAGTAATTCCCTCGTGAGGTCCTAAAGTAACAGGACCTTTTAACCGGAAAGGACACCGAAGCTTGCGCATCCTGCTGCTGGGCCTGAACTATGCACCCGAGCTGACCGGCATTGGCAAATACTCCGGAGAGATGATGGAGTGGCTCGCCGCGCGCGGCCATGACGTCCGCGTCATTACGACGCCTCCTTACTACCCCGCCTGGAATGTGCGCGACGATTACCGGTGGTGGCAGTACCGCAAAGAAACCTCGCCCGCCGGCGCAAGCATCTATCGCTGCCCGCTCTGGGTCCCCAAGCGGCCAAACGGGATCAGCCGTATGGTGCATTTGGCGTCTTTCGCCACCAGCAGTCTACCGGTGATGCTCAGTTCCGTGCTCTGGCGTCCGCACGTCGTGTTGGTGGTTGAGCCGGCATTCTTCGGCGCCCCATCAGCCGTTCTCACTGCGATGCTCTCCGGCGCGTCCTCCTGGCTTCACATTCAGGACTTCGAAATCGACGCCGCATTCGAACTCAACCTGCTTCCATCGCAGGGAGCGATCCACAACTTCGCCCTCGCCTACGAGCGTTTTGTTATGCGCGGTTTCACGCGCGTCTCGAGCATCTCGCACAACATGGTAAAGCGCCTGGCCGAGAAGGGCATCGACAACCGGAGGGCGGTCCATTTCCCGAATTGGGTAGACGTAGATTCCGTCCGGCCCCTCGCCGGTCCAAACCAGATACGCCGCGAGCTCGGCCTGCGCGACGACCAGGTGGTCTTGCTTTACTCCGGCAATCTCGGCCTCAAGCAGGGCCTTGAAACCCTGCCGCCGCTCGCCGCTCAACTGCGCGACGACCCTCGGCTCCACTTTGTCTTTTGCGGTGACGGCGCATTCCGCCCTCAGCTGGAGCAGATGACCGCCGGTCTCAGCAATGTCTCTCTCCTGCCCCTTCAGCCGATCGAAAAGCTGAACGAGCTTTTGAATGCCGCCGACATCCACCTGCTGCCGCAGAAAGAAGACGCGGCCGACCTGGTGATGCCCTCGAAATTAACCGGAATGCTGGCCAGCGGACGTCCCATCATCTCGACCGCGGCGGCCGGCACGCAGGTAGCCGAGGTCGTTGCGGGACGCGGCATAAACGTTTCGCCCGGTAACCAGCAGACGCTGCTTGAGGCTGTTCTTGCGCTTGCGGCCAACAAAACAATGCGTGAGGAGATGGGCCGTGCTGCCCGCGCCTATGCCGAAGAACATCTTGGCAGGGAACAGGTTCTGCTACGCTTTGAGCTCGAGATGGAGCGCCTGCTGGCCGAGTCGGAGAGGCGTGAGGTTCGCTCCGCGCCGAGATCGGAAGCCCCCGCGCCCCGCCCGGATTGAGATCCTGCGCGTACTAAGTATGCGCATTGATGTACGGATGTCGTTTTGCCGGCATTCGGAATTGCTGTCATCGGTAGCAGCCCATAAGCTACTCACAGGAGCAGATAGACTTGAAGAAAGCCCTCATCACCGGCGTCACCGGACAGGATGGAGCCTACCTCGCGGAGTTCTTGCTGAAAAAAGGCTACGAAGTGCACGGCGTCAAGCGCCGCTCTTCGCTGTTCAATACGAATCGCATCGATCATCTTTATGAGGATCCGCATGTCGCCCGCCGCCATTTCATCCTGCATTACGGCGATCTGACCGACTCCAGCGTTCTCACTCACATCGTGCAGAAAGTCCAGCCCGACGAGATATACAACCTCGCCGCCCAGAGCCACGTGCAGGTTTCATTCGAGGAGCCCGAATACACGGCGAATGCCGATGCTCTCGGTACCCTGCGGCTTCTGGAAGCCATCCGTATTCTCGGACTGGAGAAAAAGACTCGTTTCTACCAGGCATCTACATCCGAGCTCTACGGTCTCGTCCAGCAGATCCCGCAGACCGAAACAACGCCCTTCTATCCGCGTTCGCCCTACGCTGTCGCCAAGCTCTACGCATACTGGATCACCGTGAACTACCGCGAGGCCTACGGCATCTACGGCTGCAACGGAATCCTCTTCAACCACGAGTCGCCCCTGCGCGGCGAGACCTTCGTCACCCGCAAGATCACGCGCGCCCTGGCCCGCATCAAGGCGGGACTGCAGGAAACCCTGTACCTCGGCAACATGGATGCCCTTCGCGACTGGGGCCACGCCCGCGACTACATCGAGATGCAGTGGCTCATGCTTCAGCAGGAGGAGCCGCGCGATTACGTCATCGCCACCGGCGAGCAGCACAGCGTTCGCGACTTCGTAAAGTTGAGCGCGGAATTCCTCAACATGCCCCTGCGCTGGGAAGGCATTGGCGTCGACGAAAAGGCCTACGACGCCAAGGGCAACGTTGTTGTTTCCGTCGATCCGCGCTACTTCCGTCCCACTGAGGTCGAAACTCTGCTCGGCGATCCCTCGAAAGCCCGGAGAGAATTGGGATGGACGCCGCGGATTACCTTCGAAGAACTGGTGAAGGAGATGGTCACTGAAGACTTCTCCGCTGCCGAGCGTGACGCTCTCGTCAAGAAGCACGGCTTCACCACCTACAACTACCACGAGCTGTAAGCGGCGGAGAGCAGGCGATGGAAAACACTAGCAGGATATTTGTCGCCGGGCATCGCGGCCTGGTCGGCAGCGCCATCCGGCGCGAGTTGGAACGGCAAGGCTACACCAACCTGCTGCTGACGACTCGCGCCGAGCTCGATCTTATGAACGGCCCAGCCGTCGAGAAATTCTTCTCCGAAAAACGCCCCGAATATGTTTTTCTCGCCGCCGCTAAGGTTGGCGGAATCCTCGCCAACAATACCTATCCGGCAGATTTCATCCGCGACAACCTTGAGATCCAGACCAATGTGATCGACGCGGCGTATCGCTCCGGCGTAAAGCGCCTGCTCTTTCTCGGCTCCAGCTGCATCTACCCCAAGCTCTGCCCGCAGCCGATCAAGGAAGAATACCTGCTCACCGGCCCGCTCGAGCCCACCAACCGTGCATACGCTCTGGCCAAGATCGCGGGAATTGAGATGTGCTGGTCCTACAACCGCCAGTATGGAACACAGTTTCTCTCGGCGATGCCCACCAACCTCTACGGACCGGGCGACAACTTCGACCTCAACAAGTCGCACGTGCTGCCGGCGCTCATCCGCAAAGCTGCCGAAGCGAAGGCCGCAGGCGAGAAGAAAATCGTTGTCTGGGGAACAGGCACGCCGCGCCGCGAGCTCCTTTACAGTGACGACCTGGCCGAGGCCTGCGTCTTCCTGATGAGCCTGCCGGATGAAAAATTCAGCACGCTGCTGAACTCCGACCAGCCGCCTCTCATCAACATCGGCACCGGACACGACCTCAGCATCCGCGAGCTTGCCGAACTTGTGTGCCGCGTCGTCGGTTTCGAAGGCGCACTCGAATTCGACACCACCAAGCCCGACGGCACGCCCCAGAAGCTGATGGACAGCTCCCGTATCAATGCTCTCGGCTGGCACTCTCGCACCAGCCTCGAAGACGGTATCCGGCTCACCTATGAATGGGCCAAGGACAGCCTCATACTGACGCCCGCCTGAACCTAATAAGTAAGCAGAACTATTCCTTTGCTTTTGTTGCAGCGACTGCTGAAGCCAACCATTGCACATAAGGAAGATAAGTAAGCGTGCACGAGTGGTTTCCGCCGAGATCGCCGGTCTGCGCGCAGAAGCTGAGCACATTTTGCGAGAGTCCCGTATTGCCGTTGTAGCCGTCGGTCACATGCGCGGTCGTCACCTCCAACGACGTGTTGTTTACGATCGTTGATGGCGGGAGCACCGGCACAGCATCGCATGCGTGCACGATGCGGAAGCTGTTCGGCACAAATTGCTGATAGAGCTGGAGAAAGTAGGAAGTTCCAAGCGTAACGCCAATCGAAGGAAATGAAAAACCCAGAACGCAGCGAGGCGAGGCGAGGCTGTACATCGAAACTGTGCTTCCAGACGGCTTGAGGATGGCGGCGATGTCCAGTGCGCAGAACGGCGCAATCGCTCCTCCCAGGCTGTGTCCGGTCACATAGACGGGCAGGCCAGGCGGCAGTGAAGCGTTGGCAAAATAGCCGGCTATCTGGTAGGCGATCGACCCCACCGCGCGATTGGCTTGAGAGGGATCAAGAGGCGTCTTCGAGGAGACTCCGAGAGAACCGGTGACGTAGTAGGAATAAAAACCGCCGTGAACGAGGGCAATTCCGAGGTTTCCGCTCGAATCGTATAAATCCGGGTAAGCCTCAGCATCGCCCACCCATTCGTCCCAGGTCTGAGATCCGCGCAGCGCGATGACAATGAACTGAGACGGAAAAGGAGATGGCAGGCCGGACTGTGAGATCACCACGGCAAATCCTGCCGAGACCAAAGCGTAGTCTCCGGGCTCGGACATGGTCGATGCGGGCCCGTTGGCCTCGGACACCGTTAGTGTCTGAAGCACAGAAGTGGTAATGTTGACGTTTGTGCCCAGGTTCAAGAGTGTTAAGTTAGGCGGCTGCGCCGTGTCGTACTGCTGATAAGTCAGCGCACAGCACTGGCCTAACAGCGATGCCATGTTAGCGTCGAACCCTGCGGGCAAGGTTTCGGTGGTGTTTGAGGGTTCGGTGAGGGTCGTAAATTGAAAGGCGGCAGATGTAAGCACGGTTATCCTCCTGGTTATTCGTCAAGACAGAACAGATGGGCCGGGAATATCTCAGCGCGCTAACTTGAAGGCAGCATACAAAGGCTTGCTGAGAGCAATGCAAGAGTAGTACGGCAGGCAAGTTATGTGAAGTAGAAAGACACAGCGATTCGGTATGTCAAAAGTGGAACCGGTAGCGCACCTCTCCGTAGATCTCCCGCGGATCGTTGTAGTGAAATCCTCCGAAGGTCAGGCTGTTGTCGAGTAGCACGCGCGTATTTGCTACGTTCGTCGCAGTCGCCGAAACGGTGAATTTCTCTCCGAACGATTTGCCAACCGAAAGATCGGCGGTCGTGTGTCCCGGAAGATAATTGCTGCTGTACGGTGACGGCGGATCGGTGTAACCGTTCGAAAAGCCGGATCCGTAGTACACATTGAACGAGCCGTACGCATGATACGGAAGCTTGCCGTTGAATCCCATATTCAGCGTGTTGCGTTGGTCGTGATCCAGAGGTGAATAACCCGGCGCGACCGCACACGCTTCTGAATCGGGGGGGTAACAGATCAGGCCGCCCGTGATAGCCCCACGCTGTTGAGCAATCTGATTCGAATACGCCAGGTGAAATTGCCCATAGCGCCACGACTGTGGCGACCGCAGTGTCAGCTCCCAGGCCTGAATGAGCGCTCCGTCAACCGTGACCGGAATGAAAATACTCGATTCACCGATATTGCTGTGGTCGAGAAAATTGTTCGCGCGTGTCTGGAACGTATCCGCATCCAGCAGCCACCCGCGAAAGGGAATCTGTACGCCGAACTGGTGTTCCTCGTCGCGCTCGCCATGCAGGGCGACAAAGCTGGTGTTGTTGCCGTTGGCATATTGCAGCGCAGGGCCTGAGACGCTGGTAAGCGGCGGCGGCTGATAGTAGCGCCCATAGAATCCGCGGAAGACCCAGTTCAATTTCGGAATCTGTACGGCGACGCCAATGCGCGGATACACGACATTCTCGGTAACCGCTCCCTGAAAGTGACTCTGGCGCATGCCCCCTATCAGCGCAAGCCACGTAGTCGGGCGGTAATTATCCTCGACGAAAGTCTCTTCCACGCCTCCGCCAAGACTCTGCTGTTGTGAGAAGTTCGGATAGCTGCCGTCGTTGAAGATCACCCCGAAGAGATCGTTCTCATGCTGGCCGTAGCCGTAAACCCCGCCGGAGATCGAGTTCTTTGCGATCACCGTCGAAATGGAGCCCTGCAAGCCTCCATAGTTGCCCGTCTGATCCGATGTCGTTGCCGTCGGGAAACTGTATGTGTGCGGCTCATATTTCGCGCTGTTGTAGTGGTAGAAAGGCGAGAGCTGCAGCAAGGTAGCTGCGTTAAAGTTGTGTACCCAGGTGAGCGCCGTGTACGCGTCGGTCTCGTGCTCGCCGTCGCGCAAGCCGCTCGAGTTATACAACTGGTTCTGCCAGCTGGTGGGATCAGGATCGTACGGGATCTGGTAGTAGTCCGTGCGCGCTTGAGTCACCAGGCGAAGCTGGTTCACCGGATCGGGGTTATAGATCAACGACGCGAAGCCTCCGTAGCCGTTTGAGGCATCGTGAACCGGCTGCTCGATTGCCGGCTGCAATCCGTAATTGCTGCGGTTGCCGTTAACACTGGTGTACCAGGCAAACTTCTCCGTGTGATCGCCCAGGCTCAGCTGGTCGTTCGTCTGGTAGAAGTTCCCCAGCGTCATCACCAGTTCGCCGTCACGGTTGCGTTCAAAACCGGTGCGGGGGGCAATGTCGAAGACACCGTAGGTGCGGTCGCCCAGATCCGCCGTGTAGCTGCCGCGATCCGCCTGCAGGTAGTCGATATCCTTGGGATCGATCTGCGGAGCAATGTTGCTGGCAATGTTGGTGTTCGGTATGTCGACGCCGTCAATGAGATAGCTCACCTGGTGACCGCCCCGCATATGCAGCATGTCGTGGGTCACATAAGCCCCGGGCACGAAGTCGGTGATCATCGCCAGGCTGTTTGTGCGATCGGCTCCCGGTGTCGACGCGATATCCTCGCGGCTGATCAGCGTCGTCGGCGTGGCCGAATCCGGATTCGTAGCCAAAGCCTCTTCCGTCACCTGTGCAGTCTGGTGCACCATGGCCAGCGAAAGTTGAAAATGCAGGTTGGATCCTGAGTCTGACGCAACCGTAATCGGCTGATCGAGAGTGGCGAAACCCGGCTGCGCGATCGAGATGGTGTATTTCCCTAAAGGGACGGTCTGAAACTGGAATTCACCATTCTGGTTTGTCTGTTGCGTTTCAACAAAACCAGAATGCGCCGCGTGCAGCGTCACTCGGGCGTCGCCGATCGGACGATGATGTGGATCGTGAACAACTCCGCCAACTTTGCCAAATACCGTGGCTCGGACAAACGTTGCCGGCGCCAAAATCAAAAGCAGTGCAAACCATGCGTACTTCCGCATTCGAAAGCCTCCTCGTCGCAACTTGGGGACGGCGACGAATCGTATCCAAAACTGTTACGAATAAGCGGGTCAGCAGCCGTCATCAAGAGACGACCCGGCTTGGACAAGCTTCAGGAGAACTGGATCAGACGAGCGGAGCGGGAGGGCCGCGCTTCTGGCGGACACGGTCGAACGAGACGCGAAGCTGAGCTTCAGTCTGGGGCGATACAGCAGGATGGCGGATGACACCGGCAAAGATTGCCGCCGCCGTCTCCGGCGTAAAAGAAGGCAGCAGCACAACAGCAGGAGCCGCCGGCGTATACGGGCACTTTTCCCTGACCGCATGCGCGCCGGAGCCCTGATCGGACTCTTCGGATGGCATCGCGCAATGGTGCCGGCCATCTCTCCGGCAGCAGACCGGGACAGTCGCCTCCGCCGTCCCAAACAGCGACGAAACAAGAGGCAGGCTGAAAAGCACCATCAACGATATGGCTAGCGCGCGCCGCACTGCCTCATTGTAGCCCGGCTTCGCAGCCTCGGCTACACGCCATTAACGGTCAGCGTAGTATCCCTCGCGCGTCTGTACCGTCAGATCTTTCTTCGTCGCTGTCAGCACGATCTTGTGATAACCGCTGTCGGTGCTCTGCTTGTCCGGTGTGTAGCCAAGCATGTACTGGCTGCGCATCTCTTCGGCAATCGTGTTGTAGATCTGATCGGCGGTCTCTTTTTTGGTGACCTCAAACACTCTTCCGCCCGTCTGTCCGCAAATCTGCTCCAGGATCTTCTTGCCGTCGACATGAGATTCCTGCGATTGAGGCCGTTGCCCGCCGCGTCCTCCGCCCGGATATCCGCCGCCGCCACCTGGATAGCCCCCGCCTGGATATCCCATGCCGCCATGATGCCCACCGGGATATCCACCGCCGGGAAATCCGCCGTTATGGCTTTCCTCGCCCTTGTAATAAATCGCGTAGACAACTGTATCTGCGCGTTGCGCCGCTTCGATCGCGCCGTTCAGTGTCTCCTTGCTGCCGCGGTCGACTCCATCCGTAAGCACCACCACTGCCTTGCGTCCCTGCTGCTTCATCAGTATTTCGTTTGAGGCCAGATAGATCGAGTCGTACAGCATCGTTCCGCCGCCACCGTAGTGATGACCGCCCGAACCCTGTCCCGAGTCGTCACTGCTTGTTTGCTGAAACTGCGGCGCCCCAACTTGATCGATAGCCGCGCGCAGCTTGCCCTTGTCCGGCGTCAGGTCTTCCAGCAGATCCACCTCGCGATCGAACTGGATCACAAACGCCTTATCCTTGGGGTCGGTCAGCATCGCGTCCAGAAAGTGCTGGCTTCCCGTGCGCTCATCGTCCAGCACTTTGCGCTGGCTCATGCTCGTGTCAACCAGCAGCCCCAGGTTGAGCGGCACATCCTTGTCGGAATTGAAGTATTTGATCGTCTGCGGCCGCCCGTCTTCTGTGAGAGTGAAATCCGCTTTGGTCAGATTCGGCACGATGGCGCCGTGCTTGTCGCGCACAGTCACTGCCATGGTCACCACCTTGACATTCACCTGCACAGTTGTAGGTGGAGCGGTGGGCGTGGCGCTCTGAGCGTTCTGCGCCCGGGCACCTGCAGAACATGCAACCGTCAGGCAAACGAGTCCTATCGAGAGAAAATTGCAACGCTTGAAGGTTGTCCTGATCTCAGGGAACGTGCGCATTCCGATGCGCGGCAGGGAAGTCTTTTTCGTCATTCGTTGTCCAGGCGCTTCGATGGCACAGCGCAATGGTTAGACGAAAAATCTTCGCTTTGGGCCACATGCCGGCGGAGATGAAGCGTATGGTTCGCCAGGCTGACGATCCACCTGATCGTCACGGCCACGACAGCATCTCGCCCGAGGAAATTTAAGAGTGCTCATCTTCCGTCCTACCCGCCGCCTTCCACTTCAGCGCTACATAGGCGAGATATCCCAGGTGGATAACCCAGGTCACGGCATACGCCAGAATAAGATGGCGGTGAAACATCGGATTCATGCGGCCTCCAGTGCCGAGTGCGCGGCCTTCAGGTCGGCTTGTTGCTGGCGATATTCCGCCGCGTATCGCAGCATAACCACGAAAATGCCCCACGCCAGCCATCCCGCCATATTCCACCACAGCGCTGGCAGCATGCTGGGGTCTACGCCTGAGTTTGGGCCGCCAAAAAACACCGGAGCAGGATGTTGCGTCCGCCACCACCGCGTCGACATATAAACGATCGGCACGTCGAGATAGCCGAAGATGGCCACCACCGCCGCCAGTGTCCGCATCTCCGGACCGGTAACAAAGCGCCGCACCAGCAGGTAAGCAACATAGATCAGCCACAGAACCAGCGTCGTCGTCAGCCGTGCATCCCATGTCCACCAGATGCCCCAGGCCGCCCGCCCCCACAGCGACCCCGTCGTCATCCCAATCAGGCAGTACACTACGCCCATCTCCGCCGACGCCAGCGCCAGCGCATCGGCCTTCAAGGCGCGCTCCCGGTTCTTGTTCCGAAGCGCAAGATAGACAAGGGAGCAAATCAGATTGACGGCAAAGAACACCGCCATCCCACACCACGACGGCACATGGTAGTAGAGGATCCGCGAAATCTCTCCCTGCTCCTGGTCAATCGGCACCACGAACATAGCCACGCGAAACCCATTTGCCAGCAGCGCGAGTGTCAATGCGAGCCAGAGCCAGCGAAACAACTTCATCATTCTTCCTTTAGGTACTTCTCAGTTTACTGGACCAGATGATTTCTGCTCACCCTGATGATCCCTTGTGGTCTCATCCGTCTTGATGTTGCGGGAAAAAAGCAAAACCATGGCCGCTATCTGCCCTCGTCTACCCGGCCGTTTCGCCCCGGTCTTCACGCGCACATGTGCTCGCTCCCCTCCAACCCACACCTCTTCCCAATCATTGCCGGGGTGGAGTAAAAAGGATAACCATGGCTTGGTTCACCGTTATCGTCGGCGGCATTATTCTCATCGTCGGTCTCCTTGGACAAATCTTCGGCATCCGGAAGGGAAGATCAGGTCACCCCGAAGACAGACGCATCGGCAAACTCGTCTTCACCATCGGATCTGTCGTTGTCGGTCTCTGGGTCATCGCCTTTGCTGCGGCACGTCTCCTGCACTTCAAAACCACCGGCCATTGGTAGTACACGCAGACCTGCGCGCGCACGTCCTTGATGACCGAAGATCATTTCTCTGGCGGTTGTGGTTCTGCCTCACCGCGTCCATAAATCTGAGTCTCAACGCGAGGCGGTGCGTCCGCTGGTCAGCCCTGTTCGATCAGCGCATTAACCTGTTTCCACAAACTGACACTCTGGTTCCTTCTTTGCCCCCCAAAGAAAGTGGGCCGGTGTCTGAAATCAAGCACGGATTTTCAAGCATATATGAATATTGTAATATTCATATATGCAGGATTCATTGCGACGATTCAAGGCTGACATCTTTCAGGCGCTCGCTCATCCGACCAGAATCGCGATTCTGGAACTACTCAGCCCGGGAGAACTCTCTGCCGGAACGCTGATCGAAAAACTCGGCATGGAGCAAGCGAATGTCTCGCAGCACCTCGCCGTGTTGCGGGCAAAGCAACTTGTCTCTAATCGCAAGGTCGGCAATCAGGTCTTCTATTCGGTTCGAGACCCCATCATCATTGAGGTTCTGAGCCTGATGCGCACCTATTTTCATGCCCATCTCAAAGAGGCACTGGGTATGTTGGATGAGATAGAGAAGCCGCTGGAGACTGTCCGTTGAGTTCGGCGCAAGGATGGGTTCCTCGTTCCATTGAGTGTCTGCGCGGTTATACGGTTCGGCAATTTTCGCAGGATCTCATTGCAGGGCTGACGGTCGGCCTGGTTGCGCTTCCCTTGGCAATGGCCTTTGCGATCGCGTCCGGCGTGCCCCCGCAAGCTGGCCTCTATACCGCAGTGGTCGCAGGATTCCTGATCTCCGCGCTGGGTGGATCACGTACCCAGATTGGCGGACCTACAGGCGCCTTCGTCGTTATCGTCGCCGGAATCGTTGTGAAGTTCGGCGTGGGCGGCTTGGCACTGGTCGGGATCATGGCCGGAGTCATGCTGCTTTTCATGGGCTTCACCGGCCTTGGCGCAGCCGTCAAGTACATCCCGCGCCCGGTTACGATCGGCTTTACCAACGGCATCGCTCTGCTGATCGCTTCCACCCAGATCAAAGACTTCTTTGGCATGAAGACGCCGCCGGTTCCCAGCGAGTTCCTGGCCCGGATCAGGACACTCATCCACTTTGCCGGAACGACACGATGGCAAGCCGCGGCTGTTGCTGCGAGCTCGCTGGTTGTCATTTTGTTATGGCCGCGATTAACGAAGCGGCTTCCAGGTTCGATTGTCGCGCTACTGCTATCGACGGTTCTGGTAGCTGTCTTCCACCTGCCAATCGAGACAATCGGCAGCAAGTTCGGTGGCATTCCGCAGGGCTTTCCGCACTTCGCCGTTCCCAACTTTCAAGCGGCACACATCCTGCCGTTGCTTCCGTCAGCCTTCACCGTTGCACTGCTTGCCGCAGTCGAAAGTTTGCTCTCTGCCGTCGTTGCCGATGGCATGAGTGGAGATCGCCACAACTCGAACGTGGAGCTGGTAGCGCAGGGCATTGCCAATATTACCTCTCCGCTCTTTGGGGGCATTCCGGCAACCGGGGCAATTGCTCGCACAGCAACTAACATCCGTTCTGGAGCACTCACACCGGTGGCAGGCATGGTTCACGCCCTCACGCTGCTCGCCATTCTTATCGTTGCGGCCCCAATGGCTCGTTATATTCCCTTGGCAACGCTGGCTGCTGTCCTGTTCGTAGTCGCCTACAACATGGGGGAATGGCGGGAGATCGGAACTATCCTTCGCCTGTCGAAGACCGATATTGCCGTTTGGTTTACGACGTTCGCCTTGACCGTTTTCGCCGATCTGACCGTAGCCGTGGGAGTCGGGATGACGCTCGCGGCACTCCTCTATATCTACCGTGTCGCGGAGACGACAACGGTTGCGCCAGTGACGCGCGAATACCTGAAAGATGGGCAGGCGCACATTCTGCAAGGCAAGGACATTCCCGCCAACGTAACCATTCTCCGCATCCATGGGCCGTTTCTCTTTGGGACAACCGAGAAGCTTGCAGAGGCGACCAGAGATCTGAAGTCGTTTTCCGACATCGTGATCCTGCGCCTGCGGAATATGACTGCTCTCGACGCAACCGGCATACACGCGTTGGAGCAATTCTCCGATCGACTGCATAAGGCTGGCAAAAGACTTCTTTTGTGCGGCGCGCGGGATCAACCATCGCGACTTATCTCAGGCTCCGATTTTCTGGAGCATGTTGGACCTGAGAACGTCCTGCCTCATGTTCAGGCAGCACTGGCGCGTGCAAGAGAAATACAGGGAGATTTCGAGGGGGTTGGCCTGGAGTTGGCTCTTCAACTGGAGCATCGGCCACTCTAAAAAAACCTGGCCGACGATTTCCCCGTACCCGGTAGAATAGAAATAGAGATCCCAAAGGCCCGCTCCGGCGGGCCTTTTTCATTCCCACGTTTGCGAAGGAAGTTCGATCGAATGAAGAGATTAGGCCGGTGGGCTAACTTCAACGCCAACAAACGCTTACACCCAAGCTCCATGGAATGAAACGGTTACAGCTGTCTTCATCTTCAGCAGGAATAAGTCGTTCAAAAACAAACGGTTACAGTTAGCTCCAATGAAGTTAATGAGTTGCAAACCACAGTACGCAAGGGACATGGAATGAATGACTTGCAAACCATAGAAAAAGAGGAGGGGAGGGGGGTAGCCCCCATATTGCTCAGTCCTCCGCGTTCAGCACGAGATCGAACAGCAGCATGCTCACCGTAGTAAAAATCACGTCGTACCCCAGCAGCAGTTCGATCCACCACGTCGGGTCTGTCTCTCCTGACAGGACGGCCGAAGTCGCCAGCGCCATCCCCAGCAACGCCGGCATGAAAATCGGAAACAGGATCAGCGGCAGCAGCAGTTCACGGTTGCGCGACCGGATCGACAGCGCCGCAAAGAACGTCCCGTTCACCAGAATCGCCCAAGTTCCCAGCGGCACCGCCAGCAGCAGCAGCCAGACGTTCCCCAACGGGTGCAGGTTGTAGAAGATCGCGAACACAGGAGCCAGGACCAGCTCAACCGCGCTCACAAAGATGAAATTCGCCACCACCTTGCCCAGAAACAGCGAAGCCGCAGGCGCTGGAGTCATTCGCTGTGCGTCTAGAACGCTATTCCGCAGCTCACGCGCCCAAGCCTGGTTCAGCGCGCTGATGGCAGCAAACAAAATCGCCACGCACAGAATCGGTCCCGCAATCTGCCGCGACACTGCCCGGGTTGGATCGAACGCCAGGCTGAAGATCACCACCACCAGCAGCGCGAAAAACAGCATTGAGTTGATCGCATCGCGCGAGCGCCACTCAATGCGCAGGTCTTTCGCCAGATGGATTAAAAAGTAGGGTGTCTTCAAAAGTAGGACCGCCTCATGTATGTGCGTCCTTCGTTAGCGCAGCGATCGTCGCACCAGACGCCCGAAGATAATCCGCCGGCGACACCACCAGCTGCGTCCCTCGCGTACCCGCCGAAACCGAAATCAGATCAAACAACTCAATCGTCTCATCCACATAGGCAGGGAAGTCCTTCTTCGCACCAAATACCGTCACGCCGCCGCGAACATACCCCGTCAGCGGCTCGACCTCCTTCAGCGAAACCATCTCCGCCTTCCGCGCACCCGCCGCTCGCGCCAGCTTCTTGAAGTCCAGCTCCTCACTGCCGGGAACAACCGCAAAGACGTGCTCCCGTTCGCTGGTCACGCACAGCAGCGTCTTGAAGACCTGCTCCGGCGCCATCCCGATCTTCTCCGCCACCAACATCGCCGAAAACTCCTCCGGATCCACCGCATACTCGCGCAGCTCATACCGGATCCCCAGCGACTCGAGATACCGCGCCGCATTCGTCTTCATCGCCGAGCCCCCGCCGTCTCCGCGAGCGAAGCCACACTCCCCGCCTGCAATGTCAGCAGAAAATCCGCGACCGGTTCCGCCCGCTCCCGCTGATGCGTCGTCAGCACGATGGTCTTACCCTGCCCCTTCAGGCGCAGCAGCAGATCCAGCATCTGCTTCGCGCTCGCCGCGTCCATATTTGAGAAGGGCTCATCAAGCAGCAGCAGCTCCGGTTTTGCCAGCAGCACACGTGCCAGCGATGCCCGCTGCCGCATTCCCTGCGAGTACTGCCCCACAGGCCGTGCGAGCGATGCGTCTAGCCCCACTGACCGCAGCGCCGCTTCCGGAGCCATGCACTCCCGCTCCTTATACAGGCCCGCAAAATATCGAAGATTTTCTACCCCGGAAAATTCGTCATAAAGCATCGACGCGTGACTCATATATCCGGTGCGGTCCCGCACGTCGGCCGGCTTTTCGCCGAACACCTTCACGCTGCCGTACGTTGGTCGCAGCAGCCCGGCCATCAGTCGCAGCAGCGTCGACTTGCCCGCGCCATTCTCGCCGAGCAAGACATAGCACCGCCCCTGCTTGATGCTCAGAGAGACCTTGCGCAACGCGACAAACGAACCATAAAGCTTGGAGACGGATTCGAGCTCAACCACCGGCGTCATGCTGTTGGGAGTATAAACAGCAAGCCAGCCTTCAGTTGGAAACCGCCGGGCTGTTATGGCTGAACTGAAACACGTAGTAATCGTCGTGTGATCCGTTCTCCATGAGCTTAAGAAGCCGTCCCCGATGCAAATAGGAATCCGGCGAATAGTGGAAGTGTTTGATAAGTACGTAGTGTTGATCGAACCACAGTGCCTCGTCAGAAGACAGTTTCACCTGATCTAGAGTTGAATGGGAGAGCACATAGTCGCGTTCCACCAGAAAATCAGGGTGTCTCTGTTCCAGGAATTTGATCCACCACTCGCCGGCGTATTGTTTCCGATAAGACAACACCAGCGGGGAAACCAGCCCCACCTCGTCATACGTACGCAATTTCGCAAAGAACGGGATGTAGCCCGCCGGTTCGAGCACCAGGCTTTGATCGGGATGTGAAATCTGTGCAAGATACCTGCCGACGTCTGCACGATAGTGATATTCCTCCAGGCCTTTGCTGTAGGAAACAAGCCACTGAAAACAATTCAACCCCAGCCACACCAGCCCGAGTGCGATCGCCGCTGATCGATACACGACTGGGGAAGCGGCTTTCGAAAGCAAACGTACCAGGAGATAACAAAGCAGCGCCTCGCAAAGCCAGTTGCTCGTCCACAGGTACCACGGAAAGATCACGCCTCCGATGGCATAAGCTGCAGGAATCAGTGTTCCTCCAGCGAAGGCTGCGATCAGAAGTCGAACTTTCACAGATTGCTCGCGTGCAACCCAGATGGCCAGTACGCCCCCTGCCATGGCGACCAGGCCGAAGACCAGGCTGAATCTTGCGAAAAAGCCGCTCTCCACAGGAGACAGGTACGTGTGTCCGAACCAGATTTTCCAACCGGTCTTCAGAATCGTTCCCAGATGATGATCCGGATGGTAGGTGACCTCCTTCGCACGTACCGTATCCGGAATAAAGCTCCCCTCGACGATCTTATTGCAAATCAGCACCGATACAGATCCGGCAAATGAACTGACGACGGCAATCAGGCCGCGGCGTCTGCTAAAGCTGAAAGCCAGAACAGAAAGAATGAGAGAATATGCGATTGCATCTGGTCGAACGAGGGGTAGAAGAAATACCCCCGTGTAGGTTCCAAAGGATGGCCTGCCTTTTCGCAAAGTGAAAATCGTCCAGCTGACGAGAGCTGCCTGGAGAGGAATCTCCATATCGGTGTAGGTGATCAGCATTGCAATGGGCAACGTAGCGATTGCAACGAAGAAAATTAGCCGCTCGCGCCACCTCTCAAAAAAGCTGAAAGAGAGACAGGTGGCTCCGAGCAGGAAAACTATCGTGTTGATGACAGATACGCCATTGATCGCTTGCGAGCGAAACAAAAGCCGAATGACCGCAATATACGGTCCGTAGATTGTACTGGTCACTCCTGAGGTGTGCTCTCCGAAATTAAAGGAGTAATCGCCGGAATCAGCGAGGTGAAACGCTGAGCGAAAGGTTATGTACGCGTCTTCCTGGATGTGATGGGTTGCATAAAAGGGTATTCTGACCAGAACAGCGATTACGAATGCCAGTAGGAATAAACGCTTAAACGATCGATCGTGTCGCGTTCTTGATAATCCCATGGCTGAGTCGAATGAAGAAGGATCGCCTCGGAGAGCTTCTACTGTCATTTGGGGGAATCTCCTGCGGTGAACTGAAAGCGGACAACTACACTAAATGCATCTGTGCAACAGCAACTTGTATAACGGCACTCAGTTGGTCGCGGCGCCAGATGCTAATTTGGTCGTTGGGTGATCGGAGTCCTGCGCTGCAATCGTACCGGGCTTCGCGCCCGGCGCGGGAGCATACTTCGACGCGCACTTCGCCTGCAACTGCGTCGCGTGAAAGACGCCATCGCGTCCGTAGGTGCCGACTGCCAGCGCCTGCGCATTGTCCTTGAACGTGTCCGGCGGAGGTTCTTCGCCCTGGTAGGACACCCGCAGCTGGTTAGAGTTCTCGACCAGAACGAACTCGGCATTCGTACCGTTATGGCGAATCGAGCCCGGCAGCACATTGCCTGCAACCCGCAGGTTGCGAGCGTATGCCTTCGATCCCATCCCGTTCAGCTCCTGGATGGTCACGTAGTAGCTCTTGTTGGCACGCACTCCGCTGACTGCGAGAAAGGCAATCACCCCGAGGATGACCACCATAGCCGCGCCAATTCGCACACTTTGACTCTTCCGCTGCATAGGTCTCCAATAAGTCTATGACCATTGCAGCGGCCGTGGCAACTCAACCGTGTCTCCGTATGCCGCGCCCGCGCATCTATTTATAATCCGAATCAGTTTCCGCAACATCGGACGCATCCAACCCGACTATCATTCATTGATCTTTCTCCCAGAGGGAACCATGACGACCAGCGGCCTTACCCCGAACGCAACCCTTGAGATTCTCCAGCCCCGCGCCGAGTGGATTGTGAAACGCAAGGCTGAGGCGGCGCGCACCGGCGACTCCAACATGTCGCAGATGCATTTCGCCCGCTTCGGCAAGATAACCGAGGAGATGGACTACGTCGCGAGGCGCGAGAACATCTCGCCCGAGCTCGTCCGTGACGAAATCGCCGCTGGACGACTGATTATTCCCGCTAACGTCAACCACCCTGAGCTTGAACCAATGGGTATCGGCATCGCCACGAAGTGCAAGGTCAACGCCAACATCGGCAACTCCGCCGTGACCTCCAATATCGACGAAGAACTGCGCAAGCTACACATGGCCATCCAGCACGGTGCCGATACCGTCATGGATCTCTCCACCGGCGGCAACATCCCCGAGATCCGCGACACTATCCTGCGCCACTCGCCCGTACCGATAGGAACGGTCCCCATCTACGAGGCTCTCCAGCGCGTCAAACGTCTCGAAGACCTCAACATCGACCTCTACCTTGAGGTCATCGAAGAGCAGGCCCAGCAGGGCGTCGACTACTTCACCGTCCATGCCGGCGTGCTCATCCAGTACGTCCCCATGGTCGCAAAGCGTATCACCGGCATCGTCAGCCGCGGCGGCGCAATCCTCGCGCAGTGGATGACCCACCACCATAGACAAAATTTCCTGTACGAGCACTTCGACCGCATCGTGAAGGTCATGGCGAAATACGACGTCAGCTTCTCGCTCGGCGACGGACTCCGCCCCGGCTCAATAGCCGACGCCAGCGACGACGCACAGTTCTCCGAGCTCAAGACTCTCGGCGAACTCACTTCGAAGGCCTGGGAAAGCGACGTCCAGGTCATGATCGAAGGTCCGGGCCACGTTCCACTCGACAAAATCAAGGAGCAGGTCGACAAGGAAGTCGAATACTGCTTCGGCGCGCCTTTCTACACCCTTGGCCCGCTCGTCACCGACATCGCACCCGGCTACGACCACATCACCTCTGCGATCGGCGCGGCCATGATCGGCTGGCACGGTGCCTCCATGCTGTGCTACGTCACGCCCAAGGAGCATCTCGGCTTGCCCAACGAAAAAGACGTGAAGGACGGCATGATCGCCTATAAGATCGCGGCCCACGCCGCCGACATCGCCCGTCACCGCCCCGGGGCGCAGGACCGCGACGACGCCATCAGCTACGCCCGCTACACCTTCGACTGGGAGAAGCAGTTTGCGCTCTCGCTCGACCCCGAAACCGCCCGCTCCATGCATGACGAAACGCTCCCCGACGACTACTACAAGGAAGCGGCCTTCTGCTCCATGTGCGGTCCGAAATTCTGCTCCATGAACTGGTCAAGCAAGGTGGATGAGTTCAACAAGCAGGTTCACGGTCTCGAAAAGAAAGACCTGAGCGAATTGGTGACCTTGCAGGCTCAACAGCTGGCAACGAAGAATTAGCGGTGGATTATTCCCTCCGCGCTTCGCCACTGCAAATGGTTGATTCCTGGGCTGCGGTGCGCCAAGCCCGATCAATCACAGATTCCGTTCTGCAACCCACAGGGTTGCGCCGCAATCTCATAGCGGGTATACCCTGAATACGGTCTGGAAAGGACGTCATTATGAATGCAGTTAAAGTCTGGGCAGCTTTTATGGTAGGAGTCGCAGCAGGCGCTGCTGTCGCTCTGCTATATGCTCCGCAAACGGGAGAAAAGACCCGCCGTCAGCTTCGCCGCAACCTTGAAGACGCTGGCGATTACATCAAGGATGCCGCCGATACCGTCAGCGATCATGCCGAAAAGTATGTGAAGCGCGGGCGTAGCGTTGTCGAGGACGTCGTCGACTCAGCCTCAAACGCCGTGACCGCCGCGAAGAAGGTCATTCAGATCTGATTAGCAAATCTGCGAGGGCGGCGCCGCACCGTACTTTGTGCGCGCAGCCTGACTAGATTAGCTCCGATTTAGCTAAAAACTGCGGTAACATCCCACATCGGCACGCCGGGCACCCGTCCTTCGTTACCTGGGAATCATTCTCCAAACAAAGCTGTAACACCTTCAATTTGATCGTTGATTCCTCTGCCTTCGCTGCTAGCATGAGCTGAGTAATAGTCATTTTGGCGTAGCCGGAATTGGGTACAGGTCATTTGCATCGGTTGGAGAGAGAGTACTCGTCCCTGGCAGGTTGCTATGCACTGCTCGCGTCGCTTGCTGTGTTGTTTCTTGTTTACATCCGCGTGGCTTTCTTGTCGGACGCGCCTGATTTGTCGAGCTTGATCTTCAGGCCGCTTTCCGATCATGGGCCGCGCGCTGGCGCCTGTGGGTTGATTTTGTGCGCGAATCCGTGTCCGTTTTTCGCGAGCGGATGCACACTACGTGGCTGTTCTTTGGCGTCTTTGCTGCGGTCTGGGTTGCCTGTCTCCTCTGGATGCAGGTCGTGAGAAGCCGCCGACACCTCACTTTCAACCGGCAGGAGGCAATCTGGATGGCATGGATGAGCTTGGCGGTGTTTTCCGCGGCCGTGTTGTATGGACTTGGCACGAATGGCCTATTCCCGCAACGCCTTCCCCAGTTGGTAACCGCGTCGGATATCGCCGCCTTGGCTTTTATGCTCGCCCTTCCGCTTATCGCCTGGTCCCGGTTGCATCGCCGGCAGCGGGAGGTACTCGATGACACCGTCGAGTCTGTTTTGCCGCGCCGGAGTTCCGGATTTCTCGGCCTTGACGACGATGAATCGAATGTCCGGCTGGCCGAGAACTTTTCTCTGCGCGAAGTCAGACCCGAGATCAGGCCCGTCGATCTGCTCCCGGCCGTTCAGATCTTTCAAGAGCGCCCCGCTGAACAGGCCAGGGTGGCGGCAGACCGGCTGATCGAGAGTGCCGAGTTACCCGTGGTCGTAGAGGTCTCGGAACCCCTCCCCGTGGTCGCCGTGGCGCCCGTCCGTGGCAATGCCTCTTGTCTCCGGTGCAGCCGAAAAGCCCGCTGCGAAGGACTCCCCGACTAAAGGCATCGACGGATTTCGCCGCCATCTCTCCTCCATGAACAGCAGCTGGCAGAATATTGAAAGCATTCGCGGAGAGATTGATGACTGGTTCGAACAACGACGGCAGCAGGCGATTGCCCATCTCGACACTCATCCCGGAATGCGCGGCTCCACCCTCGCTCAGAATATTTTTCAGGATTTTCCGAACGACAAACTCTCCGCAGTAGACGCCGAGTGGGCCGAAATTCGCAAGGCCGCACTCGAGATCAGCCGCTGGTTCGGAGACCTGCCGGCACCGGAACGCAACCATTGAGCGGGGCAGATCCAATAAGCGAACTTCCACCCGGCCGCCGGTCGGGCCGCGCGGGGCTACGCCTGAGAATTGCCGCTACCGCAGGAATGGTCGCTCTGGCTGGCCTATCAGCCGCTCGCCACGCGTCCGCGTCGTTCGACGAGCCCAGTATTCCGATTGGAGATGTCGCCTCTCTCGACGGCACCGTCTCCGGAACGGTCCGTCTGACCGGCAATCGGCTGGTTTTCTTCAGCGGAGATCGTTTCCGCTCCAACCAAAGCAACCTTGCCGTAAACTTTGCCAGCGGAGGCTCGCTCGTCCTCTGCCCTCATTCACAGGTCCAGGTCCTTGCTGCCGGTCAGAACACCGGAGTGATGCTCGCTTTTGCTGATGGAGGCTCGGAGCAGCCCTTTCCTGTGCATCCGAATGACATCGTCATGACACCCGACTGGCGCATCGAGATGGTCGGCGATGTGCACCAGGGAGACCTGGGCGAATTGCAGCTATCCACCACCCGGCGCGGCGATCTTTGTCTCTCGGGAGCGGTTCAGAGCGGCGCATACTTCCACATCAGCCAGCTCATCGGCGACGCTGCCTTCAATTTCCCGGCTCAGGGCAGCGTCAGAATCGCCAACGGCTCGATGGAGAGTTACCCCTCCGGATGTTCCTGCGAGAGCGCGTCCTCAGCCGGCGAAACACCTGCGGCGCCAGCCGCCGCACCCGCCAGTGTTCCGCAGCCGCCCCTAGCCGCATCCCCGGTTTCGGCTGCGACTCCACCGCTGGTTGCGCCGAGCCCCGCAAATTCCGACGCCGTCTCAAAGAAGAAACAGCGCCCTCAAGATGTCGCGGGTTACGTGCGCTCCTTGTTCCACTTTGTCTTCGGCCGCTGAACCGCAAGCTGCATTTCGGCGGCAAGAAAAGAGCCCTGTCCACAATGGACAGGGCTTTCGTTCAAGCAAAAGGGGGAACCTTAGCTGAAGAGGAGGATTCCCTCCACTTTCTCCGCGCCCTCCTTGCTGATAGGCCGGTAATAGAGCTGGTTGTTCTCGAGATAAACCTCGAGAAACGCTGGACGCTCCGTGATGCCACCGGCGATCAGTGCTTCCGATAGTGGATCTTCCACGTAACGCTGCAGTGCACGCCGCAGGGGACGCGCCCCGTAGCTGCGATCGACCAGCGTCTTGTCGAGAATCCACTTCTTGGCATCCTCGGTCACCGAGATCGTAATCGCCTTCTGCGCCAGATTGTTGTTCAGCTGCTGCATGAGCAACTCGACAATCTGGATCAGGTCGGCATCCGTCAGCGACTGGAACAGGATGATCTCGTCGATACGGTTGAGGAACTCGGGATTGAAGGTCCGCTTCACCTCGTTCTTCACCAGGTCTTCGATCTTCTCCATCACCAGGTCTTCGCGATCGCTCTGGAAGCCCAGCCCCTGCTTGCGCTGCAGGTGACGCGCCCCGATGTTCGAGGTCATGATGACGATCGTGTTCTTGAAGTCGACCGTATTGCCAAGCCCGTCCGTCAGCTGCCCGTCTTCAAATACCTGCAGCAGAATGTTGAACACATCCGGATGTGCCTTCTCGATTTCATCCATGAGGACGACTGAGTAGGGCGACCTCTTCACCCGTTCCGTAAGCTGACCGCCCTCCTCATAACCGACATATCCCGGAGGGGAGCCGATCAGCTTCGAGACCGAATGCTTCTCCATGAATTCCGACATGTCGAACCGGATCAGGGCCTTCTCCGATCCGAAGAGGAACTGCGCCAGCGTGCGAGCCATTTCCGTCTTGCCCACCCCCGTCGGACCCAGGAAGAGGAACGACCCGATCGGCCGGTGCGGAGACTTCAGCCCGGCGCGCGACCGGCGAATCGCCCGCGCCAGCGCCGAGATCGCCTTGTCCTGCGAAATCACGCGCTTGTGCAGCTCCTCTTCGACGCGCAGCAGCTTTTGCGTCTCTTCTTCCTTGATTGACGTGATGGGCACGCCCGTCCAGCGGCTCACCACATCCTCGATGTCCTCACGGCTCACGATACCGGCCGTCGAGTCATCGAGATGATATTTGTCGCGCAGGGCACGCAGGTTCTCGCGCTCCTTGCGCTCTTCATCCGAGTAGAAACGAGCCTTCTCGAACTCGTGATTCGCGATGGCGTTTTCCATCCGATGCACGATAAACTTGATCCTTTTTTGTACCTCGGTGATCTCCTCGGGCAGAGAAGTCTGGCGCAGCTTCACGCGTGCGCCCGCCTCGTCGATCAGATCGATCGCCTTGTCCGGAAGGAAGCGATCCGGAATATAGCGGTTCGAGTGCGACACGGCGAAGTTGATCGAGTCGTCCGTGTAGCTGACGGCATGAAACTTCTCGTAGCGATCCTTGATGCCCATGATGATCCTGATCGCATCCTCCTCGTTCGGAGGAGGCACCTTGACCGCCTGGAAGCGCCGCTCGAGCGAGCGATCCTTCTCGATCGACTTGCGATACTCAGCCGGCGTGGTTGCGCCGATGCACTGAATCTCGCCGCGCGACAGAGCCGGCTTGAGGATGTTCGCTGCATCCAGCGATCCCTCGGCCGATCCCGCGCCCACCAGTGTGTGAAGCTCATCGATGAACACGATGGAGTTCTGATTCTCCATCAACTCCTTCATGATCGTCTTCAGCCGCTCTTCAAACTGCCCGCGATACTTGGTACCTGCGACGATCAACGACAGATCCAGCGCCAGCACCCGTTTTTCGGCGAGAAAGCTCGGTACTTCGCCGTCCGAGATACGCTGTGCCAGCCCTTCGACGATGGCCGTCTTGCCCACGCCCGGCTCACCGATCAAGACCGGATTGTTCTTCGTTCGGCGGCACAAAATCTGCACCACGCGCTCCAGTTCCGCGTCGCGACCCACCAGGGGATCGAGCTGGTTATCCATCGCAGCCTGCGTCAGGTCGCGCGAAAACTCCGCCAGCAGGCTCGACTCCCGATTCCTCTGCTGTTGCGGAGCTTTCTCTTGAGTCGTTCTTGCCAGCTCCTCGCGAATGGCCAGCAGTTTCAACCCCCGCTCGTGCAGAATTTCCGCCGCGAAGCACTTTTCCTCGCGTAGCAGTCCGAGCAGCAGGTGTTCCGTTCCAATGTGTTTGTGCGAAAGCCGCTCAGCCTCCTCAGCGGCATAGGCCAGCACGCGCTTGCATTCATTTGAGAGAGGCAGATCGACCGAAGTCGAAACCTTCTCACGAATCGTAGTGTGTCCCTCTATTTGTTTCCGTATGGATTCAACCGATGCATGAGAGCGAAGGAAGCGATTGGTCAGCGCCTTGTCTTCCCGCAGCAGACCCAGCAGCAGGTGCTCCGTCTCGATGTACGGCGACCCGAACTGGCTTGCTTCATACCGCGCGAAGAAGATGACGCGACGTGCTTTTTCCGTATAGCGTTCGAACATGTTCCCCCTGGAAAAGTTCCGGCTCGCCCCACAATCCCTGCCGTTCCGGCCGGGTATCCCGGGCCACCGGAGCCTTCGTCCGTATCGCCGCTTCCCAGAGCAGTAGACCCAAAAACGAAGGTCGTAAGTATCTTGCCCTGGATACGGCTTTAAGGCTGGGTGCGCTTACCTGCATCCATCCCACTTCGACCGGGATCCACTCGCGCTTCGCCCGGGCCTGGCACCCCGCAATCAAACCAGCTGCGGAGAAATCTCTTCCATGCGCCCTTTTTCCAGGCGCAGGATCCTCGTACATCGGCTCGCCAATGCCATATTGTGTGTCACGATGACCGACGTTAGTCCATGCAAATCGTGAAGCCGCTCGATAAGATCAAACACTACGCTCGCCGTGCGGCTGTCCAAATCCCCCGTAGGCTCATCGGCCAGCAACACCTTTGGACCAGTCACCAGGGCTCTCGCCAGAGAAACCCTCTGCTGCTCGCCGCCGGAGAGCTCTCCCGCCCGATGTTGTGCCCGGTCGCCCAATTCCACCTCGTCCAGCCATTTCCCGGCGGCCTTAAGAGCCGCCCCCTTGGACTCGCCCCGCGCCAGCAGCGGCATCGCCACGTTCTCAACCGCCGTAAACTCCGGCAGTAGATAGTGGAATTGCCACACGTATCCCACCTCGCGATTGCGAAATGACGCGGCCTGCCTGCTCGATAGCGTTCTCAACTGGATTGAGGCGCAGTATACGTCACCCCCCGAAGGGGTATCAAGAGCGCCAAGAATGTGCAAAAGTGTGCTTTTTCCCGCGCCCGACTCGCCAACGATCGCCAGCATCTCGCCTTCGGCGACCTCAAAGCTTAAACCGTCGAACAACACCAGCCGTCCCCGGCCAGTCGTATATTCCTTCCTCAGGTCGACAGCTCGTATCAGGATTGGACGCGCCGGACCGCCGGAAGGATTCATTAGCCCGGCCAGACTCGCGTGAGGATACGGAGTTTTTGCCGGGGCGTGCGGTTCCGGGGAAACAAGCTCCATATCTACCTCTATCATCCTTTGACACAAAATAGGAAAAAACGATGCTTGCGAGTCAACTCCGCGGTTTCATTCGGAACCATCTGCGGTTGCATTGTCAGGTTGGGAAGTCTCCTCCGGGTCGAAATCTCTCCGGATCACCGGCATCGTCTTCAGCATCGCCAGCTGATCTTGTACCCGCTTCCACGCGGCCGGATGCTTCTTGGTTGCGATCGGAGCCGCAGGGTCTGCGTAGTAGTTCAGAAGGTCTTGTTTCAGAGTCACGGGAACCGGCGCGCCCAGCGCCGTAACCTTCTGAAGAAGCTGGGCATAGGTCTGATCGGTCAGCCGGTAGCGGCCCGGTCGCACCTTGGCGCCTGTGTCCAGATCCCGGTTCTCGAGCTTCATCGTAATCCCAGGCTCCGCCTTTGGATTCTTCGTCAGATATCCGAGCAGCTGTTCGTACCTGTCGAGTGAGCGGTTCACGCTCTCCACATACTTCTCTTCGGTCCCGCGGTTCGGTCCGCGAATCGCCAGATCGGAGAGCACTCCAATCTTCGGAGTAATCACCATCACAAAGGCCAGCAGGCGGGTCTTCACGCTGAATTTCCCCTTCCGATATTGCTCCCACCCGTTAATCGCGTCGGCCTCTTTCACCCTCTGCGCGTACAGGTCGAACTCCGGCCCCTCCACATCATTTGGAAAGTCTTTTCGGTGCAGTAAAACCTCGGCGCGCGCAATCGATGGAATAAAGGAGCGCACCGCCTCGCGGTAGCTGTCCACCGCGGCTCTTCGGTCAATATGCACGCTCCGCAGATGCAGCCCGTAAGTCTCAAAGAAAGCCACTTCCAGTAGTCGCGGAGAAACCTCCAGCCCTACGTGACTCAGATACGCCGATGGCGCCAGCCGCCTTTTGCTCAACTGGTTGATATCGAAGGCGAATTCGGTCCGGATATGCCCATGCGGGCTCTCATCGTACGTCACCACCGGCCCGTACTTCTCTTCAAGGCTCGGGAACTCCACGGCCGTCGAGGGATTCACCGCGTCGTGATGGCCGATGCTGTCCCCCACGTAGTGCGAAAGCGCCCCCAGCGCAAATGCCAGTTCGTAAATGTTCCTGGAATTGCGGATCAGGCTGGCCACAAAATCGCCGCTGCGAACGTAGTGCGTCAGGTCGCTGAAAAGCGGATGGCCGAAGGGATAGTACCCTGAGTCCTGAATCGCACAGCCGCCATACGCATACGCGCGTGCCCGTTCCAGCTCCACTGGTGTGGCACTTGGATAGCGACTGAGCAGCATTGGAACAATCGAGTCTTGCCATGCCAGGTCGACGATCTGCTCGTGCGTCAACACGGCGTAACTGAAGGACTGCTTACTGCAGGAGAGAAAGAGAAGAAAAACAACTACAGCACTGACTCGACGTGCACCTGCCATGGATGCTGAGATGCCGCGAAAAGCATTTTCAGAGATGACCTGTTGATTGCCACTATTCTTAAATTGCCACGACCAGCAGGAATCGGGGTTCCCACTGACAGGTCTTCGTCCGTGGGGTGGTCATTCGTATCGCAGCGCCTCTGCCGGAAGAACTCGCGCCGCTGAGCTCGACGGATAAATCGTCGCCAGCAGCGACACTCCCAGCGACACCAGCGTCACCATCACCCCATCGATAAGCCGAGGCGCAAACGGCAGATAATCAATCGAATAAACCTCCGCCGAGAGCTGGATGAACCGGTAGTGGCCGCCCACCCATGCCAGCAGATAACCCAGAACGAGCCCGAGCGCAGTACCGATCACGCTGATAAGAAACCCCTGCATCAGGAATATCCGCCGCACCTGTGCTGGTTCCACGCCAAACGACATCATCACGGCGATATCCTTGGTCTTCTCCATCACCATCATCGTGAGCGCAATCAGGATATTCAGCGCCGCCACGCACACGATCAACCCGATGACGATAAACGTCACCACCTGCTCCAGCTTCAGGGCCCGGAAGAGCTCGCGGTTCTCCTCCATCCAGTTGTTCGTCAGGAAACCTGGACCAGCCGCAGCCTCAATCTCTTTTCCGATGCGGTCTGCGTGATAGAGGTCGTCTACCTTGAACGAAATAATCGACACTACGTCCGGCTCGCTGAACAAAGCCTGCGCATCTTTAAGCCGGATGAAACCAAAGCTTGAGTCGTATTGATAGAAGCCGGAGTGAAAGATCCCGACAATTCGAAATCGCTGCAGCTTAGGCAGCAGCCCATAGGGAGTTAGCTCGCCCTGCGGGCTGGTCGCCATCACCGTCGACCCCACTTTCGCATCGAGCGTGTTCGCCAGGTCCGATCCCACCACGATCGGCGGCGTCGCCTCACCCGCCACATCCGTCGTATTCTCGTCCTGCGACAGCGGCGCGGCGCTTCCCGCCGTCATCTGCGATAGCAGATCGCTCACCGTGCGCTCTTCGCTGGGAATGATCCCCTTCAGCATCGCCCCGCCCGAGAGCGATCCCCGCGAAAGCAACACCGGCTCATAAAGCCCCGGAGCCGCCGCCGTCACATGAGGCAGCCGCCGCAGCCGGTCAGTCAGCGCACGCCAGTCGCGGATGCCGTCATTCTGCACACGCATCAGCTCCACGTGTGCCGTCGAGCTCAGCAGCCTGTCCTGCAGATCGCGCCGCATGCCGTTGGTGATGGCCAGCGCGATAATCAGCGACGCCACACCCACAGCCACTCCGGCGATCGAGATGACGGTGATCACGCCTACCACCGCCTGGCGTCGCTTCGCCCTCAAATACCGTGCGGCGACAAAGAGTTCAAAACGCATTCCGCCTACTTCACTACCGCCTTTACCGCGACCGCATTCTCATAGCGGTCGTAGACTCGCACCGTGATCACATGCTCGCTCGCATTCACCGGAGCCGCCGCTCCCGAACCCATAGCACCAGGCGTCGGCGGATTGAGCGGCGCATCGAAGTCGAACCGTTCTGTCAGCGAATCGGAAATCTTCCCCACCGGCTCCACATATTGCCAGGGCCCCGCATCCACCGAATACTCCGCGTGAGCAACCGGAGTCGCCGCATCCGTTGCTGTAAGCGAAACATGGATCTTTCCATTCACCAGCTTTGCCGTCAGGTCCGAAACCGTCGGCGGCGTCGTGTCGATCAGGAACCGATCGCTCATTCGCTCTCCGGTCAGCGCATCGCCCGGGTTATGCGACGGCGCATCGCTGGCCACTACCTTTAACCGATAAGGCCCATCCGGCAACAGCCCTCCATCAAAGCTCAAATACCGATCGGTAATCTTGTCCTTCAGCAACTGCCAGTTCTGCTCGCCGTCTCCGCGGTAATACACTGAGAAGCTCAGGTCATCGCCGTTGTCATCGTGCGCCAGCCAGCGCAGCGTCACCGCCGTCTTATCCTTGGTTGCCGGCAGCGGTTCGCGGCCGGGTTCCTGCGTAAAGCTGATTACATTCACGTTTTGCTGGGCAGGGAAGTTGATGGTCGTTCCCTGCTGCTGCGGAAGCTGCATCCCCGCCGAATTCACGCGCGCTCCCGGCACAACTACAATCTCATCCACCATCGGAGCCACATTTACGGGCAGGTAGTTAATCCCCACCGAAGCAATATCTGCACCCGCATGCAGTTCCGCTTTCCATTGAACAAACCGTGCCGAATCCAGGCCCAGCGGTCCGACATTCGGCGTTACCTTCTTCCAGTCGCTCCACGCCCGCTGCGGATTATCCACATTGCCCACCCGCGCCGATAGATCGAAATTCCGCGCATTCGCGCCCGCCCCGGTATCGACCTCGGCCCTTCCCCATTGCGAAAAAACTCCGGCATCGAAAACATCGCTCACATACGTTCCCGACGCGGCCGCCTCGTGGCTCATCAGATAAAGCTTGCCCGCATTCGCTGTCCCCAGGCAAATGCCGCGCGCCGAATCCGCAAAGCCCGTCACCTGCGAAGCCTCCAGATGCGCCACATCCGCATATTCACCGCTCTCCTGAATGCGGTACACGCGCCCGCGATTGCCCGTTGCCGCCAGCAGTCCAGCCGGGGTCCATCTCAGCGCATACACAATATCGTCGTGCCCCGCCCACAGCTTGCGCGGCGCGCCATTCGGCGCAATCTCATAAATTTCCGTCCCATCCGGAATAAGCGTATTTCCGTTGAACGCCTGCACAGAGCCGGGCTGCACAATCGTAATCGTCGCTGTCACACCTACGTTTCCGGTCACCGGTAGCGGCGGCAGGTTGCTGTGCCCCTTCTCGCCCACCGACGCCGCATACACCGACCCATTCGACCCTACGGCGACCGACGTGATCTCCCGCTTCGGCGCGTCGAAAATCACGTAGCCTTTGCCCGTCTTGTCAATCCGGTAGACCAGCCCCGTCCCGTCCGACCCCGCAATCAAATTTCCCGCCGCATCGAAAGCCAGGGTGCGGATATGTTGTTCGTCGCTCTTGAAGAACAGTTCCGGCTTGCCGCCCGCAGCGATCCGGTATATCCCCGCCGGACCTCCCGCCGCCACATACAGCCGGCCCTCTGCATCGAACGCCAGATCCCAGACGTATTTCGGCTTCTCCACCGTCTGCGCAGGATCGAATACGACCGTCGCATTCTCCTCGGTGCGATCCACTACATTAGGATCGAGCTTGTAGACCTTCCCCGATGGCAGCGTCGCCGCGTAGACCGAACCATCCGGCCCCACGCACACCGCCTGCACCGTCAGGTCTTTGCTCGAAAACAGCTTCGTCGACTTCCCGTCCGGAGTCACCCGCAGCACGGTCGCCGGCGTTCCCGTCGCCAGGTACGCATTCCCATCGCGGTCCGCCGCCACCGACCACACATAGGTCGAAGGAGTCGTGAAGACCAGCTTGCTCTCCGGACCGGCCACCAGGTGACCGTCACTGGTAATTGCCACCCCATCCGGCTTGCCCTTCTCCAGCTCGTCAAATTTTGACTGGGACCACAGGCGCGTGCCCTGCGCCTGGGCAATCGTTGGAAGAAGAAAAATCGCGCAAAGACTAAGGAAAGTGAGACCAGAACGGCGCATCATGCTGAAAAAGAGTCTACTAGAAGCAGTCACTAACCATTAGACGCGAGCCGCTTGCCCTCTTTGATAACGAATATAGTGAAGGTGCCGCGGTTTGAATACCTGATTGAGATACGATCCCTTCGATTCAGCCGCTATGAAGTCGGCATACTCCGTCGCGGAGACTTCGAAATACCGGTAAACGTCTCCGGTTTCGCGGAACTCGATCTCCAGCTCGCGCCTCTTGCGGTCATACCCAATTGAAACAATGCTCGTCGATTCAACAGCCGCCCGCCTCATCGCATGACTCCCTGAGGTCTGCGTTAAGTTTTGATGGCAAGTGGCTGCCTTTAGTTACTCAACACCGCCCGGTAGCGCACCTGGCTCTTTCTCACTCGCTTCAGAGCCTGGTTGGCATCGGCCATCTTGAAGTGCTCTACCTTCGCCTTCACTCCGTGGCGCGCCGCCACGTCCAGCATCTCCGTAATGCGCGACGGGCTGCCGATATTCGAGCCGCACATCGAGCGCATGGCCCCGATCAGCGGAAACACCGGCAACGCAATTGGCTTCGGGGCCACGCCAACAAAGCACAGGGTTCCATGAGGACGCAGCGTATTCACATACCCGGGCCAGTCCTGATCGGCATTGATCGTGGAGATAATCAAATCGAAGCTTCCTGCCAGCCCATTTACCGCCTTCGACTCGCGCGAATTGACGAAGTGATGCGCACCCAGCTTCAGCGCCTCCTCTTCCTTGTTCGCCGAACTCGAAAACGCCGTGACCTCGGCTCCGAAGACGCGCGCGAACTGTAGCGCCAGGTGACCAAGCCCGCCCACCCCGATCACGCCCACACGGGATGCAGGATTGATCCCCAGAGTCCGCATCGGCGAGTAGACCGTGATTCCCGCGCACAGCAGCGGAGCAGTCGTCTCGCTCTCCAGCGCCGCCGGAATCTTCATCGCGAAGCGCCAGTTCACCCGCAGCGACTCGGCATACCCGCCATGCCGGTGAACGCAAGTCGGCTGCGCCTGTGGGCACAGGTTCTCCTCGCCTTTGCGGCACCATTCGCAGCGTCCGCAGGAGTCCGCCTGCCAGCCAATGCCGACGCGATCCCCCACGGCAAGGCCCTGAGCCGCAGATCCCACCGCTGCAACCGTGCCTACAACCTCGTGGCCCGGAATAAATGGATACTGGCTCATCCCCCAGTCATTGTCGATCAGGCTCGCATCGGAGTGGCAAACGCCACAGTGCGTTACGCTCACTTCGACATCGCCCGGCTTCAGCTCGCCCGGATCGTACTTGAACGGGAGCAGTTCCGCCCCGGCCGCATGCACAGCGTAACCCTTGATGAATGTCATGGTGCTTTCGAACCTGTCTCTTCTTTTCCGGAGTCCGTAATCGAATCGCCCGAAAGTCAAAATCGGCAGCAGTCGCGGGGGAATTTCTGCCTGCCTCGGCTATTCTACCCGCAGTGCGACAACCTGTTGTCCACTGAGCACCGCATCCAGTGCAACCGACCCCAGCGGGACGGCCGACTCGCCATTCAGCGTCATTCCGCGGTTGTCACGCACCGGCTCCAGCACATTGGCCATCGAAATAGGAAGCGCCGTCAGCGTGCGGCCGTCGATAGCCGCTTGCGGATCAGGAGACAGCAGCGTCACATAAAGCCGGTCGTTCGCATGCTGGCTGTTCAATTGCGCAATCGTTCCCGAAACATCCAGATTCCCCCCCGCCAGTTGCGGAGGCTGCATCAGCCGGTCCAGTGTTCCGCCATCGCTCACCAGCAGCCGGACCGGTCCATCCGGCAATGTCGCGGGCAATGTAACCGGGATGCGCACATTTTTTAATTCTCCGCGCCACGGCCGCAGAGTCGCCTCAATCGTAACCTTGTCGCCGGCGTGCACCACCGTCCCGCCTGCCTGCGCGCCCTCGATCTGTACCGTGCGGCGCCCGGGCATTGCGTCCACGTCGACTTCCACGCTTTCAATCGGCGTCCTCCGCGCGGCATTCGCATAGAGCCGGTTGAAGTGCTCGCCCAGAGCCAGCGCCGCCACCAGGTTTGCCGGGGCAAAGTCCGTCGGCGCAACCAGGTCCTCAAACTTCACCTCGGGATACCCCGTCAGCTTCACCCGTCCCCTCACCCGGTACGTCGTCTCGACTGCATAACCATTCGTCTGCGCCAGGCTCTGAAACAGCGAAACCATCACCGCCGCCGGAGTAATCTGCTGCTGGTCAATCACCTCCAGATGCAGCGTCCGCGGCTTCTCGCTCGCTCCATCCTGTTGCAGGTGCATCGTCAGAGGAATCACCCGCGCAGGTTTGCCGAATACACCCTGAATCGCCGTCTCGCGATCCTCGGTAAACGACCCGATCGTCTGCGTCGTATTGATGATCTTGAAGGCATTCAGCGGCGACGGAACCGTTGCCACTACCTCAGCCTTCGCCATCGGCATCGACACTGGCCCGAACTGCGTAATCGGATGCCCGCAGGCCAGCAGTTGCTTCGGATCGACGTAGGTCACCGTGCAGGTCGCCGAAATCTCCAGGTCGCCTCGAACCAGCACCGCACTCACTGCCGATCCCGGCAGGACAGACCCTGGTTTTACAGGCGCCATCTCTCCCAGATCGCTGCTGCCCCCGCCAATCGCCGCCACGGGCGTCAGCCCCAGTTCCGGAGCGTGCTCCTTCCAGAGCGCCACTGCTTCCGGACTGAACCCGCTGAAGACCAGCGGCGTGTCGATCGGCCGAATGTCCGCCGCGTCGGCATCCTGACCTCCGGTCGCCGGACGCTGAGCGCTGGCAACCTGGGCCCTCAGCTCCGAATTCTGAGCTCCATCCCTCACCTCCAGCATTTGCCCAATGGGAGTGATCCCCGCAATAGGCTCCTTGCTGAACTCCCCGATCCGGTATGCGAGCGCGCCCAGGAGCTTGCCGTCAATGTAGACAGGGCTGCCGCTCATGCCCGCCACTACGCCCGAATATTCCGGCTTGGTCCCGTGCAGCCGCGCCAGGATCATGTCCTGGTGTGGCCCGAGCGCGTTATGCAGCAGGCCTAGGATCTCCACATCCATGGCTTCCGGTTGCGTACCCTCAAAAACCGTATATGCGGTGCCGCGGAGCCCGCGATGCACTTCGCTCAGAGGAAAGAAGCTGGTCGAAGGAGGCGGGACCGCCGCGGCAGACGTCACATCCAGCACGCTTTGCGCCCCGGCAAGTGTCCAGGAGAGACCTAAGGCGGATACCATTGCCAAAAGAAGAAATCGCCCGCGCATGTCCTTTCGACGTTGTTGCACGTCTTTTAGAGTAGTCGCTCACCACACTTGCCGCAAAGTGTGTCGCAGTTTCACAATTGAGGATGTCATGAAGAGTTTCTCCGCAGCAGCCGTCACCGTGGTTTTGCTCCTTGCTCAGGCTCCCCTCTCCGCTCTCGCGCAGCAAAGCACCCCCCCCCAGCAGGGCTCGCAACAGCAGCAGCCCGCCGCGCAGCCGCAATCCGGGCAGGATGATGCTGCTCCCGAAGCCGGCGGCCCCACGGGCGATAACGGCTCCATCGCGCTCCCCAAGAAAAAGGAGAAGGACGAGCCTGCCCCGGTCGCCCCGGCAGAGCCCACTGTCAAGAACCCTCCCGGCCTGCAGAACTTCTCCCTCCACGTTGACGTCCCTGTCGTGACCGTTGACGTCGGCGTTCTCCTTGAGAAGACTCACCAGTTTGTTCCCAACCTGAAACAGGAAAACTTCCGCATCTTCGAGGACGGTAAGCAGCAGGACATCGCAAGCTTCCAGCAGATCAAGGCCCCCATCACGGCGGTTCTGCTCGTTGAGTTCGCCTCCACCAGCTATTACTTCGTCTATGACATGCGCAATGCCGCATACACCTTCGCCGAACAATTGCGCCCCGACGACTACATCGCCGTGATGACCTACGACATGCACACCAACATCCTGACTGACTTCACTCAGGACAAACGTGTCGTCATGAACTCCCTGAACACCCTCACCATACCCACCTGGCGCGAAACCAATATGTTCGACGCGCTTTACCAGACCCTTGACCGTCTCACTCGCGTCGACGGCCGCAAATACGTCATCCTCATCGGTTCGGGTCGCGACACATTCTCGAAGATCACCCTCGATAAGACCCTCGCCAAAATCAAGGCCACCCCCAATGTCACCATCTTCACCATCTCAACCGGTGGCTACGTCCGCGCGATGACCGAAGGCCGGGGCGGCTTTGGCGGACAGCTTCGCGATATGGATTATCTCCAGGCTGACAACGAAATGACCACCTTCGCCCGTATGACTGGAGGAATGCACTTCGAGCCGCGTTTCGAGGCTGAATTGCCGGAGGACTTTGCCGCCATCAATGAATCAATCCGCAACCAGTACGTCCTCTCCTACACCCCAACCAACACCAAGCAGGACGGAACATACCGCAAGCTCCGCGTCGAGCTGGTCGACGCCGAAGGCCATCCCCTTCGCATGCAGGACGAAAAGCATAAGCCTCTGAAGTACGACATCATCGCCCGCGACGGCTACAAGGCCAAACAGCAGGTCGAGTAGGCGCGCTTCGACTTACAGCACCGGCTCGGATTTTCGGGGCCCGGGGTGTATCCCCGCAATCTACCTCAGCGCCGCTGCCCCGCTGCTCTCCGTGAGCCGCTTCCTCCACCGGTAGATCACCACCAGCCTCACCGCCAGTGCGAGGCCGCCACCGATCACTGTGCACACCGCTCGCCGATGCGCGATTTCGATCTCCGGAAGCTGGTCAAGCGCGAGCAGGAAGACGATATACCCGGTCGCGCACACCGCGAAGAGCGCATAATTTACGTTCTGCAGTCCATACGAGAGCCATGTGAATAACACTGTGAACGCCACCAGCACAATGGGTGACGGTGTGAAATGCGCGACGAAGATACTGATCAGCCACGCCCCCGCCACCGTGCCCAGCGTGCGTGCGATGGCACGGCTCACCGTATCGGCAAGCCCCGGCTTAAGCACCAGCAGGGCGGTCATCGGAATCCAGTATCCGCTGGCAAAATGCATCTGCCGGTAGATCTCCGTGCTCACCGCGAGCGTGATTGCCAGCCGAAGCGAATATGGCACCGCCGTATTCTCCAGCCGGCCGTCCTTCCACGCAGCCGCCGCGTGGCGGACAGCCTCCCGAAGCGCAAGTTGTTCCGCCTGGACATATCTCGTCAGCGCCGACAGATGCTCACGCAATTGCCCGAACAGCCGTAGAATCAGGCTCGAACTCAATACCTGGAGCGCGCCACCGGCGAGCACCAGCAGGGAGCGTTCCGCCGCTGGTTCGGCCGAGGCAGGAAATGCCGACCCTACCAGCAACATCGTTGTGCACTGCTGTCCCACCCATGCGTAGCCTCCTCCGCGCATCGTGAGCATGCCGCAGCCAAAACCCCACAGCGCCGCCATCCCTACGAGCACGAAATTTTGATGGCCGGCCATCATGCCGACGAAAGTCGAGATCGCCGTGCCGAACGTCGCAAAGATCATCGGTAACAACTGCGAGTTGTCGATATCCTGCTTCGCTCCGAAGCCGATATTGACCGCGCCGCCGGCCGCAATCATGCCCGCCGCCGGATGACCCACCTCCAGCCCGACGCATAAACAGAGCGCGACCGGCAGCACAAAAACCCAGTCTTCCCGTAACGACCGTTTGTCCCACTGAAAGATGTAGCTATCACTCAGGAAGGCCATGAGCGGCGCTTGCGTCACGCTCGATTGAATGGGGAACGTCCTGCTCTCCGTCGAATCAGGGGTCATGGCCTCTCTAAGCATCTGTCTCGGAATCGGGAAAGGCAATCCGAAAAGGCAATTCCCGTGTCTCACACGAGCCTGCTCGCCCGTGGCGAACTCGTAATCGCGGCCGCGCCCCGTCTGCCCACAACAAAAAAGCCGGGTGCAGAATCAGCTCTCGGCACTCCTCGCACCTGCACGCAACTACTACTGCGGCTTCGACGAGTCGTTGACCTTCTGGTCCGCTTCTTTCGACTTGTCTTTCGCCTTCACAGACGCCTGGTGCGCATCGTCGTGGGCTTTTGTCGACTTCTCCTTGCTGGGATCGAAAACCTTCTGCGTGCCTTCCTTGGTCTTGTCGTATCCCTTTTCCGTCCCCTCCTTGGACTTGTCGTAGGCCGTGGTCGTGCCTTCCTTGGTCTTGTCGTACGCGGTCGTCGTGCCCTTCTTCGTGCCGTGATAGGCCTTCGTGGTGCCGGAACTCACCGCATGCCCCGTATCCTTGGCTGCATCCTTGGTGTCCGTCCCGGCGGCCTTTACATCCTGCTTTGGGCTCGTATCCTGGGCTGAAGCAATCGCACGGGCTCCAAACGTCATTGTGGAAGCCAGCAGTAGGGAGAGAAATCGTGAGTTTTTCATACGCTGACGATCAGATTACTTTTTGGAGACGCGGGTTGCGTGGGCAAACCCGGTAGAATAGCCTCAAGACGATGGGAACGAGCATGAACGCCGCCAGCGCTGTCTTTTCCGCAGTCCCGGTGCGTACGTATTCCGAGTCTAAAGCGTTGAATCGCTACGCCTGGATCGTTCTCGCCTATAACGTTCTGGTCATACTCTGGGGAGCCGCGGTTCGCGCCACCGGCTCCGGCGCTGGCTGCGGAGATCGCTGGCCTCTCTGTAATGGCACCGTAATCCAGCATTATCCAACCGCCGCCACCCTGATCGAATTCGCCCACCGTGCTTCAAGTGGAGTTGCTCTCTTCGCTGTCATCGGTCTGCTTGTCTGGACCCTCCGAGCCACGCCGCGCCGCCATCTCGCCCGCGCTGCCGCCATCGCCGCGCTGGTTCTCACCCTCAACGAGGCTCTCCTCGGAGCCCTCCTCGTCCTCCTCGGCAAAGTAGCCCACGATCAGTCCGGATCGCGCGCCGTTTACCTGGCCCTCCATCTCACCAACACCCTGCTCCTCCTCGCCGGCCTCGCTTTGACCGCGCACTTCCTCTCCCGGAAACAAGGCTTCATGCAAGGCAGCGTCGAGCTCCAGGCCCCCGCCGTCGCCCTCATCGGACTCATCGCCGTCCTCGTCGTTGGAGTCAGCGGCTCGCTTGCCGCCCTCGGCGACACCCTTTTCCCCGCCACCAGCCTGCGCGCTGCGTTCCTGCAGGACTTCTCTTCGAATTCCTCCTGGCTCGTTCGCCTGCGCTGGATTCACCCCGCCGTTAGCCTCATCGCCGGCGCGTTCCTCCTCTGGCTCGTTTACCACGGCGCTCGAACCGTCATGCATCGCCGCCTGTCAATCACCGTCGCTGTTCTGCTCCTTTTCCAATATGTTCTCGGAGTAGCCGTCGTCGCCCTTCTCGCACCCACTTCGATGCAGATGGCCCATCTCCTGGGAGCCGACCTGCTCTGGATCGCCCTGGTCGTGCTTGCCGCGCGTCTCTTCTTGCCCGCCATCGGCTGCACCGGCGGAATCTGCTCTCGCATCTAGTTCATTTCGACCACTTACTTGCCCATTCCCGCTTCGCTCGGGTACATTGCTCGACATCGCTGGGCCGCGCCTTTTATAAAATCGATTTATCTTGAACGTACTGCCGAACCCCAATCCCCGAATCCCAAATCCAAGGAGAAGAAGCGCGTGAACCCATCATCGGAGCTGCTGGCGCAAGACATCTCCCTCCGCTCTTTTGAACTGAATGAAAAATATGGGCGTCTCGGAGCCTTCCTCGATCGCAACAAACTCGAGGCGATCCTGCTCAGCCGCCACGAAAACATCGCGTGGATCACTGCCGGCCAGGTCGAAGCCCGCGTCGCCCTCGGCGTTGAAACGGCGGTCACCTCGCTACTCATCACCCGCAGCGGACTCCACTACTACCTCGCTCCGGCCAATGAAGCCCCGCGCCTCGCCGACGAAGAGTTCGCCGGGCTCGGCTATGAGCCCGTCATTTATCCGTGGCACGAGAGCTCCGTCCCGCTCCTTCGCGAACTCGCCGGAGACGCCGCCCTCGGATCCGACACGCCTGCCCCCGGAGCCACGCACGTCAATCTCACCCCCCTTCGCGCGCCCCTCCTGCAACCGGAGATAGACCGCCTCACCACCCTCTCCCGCGAGACCGCCGACGTGACTGCCTCGGTCCTTGAATCCCTTCAGCCCGGTATAACCGAAGACGAGATGACCGCGCGCACCGCCGCGGCATTGCTCGAACTCGGCATCACGCCGACCGTCCTGCTCATGGCCGTCGACGACCGCATCCGCAAGTACAGGCACGCAGTCCCGCGCTCCGGCACCCTCGAGCGCTACGGCATGATCAACCTCTGCGCGCGCAAATGGGGACTCGTCGTCTCCATCACTCGCCTCGTCCACTTTGGATCTCTTCCGGAAGATCTCGCCGCCGCCTTCACCGCCGCCGCCCGCATCCACTCTCAGCTCCTGCACGCCACCCGCCCCGACGCTACCTCCGCCCAGCTCTTTGCGGTTGCACGCGAAGCGTACAAGTCCGCAGGCGCGTCCGAAGAAATCGAGCGCCATCACCAGGGAGGTCCATGCGGATACGGCGAGCGCGACTGGCTGATCACCCCCCACGGGCAGGAAATCGTCACCCTCCCCCAGGCCTTCGCCTATAACCCCAGCCTCCGCGGAGCCAAAGTCGAAGACACAGCCGTGGTCACCGAAGGCGCCGTCGAAATCCTTACCGACACGCCCACGCTCCCCGTCATCGAGACCGTCATCGACGGAGAGGTCTACAGGTCCGCAGGAATTCTCCAGCGCTAGAACCACCCCCCACAAATTTCGAGGAACCCTCGCTCTACGACGTCTATCACTTCTGGTGCTCCCTTACTCATGGATCAATCTGTAGCAACCTCGATCACCGTCTTCCCGTACCCCTTCGCACCCGGCACCTTCCCCGCAAAAGCCGCTGCCGCATCCTTCAGCGGAACGACTGCCTTCACAAACGTCTTCAGCTTGCCCGCATCTATCAGCTTCGCAATTTCCACCAGCTGCCTCTGATCCGGCCTCACGATAAAGTACGCATCTCTCACCTTGGGATTCGTCGTAACCTCGCCATCAGCCGCAATTGAAATCATCTTCCCATCAGCCTTGAGCACCTTCCATGAGCGCTCCCGCGTCTCGCCGCCGACCGTATCGAAAACAATGTCGATGTCCCGTACACTGTCCTCAAACCGCGCCCCTCGATAATCAATCACCTCATCCGCCCCAAGCTCCTTCACGAGTGAGAGAGTTCTTTCGGATGCCGTCGCAATCACATACGCCCCGTGCAGCTTCGCAATCTGCCCTGCGAAAACGCCCACTGCGCCCGCGCCGCCATGCACCAGCACCCGATCTCCGTCCTTCAGCTTGGCCTGCTCGAAGTATCCCTGCCACGCCGTCAGCGCCCCGATCGGAACACTCGCCGCCTCCACATGCGTCAGGCTCTCCGGCTTTGCCGCGATGCTCGCCGGCACCGTCACGCAAAACTCCGCCATCGCGCCATCCTCGAACCAGTCGTTGAAGCCGTAAACTTCCTGCCCGACCGTGAAGCCGCTCACGCCCTCGCCCAATTCCGAAACCACTCCGGAAAACTCATGCCCCGGAATCGCCCGCACCCGCGGCTCGCCGTTCTTCTGGCGCGTTGTGGGATACCACCCCAGCTCTGTCGTCGTCACTCCCGCTGCATGCACCTGGACAAGCACCTCGCCGTTGCCCGGCTTCGGCTTCCGCACATCTGCGGCAATCAGCGTTAGTCCGCCCCCGGACTCGACAACCTGCATCGCTTTCATGGATCAAGCCTCCTCGCACCTGAGATTAGGCTCCAGCTGCAAAAGGCTCAGAAATCCCCAATGTAAACGGTTTGATACCATGACCCTCGCGTTCTCACGGAGATCTCACGATGCGCCTTCCCGCACTCTTTCTTGCCGCTTCTCTCGTAATCGCGCCCGCGATGCAGGCCCTCGCCCAGGCCACCGCCTACTCCGACCAGCCGTCCATCCTTCTCGGAGCCGCCTGGTATCCCGAGCAGTGGCCCGAGTCGCAATGGGAGCCCGACCTCGCGCTCATGGAAGCCGCGCACATCCACTTCGTCCGCGTCGGCGAATTCGCCTGGAGTGCGATGGAGCCCTCTGAGGGCCACTACGAGTTCGGCTGGCTGGAGCGCGCCATCGCGCTCGCCGCCAAACACCACATCTGCGTCGTCCTCGGAACGCCAACCGCCGCCCCGCCCGCCTGGCTCACCACTAAATATCCCGAAACTCTCCGCGTCGACGAGAACGGCCGCCGCGACGAGCACGGCAACCGCCAGCAGTTTTCCTTTGCCAACACCCGCTACCGCCAGTTCGCCCACGACATCGCCGAGCAGATGGCCACCCATTACGGACACAATCCCAACGTCGTCGGCTGGCAGCTCGACAACGAATACGCCAACGACTCCTTCGACCCCGAAGCCAAGGCCCAGTTCCACGCGTGGCTGCAGAAGAAGTACGGGACCATCGCCAATCTCAACCAGCACTGGGCCACGGCTTACTGGAGTCAGACCTACGACAACTTCGACGAGATCCCAGTCCGCGGCCACGAAGAGAACCCCGCGCTCCTCCTCGAATGGAAGCGCTTCGTCAGCGACACGTGGAAGAGCTACTCCGTTAACCAGATCGACGCCATTCGCCCTCATGCCGATAAGCGCCAGTTCATCACCACCAACACCATGGGTTGGTTCGACGGCTTTGACGAATACGTCGTTCACTCCGTCCTCGACATCGCCTCCTGGGACGACTACATCTCCACCGACCACTATGACGCCGCCGACAACGGAGCCCGCCACGACCTCACCCGGGGCTTCAAGCAGAAGAATTTCTGGGTCATGGAAACCGAGCCCGCCTTCGTCAACTGGCGTCCCACCAATACGCCCCTTGAGAAAGGCCAGGTACGCGACATGGCCTGGCAGGCCATCGGCCACGGATCAGACGCCGTCGAATACTGGCAGTGGCGTTCCGCTCCGAACGGACAGGAGGAGTACCACGGAGTCCTCGCCGGTATCGACGGCAAGCCCGTCCCCGTCTACGACGAAGTGAAGCAGGTCGGTGCCGAATTCGAAAAAGCCGGCGCCGCTCTCGCCGGAACCTCGCCCCGCCCCTCAGTCGCCATCATCCAGTCTTATGACAGCCGCTGGGCCATCGACTTCCAGCGCCACAGCGCCAAATTCGATCCCGTCGAAGAACTCGTTGCCTTCTACCGCCCGCTCCGTGAACAGACCCAGGCCGTCGACATCCTCTCGCCCGACGCGCCTCTCGATGGATATAAGCTCGTCGTCGCGCCCGCGCTCAACGTCCTGCCACAGTCCATGGCCGACCGCCTCATCGCCTACGTCAAAGCCGGAGGCCACCTCGTCCTCGGCCCTCGTTCCGGTATGAAGGACGAATACAACGCCCTCAATCCCCAGCGCCAGCCGGGTCCGCTCGTCGATCTCCTCGGTGCAATCGTCTCGCAGTTCTACGCCCTCGATGAGGCGGTCCCCGTTAGCGGAAAAGTCGGCAACGGCACCGCCAACATCTGGGCCGAAACCATCGCGCCCAGTTCCTCTGACACCCAGGTTCTCCTGAAATACGGCCCCAGCAATGGATGGCTCGACAACCAGCCCGCTGCCGTCACCCGTACCGTAGGGAAGGGAAGCATCACCTACATCGGAGCGTGGCTCGACCAGCCTCTGCTCAACTCGCTCACCGCGTCCTTCGTGAAGGATGCGGGCGTCCAGCCCATCCTTCCCGGCATCCCCGACGGAGTCGAAGTCTGCCAACGGACAGGCTCGGGCAAATCCGTCCTGATCCTCATTAACCACACGACAACCAGCCAGCACGTCGCCTTGGCCGCCGCCATGACCGACCTGCTAAACTCCGGCTCCGTCTCCTCCGTCGACCTGCCCAAATACGGAGTCGCCGTCCTCCAGAATTAAAGGAGCAGAAATCTGGGTGCCCCACCTTCGCGAAGCTAAGGTGGGTTGGCCAGGATCTGTTTTGTATCAGGGCACGACTTCAGTCGTGCCACAACGGCAGCAAAATGAAAAGGGCTTCAGCCCGGTTCGACCTATGTCAGTGCCCCACCTTCGCCGGGTGCCCCACGTCCCGATTTTGGGTCGTAGGAACAGGCACCGGTGCCCTACTCAAGCCCTTGGCTTGAGTGGAACCAGAACGCTGAACTCCGCCTCAATGCCCCGCCGGAGCCTTCCCGCCTACCTTGAAGTGTCGTATCAACAGCACCAGCGGTGTCACCGCCAGCGTGAACCATCCCACCAGCCGGAAGCAGTCCATGAACCCCAGCAACTTCGTCTGGTCGCCGAGCTGGTTGTAATAGTGCAGATACGCCGCCTTCAGCGCGTCCGCGTGCGAGTACCCGTGTTCGATTAGATAGTTGGTCGTCCGCTCCACCGCCGACTGCAGATTCAGTGATGACGCCGGCAGATTCGCGCCCGTCACCGACTGGTGAAAGTCCTGTCGTCTCTCGCTCATCGCCGTCACAAACGCAATCCCGAAGCTTCCGCCCCAGTTACGAAACAGATTTGTCAGGCTCGACGCGCGATTGTTCTGGTCCGGCCTGAGTTGCGAATACGCCACCACGCTCAACGGCACAAAAAAGAACGCATACCCCAATCCCTGAAACGCTCGCGCCCATGCGTAGTGCGCGTAGTTCGTCTGCAGCGTGAAGCCGCTGTAATAGAACATCGAAGCCGCTACCGTCGACAGCGCAATCGCCAGCAGTACCCGCGGATGCACGATCCCACGCTGCACCAGTTGCGCCCCCACCGGCGCAAGCGCTGTGATCACAAGCGCTCCCGGCCCCAGCACCAGCCCCGCATCAATCGCCCGATACCCATAAAGAGACTGCAGTATCTGCGGAATCATCGTCGTCGTGGCAAACAGTCCGAACCCGAAAGCAAAGTAGAACACCGACGCAATCGCGAAATTCCGGTTGCTCAGCATCCTCAAATCGATAATCGGATCGTCATGCCGCAATTCCCACCAGATCGCCACCGACCAGCACGCCAGCGCCACCGCAAACATCCACGAGATGAAGTGGCTCCCGAACCAGTCGTCGATCTGCCCCCGATCCAGGAAGATCTCCAGCGCCGCCGACCCCAGCCCGATCAGGGCAATGCCCGTCCCGTCAATCTTGAGCTTCCCATTCGGTCGCGCCTTCTCCCGCTCTTTCGCAAACTCCGGAGGATCATGCACTACCCTGCTGGTCAGAAACAGCGAAAGAATCCCGATCGGAATATTGATCAGAAAAACCCACCGCCACGTGTAGTTGTCCGTGATCCACCCGCCCAGCACCGGCCCGATCGCCGGAGCCGTCACGATCGCAATCGTGTACAGCGCAAACGCCGACGCCCGCTTCTCCGCCGGAAAAGTGTCCACCAGAATCGCCTGCTCCACCGGAGCCAGCCCGCCCCCGCCGATGCCCTGCAGCACCCGCGCCAGCAGCATGATGTTCAGCGTCGGTGCAATCCCGCACATGAACGACGTCACCGTGAACAGCGCCACGCAGGCCATGTAGTAGTTCTTCCTGCCAAAGACGCGGCTCAGCCACGCGCTCATCGGCAGCACCACCGCATTTGCCACCAGGTACGTCGTCAGGATCCACGTCACCTCATCGAAGCTCCGCCCCAGACCACCCGCGATGTAGGGCAGCGACACGTTCGCAATCGACGTGTCCAGCAGCTCCATGAAAGTGGCCAGCGTCACCGTGAGCGCCACTACCCACGGATTCACCTGACCCCTGACCCTGGTCTGTAGTGTCTTTGTTGGTGGTGCCTCAAGAACCGCAGTTGCTGCCACTTACTCGCCTCCCGCTGCAATGAAGAGACCAAACGGTCTCTTTTGGATGTGCGACCGGCCGCCAGGTTGCGCGGAAAGCAATAAAAAGCGAGGACACTCCCCTGGGCTCCCATGAAATCTCTCGCCGCTGCCCGTCTTCCCGAAGTATGCTGGCCACTCAGGAAGTCCCGGCCTCAATCTCGAAACCGATGAACGGGAGATTCACCGTGTATCGTCTCGCCCTGCATGCCGTCCTGCTCGCTGTTGCCATTCCAGTATCCCTCTGCGCCCAAAGCGATGCGCAGACCGCCGCTGACATCGTGAGCTATTTCTCCGGCAAGCAGGTCCTCGTAAAAATCGACATGCCCGGCACGCAGAAGGGAATTGACCTGCGCTTCAACAAGCCATCGCCCATGGACTGGAAGGAGTACTCCTCGCGGCTCAAGCAGTGCGGCGCCGCTATCCGCAAAGGAGACATCGCCCGGGTCACCACCGTCGTCGTCAAGAAGGACATGATCGAGTTTCAGCTCGACGGCGGAGGCTTCGGCACCTTCGGCGACGACACCAACACTACCGTGGTCGCCAAGGTAGTCCCCAAGAGCGACTACGAAAAGGGTCTAGAGCAGCAGATCGCCAACACCGACGATCCCGACAAAAAGCGCCAGCTCCAGCGCGACCTCGACCGGGAACGTGCCCGCCGCGAGCGCCAGGACGCCATCAACCAGAGCGCTGCCCAGGTCGCCAGCCAGATCAAGGCCCAGCAGGTCATGGACAAGCGCATGCAGGGTGGCTCGCGCTTCAACCTTCGCTGGCAGGGATCGATTCCCGCCGAGCAGCTCACGCCCGACGCCGTCATGGCCCGCCTCAGCGAGTACGTAGACTTCAGCGGCCTCCAGGCCGGCGAAGCACCTCAGCCCGTCGCTCCTCCGATGGGCCCGGCCATCTCCCCACAGCCTCCAAACCAGCCGCCCGGCGGCTCTCCGACCGCCCAGCTTCAACGCGGCATGAGCTTGAACGACGTCGCGAACCTGCTCGGACAAGGCAAGCTGCTGTCCGATTCAACCGGAGATAACGGCCTCAAAACCCAGGTCTACGAATACGTCTCCGGAGACCGCCGCGCCGAAGTCACTTTCGTCGAAGGCACCGTTGTAAAGTTCTCGATTACGTCGCAATAAGCGGGTGCGCGAGAGTTTGAACTCGCGCCCGCAAGGCGCAACAGCCTTTTATGAATAGGTATGAAAGTATGAAGGAAGATGGAGCCGGGACTGAGATAAATATTTGGGCAGCGAGTGATGCGCTGCTGCCCATTGGGCAACTGAATGTGAAATGGTTTTTTTAAATTCAGGGCCTGATAGCAGTTTCGCCCATGGCTCTTGGTAAGTCGTTGCTCGAGCGCAACTATGGGATTGCCCTCGCGCAACTCGCGGGCTGTAGCTCAGCCAGCATGAATCCGTTGACTAATCCCCGAATCTCGCCGCCGACCGTTCTCGTGCCTTCGCTGCCTCTTCTTCGCGATTCTTCGGCGGAGCCGTCGTCTCCAGCGACGACAGCAGCCGCATCGAGGCGCCCGCCACTTCGTCGAGCGCAGCGTAGAACGCCGCCTCGTTCGCCTTGGACGGCTTGTTGAACCCGCTGATCTTTCTCACAAACTGCAGCGACGCCGCCCGAACCTCTTCCTCCGTCACCGGCGGATCGAAATTAAAAAGATTCTTGATGTTCCGGCACATTCTTATTACCCCACCGCATGACTATAGCGGTCTCAGCAGATTCTCTTCTACCGCCATCTGCAGTTTTGGGATCGCGAAATCGCGGAGTATCTACTCCGACGTCATTCCGATCGTCCCCAGCCACGCCTCCACAAGGTCAGGCCATGCCGTCACGGGAAGCTTCGTGCGCCGCAGCCCGAACGCATGCCCACCCTGCGCATACAAGTGCATCTCCACCGGAACCCCGGCCTTCACCAGCGCAATGTAGTAGGCCAGCGAGTCGTACACGCTGTCCACGTGGTCGTCCTCGTTTTGCAGCAAAAACGTAGGCGGTGTCTGCCGGGTCACCGGAACCTCGGGATTCAGCCACAAATCTTTATCCGCATTTGCCGGATGAGGCACCACCAACTTTTTCGTGCCCTGCCTCGCATCCCATTCCGCCGCGGACAGTGACAGATGCCCCGGATAGATAGCTACCGCAAAATCCGGCCGGCAGCTCTCCTTGTCGGCCTCATCGACAGCCGGGTACAAACGCCGGTCAAAGTGCGTGCTTATCGCTGCCGCCAGATGCCCGCCTGCCGAAAACCCCAGCACTCCAATCTTGTGCGGATCGATATGCCACTCCGCGGCGTGAAGGCGCAGCAGCCTCATCGTCCTTTGCGCATCTTCCAGCGCCATCGGTGACTCCGGATATGGTCCCGATTTTGGATACGGCCCCACATCTGTGACGCGGTACTTCAACAGCACGCACGTGATTCCCTTGGGCGTCAGCCAGTCACAGACCTCCGTACCTTCAAGATCCATGGCCAGCCCCTGATAGCCCCCGCCCGGAAAGACAACTACTGTAGCGCCCGTATTCTTGCCCTCTGGCGAATAGACAGTCATCGTGGGCTGCGTGACATTGCTTACTCCGACCACCGGTTTCCCGGCAATCAGGAATTTCGGATCGATCTCCACGGTCTCCGGCCCGGCGACCGGCTGGGGATCAGGTGCCACTCCCGGCCATATCGGTATTTGCGCATGTCCCGGCGATGGTTGCCAGCCAGTCTGCTGCGCGCTCAGGCTGCCAGACGCAAACACAACAAGCAGAGCAAAGAGGGAAAGCTCGAAGGTCGAGCGCTTCATCACAGTCCCCGCCAGCTTATAAGCTGGCGGGAAGGACTTTTCCTCTTGCTGGGGCAGGAATCGATTCAGTCAACAGACGTCAACTCGATTAAGAGCACTCGGGTTAGCCTCTACCGCTTTAACGGCTCGTAATTTGGAACTTTGGGGGTCAGTTTACGGAGGAGGAACTCCTGAAGGAGGTTCTCGGCGGCGTTACCAGCAATGCCTAGCAGCGCGTTCTCGAAGGTCAACGCCACCCCATTTCGATCGCTCGCCGGGTAGTAGAGGTTCGAGATACCGCCCGCCGCGAGGCTGCCGATGATTCCTGAATAATTTACTTGCCTGTGTCCATTGTCACCCTTGCACATTACTGACATTTCGAAGGCATAGAGAACTCGCGATTGAATCGTACCCGTCCCTTTGTAGAAATAGCGTGGATCCTGTTTCAGAAGTGATGGCAACATGGCGCCGCCAATCATCGTGCTTATGAAGCCGTCGGCATAGTTGGCTGCGTACCGCTTGGCGTAGCCTTCTGCACCCTGCCCGTACCCGCTGAAGGTATCGTTACCCTGCTGAACTCCCGCCCAGACTCCGGTCAACAAAAAAGTGACCGGATCCACCGAACTCCTTAAGGCCAGCGTGAATTTCCGCCTGGTGCTCAGCGGGGGCGCATTGGGCACATAGGTCACATAGAAGTTTGGAATCACGCCGAGCACTCGCTGTTTCTCCTCCTGCCTGAATTGCTCGGTGGCGATCTCCTGCTGGGTTGCCGTTACCCGCACCTCGCTCGTTGTGGTACCGACGAGTAATACGATCTGCTGCGTCTCATAGCTCTCGCCGGAGTGCAGCAGACCCGAAACTACCTGAGTCGCAAATCCATTTGAGGAGATGGTGAGTTTGAAAGGTCCAGGAGGCACTTCAGCGAAATTGAAGCGGCCACCGTTGTCGGACATGACCACTCTCACGGACTGCCCAGTGGAGGCGGTCTGAGCGAGTTCGATGCGGACGCCTTCGTAGACAGTTCCCTCCGGATCAGCCACCCCGCCGTGAATGCTGCCCGGCGAGGACTGAACGGGTGACGCCTGGGCTCCGGGCGCATCGGGCAAAGCGGCGCTCGCTACCAGGGTCGGCGAGGGCAGATTCAGCGAGGGCAGGGTCGGCGAGGCGACGTTCGGCGAGAGGAGCGAAGCCTGCTGCGGCCTCGCATGGGCTGCGAGCCCGATCAGTACCAGGAAAACGACGATCCGGCCTGAATCCAGGACTCGACGGTGCGGGCCGTTCGACTCGCCCTCCATATTTGCTTCATTTCCGATCGGTCCTGCCCTCAGTTCCGGAACTTGGACGTTCTGATACAGATGATAACTGCCACGAAATATACCTTCAGGCATTGGACGGGGCATTGCGGCGAGAAGACGAAAATGCGTTGGAGTTGGATGGCCAACTTTCAACGTTACTTATAGGGGTCGTTAAAGGGTAGTCAAAGCGGAAACGGAAGAATACTGGCAAAAGTGGCAGCGCCTCCCCGTAGTGGAATGATCGGAATGACAATTTGGACGAATTTCCCGCCGCAGAGAAAACTCTCGCATGACATGCGTCGAGACAAATGAATACACTGCTCTTCGAGCTGACTATCGGATGATTAGCCCTCACTTGTTGAAGCCGCAGTCTGATTCTCATACGCATTGGATAAGCGCCTTGCCCACACGCAGAGCAGTTCGGGGAGCTTACTGATGTTGCAGGTAATCCGGCAATCAAAGCCATACGACGTCTGTGTCATCGGCTCTGGCGCGGGAGGGGGAACCGCCGCCAAGGTGCTGACCGAGGGTGGACTGAGCGTTGTTATGCTCGAGGCTGGCCCCGTTCTGAATCCTGAAGAGGATTTCGAGGAGCACGTCTGGCCCTACGAACTCCCCCATCGCGGTGCCGATATCGGAGGCCGAGCCCGCCACGAACTCAACACCGAATTCATGGCTCCCAATGGCTTTTGGGAGATTGATGGCGAGCCCTACACCACTGCTCCCGGCTCGAGCTTCCGATGGTTTCGCTCGCGCATCGAGGGTGGCCGCACCAACCACTGGGGACGCATCGCCCTGCGCTTCGGCCCCGCCGACTTCAGGGCGCACTCCACCGACGGCATGGGTGACGATTGGCCGATCACCTATGAGGAACTCGCTCCTTACTACGACAAGGTCGAGTCGTACATCGGTGTCTTCGGCTCGAAAGAGAACATCCCCAACGCACCCGACGGCGTTTTTCTTCCTCCGCCGCGTCCGCGCTGTACGGAAACGCTCGTGAAGAAGGCCTGTGAGCAGCTCAACATCACCTGCATCCCCTCCCGGCTGGCCATTCTCACCACACCGCTGAACGGGCGCCAGGCCTGTCATTACTGCGCGCAGTGCGGCCGCGGATGTCTCACTGCCTCCAACTTCAGCTCCAGCCAGGTTATGATTCCTCCGGCGAAGGCCACCGGCCGATTCACCTTGATCGCCAATGCCATGGCCCGCGAGCTCGTCATCGGCAAGAGCGGGACAGTCGAGGCGGTCTCTTACATCGATAAGACCACCCGCACCGAAAAACAGGTCCGCGCGAAAGCCTTTGTAGTGGCAGCAAGTGCTTGCGAATCCGCCCGTCTGTTGTTGAATTCACGGTCAGCAAGTTTTTCTAACGGACTCGCCAACTCGTCTGGAGTCGTGGGCCGCTATCTCACCGACTCGGTCGGCACCCACGTGGCCGGCTATTTCCCGCAGTTGGAAAAGATGCCTCCGCACAATCACGACGGCGTCGGCGGCATGCACCTGTACATGCCCTGGTGGAAGTTCGGCCAGAAGAACGACTTTCTGCGTGGCTACCACATTGAGTTCGGGGGCGGCCGCAACATGCCCAGCGTTGGGCAATTCGACGGAGTCTGCGCTCAGCATGAGGGTTATGGAATTTCTCTCAAACAGCAATGCCGCACTTCTTACGGTGCCGCGATTGGATTCAGTGGGCGCGGCGAGATGATCCCCAACGAGAAGAGCTTCTGCGAGATCGACCCCACCGTCGTCGACAAATGGGGCATCCCGGTTCTCCGCTTCCACTGGCAATGGGGAGAGAACGAGTTGAAGATGGCCTCTCATATGCAGGAGACCTTCCGCGCCATCATCGAAACCGCCGGCGGAACTGTCTTGACCAATCCGTCTCTGGCCGTCGCACCCGAGAAGGCGCACGTCAGCGAGGTTGCCATATCTGAGGGTGGCACCATCATCCATGAGCTGGGTACGGTGCGCATGGGCAATGATCCAAAGACGTCAGTCCTGAACAAAAACTGCCACGCTCACGACGTAAAAAATCTATTTGTAGCCGACGCTGCTCCCTTTGTAACCAATCCGGACAAGAATCCGACGTTGACCATCATGGCCCTGTCGTGGAGAACCTCCGACTACCTCCTCGATCAGGCAAAGAAGGGAGAGCTTTAGAAACCATGAGCACCATTTCCCGCCGCGATGTCCTGAAGTCGCTGAGCATGGGAGCCGTAGCCGCCTCGGCGCTCCACACCATCCCTCTTCAGGCCGCAGCATACGTCCACAACCAAATCGCCGCCGAAAAAGCGAAGGCCACGACCGGCGCATATACTCCCAAATTCTTCCCTCCGCAGCAATACAAAACGCTGCAAACCTTGTGTGAGACCATTCTCCCCGCCGACGCAGATTGCGGAGGAGCCATCGACTCTGGAGCCCCTGAATTCATCGACCTGCTCACCAGCGAGAATCCGGAATATCAGCTGAAGCTGGGCGGAGGTTTGATGTGGCTCGATTCCACCTGCGCCGATCGATATGGCAATGCCTATCTCGACTGCACTTCACAACAGCAGAAAGAGATCCTCGACTTGATCGCACACCGCAAGAATTCCGTGCAGGATCCCGGTCTTAGCCAGGGGCTAGTCTTCTTCTCGTTCGTGCGCGACCTCACCGCCGATGGTTTCTTCACCAGTGAGATTGGCATTCAGTATCTCGGCTACGTCGGCAACACATATTTGCGAGACTTCCCCGGATGCCCGCCCGTGCCCGGAGTCTAACCTCGGACAGCCCATGGAGTAGGCCCGGACATACCTAGTATTCTGATCAATAGGTCATGGTATTTCCCACAAACAATCTCAGGATCAAGTCAAGTAGAGTCGTTCTTCCTCCAATCTTTCTCGAGGAGGAACTCCCTGTCACAGAAAACGCTTCGCGCACCGTCTTCGAAGCGCGGCGTCAGATCGTAGATATTCTCAACGGGTCAGACGATCGCCTGGTCGTCGTTGTAGGGCCCTGCTCCATCCACGATCCCGTTGCCGCTCGGGAGTATGCCGGATTGCTGAACGGAGCTATCGCTGAACTTTCCAGCGAGCTCATGATCGTAATGCGTGTGTATTTCGAGAAACCGCGTACCACGCTCGGTTGGAAGGGGCTGATCAACGATCCTTACTTCGATGAATCCTTCCGCATCAGCGACGGACTGCGTATTGCCCGTCGCCTTCTCCTTGATCTGGCCGAGATGGGCGTGCCCGCCGGCACTGAGTTCCTCGACATGATTTCGCCGCAATACCTCTCCGACCTGGTGAGCTGGGGCGCCATTGGCGCGCGCACCACCGAGAGCCAGGTTCATCGCCAGCTCGCCTCTGGCCTCTCTTGTCCGGTCGGCTTCAAGAACGGTACCTCCGGCAACGTCCAGATCGCGATTGAAGCCATCCTCTCCGCAAGCCATCCGCACACCTTCCTGGGAACGTCGGAAACGGGACAATCTGCCATCCTTCTCACCTCCGGAAATCCGGACTGCCACATCATCCTGCGCGGTGGCCGGCAGGTCACCAATTACGATGCCACCTCCGTCGCTTCGACCATCGAGCAGATGGAAAAGACAGGCGTCAAACCGCGCATCATGATCGACTTCAGCCACGCAAACAGCGGCAAAGACCATCGCCGGCAGGGCTCAGTTTGCCGCGCCGTGTCCGAGCAGCTCACCAGCGGGGAGCGTCGCATCATCGGTGTCATGATCGAAAGCAATCTTGTCGCTGGATCGCAGGCTCTCGTAAACGGTAAGACGCTTGTCTACGGACAAAGCATCACTGACGCCTGCATCGACTGGCCTGAGACCCATATTCTTCTTCGTGAACTCGCTGCCGCCGTCCAAAAGCGGCGCACTCACCTTCGCATCGCTCAACTTCAGCTCTGACGGAGTACATCTCGCGACCTCACCGCCGACGGATTCTTCAGCAGCGAAATCGGCACTCAATGCCTCTGCTACCTCGGCAACACATATTCGCGAGACTTCCCCGGATGGCCGCCGGTTCCGGGAGTGTAGTCTCGGCAGCGCATCGAGCCGGATAGAGCGAGCATTTCAGAGCAGTTTTTTGCCTCCGACTCGACTATCCGATTGCGATTTCCGCTACACCCTGTCTGGCCAGGGACCGTTGCACGCTTTTCGTTACTGATCTGAACTCGACGAGTGACGCGGCGATTTGGCGTCAACTGATGAGAGAAGCCAGGATCGCAAGGGAAAGGCGTAGTCGACACGCAACCGCAGATCCTAGTCTTTCCCTTTTTCCTGCTGGTCTTTGATCAGGACCACATCCGAGGTCGACTTCTGCCGCACGAGCGCCAGTTGTTTGCCTGAAGGCGACCAGCCAAAGTCGGGAATGACTTCCTGCGCCGGGTCGAGCAGCGGGTGTGGCGCCGACCCGTCCAGCGGCTGATACAACAGCGTCCTGCCGCCATTCCGGAGAACGGAGTAGACCGCGGCGCGGTTGTCCGGTGAAAAGCGCACCGAGCTGGCGTCTGCGCTGCCCATGTCGCTGGTATCCAAAGGAATCTCGGAAACCGGCCGCCCTGAGGCCAGATCGAAGATATTCCACCGAGCTTTCGGCGGATCAAGGATGGTCCAGCCGGCCAGCCTCCCGTCAACGGAGATTGCGTAATACGCAGTAGCTTCCGGCGGGAGTACCTGTCGTGGTGTCCCACCACTCAACGGCACCGACCACAACGATGCCTTGGACATCTCATTCTCCTCCACGAAATAGTAGACTTCCCGGCCGTCGGAGGAGCATCCGGGAGTCGGCGAGATTCCACCGCTGGCCAACTGGACGATGTTTCCTCCATCCGCGTCCATACGAAAGACCCATGCCTCCGTCGCTCCCTTGGGGAAACCGGTGAAAAGTATGTGGCCATCTGGGCAGCTCGTTATGTAGTCCCCCGGCGCGGTCTCCCCGAGGTCGAACGTGTGCACCTCCCCGGTCGCGCGATCGATCCAGCCCATATCGATGCGCGGAACAGTAAAGAGCAGCCGGTCTTCGTTTGCCCAGGCGATGCGGTTCGGGGTAATCCGCAGCGGGGTAGTCGAAAGCGGAACTCCGCCCTCGGGCTTATACCACGCAACGCTCGAATCGATGGTGGTGAGCACCGTCGCCAGGGTGCGGCCATCCGCGGAGAGCGCCAACTCGCTGTAGGAGCTGACGTCGTTGGTCACGGGATGGAAATCGCCAGAGGGCAGCGTAACCATCCCGATCTGGGCATGATCGCTGTGCGGTCTGACGTAAAAGGCCAGCAGGTGCCGTCCGTCGGGCGTCCACGCCACGTTAGATAGACCCGCGAAAGAGATGTCCGGTGGGGTCGCGACTCTAGTCAATTTTTTCGCAGCGATCTCGAAGATCTGGAGCGCGAACTTCGCAGGCCCGACCGTGCCAATCCATGCGATCCTGTTGCCTTTGGGCGACCAGGCCGGGGGACCGATCTCTTCCCGTGTGGCATAAATCACTTGGTTGTCGCTTCCGTCTTTGTTAGCGATGTGGATCTCGGAGGACTGGTCCTTCCGTTCAGGAGTAAATTGGAGATACGTAAACCGGCTGCCGTCCGGTGAAAAACTCCCAACGCTGTCAATGTTATAGATTAGCTGCCTCGGCGTACCGCCGAAGACCGGCATGACATACAGTGCGTTTGTGATAGTGTTCCCCAGAGTTGGCCGTACAAAGTAGAGGTAATTGCCATCCGGCGAGAAGGCGATCCCCATATACCAGTTGGCAAATGCGCCCAGGACCTGGGTATCGGTGTTGGTCGCGGTGTTTCTCACCCAGAGCGTCCGTTGGCCTTTATCGTTCTTTACCTCGGCCAGAAAGCGCCCATCGCCTGAGAGCGCGATCCTTTCGATCGTCCCTACATTGGTGATCTGACTCACAGAGATGGTCGCGAACGGCCGGGCCCGAGGCCAGAACCGCCACGCGCCAAATCCGGCCGCCGCAAGAATGACCACGCATGCCGCAACGATAGCGAGTCGACGTGATTTCCTGGTCGCGAGCACAGCGGCGCTCGAGGAGGATCCCGGTGAAGACGTTCCCGACGCTTGCGCGGTAGGGCCGCTCCCCGAACCGCTCTTTCGCTGCAAACGCTTCAGGTCGGCACGAAGCTCTCCGGCGAACTGGCAGCGAAGCTCCCGGTCCTTTTCCAGTGTTTTGTTGAGAATGGTCTCGAACTCAATCGGAAGTTCCGGATTGAGCGAGATTGGGGCAACCGGCGACTCGTTCAAAATGCGATCGAAGACCACGGCAGTTGTAGCGCCGGCAAAAGGATGCCGTCCGGTAGCCATCTCGTAAAGAACTACCCCGAGCGAAAACAGATCGCTGCGCGCATCCAGAGGCTCACCGCGTGCCTGTTCCGGCGACATGTAGGCAACGGTACCCATCGTCGATCCCGAAGCGGTAAGAGTGCTTACGGCAGTTGAAGCGTCTGCGCCAGTACCGTTGAGTTTTGCCAGCCCGAAATCGAGGATCTTCACCTGTCCCGAATTCGTCACAAAGATATTTGAAGGCTTGATATCGCGATGCAAAATGCCTTTGCGGTGCGCGACATCGAGGGCATCAGCCAATTGCACGCCCATCTCCAGCAATTTCGAGTAGGGCATGACATGGCCGCGATAGAGCTTTTCCAGGCTGTTGCCCTCCATCAGCTCCATCACAATGAACGGCGTTTCCGCCGACTCGTTGAGCTCATGGATTGTGCAAATGCCGGGATGATTGAAGGAAGAAGCTGCGCGCGCCTCGCGCCAGAAACGCTCCAGAGCGGAGCTGTCGTTAGGCGTTGTTTCGATCAGCAGTTTGACCGCGACATGGCGGCCCAGCTTCTGGTCGACTGCCTCGAATATCACACCCATGCCGCCCTGCCCCAGCCGGCGGATGAGTTTGTAATGACCAAGGAGGGTACCTGGGGACAGTTCTTGCACTCCCCAATCTTGCCTGTAAGCGCCGAATGCGGCAAGAAATCCTGGGAACTTAAACGAAACCCGCCGCGCGGCTGTAGTGACGCTAGCAGGCCGAAGAGCTCGTCGAAAAATCTACGGCCAATTAGTAACTACAAACGTTAGGTTCCTATCGGGACTGCCCGCGTGAGATGACGGACAGCCGGAGTAATTTCTCCGGGCAGTTTCGATAGGATCGTTTGAAGTGAGCCGATGCGGTTTGCGGCGGACGCGGTGATCTACGTCCGCCTATGGGATTTCAATTGTAGGTATATGATTACGGAGCGCTTGCTTGGAAACTGCAAATCGGTCGCACATGCAACAACAGTGATGTTCATGGCAAGCCCAGTATAGAGATCAGCCTAAAATCTGACCAGACGCCGTGACGTCGATCGTCGCCGCCGCGGCAGCGCCCGCCGCGCAGCGGCTTAGTTGTGCGCCGGACATGTTCAACCGCTTGGAGGTGCAAGTCCTCCACCCAACCTGATGGAGGTAAGGGTTAGCAATGACGCAAGGGCTACCACCGCGAGGCGGGGTCTGAAGGAAGCGTGGAGCAAATGCGCGAGTCGATGGACAAGAACCGGATACAAGGCGTGAGCGTAGGGCGAGCGGGCAACTTACCGCGAAGCCCATATCCATCAAGTACGCGGAGCGTAGATCCGGCGACTGTGCGCAGAAGGCGATTGAACTTACCCCGGGAGATCTGCTCCGTGTCGCTTCGGCGACTGAGGCTGCCGCGAGGCATCCTGATCGCGGAGCAGAGGTCAGCAGAGGGCATATTAGGCCATGAAGTCGGCAAGGCTAATGAGGCACTCCAAAGCCGAAAGGCGGAGTCAACAGATAGGCTGAGCCGGGAACGGTGGTTGAAGGCCCGAACGAGAGGAGAGGCAAGTAGGACATGAGTCTCAACAACGACATGCGGCAGAACATCCAGAGCAATCTGGACTTCTCTTCCTCGCCAATGGGTGAAGCCCGGAGGGCGGGAAGGGAAGGGTCCGAATCGTTGAGGACGACGAGTGTGCCCGAAAGCCCAGCTGGAACCTATCGAACCATGGAGGAGATCGTTGAACGAGAGAATCTGAAGGAAGCATTACGACGGGTCAAGGCGAATAAAGGTGCTCCGGGTGTTGACGGAATGACGGTCGACCAACTCGGTGACCACCTGAAACAGCACTGGCCAGCTTTTCGGGAACAACTGCTAAACGGAACATACAGACCAGAGCCGGTGAAGCGGGTAGAGATACTGAAGCCGGACGGTGGGGTGCGCAAGCTGGGTATTCCGACGGTGCTGGATCGATTCATCCAGCAAGCGGTCATGCAGGTTCTGCAACAGCGGTGGGACTCGGGGTTTTCCGATCACAGCTACGGTTTTCGAGCGGGGAGATCGGCTCATCAGGCAGTAGCGCAGGCACAGCGGTATATCTCTGCGGGCTATGGCTGGGTGGTTGACCTCGACTTGGAGAAGTTCTTCGATCGAGTCAATCACGACAGACTGATGGCACGGATCGCCAAGCGTGTCGACGACAAGCGGCTGCTGAAACTCATCCGGGCGTTTCTGAATGCCGGGGTGATGGAAAACGGGCTGCTCAGCCCAAGCGGGGAGGGGACTCCTCAAGGAGGACCTCTCACGTCCCTTACACAAAAGGTAATCTGGGTTTCCGCGTGAGTGCGTGCCATCATTTTGCTGGGGCGCTGAAGGGATGGGGATGCTGTGGCGAATGGTGATAGTGTCGTCCCCCACCAGAACTTCTTTAACCACGAGCCGCACGATGCGCTGGCGCTCAATGACATTAAGCGTTTCAGCGGCGCTGCGCAGGCGGGCGAGAAATGCTGTGAGGGTCTCGGCCAGGCGCAGGAATGCAATCTGATCGGTGCTCTGGTCAGCGATCGCCTGCAGCTCAGCACGAACCGACTGCTGGCGCTGACGCAGCAAGGGCATTCGATCGCGCAACTGTTCAATCGACAAGAGTCCTTCCTGGTAGGCGTTGAGTAGTCGTTCGATGCCTTTGCCCACATGCGTCAACTCCCGCTGCAGACTCTGCTCACGTTTTTGGGTTGGATTGGCAGAGCGAGCTGCTGCCAGGCGACGATCAAGTTCTTGTTGTATCAGAGCCGGCTCTTCCAGTAGGCGGATCACCTCGGCCCAAACAATCTGATCGAGGAGATCTTGCCTGACAAGGCGGCGGTTGTCGCAAACAGGGCCGCCTAGTTTTCGCCAGCTATCGGAACCAATGCACTTGTAGTAGTGAATCTTACGTGCGCTGGTATAGGTCGAAGATCGCGAGAAGGCGTAACCACACTTGGCACAGCTGACTAGTCCCTGTACAACACTGGGCGCAATGGTACGCCGGCGCGATCGTATTTTGTTCTCTTGGAGAAGCTCTTGGGCCCGGGCGAAGCTCTCTTCGCTTACCAGAGCTGGCACGGGAATTTCGATCCACTCTCCGCGCGGGCGTTCGTGACCGGCTGTCATGCAGGGCGTAATCACACCACGCCGGCGCTGCGGACGCATAACGCGCGTCCGTGTCGCGGCGCTGGTCTTGCCGAAGCAGGCGGTGCCACGATAGGTGGGATTCCGCAGCACGGCCCAGACGACCGAGCGTTCCCAGCGAGCACTTGCCTTGCGCGTGGGGATATCCTCGGCATTAAGTCGGCGCGTTATCTCGCCGATGCTGAGCCCCTCCACCGTATACATCTCGTAGATGCGCCGGACAATTCGCGCCTCAGCTTCATGCACGATATAAGCAGCGGGCGCTTCGTCGGTTTTACGGATATACCGGTAACCATAGGGAGCGTTGCTCATCACACTGATCTCGCCCGAGTGCGCGCGGTGTCGCTTGCCGCGGCGCGAGCGCTCCAGGATCTGCGCCCGCTCATATTCAGCGATCATGCCCTGGAACTGCACCAGCAGTTGATCTTCCGCGCTGTCGCCTTGCGGCGACTTCACAAACAGAGTCTCGACTCCGTGGCGGGAGAACTCCTCGATCAGCAGAATTTGATACGCATACTTCCGGCTCAAGCGATCTGGCGCATAGGCGAGCACAACCTGAATCTGCCCTTCAGCGGCGAGGTCTCGCACTTGCTCCAAGCCTGGACGCTCCAGCGTGGCCCCACTATAGCCCTCATCTTCGAAGACCCACTCTTTGGGTACTTCCAGATCGTGGCTGTTGGCGAACTCGATCAGCGAAGCCGTCTGGCTTGCAATCGTGTTCTCTTCGCGCTGCTGTTCGGACGAGACCCGTGCATAGATCGCCGTCATCCTCATCATCGCACTCCTTTACGCACCCACCGACCGGGCGCTCGCGACAGGGCACCAAAATATCGTAGGCCTGGACAAGCTTCGACTCGAGTAGGCGATCAAACGAATAGGAAACGTGGATTTGAAATGGTCCGCTCTTGGTGCGCGGCTCAGCCATGTTTCTTCAGAGCACCTAGAAATGCGTTCAACGCGCCGGTCACGATCGCTCCCATGGTCATGCCGCTGCTTTTTGCGTGCTTCCGTAACATTTCGACCGTGCGCGGCGGAAGTTTCAACGTGACCGGCACCGTGGCCTCGGTAACTTCCACCGGACGAACGAGATGGGAGGCTTCCTGCAGGTACCGATATGCTTGACGCTCTGAGAGTTCGAACTTGCGCGACAAGCGCTGCACTGCCTCGGGCCATGCAACCTGACGCTGGAGTAGGGCGAAAGCGGCGTTCAAGTGCCGAGCCTTTTCCACCTTGGTCGAACGCGTCATATGCCATAAACGTATTACCCCTTAAGACGAAGATCAAGCACCGGGTACCTTGTTCGCCATCCCGTCACTGTCCGTTCGAACTGGAAATTACCTTTTGTGTAAGGGACGTGCTTTCGCCGCTGCTCAGCAATGTCGTGCTGGACGAACTCGACTGCGAACTGGAGCGCCGGGGACACCGACACGTTCGCTACGCAGATGACTGCAATATCTATGTGCGCAGTGAACGTGCGGGTCAACGAGTGATGATGAGCATTACGCGTTTCATTACTCAGCGGCTCAAGCTCAAAGTAAATGAGACCAAGAGCGCGGTGGCGCGACCGCAGGAGCGAAAGTTCCTCGGATTTAGTTTTACAGACGGCCCAGAGATCAGACGAGCCATTGCTCCGAAGGCTCTGGCTCGCTTCAAAGACAAAATCCGTGAGATCACGCGACAGGCCAAGGGCATAAGCATCGAGACGACAGTGAAGCGACTGGCCACCTATATGGTGGGATGGCGCGGCTATTTCGGCTTCTGCGAAACCCCCGAGGTGCTGATCGGCCTTATCCGTTGGGTGCGGCTCAGGCTGCGATGCGCACTCTGGCGACAATGGAAAACTCCACGCCGTCGCCGGGCCGCGTTGCTGCAACTGGGGGTCCGTCCGAAACTGGCTGCTAACACGGCCGGTAGTGGACTCGGCCCCTGGTATCTGGCCCGTTCCAAAGCTCTCTCAGTCGGAGCTTCGAATGCATACTTCCGCTCTCTCGGGTTACCTTCACTGTTCGAGAACTACTAGCCCAACTTCTCGAACCGCCGTGTACGGACCCGTTCGCACGGTGGTGTGGCAGGGGTCGGCAGGTGACTGCCGCCCCTATGCCGATCAAACGCTCTTTTGTTGACATGTGTCCCGTCAACCCCTGCTTCTCACCCTCGTCTCCAGATGCTCATTCAAGTGCTCCAGTGCATCCCTGAGCGGCTGATCCATCCGCTCGATTCGTCCGATCAGCATCGCCCCCTCCACGCTGCCGATAATCAGGTTCGCCAGCTTGCATGCGTCGACATCCTCCCGAATCCTCCCCGCCCGCTTCCCGTCCTCGACAATCTCGCCGAGCATCCTCTGCCAGCCGTGCAGGGCCTCGCGCACTCGCTCCCTCAACACCGGATTCCCATGCGCCGAGTCCACCGCCGTATTCAGCAGCGGACATCCTCCCGGAAACCGGGTTCTAGTCACAAAGTTCACAATGTGCTGCTTCAGCCGATCCACATGGTTTGGAATCGAATCCAGATGCTGGAGCCGGTTCTCGCTGGTCGTGGCCCACGCGAAGTCGAATGCCTCCGCCGCAAGCTCTTCCTTGCTCCCGAAGTGCCGGTAAATCCCGCCCTTCTCCAGCCCGGTCGCGTCCATGATGTCCTGGATCGAGCAGCCCTCATACCCATGCTGGTTGAACAGGGGAGCAGCCTCCGCAATAATCCGCCGCCTTGTCTGTTCGCCCTTGCTCATTTGTTAAAGACCATCCGGTCTCTAATATAGCGCTCTTCGCGCTGGCCGGAGGCCATGGAGGCGAATGCCGTCGCGGTTACCGCTCCGCCCTACACCCTATCCCCTGCACTCTCTCTTTCGTGGCCGAGAATTTCACCCAACCCGCTAAAATAGAAATAGAGGATGGAAAAGGTCCGGCTGCCTTCGCAACCGGGCCTTCGTTTTTGGCAGCGAACTTACCAGAGTGGGAAAAACTGAGCGCTTCCGCTTGCGTCCTAAGCCATTTGTTTTCTGATCTTTGACTGTAAAGATCTTAGAATGAAAACTTTAGGGTCCGCACGCATCTTAACTCCAATGGAATCAATCGGTAACAAAAGCACGGGAAGACGGAGGGAGAGGGACTGTCAGACCCTGACTGTTCCCTTCAACAGATCACACGCCCGTTTCAGGTCCTCATCCCGCTTGGCAAAGCAGAACCGCAACAGATTCTCGCCCCGTCCGCCGGTAAAGAACGCCGTCCCCGCCACGGCCGCAACCCGCCGGTCACGTAGTAGGGTCCGAGCCTTCTCCTTCGCCGTTGCGCCGGGAAGCGACGAGGCATCGGCAAGCACGTAGTACGCTCCCGCCGGTACCGACGGGGTCAGACCGGCATCCGTCAGCGCCGAACACATCACGTCGCGCTTGGCCTGGTACTCGACCGCCATGTCGGTGTAGAACTCGACCGGCAGCTCCATCAGCCCCGCGGCTGCCCCGTACTGGAATGGCGAAGGCGCACAGACGTAGGTCAGGTCATGGAAGTACCCGATCGGCCCCAGCCATCGCTTGTCCGCAGTAAGGTAGCCGATACGCCATCCGGTGATACTGAACGTCTTCGACAACCCGGAGATGGAGATCGTCCGCTCGGCCATCCCCGGCAGCGTCGCCGGACTCACATGTTCCTGGCCATCAAAAACGAAATATTCGTAGATCTCGTCGGTGAAGATGAAGAGGTCGTGCTCTTCGGCGACCGCCGCGACCGCTTCCAGTTCCGCCCGCGAGAAGATCTTGCCCGCGGGATTCGAAGGCGTATTGATCACCAGCGCCCGCGTCTTGGGAGTAATCGCGGCCCGCAGCCGATCGAGATCAAGCACCCAGTCGCCTTCTTGCAGGGCAACTGCAACCGGCTTGATCCGCAGGGCCAGCAGTGTATTCAGGTGATATCCGTAGAACGGCTCGAACAGTATCACCTCATCGCCCGGATCGAGCAGCGCCAGCGCCGCGGCGTAGAATCCGCCCGTTGCGCCCGACGTCACCAGCACTTCCGAGTTGGGATCCACCGTAAGATGATTGTCCCGCTCCAGCTTGCGGGCAATCGCCTCTCTCAGCGGAGCAACTCCATCCAGCCGGGTATAGATGTTGTACCCTTCTTGGATCGCCTCGATGGCCCGTTGCACCACGGGGGGTGGCACCTCGGTGTCGCATACCCCCTGCGCCAGGTTCACACCCCCCACCCGGTCGCACTCTACCGTCATCGACCGAATCTCCGACTGGATGACATGCGGAGATATCTCGCTCAGATGCAATTTTTCAATCGCGGTTCGCATTGACTTCATATCTAACACGCAGGCAGCTCTTCGGCCATTGTCTTCAACCGTCGTCGAATGCAACGAAGTGTTGATTGACATTGCGCCAGGGGAAACGATAGAGACAAAACGGAGTCAATTGATGACGAAACGGTTGCAATGGTCTTGTTGTGCATTCATCTACGTGTTGATTGTCGCCTGCGACAGTGGAATTACCTTCGCGGGAAGCAATTCGGGAACCAGCCCAACCAGCAACAACCGTGAAACCCTTGTCTGGAGCGACGAATTCACCGCTTCCGCTCCTCAGAGCGCCCCTGATCCCGCAAACTGGACCTACGAAGTTGGCGGCGCCGGCTGGGGTAACAACGAGCTCGAAGTCTACTGTACCTATGGTTCAAGCACCGCGCCGTGCGATCCCAAAGCCCCCAACGTCTACGTTGGCAGCGACGGCTATCTGCATATCATCGCTCGTCAATCGGCACCCGGAACCTACACTTCCGCCCGTATAAAGACCCAGGGTTTGCAGAGCTTCGCCTATGGTCGCCTTGAGGCCCGCGTCAAAATGCCGGAGGGGAAGGGATTCTGGCCGGCCTTCTGGATGCTCGGCGACAACATCAAAAGTGTGGACTGGCCGGCCTGCGGTGAGATGGACATCATGGAAACCGTCGGCACTAATACGTCTACCAACTTCGGCTCGATCCACGGGACCGGATTTACCGGTACCGCGATCGGCACCCCCTACAAATTAGCGAACGACACTAAATTCAGCGACGGCTTTCATACGTTTGGAATTCTGTGGTCGCCGAGGCAGATCAAGTACTACGTAGATGACCCAAAGAACGTGTACGCGACTTACACTCCGTCAAGCCTTCCTCCCGGCGCGGTATGGCCCTTCGACTCAGGAAAGTTCTTCTTCATCCTGAATCTTGCTGTTGGTGGTTCATGGCCTGGCTCTCCTGACGCAACCAGCATCTTCCCTCAGGAAATGCTAATCGACTATGTCCGCGTGTATGCCGAGCCCGGCGACTCATTGGCGCGAACCACAGCAGCGGCAAGAAAGTGAAATTCTTTAAGGCGTTCATTTCCTAACTCAATGTGGTTGCAAGCCTGACCACAGATGATGGTGGAGATGATGCGGAACCTAAATCTATGCGAACTCGCTCTCTGCGATCGGATCTCCGGCCATCCGTTCGCGGATTGCAACGACTTCCTTCCATGCCGCGCTGGCAGCGCTCTTGCGATTGTTGACGTGGATTTCATTCCCGAAAACGATCGTTCCCCGAACGCGTCTGCGCGCCAGAACCGTCAGCAGGTGAGGGAAGAAGGTTATGTCGCCGTAGTAGCACAGATCGGCTTCGACTCCATCGCTCACGGAATACGCAATGGCGGCGGGACAAATTACCGCTCCTGTCGCGACGGCAGGCTCGAAGAACGCGCTGCGAAAAGGTAATATCGCGCTCCCGTCAGTGCTTGTGCCCTCAGGGAAAAGCATGACCGGAATACCGCTTCGGAGGGCATCTGCAATTTCGCGCGCGGGATCATGAACAGCATGCACACGGCTGCGCTCCACGAAAATCGTCCCCCCACAGCGAGCCAGAATGCCGAACATCGGCCATTTCAGTACCTCCGACTTCGAGACGAAGACGCATGGCATTACGGCTGCGTAGAGCAAGATGTCAAGGTGACTAAGATGATTCGAGACAAGCAGGCCATCTTGCGGAAGCTGCCCCGCGGCGGAGACATCCATCGACAATCGTCGCACGATGACTCCGCAAGCCCGGTGCAGCCACTCCACTCGATCGCGCAGGGTGAGCGCTGCGCCGAGTTTCATGCGCAGGATTGCGAAGCGCGACAAGACTTCAAGCAGGCTGATAGCCAGCAGACCGCCGCGTATCGTCGCCTTTGTGGCTTTTGAGAGTGAGGACTGTATCATCTGGAACAAGCCACGGAAGCGCAGATCAGGCCTTAGCGCCGCCTATTCAGCTCATCTTCAGACTACAGCTCAGAGTCCGACTGCTTCGAATTCGAATCGAGTAGGAAGCGATTCCGGGCAGCCGGCGTAAGACGCGCAAGGTCCAGCAACGTGAGAAAGTCGATGGTACCGAACTCGCGATCCCAGGCGGGAGCCCCGCAGATCTTGGCTCCTACCGCGATATAGGTCTTGATCAGCTTCGGAATTTTCACCTCGGGCTTCGAACTCTCCGCAGCAGGAGGTAGCTCGTACCGGGTGAGAGGCGCGGTGCGGAATTCGGGAATGACAAGAAAGTCCGACAGATGTGAGTACATCTGCCAGCCGGCTTGTGGATCTTGTGAAGTCAGCGATGAGCAGCCAATCAAATACCGTAGACCGTAAAACTTCGAGTACTGTGCAATCCCTCGCCAAAGCAGCGTCAGTACTTCGCTGGAGCGATGTTCGCGATCGATGGATGCGCGGCCTAACTCAAGCACCTCGTCTCGAATCGGCTCATAGGGAAGAAAGTCAAACTCCTGCGCGCTGTAGTATCCGAGGTGGCGCGCAGCCGTGATACCCGATTGCATCCGGTAGGTGCCTACAATCTCGACGCGTGAGCGGTCCTCGACAATCAGGTGATCGCAGAACAGATCAAACTGATCTTGATCCATCCCCGTCGAATAGGAAGAGATAAGCCCCTCGCCTAGCTCGATATTGAATACCCTGAACCTTAGCCGGCAGGCAGCTTCACGCTCAGCTAGAGATTGCGCCAGTCGAATCTGATACTTTCCGACGTCGATCGAAATCCAGGGCTGAAGGGCAGGAGGTGGAACTATCGCCCGCTGCGCATGAGGGCGGCCCGCCGTGTCTATCTCAAACGACCCCGCCGCGGCAAGAGCTAACTTGCGCGGTTTCAAATGGTCATAAGGGGTGAACATGGACCCATCATGAGCCGGATCGGTTGAAAAATTCTTAATAGTTCACGAAATCCTTGCGAATTCTCCATGAATGGGCAACTCTAGAGACAATGGTGCCAGCCCGGTAACCACGCTGAAGGTACCTTTGTTTGATACGGCCTAGCTCGTTCCCGCCACGCGGCCGCTATGAATGAATTGATAAGATATTCACTGTTCCCCATTCCTGTTTCCATAACGAAAATAAATAGATAGAAGGGTAATAAGAAAAAATGAATCGCGAGCAAATTATTGCCGCCATCGAGGATGAGATCAATCGGCTCGAGCAGGTGCGTAAGCTATTGAAGAGTGCGACTGGTCATAATCTCGTTTCGGGTGGCGCAGCAGCCAAGGCTCCCCGCAAGCGCATACTTAGCCCCGAAGCGCGCCAGCGCATTGCGGCGGCGCAGAAACGCCGCTGGGCTAAGCAGAAGGCCGCTGCCAATGCCAAGAAGTAAATGATCAGGGTTAAGCTGCTCCACGCGGACGCCCGTCCCCCTACGGTCGCCCATGCGGGCAGCGACCTTGGTTACGATCTGTATTCCATTGAGGACGTAGTTCTGCCACCAGGTGTCCCCGTCAAAGTGCGGACTGGAATTGCCGTGGAAGGTCCGCCGGGCTGGGGATTCGTTCTGGGTGACCGGTCGTCGATGGCTGCCCGCGGCGTTACCTATGCCGGAGGCCGCATCGATGCGGGCTATCGAGGCGAGATCCTCGTCTGTCTGATCAACCTCAACCAGCCTTCTTACTCGGTACGCCTCCTCAGGGACGCGGAAGGGGCCATCGTGGACGTGACGCTGGAATCCACGGATGCCTGCGTCCACATCCGAAAGGGGGACAAGATCGCCCAGATGTCGCCATTCGAGGCCCGCACAACTCTGCCGGTTACGGTTGTCGACGAACTGTCCTTGTCCGAGCGGGGCGGCAAAGGCTTCGGGTCTACGGGCCGGTAAGGTTCTCCGGGCCGGTAAGGCTATTTGCGCAGGTAAGCGTCGGTTCCGTCGATCCAGTCGGCGCGCGGCGGCGTGAAGACATCCAGGTCGATCGTGTCTTCCAGCGCATCGACGCGGTGGGACAGGTGGGGCGGAATCACGAGGACTTCGCCTGAACGGACCACAATGACTCTCCCATCGCCGAGAGCGAACCGGAGTGCGCCCTCCAGGACGTAGGTGATCTGCTCATTGGCGTGGCTGTGCTCCGGCACGACGCAGCCCTTGCGCAGGATCAGCCGCGCGAGCATGCCTTGGTCTCCATAGACAAACTGCCGGTCAAGTAACGGGTTCAGCTTTTCCACCGGGATTTCGGCAAAGCTCTGGTACTTCAGTGCATCGGACGCCATCGTTTCTTCCTCCCCGATCTCCTCAGGGCATTCTATTCCTGAAATGGGAAATGGAGACGAGGTACCCCCCTCCCCCTGCTTCCCTGGACTCACAGATTCCAAAGGAGTTAACGAACAGGTGGCTGTAACCGTTTCATAAATAAAGCCCTTATGGTCACTTCATAGAAAATAAACGACTTAGCCAATGGCAAAGGCCCGAGAGTGATCGGGCCTTGCTGAGCTTCTATTTCTATTTTAGCCGTTTGGAGAAAATCCTCGGCCAACTGAAGTCAGTACACACGATGGCGAACCCAGTATCTTCTGTTATCCCCAATCGATGCGGTTCCCCGTTACGGCTGATGGTTCTGGCAATCCGTGTTCTTCCCACAGGGGCGTGCAGTCACGGGTGATGAAGGCGATTATCCGACGGATCGAGGCATGTGGACTACCCACGAAGCATCTGGACTACCCATATTACCTAGTCCAGCCTAAAGTCCAGCCGATTGGACGTCACGCAGAATTGTGCCAAGATAACGTTAGATAGCGCCAAACCCTGTTTTCACGATGGGCTTCGCGCTAGTCCTCTTCAAGGATTTCTAGTGGCTGATGGACTAGGTCCGGTTGTAACCGTCTGGCGCGGGAGTGCTGAGATTGCACTCGTGTTTGGCTTCGCAGGGACCTAGCTCCGGCTCGGTTGCAGTCGTGCCAACCGTGTGAAAACAGAAGAGACAGATCGAATCGAAGCTTCCGTCCGCGTTGCAGCGGTGAGCGAATTCCTTCGCATCGCGGGGTACTTCTTTTTTAGCCATCGTTTTCGTTTATACGCTCACAAAACGAACGCCATCAATTCCTTTGCCTCAAACTTTGGAGGCATGGCAATTTGGCGGCATGTAGCGTATAGGACTACCGGCCATCAGCGGATGGGCCCGAAACCAAGATGAGAGAACTGTGCCGTGTGTTGGACACCGAGCTTGAAGCTATGAACAACCTGATCTACCTGGCAGCGCAAAAGCGGTCAAACCAAGCCAATTTGCGAGCGATATCTGCGGATCGCCTAGTTAGGCATCCACCGCAATGTAGAGGATCGTTCTGGAATATTGCTGATCGGTCGGCAAGGGTCTGAAACGCCACCTGGTTTTTGCGGCCAGGCATCGCGAAGAGCAAGCCCCGGCATCAGACATTAAAGGTAAGTTGATTAATAACAACTTCCTGTAAGTCGGCTTTGCCGCCCTCCACGGGCGGCCTTTTTATTTGTACCGCAGGGGACGCAACAAGACGCTCGAATCCGCCAATTTTGCAAGACAAAATCAATGACGATGTACGAAGCAAAGTCGTCTGCGTATTGCCAGGATGAGCATTAATTGGCGCGCGAAGGATCGCGGGGGCTTAGCAAAAGGAAACGGGGCTGCCTTGGCGCAGCCCCGTGTGGAGTACCACCTAAATCGCCGCGGAATGCTAAGCAGCGTTCAGTAACCTGCCAAAGAAGGCGCGATAGCGCTGCATGGCAACGCGAAGGTCCTCGGTTGAGACGTTGTCCCCGCTGTCCCACTGTCTTTCGAGTGAAGCGCGCTCGTTGGCAAAGCCTTCCGCGATACGCTGCATCACGGTCGCCACCAGTTGATCGGCCTGCTCGACCGAGCGGCGCGGCTCGTCGACAAACCCCGCCTGCACATTACTCCACCGCGACCGCAGGTCGCCAACATCGGAGTCGGAGAACAGAGGCGCGGCAGGCGTATCGGGTGTGGCGGAATTGACCGCCGAAGCACCAGCAGTTGTCCGCGATGTTTCCCAGTCCCGGGAGCCGCTTCGTTCTGGAATCGCATCGTTACGCAAATCAGGATTGACCGTGTAGAATTGGACAACCTTAGGTCGAAGGGGATTCGCCGCCACATATTCTTCACCGTACTCAGCGTTTCGGGCTTCCGTTTGCAGATCGGCGGTATCGGCAAAGTTGCCTCGTCTTCCGGCAAGATCCGCCGTGGTCAGCTGTTCCTGTCTATTGAGCTCAGTCATTACGCCACCTCTCGTTTGTGGGTTACTGGTGCTGCCGCCGTGGGTTCCAGCAGTTCGTCGAACAGTGAACGGTAGTAGATCATCGCCTGGCGCAGGTCTTCGGTGCTTGCCTGTCCCTGCTTGTGCCGTAGAGCGATCTGGTGGGCAGCTCGATAGTTCGCCACCACATGAGGATGGCCGACGGAGATATCGGCAGCGCGCTGCTCGAAATCGCTCATCGGATATCCGCGTGCCTGCATCACTTTGTCCACGAGCAGATCCGCCTCGATCACTGCTCCCTGCGGGTCGTCGACGAACCGAGACTGCACCAGCCGCCAATCCGTAATGAAGCGTTCGCGCTCGTCGGATGCGAGGGTTCGGAGGGAGAACTTCTCGACGCGTTTCTCCCGCTCCAGCAACACTGAGTCGGCACGTGCCTGGCCGACATCGTGCACAGCCCGGTCGTATTCCGGGCCAAAGCGCCGCCGCAACTTTGCTGTTCGCTGCTTCCGTACGACCAGCCAGGCGATCATCAACACCGCGATAATCGCGATTACCACCACAATCGCTATTTCAGTTCTGGGATCCATCCCCTACCCCTTTCCACTCGCAGCCTATCCACTTCTTAGAGGGATGCCAGGCGCGCGCAAGGGCGTTGCACAGGTTTTGTCTTTAAGGGCCGGCGTGCGCGGGTTGCCTGGAAAATCGAAGTAAGTCGCAGATTGAAGGTCCGCGCGGGGCCGATAGCGTTTGATTTTCTGTGCCGGACCACAATCCAATTCAGAACGTCTATTTCTTCTTCCAGAAAGTAAATTTCAACCCTCCATAAATATTGAACGGGGTACCTGGCGCCAGGAATGAAGAGGAGCGAATAGGGACGTTATCGGGGCCGTAAGGTGTGCCAAACGGCTGTGCGACGAAACGATTGTTGTTATCGAAAGGTGTGGCACCTAGTTGTGCAGCGGTCGAGTAGTGCTTATCGAGAATATTGTTGATCTGCGCAAAGAGTTGAATGTGGTCAGTTATCTGGTACCGTGTGCCGAGGCTGCCGACACCGTACCCAGGAGACTTTCCGGGGCCTAAATAGTAAATGCCGTCCGGCTGATCCAGATTGTTTTCATTACCGCGAGCGAAGGAGGATCCGACAGCGAGAATGTCCATTTCTACGATCAGCTTGGAAGAAGGGTGGTACTGGCCGTAGAGCTTGAAGATGTTACGCGGGACCTGCGGTATGAAATCGCCGGGCACGATGTGGATATTGTCATCGATACCGGGTTCGCCCGCCAGCGCGCTGTCGTTAGTACTGTTGGTGCCGCCATCAATGGTCTGCGGGCTTTGATAAGTGGCATTCATGAAGGTGTAGTTACTGCCAATGCTCCATTGTCTCCAGTCCTGGGAAAGCTCCAATTCGAGGCCATCCCGGCGTGTTTTACCGAAATTGAGGAAGTAGCCGAACCCTGTCTGTTCGGAGGCGACGAAAAGCAAGTCGTTATCGTTCTGGCCAAAGAAATAATCGACACTCCAGTGCAACGAGAGGTTTTCGTTACTCCGGATGCCCACTTCCACGGTCCGCGAGACCACCTGTTTGAGAGGCGGATCGCTGACCAGTGCATTGGGCAGATTACAAGGCTCGGTTGGATCGGAGCAACCAAGCTCAATGGAAGTCGGAGAGCGGCTTGCCTCGCTGTAATTGAAATAGGTGTTGAAGAAGCGGGACGGCTTATAAGTAAAACCAGCAGCCGGGTTAAAGCGCTGAAACAGATTGTTGCTGGTGAGGTTACCGCGCGCCGCAGAAGGGGGAAGGTAATCCACGTTGTCAAGCGAGGTGTGATTGTAACGCCCCGAGAGTGTAATAGCCCAAGGGCCTGAAATGAACGTATCGGTGGCATAAATGCTTGGCGTGTTCACCGTTCCGTGCAGAAGCACCTGGGTATCTACCGGATCCCCGTCGTCATCAAACGTGGTGCCGTTCAGGAAGATTGGAACCAACGTAAAGGAAACGTTGTCAGTGTTCAGATAGCCCATTTGAGTAAGCTGATGGTAAGTCGACGTGCCACGGTCCCAGCTGGCACCCACGGAAAGCCTGTTATGCTTTGTCTGCCACGTGACTAGACCTGAGAGACCATAAGCGTTCTCTTTATCCGTAGTTCGCGTGATAACACCATTGCAAGTCTCGGATGGAACACCGCCAGTGTCGTTTTGAAGCACCTGCGCGAGGCAAAGCCAATAAGGGAACGGCTCGGTAGTGGGGTCGCCTGTCACTGGGAAGCCGGAGTACCCCGCGGCTGTTAGGGCAGCGACATCGTCGGGGCTCAGATCGTAAAGATCCTCGCCAAACGAATCGTCGTTCAAGTCGCCATTGGAGCTATCGGTGCGGACATAACGATAGTAAGCATTTGCGGAGAGCGTCACGCTGTCTGTCAATGCGCGGCTAACGTTGAGGGTCAATGAGGGAGAATGGTCCCACGTGATATCGGGTATCGAATTAACGGCTGTATAGTTAGTCGCCAGAAATCGGTAGTCTGAGGTGCCGTTGCCGGTCAACCAATTGTTGGCATAGGCGCCGGTCAGAAACACACTTGTCTTGGCATCCGTCCATCCGATCTTGGCGAAAGACTGTCGGACCTCGGAAGGAGAAAATTGTCGCCATCCATCTTCACGATAGAGGTTGCCTGCCAGGTAGTAGTTGAAGCCTCTGGGCAGCACGCCGCCTAATTCTCCTTCGCCGGCGCGTACACCAAACTTGCCTCCGATGAGTTGCAGTGACCCACCAGGAGCATTGCGGCCATCCTTAGTCTGCACCGCGATTGCACCACCCAGTGTGTTTAGACCGTACACCGGATCAGAACCGGGGATTAGCGCCATGTCTTTAATGGCCACTTTGGGAATCAGATCCCACGCGACGATGTCGCCGAAAGGCTGGTTCTGGCGCACGCCGTCGAGGTAAACGGATAACCCTTCCGGCGTTCCCAACAAGGGAGAAGCCGTATACCCGCGGTAGTTGACGTCCGGCTGATAAGGGTTTTCCGCGTTTTCGTTAATGTACACGCTGGTCAGGCGCTTATTCATTAGCTCCGTAAGGTCGTGCGCATTGCTGTCCTCCAGATCTTTTGCGGTTAGCCCTTGCACTGGCACCGGAATTTCATCGAGAGACTGGTTAGCCACGCCGATCGGCGTGGGCGAAAGGACGGTAATGCTGGTCGACACCCCTTGAACGAGAAGGGTTACCTGCTGTGAAACTGGGGTCGCAGAATTTACATCGACGGTGAGAATCCTGGTGGCAAATCCAGTTCTTGAAATCTCCACGCGGTAGCGTCCAAACTTTAAACCGCTGAATGAAACCGCTCCCTGAGTATCCGTTTGGAATGTGCGGTCGGCTCCGGGGCCAGCTATACGACCGCCAGCCTGTAGAACAGCACCGGTAGGATCATTCACTCGGAGGCGAAGCTCGCCGCTATTGATCTGAGCCACAAGAGGCAGTGCGCAAAATAAGAAAAAAAGGACCGTGCATCTCTTCACGAGGGATGGCTGCATGCCTCCATATTCCGCGTGGGCAGATTTTGTTCAGCGTTTTTCAGCAGGGAGAGGCACTCAAAAGTACCAGATGTACAAAAAAGGTTGAACAAACAGATCACGGGAGGAATTTAGTATGAAGAGTGATGACGGCTCGCAATCACGACTCGACATTAAGCATCGCCTTGCCGGCGATGCCCGGCACCGCGCCAGCCGCGCAGCCGTCCGAGATTGAGGTTGAAGTTATTTCTCTTTTCGACCAGTTGCAGGAGCGGCTGCTCGGCTATGTACTTGCTTTCGGACTCTCCGCTCACGATGCGGAAGACGTAGTACAGGAGACTTTTCTCTCGCTCTTCAGGCATCTTCAGCTTGGTCGCTCGCGGCGAAACCTTCGCGGCTGGATCTTTCGTGTAGGCCACAATCTAGCTTTGAAGCGGCGCACCGCCGTGCAGACTGCGCCAGCCAGCGTGGCTTATGAAGAGATCGCGGCCGCCCACCACGATCCCAGGCCCAGCGTCGAAGAGCAAGTAGCCTTCAGCCAGAGGCAGAGGAGACTGCTGTCCGTGCTGGAGGCGCTGCCGGAGCAGGATCAACGCTGCCTGATCCTGCGCGCAGAGGGTTTGAAGTACCGCGAGATCGCGGAGATCCTCGGCATTTCGCTGGGCAGTGTCTCGATGTCTCTTGCCCGTTCGCTGGCGCGGATGGCGCGAGCAGAGGGGAGGTAGAAGGCGATGCGCGACAACAATGCTCATCTGTCTGATCAGGAGCTCCTACTCTATGCTGACGGTGAGGTCTCGCAGAACAAGGCGCGCCAAATGCGCGAGCATCTCGCCGGCTGCTGGAACTGCCGTTCCCGCTCACTGGAGCTTGAGGGCGCGATTGCCAGCTTCGTTCAGCTTCATCGGAGCAGACTCGACGCCCTGTCGCCGCGCGGCGATGGGCTTCGATCATCTCTGAAAGCTCAATTGGCTGCGGCGCGGAAAACGCCGCGGTTTCGTTTGCTGCCTGGAGCTTTTTGGCAGCAGGCTGCCTGCGCCGGAATCGCTTTGGCGCTCCTCGCGGCTGGAGTCTGGAGGTTATATCGCGATTCTTTTCGCACGGAGCATAACGTCCATGTCGCGGTGGCAACCGCCCTTCCCAATCGATCGCTCACGCCCGGCTATACGCGGCCGGTGAAGCTGAGCGAACTGTGCAGCAGGCGCCAATCCAACGCGCCTCCGGATGAGAACATTGCGGTCGAGCAAAGAGTATTCCATGAATACGGCCTTCCGTTTTCAACCACGTCATATGAGGTCGATTACCTGATCACTCCCGACCTTGGCGGTGCAGACGATGTGCGCAATCTCTGGCCGGAGCCCTACGGATCGATCGACTGGAACGCGCATGTGAAAGATGAGCTGGAGAGCCGTCTTCACACCATGGTCTGCGACGGCCAGATCGACCTGGCGACGGCGCAGAAAGACATCGCAACGGACTGGATTGCGGCGTACAAGCGATACTTCCACACCGAAACGCCGCTGCCGAATGCGGCAGATGCGACGTGGTCGAAAGTAGAGCAAGGAAAGTGGAGCATTGCTATGGCCGGGCGGTTCTCGCCCTGGAAGTTTTTCCCGGTTCGATAGAAGGGCTTCTGAGCTTCGCCAGAGACCGTGACGAACGAATGCCTTCTAGCGCGATGTCAGCCTAGGCAGCAGAATCACGTAGGGAACTTGGCTGGAAGAAAATTGCGCGCGCTCTGAGTCCTTGTCGAAGGGTGGCGCGTGGTCTCCCACGATGACGAATATGGTGGGGCGGGCCAGTTGCCCCAAAGCAATGTCTTGGACCGATTGGTTAGCCGTTGCGATGAGGTGGGCCCAGGAACAGATCGCTATGTCATTGCGCGTACCTGCGCTCACGCCGCAGTAGGGTGCCGACGCCGCCTCGACCGACTGCCAGATGGGCAGATGCGAGCTCAGCGTTACCCAATGGATGAAGAGCGGTGTGTCGCTCGGCTGGCGGAGCCGGCCGGCGATCCACGCTGCGACCGCGGCATCGCAGCTTCCCGGAAAAGGCCCCGCGCAATCGGGCAGACCGGCAGCTTCCAGCCGGTCGTGGAACCACATGTCGTTGAAGCCCATCTTCGGATACCACTCCTTGCGGTCGTACATCTCGCCGTCAAAGCCGTGCACCGCCAGCGTGTGGTATCCCATACGGCGGAGCCGCATGGGAACGCAGCGCTCGAGTTGCGCGGTGGTGCCGTGCGTGGAGTAGGTGCCGAGATGACTCTGGCATAACTCGCGCCCCTCGCCGGAGGTCGTCGCTCCCTCGAACGGCATCGTTCCCCGCAGGACGTTGTACCTGGCGGTCAGGCGGGGGTCAGAGTAGGGCTCGACGATTGCATGCCGGAGTACAGGATCATGTGCCAATCCCCAGGATTCGACGAGCACAAGGACGAGGTTGGGCTGCAGCTTTTGCGCTTTGTAATCCTGCAGACGGTTCAGCGCGAGCGCTGTGGCCGAGGGCATTGGTCTCTGCCCGCCCAGCCGCAGGCCACGTTCGTATCGCTCGTAAATGATCTGACTGTAAAGCAGCCCAAGCGCAGGTGTGCGCGTCAGTCGCGCGGGCGCCGTGTCGTCATGTGCGAGCAGGATTTGCCGCCCGCTGCGAAGGTCGGCCAGGGAGAGCGCCACAATCAGAATCAGCACGGTTACAATTGCCATCCGCCGTTCACGCCTCGGCGCACGTCGCGAGGTGAAAGCCACCGTTGCCAGGCAGATGAGCAGCGTAAAGACAAACGCCGCCGCGATCAGGCCGATGCGCGTTGTCGACAGCAACCCACCGTAGCGGAGTACCTGAAGGAATTCGCTGGGCGAGAAGAGATACGTGACGCAGGCAGCGTGCATGAAGTCGAGCAGGATCGCCGCAAAGAGCAGGCAAAACGTAAGGACGCGCGGAACGAAGAGCGACAGGATGCCGATCAGCAGGTAATCGAGATTGATATAGCCGCGCAACAGCAGGCTGAGGGGACGCGCCGCGAACAGCAGTGGAAGATTTGGCAGAACGAGAAAGGCAGCGAGAAACGTATACCAGCGAAACCCGCCCAGAATGCGATTGCGAGCGGCTGAGGCCTCAAGGTTCGCTGGCGTGCTCAAGCCGGGTTACGCTCTCGCCGTCTTGCGGCCTGTAAAAAGCCAGAGGAGTGAAAGAAGAGTGATCAGGGCGATGATTCCCTGCGATATGACGCAGTAGAGGCAATAAACCTCAAGCTTGTGTGCTTCGATATTGGTGAGATACAGAGAAAAGGCCAGGCCTACCAGTACAGCGGCGAACATGAGGGCGCGTCGTGACATCAGGGCGAGCACGCCGATCACCAGGTATCCGGCGATTCCGAGCGCGGCGACCGGTATGTGATGGATTTCGGCATAGCGGCTGTGATTGACGATGCCGCAGTCCCAGTGGGCATTGATGTCGCAGGGCTGAACGTCATTGGAGTAGTGCACGCGAAGCGCCAGCGTGGCAACCACCATGCCCGCAAGGGCGCAGAAGGCAATCAGAAATCGCATGAAGGTGATCTTTATCCCTTTCGCTTGGACAGGCTTCTCCGGCTCACGGCGACGGCCGGGCTACGTCGATTCTATTGGGTCAATTCTATTGGATGGCCAACGGTACTATAGACGGATCGATTCGCAGATCGCCCTTCCAAAGCGATAAAATTGGATTATTCACTATGCTACGTAACGCTCTGCTTTCTCTCAGTGGTCTTGTTTTCGCGCTGGGCAGCCAGGTGAGCCTGGCCCAGCATGATATGTCGTACCTGAAGCCGCCTCCTGGCACACACGTGGCGCTGATCGAGTTCGCCGACCTGGAGTGTCCGATGTGTGCGCGGCAGAATCCCACCATCAAGGACGCCGCCGCCAAGTACCATGTTCCCTGGGTGCGGCATGATTTCCCGTTGCAGATGCACGTCTGGAGCTTCCAGGCGGCGGTGAACGGGCGCTGGTTCGATACCCAGCGGAAGGGCCTTGGCAACGAATACCGCGACGCGATCTTCGCCGACCAGGTGAACATCGAAACCAAGGACGACCTGCGCGCGTTCACGGAGAAGTTCGCCCAGCAGCACGGTATACAGTTGCCGTTTGTAATGGACCCGCAGGGCAAGCTGGCCGATGAAGTGAAGGCCGACTACGCGCTCGGGGAGCGCCTGGGCGTGCATCAGACACCGACTGTGTGGATCGTGACAGACAGGACCGGCGGGGCCGCTCCTTATGTAGAGGTGACCGACTACAACAAGCTGTACACGATGCTCGATGAGGCGACGGCGGAAACAGGGCACGGGAAGAAGTAAGGCTAGCCGCCGGACTTGCGGCTCCGGGCCGCGATGACGATGGCAACTCCGAAGCACATTCCTGAAGCAATCAGCTGTACTGCGTCTACCGCGCGGATATGTTGCAGGCGGTGTGACCCGATCATGGTCGAAATTCCAACCAGGCCAATGAGAAAAGCGATGAAAGCCGTACCCATCTTCATGACAAGCCTCTTTGCCTCTTTCTGTCCGCGGGAGCGAGCGGGAGGCTTGAGTCTATAACGGCAAATGGCAGGAAGAACCCGATTTGCCGTTGCAGTATTGCATTGAATCAACACGCATCGGGGAGACTTGGTGGTTTCCAGAGGAGCTACGTATGCAGATCGAGGCGATTCAGGACGCTCTCCGCGAGCAGGGGTTGGATGCCTGGCTTTTCTACGACCATCACCATCGCGACCCCATCGCTTATAGCATTCTCGGGCTGCCGACGACCGCTCACGTAACCCGGCGCTGGTACTACGCTGTCCCGGCCGCGGGTGAGCCGCGCAAACTGGTACATCGCATCGAATCGGGCCGGCTGGACGCGCTTCCCGGTTCGAAGGGCGTCTACTCGTCATGGCAGGAGTTGGAAATAGGGCTCGATGCGATGCTGGCTCCTTACCAGAAGATCGCCATGCAGTATTCGCCTCGCAACGCGATCATGTATGTCTCGATGCTCGATGCCGGTACGATGGAGGTCCTGCAGGAGATGGGCAAGACCATCGTCAGTTCGGCCAATCTGGTAAGCCGCTTCGAAGCCGTGCTGAGCGAAGCGCAGATCGCCACCCACTACGAGGCGCAGAAGGCGATCGACGAGATTCTGGCAGAAGGCTTTCGCGAGATCGGACGAAGGGTCCGTCCGGCCGGCGGCTCGCCCGGCAAGGTCACCGAATACGACATTGTGCAGTGGCTTCAGGAGGCCATGCGCCGTATCGACCTGGTCTGGGAGAACGGCCCCAATGTCTCAGTGAATGCGAACAGCGCGGACTCGCACTACGAGCCGACCGAGGCCGCCACCAAAAGGATCCACGATGGCGACTTCGTGCTCATCGACATCTGGGCACGCAAGGACCGGCCGGGCACCTGCTATTACGACATCACCTGGACCGGTGTCGTGGGCCGCGAGCCTTCTGAGAAGGAGAAGGAAGTCTTCGATGTTGTGAGGAACGCGCGCGATGCCGCAGTGAAGGCCGTCAAAGATGCCTTTTATCGTAAAGAGCTAATCGCTGGCTGGCAGGCCGACGACGCGGCGCGGGCAGTGATCAACGATGCGGGATATGGCAAATACTTTACCCACCGCACCGGGCACAACATCAGCAATACCTTGCACGGCAACGGCGCGAACCTCGACAATCTGGAGACGCACGACGAGCGGCTGATTCTGCCCAACACCTGCTTCTCGGTCGAGCCGGGTGTTTACCTCAAGCAGTTCGGCATTCGCAGCGAGCTGAACATGATCACGACGCCCGAGCGTGCGACAGCTTCCGGGCGGGTGCAGCAGGAGCTGGTCAGGATCTAGCAGCTACGCTTTCTCGCTGTGGCCGGCGCACTTCATCACTCCGAGGAATTTACTCCACGGACCGACGGCCTCCCGATACTGGTACGCCATAATTCTGGAGATCTGGTGCAGGTGCGTCAGATCATGAGCACCCCAGGTGGCTACCAGGTTTCCCAAAGTTACTGAACCGAGAGTGGGATGCACGCCACGCCGCCCAATGTCCTCGGGTTGCAGATTCAGTGACTCCAGCAGGCTGAGATTTTGCAGCCTCAGCCGAGCGAATTCGTCCAGTAACTGTGGAAGTGTTTTGCCTGCGGTCTCGCGGACGTGCCCTCCGCGGTCAAAGGGCCGGAATGGTTGCGACTCGCCGTTCTGGATTATCCACTCGATGCGCGGAATCCAGTTCGTGTGTTCGCAGTCGATCAGATGTCCGATGACGTCGAATACGCTCCACGTATTTTCACCTTCGTTTCGGGATGTCCAGGCGTCCGGCAGATCGCGCAAAAGGGCATTGAGCGCGCCTGGAGTATGGCTGAGAAGTGACATCGTCTGCTCAAGATTCTGTTCCATCACGAAACCCTCCGCGTTAATCCCTATCGTGCCACAACCTGTACTCTATCCCCCTGATTTCCGGGTCTTAAGCTGCTATAGTCAAAAGAGAAATGGCTTCCAAGGTTCAGGTGCCCGCGAAGACGCAGACCACGTCGCAGGGCTTTCTTTATTCGGCGTTAATCCTCGGCTGGCTGGTTCCGGGCATGGGTCATGTGTTGACCGGGCGCTGGTTGCGCGGCCTCCTGCTTTTCGTCTCGATTGCTTCGATGTTCTGGCTGGGCATTGCGATGCAGGGCAAGCTGTACGCGCCAAACACCGGGGACGTGCTCGACATGCTCGGGTTCGCCGGCGATCTGGGCAACGGCCTCTTCTATGCGCTCGGGCGGATCCTCGACCTTGGTCACGGAGCGGTTGAGATCGCAACCGCCGACTACGGGACGAAGTTCATCGTGGTGGCGGGCCTGCTGAATTTCATTGCCGCCGTTGACGCGCACAACCTGCGCATTGGCAGGAAAGCTTAATGTTTGCACCATCTCACTTCTTCGCCGTCCTGCTCTTCGCCACGTTTGCTTCCGTTGTCTTCGGAATCACGCAGCGTTCCACCCCCAAAGCCATGGTTCGGTACGGACTCTACTGCTGGTCGATGTTTGTTGGGGTAGTGGTAGTGGCGAGCTGGGTGATGTGGCTGATCCGCCGATAGCCGGATATGTTATCCCTGCCCGTTAGACAGCGATTTCTCCCATAACATAGCATCGAAGGTGTGAGTCACCTCAAAGCCGGCGTGTCGATAGAGCGCGACCGCGCCTTCGTTTGACTCAGTCACAGTAAGGGTGATCGCTCGAAAGCCGCGCGCCTTCAGATGCGCCGCGCTGTCGCCTATCAGGATGCGGCCCAGGTGCTGACCGCGGCTATCCTTTGCCACGCAGAGCTGGGTGATGTGGGCGACGTCCTCACGTACGCGCGAACAGAGCAACATGCCCACCATCTCGTGGCTGCCCGAGCGCACCAGCACGCGCGAAGCCTGTGCATCGAACAATCCGCAGCCGGGAAAGCGGACGATGTTGTGCAGAAAGCGCAGCGATCCGGCGACGGTGCGGTACTGGTCGTTGATGTGGCTATCCAGATGGCCCTGGTAGGCGGCGGAGATCAGATGTGCCGCCGCATTAAAGTCGTCTTCATGCCACTGACGCATTTGAAGGCCGGCAGGCAATGCCGGAGCCGGCGACGCAGGCAACGGCTCAAGGATGTTGAGCCGCATGAAGAGGCGGCGGTAAATCTCGAAGCCCGCAGCCCGGAAAACACTCGAATGCACTCCATGCGAATGCAATAGAAGCTGCGACTCGATGCGATCCACTCCCGGAGAGTGCTTGAGCAGCTCGATCAGGCTCTCCAGCAGCCGCAGCTCGATGTCCGTGGCGGTTGCGTCCGAGCTCTGGGGAGCGACAGCGAACACATCGCCGATCACCGCCTTGTGCTCCTCGTAGACGCAGAAGAGGTAGCCGGCGACACGACCGTTCTCGATCGCCACGTAGCCGGGCAGTACCCTCGAATCAAGATATTGCAGCAGCAGATCGGCGGAGGCGCGGTAGTCCCACTCCAGGCGCTCGCTCCACAGGCGCGACTCGGCCTCCAGCAGGGGGCGCAGGCTGGCTCCCGAGAAGTGCCGTAGATCGAGAATTTCGAGTTGGAGCGCGGGTGTCATGCTCGTTCCCGGAAGGGTAAGAATACACGCCTGCAACGCAGCTGCCGCGTGACAACTGGACTACTTGGCGGACGTGGGCTCTTGCCATTCCCTATTCAGTTTTGTTTTTTCAGACTACTGGCGCGCAGCGACCGAGTACACGACCAGGTTTTGAGCAGGATACGTGAAAAGGGGCTCGTATGTCCTACCTGTAAGTAATGGACGTAACTGATCTATATAGGACTCACGTACCACCAGGATGTGTTGTTGGGGTGGAACCCCGTCGGTCTCGTAGTTGACCACCTTCTGATCACGGTAGAAGGATAGTCCGTATTCGAGGTCGCGCCGCACCCGGAACACAGCAACCGTGCCGTCAGGCGGTGTGATTTTCGCGAGGATTTGCGCGAGGGGGCGGGCCGAGTACGTCAGGTCGATGAGGGTGATATTGCGCTTGGTGTTGGCCAGAGCGTGAATCCCGAAGAAGGGCCCGATGCCGAAGAGAAACAGCAGCATGATGACCATGGGGGTCATGGTCGCGATACGCAGTCGCTTCAGGCCGAAGCGGTAGACGGTGATCAGGATGAAGACGGCCGCGGCAAATCCTGTCATGCCCCCGGCGATGATGGCGTTGACCGGTGGCAGAGCCTCGGGTTGTTGCAAGTGCAGCGGCAGCAGCACGACGAAGGCAGTGAGCACCCCGGTAAGCAGGGCATGAGTGATGAGCAGCCAGGGTTTCAATCCGCGCTCTCGCATGCGGTTAAGGTAATCGCCGGTGAGGATGGTGAGCGGAGGTATGGAGGGGAGGATGTAACCGGGAAGCTTCGAATCAGAGAAGGAGAAGAAGATGATCGGGACCAGCGCCCACAAGACCAGAAATTCGGGGAAGGCATCGCCCGCCCGGAAGTTCCCCATGTAGTGGTATTTCGCCCGCCGCGCCCGCCATTCCGCAACCGACTGGCGAATAGCATCGGCGAAGGCGGCGATCGCCAGCACCGCCCAGGGCGTAAGCGCCAGAAGAACAATGGGGAGGTAGAACCAGAATGCCTGTTCGTGCTGGAAACGGTTGGTGGCGAAGCGCTCAAGATTGTGCTGGAGGAAGAAGACGCGGAGGAAGTTGGGGTTGCGTTTCTGCACTGCGATGAACCAGGGCAGCACCATCGCCAGATAGAGCGTAACGCCGGGCCACCAGATGCTGCGGCGGAGAATGGACCACTCCCGGCGCAGTGCGGCAAAGGCCACGATGATCACAATGGCCAGAAATGGCGCGACCGGTCCCTTGGCCAGCGTCGCCGCCCCAACGAAGAAGTAGAGGTCAAAGAGCCAGAACTTGCTGTCCGTCTCGTACCAGGCATACCAGCCGAGCATGCCGATGCAAAATGGCGCGGCGAGTTGCATGTCGGTCGAGGCTCCGCGCGCAAAGGCGATGATGCCGGCGCAGGACGCGGTGATCAGGGCGGCGTCAAGCTGGCCTCCGCGCCGGAACCGGCGGATATGCAGGTAAATCAGCGTGACCAGGACGAACGCGAAGCTGGCCGAGGGCAAGCGTGCAGTCCAGTCATGAACCCCGAACTCCCGGAAGGAGAACATGGCCCGCCAGTAATAAAGAGCCGGCTTTTCCAGCCACGGCTTTCCCCAGAGAATCGGCGTGACGTAGTCGTGGCGGGCCAGCATTTCGCGCGCGACCTGCGCGTAGCGGGGCTCGTCGGCACCAACCAGGCCGATGCCCGGCCCTCCGAACATGGGAACCAGACCGTAGAAAAGGAAAAACGCCGTCAGGATAAACAGGGTCGATGCTTCGAGCACCGTTTCCAGAGCAGGGAAGCGGGCGAGCAGACTCGCAGGGCTATAGGACAACACTTTCAATCTGGGAGGTATATCCACAGTTTATCAGGGAGTTCCGGGTAAAGGCTAACAGATCGGATGCCGATTTAGCGCCCCTGGGCAGGGCCGGCATGTCTCGTTTTTGAACATCAAAAAGCAGGCGTCAGGCAAACTCATGCACCGGACCCTGCAGGCATTCGCGCAGGTGATCGAGAATGTTGCCTGTCGCCGCCGAAAGGGGGCCATCGATCGTGCAGCCGCTTGCGTGCAGGTGTCCGCCTCCGCCGAAGCGCTCCGCAATGCGGGCAACGTTGAATTCTCCCTTGCTGCGAAGCGACAGACGAACACGCCGCGTGGGGAGCTCACGCAGGAATACGGCGACCTCGACCCCGGCGATGCCGATCGCGTAGTTGACCAGGCCTTCGCAGTCTTCCTCGGCAGCCCGCGTGCGCAGCATGTCTTCATGCGTGACCCACATCCAGGCGAGGCGGCCGTCGCGCTTCAGGTTCGAGAGAGCGGCGCCCAACAGCAGCATCTTTGACGTCGGATTGGAAAAGTAGGTGTGCTGCGCGATCACGGTCGGATCGGCGCCGCAGCGTACCAGGTCCCCGGCCAGCTCGAATGTGTGGGCGTCGGTGCCCGCGTAGCAGAACGATCCCGTATCGGTCAGCACCGCGGTGTAAAGGCAGGTGGCCATCTCCGGCGTGATCTCCACTCCTGCCAGCGTTGCTAGGTCGTAGACCATTTCGGCGACCGCACAGGAGCCGGTATCGATCCAGTTCACGTTACCGAAGGCGCGGCCGCTGGCATGGTGGTCGATATTGATGACGAAGCGGTCTTCCAACCCCATGAGTCGCGAGCGATCGATGCTGTCGCACTCGAGCAGAATGACGGCATCGTAGTCGCCCTCGACTCGCGCGACCTGGCGAATCGCATGTGCGCAGGGAAGCCCGTGGTAGATGAGCGGGACGGGGTCGAAGGACACCATGTCCATTTGCTTGCCGAGCTGATCGAGGATCATTCCGCAGGCAAGAATGGAGCCGACCGCGTCGCCATCGGGCCGGGCATGCGCGGAAACAAGGAAGCGCTCACCTCGCTCGATGGCTTGGAGAACGGCGTGGATGTCGTCGAGTTGCTGCATAGCTGTCGACCGGGGTCTACTCATTCCCCTGGCTGCCAGTCGGAGTTCCCTTCTGCCGGTTGCGCTTGCGGCCAAGCAGTTCTTCAATGCGCGCTTTCATCTTGTCCGAGCGGTCGATGTGAAACGTAAGATCGGGTACGCGGCGCGTGCCCATACGTTCGTGCAGTTCGTGGCGGATGTAGCCGCGCGCGGCCATCAGGCCATCGATGGTGTTCTTTTCTTCTTCGGGACCGCCATCCACGGCGATGTAGATAAGCCCGGACTTGCCGCCCGGATTAAGAACGACTTGAGTGACATAAGCAAAACTGATGCGGGGATCGGATAGCTCTCCCTCGATCATCGCGCCGATCTCTTCCCGAAGGGTCTCGGCGACCCTCTCCCTGTGATATTGACGTGCCCTTGGCTCCGGCATCTTTCTTCCTTTGGTTAAACGTTTGAGGATATCAGAAAGTAGCCGGATCAGTGCCGATTATGTGTCCAGATATTCCCACCAGATATCGACGGCCTGCGCGCCCAGGTCGTTAGCGATTCGGTTGACGGCGGCTTCGAGCTGGCGCATTAGCCCGGACAGGTAGTCTCGTGAGTTGGAGATAGCAGCGATTCCCAGCGTGGCCGACTGCCAGGTAATCGCCTCATCCATCTCGGCGATCGAGATATTGAAACCGTGGCCGAGCTTTTCTTTCAGGCTGCGCACCACCTGGCGGCGGTCTTTGAGCGAGTGCGCGTGCTCGATGCGCAGCTCGATGGTCATGCAGGCGACAGGCATGGCTCCCATCGTAAAGCTTATCGGCGAACCTGAATTCCCGGTCCGAGTACCAGAATGAAGATGAGGACGAACGCGGCAGAAACGATGATCCACGGGTAACTTCGCGGGATGAGCTGGCCATTCGGACCCGGTGTCGTCGATCTCGGTACATAGTGCACCAGGAATAGCAGCGCGCAGTTGGCTCCGGCAGTCGCGGGAAGAGCCGACTCAAAGACCAGCGGCAGGCCGAGCGGGTTGCGGAGCCCGGCGACCAGCTCGATCAGGATGGCGGCAAAATAGGGGGTCCACGTAAGCCTGCGGAACCGGGCGTGTTCGCTGGGGGAGACGCCGAGATAGCGGCCCAGGCTCGCTCCGATAATGCGCATCGCACTGTAGTAGGCGCCGACGCCAACAACGATGAGCATCGTGCGCCACAGCCAGTAAGGATGCGCACCGGCAATCACCTGCTGCCAGTCGCCGAAGTTGGTCACGCCGGAGAAGAAAAAATATCCCGTGCCGGAGAAGAGGTTGAAGGCGCAGGCAATCAGCAGAAAGAAGCGCGTCTGCGCAGAAGCGTTGCGTGCGGCGCCAAGCGCCAGCCAGACGGCGAATCCCGCAATCAGGTTGACGATGGTGCCTCCGGCGGCCACCAGGCGTGAGTCAAAGGTGCTGGACCAGGCTACAGTTGAAAGCGTCCCCGAACTTGCTCCGGTGAGCAGCGCAACTGCGCCATGGCCCAGGCCTTCATGCAGCATAGTCGAGAGCATCAACGCGACGACGCTGATGGCGACGATGGTAGGCAGATCGTCCGGCGACACAGTCGCTCTTTCAGCCACTAGGTTGACCATGCGAGCCATCGTCGGCGCCTCCCTGGACTGAAACAAGTGAGAAATGTCATGCAAAGGAAAAGCGTGCGAATCAATCGCACGCTCTCATGTGAATATGAATCAGGCTAGCTGGCTGTAAGCTCCGCCGCGACTCGTTCGGTGACAAACGCTTCGATGCTGTCGCCGACCTGGACGTCGTTGAAGTTCGACAGCCCGACACCGCACTCCATGCCGCTTGTAACCTCGCGAGCATCGTCCTTGAAGCGTTTGAGCGAGGTGAGCTTGCCTTTGTAGACTTGCTCGCCATTGCGCGAGAGCCGCACTTCGGAGTCGCGCCGCAGCACGCCATCGGTTACGCGGCAGCCGGCGATCGTGCCCACCTTCGGAATCCTGAAGACATTGAGCACTTCTGCGCGGCCGAGATAGGCTTCCTTGAAGACCGGCTCGAGAAGTCCCAGCATGGCCTTGCGAATCTCGTCCTGCAGCTCGTAAATGATCGAGTGCAGGCGAATCTCCACACCTTCCTGCTCGGCGAGTTCGGCGGTCTTGCGCTCCGGCCGGACATTGAAGCCGATGATGATGGCGTTCGATGCCGAGGCCAGCAGCACATCGCTCTCGGTGATTGCGCCTGCTCCGGAATGGATGACCTTGATGCGCACCTTTTCGGTGGACATCTTCTGGAGCGAATCCGCCAGTACCTGCACTGAGCCCTGCACGTCGCCCTTTAGGATGAGCGGCAGGTCTTTGACGCCGGCCTGCTTGATCTGCTCGGCGAGGCCTTCGAGCGATACGCGCGAACTCTTAGCGAGCTGCGCTTCGCGCTCCTTCATCTTGCGGTATTGCGCGATGCCCTTGGCCTTGTCGCGATCGGCGACGACCAGGAAGGTATCACCCGCATCTGGAATGCTCTCGAGGCCGAGGATTTCAACCGGGGTCGAGGGGCCGGCTTCTTCGATGGCGCGGCCGCGGTCGTCGAACATGGCGCGGATCTTGCCGAATGTGTTACCGACGATAAAGCTGTCCTGGTTGCGCAGCGTGCCGTTCTGCACGAGCACGGAAGCAACGGCGCCACGTCCGCGGTCCAGCTTGGCTTCAATAACCGTGCCGACAGCGGACCGTCCCGGCGTCGCCTTGAGGTCTCCAAGATCGGCGACCAGGCAGATCATTTCGAGCAGCAGGTCGAGGTTCTGCTTCTTCTTCGCCGAAACATCGACGAAGACGGTCGAGCCGCCCCAGGCTTCGGGAACGAGACCGCGATCGCCCAGCTGTTGCTTCACGCGATCAGGCTGTGCGTCGGGCTTATCGATCTTGTTTACTGCCACGATGATCGGCACATTTGCCGCCTTGGCGTGATCGATAGCTTCGAGCGTTTGCGGCATCACGCCGTCATCGGCAGCGACGACGACAACGACGATATCGGTAACCTTGGCTCCGCGGGCACGCATGCGGGTAAACGCTTCGTGACCCGGCGTATCCAGGAAGACGATCTCGCGGCCAAAGGCCGGCGAATCCGGCTTGGCGATGCGCACTTTATACGCGCCGATATGCTGGGTGATGCCTCCAGCTTCGCCGCCTGCGACGTCGGTCTCGCGGATCGCGTCGAGCAGCGAGGTCTTGCCGTGATCGACGTGGCCCATGACCGTGACGACCGGGGGCCGCGGAACTTCCAGCTCGTCGGGATTCTCCTGCGAGAGCATGTTCTCGATGGCCTCGTTCGCCATCTGGTCCTCGAAGGTGATGACCGAGGTGTCTGCGCCGAACTGGCGCGCGACATCCTTGACCAGCTCGCCATCGAGCGACTGATTGACGGTGACGAAGACGCCCCGCATGAGGAGTGTGGCGATCAGGTCCTTGCCGCGCACGCCGAGCTTTTCAGCGAGATCCTTCACGCTGATGCCCTCCGTCACGGTGATGGTGCGCGTGATGGGCAGCGGCTCGGAGGGAACCTGTGCTCCGCCGAAACGCGATGGCGGAGCGAAGCCCTTCATCGGGCCTTCTTTGGTCTTCTGGTATTGCTGGCGGCCTCGGCGCGCATTGGGGCCGGGACGCTGCGGGCGCGGTGCTTCGCCTGGTGGCGGCACAAGGCCTGGTGCTCCGCCCGGACCGGGACGTTGGCCAAAACCTGGGCGCGCACCCATGCCGGGGCGCTGTCCAAAGCCTGGGCGCGCTCCTGGAGGTGCTCCACCCGGAGCGCTGCGCGTCGGATGCATGGGGCGACGTGCGCCGGGTCCTCCCGGACCTCCGGGACCACCCATGCCGGAACGCTGTCCTGGTCCTCCCGCTGGACGGCGGTCGAAGATAGGGCGTCCACGCTGGATGCCACCCGGTCCCGACGATGGCGCCGGAGCAGGAGGAGCGGGCTTGACTGCTGGCGCGCTGTAGACCGGGCGCGGCCCAGTCTGCGGCATGATGACCCTGCGGGGAGCCGGAGCGGGCTCCGCGGGAGCCGCTGCCACTGGGGGCGCGGGAGATGGTTCGACTGGTGCTGCAGGAGAAGCTGCTGCCAGTGGAGGGGCAGCCGCAACCGGGGGAGCAGCGGCTGCCGGTGGAGGCGCCGCGGCGACTACCGGAGGCTTAGCAATGACATGAGCTGGCGGCGCGGCAACCCCCTCGCGCGGTGCTGCGGGCGGCGCGACAACGGGAGCGCCAGCGGCGACCACAGGGGGCTTCGCGACCACCGGGCCTGCTGGTGGCTTGGCGGCTATGGCCGGCGTCGGCGGCGGAGCCACAATCGGCGCTGCCTGACGCGGCTGCGGGACAATTCTGCGCGGAGCCGGGACTGCGGCAACGGGAGACGGAGGCGGAACTGATGCGGGACGCTCAGCTGCGTGAGCCGGTGCTGCCGCGACAGGGACGGACGGCCTTGCAGTAACCGGCGCCACGGGAGGCGGGGCTACGGCAACCGGGGCAGCTGTGACGGGCCGCGGCGGTGGAGCTGCCGCTTCTTCCTTCTTCTGCTGGATCGCCTTGAGGACGTCGCCCGGCTTCGAAACCCGCGACCAGTCAATCTTTGGCTTGGGTGCCGACTCGCCGCGGCCACCACCGGCCGCACCGGATCTGCTGCGCTGAAAGTGGGCGCGCACACGCTCCGCTTCGTCGAGCTCTAGCGAACTGGAATGCGTCTTTTTCTCGGTGACGCCTACATGATCGAGAACGTCCAGAATAGCCCTGCTCTTCACTTCCAGTTCACGTGCTAAATCGTTGATTCGAACTTTACTCATCCGCCCCTTTTATACCTGCTCCCACGCCTTAGCTATACATAACTACCTCTTGGCAGTGGATTATGACGCTGTTTCTATTATGGCCCGAAATGGTGCAATTTGCGCTATCCATCTGGGGTCGAAGTATTTGCGGACGGCGCATTATGCGCCGCCCTCGTTCTTTTGATCGTCTTCTTCGCGAAATTCCCCGGGCTCGGCGACGTCTTCATCCACTACCGTTTCGCGGAGCTTCTCGCTTGTATCGTGGTTTCCCGGGGCAACTGCCTTCGCGCCTTCGGTGTCCAGGTCCTCGCCCGTTTCGGTAATCTCCGCCAGCTGCTCCTCGGCCACATCGTCATCGATCATGCCGGTGCCGTCTTCCGCCGCTGGCTCCTCGTCATCCTGGGTCAGGTCGAGCCGGAGAGCCTCTTCCTCCTCGGCCAGGCTGGCGTCGGAGGCAGCCTTCGCTGCCGCGGCCTCGTCGTCTGCCGACGACGCAGCCTCGACTGGCACAGGACGCTCTTCGCCGGGCTCGTATTCTCCAAAGTAGTGGCGTACCGCAACGCTGATCTTCTCCAACGTCTTCTCTCCAATCCCGGGAATCTTTTCCAGTTGCTCGGGAGTCATATCGGCGAGAGCTTCTACAGTTGTGATGCCGGCAGCGACCAGCTTTTGGATAATCGACTCGCCCAGTTCGCTGACCTGTTCGATGGCCGTCGTTGGACCACCGCCCATGCCACCCATCTGCTGCTCGACTTCCTGGCGTTTCTCTTCTTCGCTCTTGATGTCGATCTTCCAGCCAAGGAGCTTTGCCGCCAGGCGTACATTCTGCCCCTTCTTGCCGATTGCCAGTGAAAGCTGTGTGTCATCAACGATGACTTCGAGCTGCTTCTCGCTCAGATCGGTGATGCTCACGCGGCTCACCTTCGCCGGTTGAAGCGCCTTCTCTGCGAACGTCGTGATCTCTTCGCTGAACTCGATGATGTCGATCTTCTCGCCGCGCAGCTCACGGATAATCGACTGCACGCGCATCCCCTTCATGCCTACGCAGGCACCCACCGGGTCGACATCCTTATCGCGCGACATGACGGCGATCTTGGTGCGCTCGCCGGCCTCGCGCGCGATCGCGCGAATTTGCACGGTGCTGTCATATATCTCAGGCACTTCGCTCTGAAAGAGGTTCTGCACCAGCTCCGGCGCGGCGCGCGAAACGATGACCTGCGGACCTTTCGCAGCGCGGTCCACGCGCAGCAGCACCACGCGGACTCGCTCGCCCACGGCGAACTGTTCCAGGCGCGACTGCTCGCGACGCGGCATGCGCGCCTCGGCCTTGCCCAGGTCGAAGATCACGTCCTGCGGCTCGATGCGCTTGACGGTTGCATTCAGCACTTCGTTGGCGCGATGGTTGTATTCGTTGAAGACCGTGTCGCGCTCGGCCTCGCGCACCTTCTGGAAGATGACCTGCTTAGCCATCTGTGCGGCAATGCGGCCGAGAACATCGGTGGGCTTGTAATAGCGAATCTCACCGCCTATTTCGACCTCGGGCGCAAGTTCGCGCGCTTCGTCGAGGCCGATTGGTTGACCGGATCTTCGATCTGCTCCGGGGTCTCGACAACCGTCTTGTAAACATAGGCCCGGATCTCGCCGCTGTCCTTATCCAACTCGGCGCGCATGTTCTCCTGCGTCTTGTAATACTTGCGCGTGGCGAGGGCGATCGCGTCCTCGACGGCGGAAACCACGATGCCGGGATCGATGCCCTTGTCGCGGCTTAAAGCTTCAATGCTCTGGTAAAGCGCACTTGCCATAGTTCTCTCTCAGTTACTTTCCGGCGGCGCGGTCAAGCGCGGCCGGGTTCTGACATGCAGTGATTTTTCAGATTTCAGGAACCAGGCCGGCCTTCTCGATGTTCGAGAATTCGATGTCCGTTGTTTCTGAGTTACCTTCTTGCTCTTGCCCTTCTGCTTGAGGGCGCTCAAATCGATAGTGATTGCATGATCGCTCACCTGTGTGAGCCTGCCCTGCCAGTGACGGTTGCCCGCAACCGGTTCGATCGTTCGGAGCTTCACAAGGCTGCCTGCGAACCGCCGGTAGTCGTCAACCCCTTGCAGTTTGCGGTCCAGGCCCGGCGAGGAAACCTCAAGCGTATAGTTGTCGCCCGGAACCAGTTCCTCGACATCCAGGACCGTCCCGAAGTCTCGGCTGAAGGCCTGGCAGTCGTCGTGCGTGATGCCGGAGATTTGCTCCTTGTTGAAATTTACGCCACCTTCTTGCTCCGTAGCAGCGTCTGTGCCCGAGCTGCGAGCCGAGTGCGCTCCTCGGAGTTCTTCTCGATGAAGATGCGCAACGTCCGGTCCTTGGCCGCGCCCACGTATTCCACCTCGACTACGTCGAGGCCGTGTGAGGCGGCGACACGCTGCGCAGTGGTGCGAATTTGGTCGAGACTCAGGGCCATGGCCGGTTTGCAAACGGGTCTGAATTTCAGCGCAAATAAAAAGTGGGCCGAAAGCCCACTCATCTCTCCGAGCCTGCCGGAAGTTCACAGTCCAGGCGCGGACAAACTCGTCTGCTGTTACAGAATACGCCTATTCGGGTAGGAGTTCAAACAGCAGCATTTTGCCTGCCCGGCCCTCCGAAATCGCTCCCAAATCCAGCGATTGACACCCTGACCAACCCACCATAGCATGGGCCCACCAGCGATTCACCACATCCACTGCGCCGGACAACCTCAGGCATGACATGGTCGCAGACGTATCTCCTCTTCGGCAAAGGGCTGGCCTTCTCTGCGTTCCTCGCTGCAACCCCGATATTCACGCTGCTGATCCTGCTCGGCGTCTTGCGCAAGCCGGCCTGGCTTGCCGGGCTTTCCGGCCTCGCCGTAACCTTTGTCCTTGCCGTCTGGGCGTACACATGCCCGCTCTAACCGCCGTGAGCGCGGCCTGTCATGGAGCCGCCTTGGGCTATTTCCCATCTCCTGGATCGTATTCTGGGCGATCGCGCTCTTTCGCGTGACCGAGGTGACTGGCAAGTTCGAGATCATCAAGCACTCGGTCAGCCGATTGACGCCCGACCGTCGCCTGCAGGCCCTCCTGATCGCCTTCGCATTTGGAGCATTCCTTGAAGGCGCGGCGGGCTTTGGCCCCCGGTCGCCGTAGCCGCTACCATGCTCACGGGACTGGGTTTTACGGCCTTTAACGCGTCTGCCCTCTGCCTGCTGGCAAACACCTCGCCCGTCGCATTCGGATCCATCGCCATTCCGCTTGTGACACTTGCCGGAACCACCGGCCTGCCTCTCAACAAGCTGAGCGCCGCGGTAGGAAGCCTCGTGGCTCCCGTGTCACTGATCCTTCCTGCCTACCTGATCGTCTCCATGTGGGGTTTCAGCGGCCTGAACGGGATTTTGTTTCCAGCCGCGGTTGCCGGCATCGCCTTCTCAGCAGTGCAATTCTGGGTGTCGCACTTCATCGGGCCGCAGCTCACCGACATCCTCGCCTCAATGACAGCCATGGTGGCCCTGGTGGCCGTCCTGCGTCTTTGGCACCCTGCAGTCCATGCGGGGAGTGAATACGTTCCGGACAAGAGCGCAACAACCGTCGTTCCGGAACACACCGCCCTCCAGGCAGCCTATGCGTGGCTCCCCTACGGACTTCTGGTCGTCTGCGTTCTGTTGTGGGGCTATCGGCCGGTGCAGGCCTTTCTGTATTCCGGAAGCATCTCCATCCCATGGCCGTTTCTCCATAACGTGGTGCGGCGCATGCCGCCGATTGTCGCCCACCCCACTCCCTATCCGCGATCTTCCGCTTCAACTGGTTTGCTGCAGCCGGCACGTCGTGCATGACGGCGACATTTCTCTCGGCGATTTGTCTGAGGATGCCCTCCGCCATTCTCTGGGTCTTGGCTTCAGTCGTGCGCACGCTGCTGCTGCCAACCGCAACCGTCGCCTCCGTGCTCGCCATTGCCTTTCTGATGAACTACTGCGGAGCAACGGCTACTCTCGGACTCACCTTCTCCGCCACCGGCGCACTTTTCCCGTTCTTCAGTTCTTTTCTCGGCTGGCTGGGCGTCTTTCTGACCGGTTCGGATACCTCCGCGAACGCGCTCTTCGGCAGCCTGCAGGTCGTCACCGCGAACCGGCTGGGCCTGGACCCGGTTCTGCTTGCTGCAACTAACTCAGCGGGCGGCGTCATGGGCAAGATGATCAGCCTGCAGACCATTGCCGTCGCGGCGGCCGCTACAGGCTTGTCCGTCGCCGACCAAGTCAAAGCTCTTTCGCTTCACTTTGAAGCACAGTCTTTTACTGGCCAGTGTGGTCGGTGCCCTGGCATTGCTCTATGCCTACGGATTTCACTTCCGGTGGAGTTGATGACTGCTGTTGCCGATGTGCAGGCCCATGCTACATCTGATAGGCCCACGGTGTAGGCGAACCCGGATGAGGCTTGTCTAGCCGCTACGAACCCGTTCGCCTATTCCAGTTTGCCGATGCCGGCGCGATGGCGATCTGCATCTCCGGTGCCCTTAAAGATGCTGATTTGATTCGCCGTTTATGTAGCTACTTCCAGAGGTATTTCCTTGCACCGCGCTACGCAGGTCACTCCGGGAAAGCAAGCCGGGTTGCTGGTCGAAGCTGTCATTGCCCGCGACCCTTGTTTCCAGATTGTCCGGGGCTCCGGAGGGAGCAACCTGCACCAGTGTCGCCTTGATTGGAATGTCCCTTCCATCCTTCAACTGGGCCTTGTCGAATGTCAGCGAAAGCGTGGCCGCGCTCTTGTCATGCGAGGCTTGCACCTGGGCGACGTGGCCCATCAGCTCAGTCCCGCTGGGCAGTTCAGTCCCTCGGGTGTCTCAATCGTCTGAGTCAGCTTGGCAGTGACCATCTGCCCTCTCATGGCATGCGCCGTATCCAGGTCGTGCTTCCGGCCGGGCGTTGCCGGCCGCCAGTTGGGCCGATGGGCTCAGCGCGCACGCGCCCGCAGAAAACACGAGGAATGTTGAGGCAACGGGAAGTGACATGACTGGAAAAAAATTGCTTCATTTTAAGGAAACTCCTCAAAGAAATTTGCGTACGACAGCAAGGATCGGCTTGCTGCGCCGGCTCGTCGCCGGCCCAACCACCATTTCCCGATTGCTATTTACTGCCTAGTAAATAGGACGTTCTGCGTGGAGCGAATGTTCCATGGATTCGAGCAGGATTGTGACGAACGGACCTGACGTTGCGTTAATCCCGTCCATCGCCACCCGTGCCAGTTCTCTACTCTACTCTATCAAACAGAAAGTCTCCGGTAACGCAGCTGTTTCTGTGGGATACTTGCCAAAACAGTGAGGCCCACCATGAGCAGAGAGAACCCTTATGCTGACTATCTCGGGGCCCAGGAGCCACTGAAGGTCCTCCCCGTAACCGCACGAAAGATCGAAACCGATCCCCAGGAAGCCGGGCGCGGAACGCGTCGACCAGGCCCCTGCGCCGGAGAAGCGGAGGGCGCGCGTGAGATCGTATGTCACCTGGCCGATTGCGAACTGGTCTTCGGCTTCCGTCTACGGCAGACCCTGAGTGAACCCAATCACGTCGTCCAGCCTTTTGACCAGGGGAAGTGGGCGGCGCAGTATGACTGCTACGACACGCGCGACGCTCTCTCTCACCTTTCACACGGCGCGCAACTGGAACCTCGCTCTCTATCCGCTGCAGCAGCCGGAAGCACTCGATACGCCGCTAACCCACCCGGAGCGCGGCCCGATCACCTTCCGCACCATCGTTGAAACCATGGGCGGCCATGACATCAATCACTTGCGGCAGCTTGAGGCTA
>CAVRNK010000057.1:0-20075 GCA_963721995.1 uncultured Acidobacteriaceae bacterium | reverse complement strand
CCAGATTCTAAAGGACTTAAGTCCGATCTGGCACAAAAAAAGAAGGAACAAAAAAGGTACACTCGCGAATTAGCGAATCTTCTCTCCGTTCGGCAACACAAAAAGTTCGATAAAAGGCTCCCACGAATGGGAGCCTTTTGCGTTTGTGATTGGGCTTAAGTTCAGGCCGTCTTCGGCAAGACGAAGATGCCCGACACCTGCAACAATGCTGCACGCTTCGCCGTCATATCGCCCTGCGTGTACACGTCCAACGTGATCCGGCTGTTCGCGTGCCGCAGAATCTCCTGGATCGTCTTCACGTCTTCCTTGTTGGTTTTCATGATCGTACCGAGCGAGTGGCGGAAGACGTGCCAGGTGATGTGCTTCTTGATGCCTGCCTTGGCTGCCGCCGGTCGCACGTGATCGACCATGGCCGACTCGGCCCAGTAGGGGCGCTCCCCATTGGTATACGGCGACGCGAAGACCCAATCATCATCCATCTGGTAAGGTGTCTCCGTCCGCCACTGCCTTAATACGTCGCCGAGTTCCGGGAGCATCGGCACACCCTTCTTAGAGGCCTTGGTCTTCATTTCGGTCAGGTGTTTCCGCACCACGCCACGCTTCAGGTTGAACCAGAGTTCGTCGAAGTCCAGGTCACTCCACTTCAATCCTCGCAACTCGCTCCGGCGAAGAGCCGACGATCCGGCGACCAGTACCATCACCCGTATCGCCTGAGGAATGATCCCGGCGATGATGGCTTTGAGTTCCTCGACCGTGAGAATGTCGGGATCATGAAGGCGTTTCGCACTCTGCCTTACCGAGGAGACCGGTTTTGGCCTGTCGTACAGTTCGTGGCGGATGCAATGCGAGAACAGCGAACTCATGTGGTTCCGGATTTTTGCCTTGGAGGCCGGTGCAAGATCGAGGGACCGGAGCCACTTCTCAACAGCAACCGCCTTGACATCATCGAGGTATACGGTGCCCCAGTGGGGGAGAATGCGCGATTTGAAGTAGTCCAGGTAACTGGCGATCGTCGTAGGCGATCGATTTACGTCGGGATCACGCAGTTCGTAAGCCTGGAAATGCCCCCAGGCATCCGTGACCGTCATGTTCGACGCGCGATCCTCCGCTGCGTTGATCTCCGCACGGAGATTCTCGGCAGTTCGTTTTGCCTCGGCCTTCGACTTGAGTTCCTTGACCGTGCCGAGGACGCGACCGCGGTGCAGACGTTTCCCATCGACGGTCTGCCGGTAGCGGTAGACCCACACGTCCGGACCTTTCGCACGTTTGACGCGCTCGACAGTTCCTTCTTGATAGCGAGTAGTGGACATAATTTCTCCGCTACCCGACGAGCTGGCCAGCCGATTGTACTTGTCTGGCGGCCCAGGCCGTCAAGTCCGATCGACGAAAGCGCCAGTGCTTCCCCAGGCGTAAGGCCGGAAGCTGCTTCTTCCGCGCCATCCGAATCACCGTCTTCTCGTGGATTCTGAGGTACGCGCCAGCCTCGGCTGGTATGAGCAAGGGCTCCCAGTCTACCCCGTGATTTGATCTTTTCTTTCTTGTCTTCCAATGTACGTAAGGCAGGAACCTGGCCTTCTCTGGCCGAGCGAACAAGGGTACGGGGATTCATTCCCCCGAGAAATTCGGCGGCCTCCTCGGCAGTAAGGAAGCGATCCGGGAAATCGGTTTGATCGGCAACAACGGCTTGCGAGCTTTGTTGCCGGCGCGGACTGGGGACCATATCTGGTTTACTCCAAAGGTGAAATGACCAGGCGGACCCTCTCCTCCAAACCTCCTTTCCGGCAGTTCCTAATGAAATTTGCCAGTTCCGGCCTCCGAAGTGGAGATCGGCTGCTTATGATCCATCGAACCACAGGCAAGCCCCTGGTCCAAAACGACCTCGAAAAAAAAGTCGTGCATCGGCTAAATTGAAAGCAGAAAGCAATTTTGAACCGGACTGGGATCTGGTGTATCGGAATTGCGGAAACCCGACACAAGCCTTTTGGAACACGCAGCAGATAGGCCGGCGGACTGGGTCTTACCCCTTGACCGCAGGTCCAATGCCAAATGTTTAAGGACGTCTGCTTCGACTCTGGCTATCTGTGCCATGCGGAAACGGCGCATCCGAGTGTAAACGGACGCTATCTCCGGAACTTCACCTCGCTCCCGGGTCTCATCCTCATGAGTTTTTTGGGGCCGAGTGGCCGCGGCAGTCAGGATAGAACTCGCCGACTTAAAATCTCCATGCACAAAGGCCATCAATAGGCGGTCCGGAGCAGACCTTCAAAATTGCTGTTGATGGGACCTTGCGATGCGCGAGGCCGGTAGTCGCGCTGAAGCCGGTTTCGTCCGGCACGGGTTAGAGACCAGATCTTGCGCCGTCTGGAACCTTCTGCGCTGGATCGAATAAGCCCGTGCTCCAAAAGCCGTTTGATGGCTTGCAGGCTAGTCCCTTGGGAGATCCCGGCCAGAGACTGCATACGGTAGGGGGTGTCGATGCCTTGACTAATGAGAGCGAGAAGGAAAAGATCGAGGTCTTCCCGGGCGCGCCGGTCGGCTGCAACGGTCATGCGATGAGTTTATAGGGCTCACACCATGCTGGTTGTTCGCATGCTGTCACAGCGGCCATTCCATCGCTTTGAGTTCAGAAGGCGAATACTGCGAGAGGCGCAACTGCTTGTCGCACCCTGATCGGCAATTACTGGAGGACATCCTGCCGAAAATTTAGCATCGTCCAACCCTGGTAGCACGCGCTCGCAACGCGCTTTAGATCGCAAATCAGCAGCAGAAAGGTAGTAAGTCAACATCCTAGCAGCACCCTTGGCGCTTATCGTGGAGCAATAATCTCTGCCGAATCCCAGCAGAGGTCCCACGGGATCAGTAATCTGACGGAAAAACGGCTATCAAAGCACAATGCTGCAGCAACATGGCCACACGCTATGTCAATGTAGTCGGCTTCAGGCTGAACACAGCCATTGTGTAAGGAAGCTTCAGAATTGGATGAATTATTGAAATACCAGACCTCTGCCAAACAGAGGCTGAGGTCTCTGCTGAAACAGCAGACAATTTCATGAGCTTGAGGGTGCTAAAGAGGGTGCTGTCAAGGGCGGAGCAAAACCAGGCCAGTGTAGCGGAGTAAAAGTAGGCCAGTAGATAGCTGGGTGGTTGTGGGATTTCGGGGTAGAAGGGGCGCTGGAGCGTAGCGGAAGCGGCCCTTCTACCCCGAGGCGCATTGGGGATAGGATCTAGCGTTCTGCGGATGGGGTTCGTTTGCGGCGGCTCTGCTTGAGGCGGTAGCTGTCGCCGTTCATCTCGAGGATGTGTACGTGATGGGTGAGCCGGTCGAGCAGAGCGCCGGTCAGCCGTTCCGAGCCGAGGACCTCGGTCCATTCCTGGAACGGCAGGTTCGAGGTGATCAGAGTCGAGCCGCGTTCGTAGCGTTGGCTAAGCATCTCGAAGAGAAGTTCGGCTCCGGTCTTGGACAGGGGCACGAAGCCCAACTCATCGACGATCAGCAACTCATAACTGGCGATCTGCTTCTGGAAGCGGAGCAGCTTCTTCTCATCGCGAGCCTCGATCAACTCGCTGACAAGGGCGGCAGTAGTGGTGAGGCGCACACGGTGTCCGCGCTGGCATGCAGCCAGGCCGAGCGCCAGAGCGATGTGCGTTTTCCCCGTGCCGCTGTTGCCCAGCAGCAGCACGTTCTCACGGCGTGCGAGGAACTCACATCGCGCCAGTTCCAGCACCAGGGCCTTGTTCAGCGACGGGATAGCCAGGAAGTCGAAGCTGTCCATGGTCTTGATGACTGGGAACTTCGCCTGCCGGATGCGGCGTTCGGTGGCCCGGCGTTCGCGGTCCAATAACTCCAGCTCGGTCATGCGCAGCAGATAACGTTGATAGTCCAGCTGTTCAACTGCACACTGGCGGGCCACTCTGTCGTACTCGCGCAGGATGGTGGGCAGCCGCAGTTCCTTCAGATGATGTTCCAGCAGCAACTGCGGTGTATCGGCGGTATGAGCTGCAGTGCTCGTAACAGCAACCTCGGCGCCGCTCATGCGCATGCCTCCGCAAGCAAGGTCATGTAGTCTGCAGCCTGCGTGGTGCGCACCTGGGCCAGCGGCAGGTGCGGATAGTTCTCCATGTCCAGCCGCGGCGGCCTTCGTTCGATGCGACACAGCAGCAGATGGCGCACCGCATCGAAGCTGATCGTGGCTAACCGCAGGGCATCTTCGATAGCATGAGTTACTTCTACGATGTTGAAGGTCTCTAACAGGCGGAGCACCTGCACATACTCGCGGCTGCCGTGCTTCCTGAGTCTTGCTTCGAGCAGACGCCGCAGTTGTGCGAAGCATTCGACTCGGCGCGGTTCGGAATCGTCCCCAAGCTCCGTACTTCGCCATCCGGCTCGGCTACCGCTACGGCGATCGTCTCTGCATGGACATCCAAACCTAAAAATCGTACCTTCTCCTTCATGACCGGCTCCCTTCCGCTTGTGGCTCTGAGCTGTGCGTCCTTCTGAACCCACAGCCTAATCCCCGATCAGCGCATCGGCGCCGGTCACTCCATACTGACTGAAGTCGTCATTTGAGAATTCACGAGCCGATACCGCCGGGCCACAGCGACCCAAGCTCTACGTTTGCCAGGGGCCGTCGCGTACAGATCCATTCTCGCGAAACAACAGCACACGCGCTTACGAGAATCAAAGCCGAGGTGAACTCGATGGTAGTAGTCGATCTGGTAGCCGGTCACTAACGGCTGCTCCAAGCCTTATTCAGGCTATCCATCTTTATTCGGACGATAGCAAATGATCAAACAGCGATTGAACCAGGCTACGCGTGCCCTTCTGAGAAAGTTCTGCACCGAGGATTCTCTGGGTGACCGCCAGACCGTGAGCGAGATTGATGATAACCGTAATGAAATCATCCGGCTTCAATCTCGAAGTGACTTCAGGAGATCGCAAGAGGTCACTGACAAGCTTACTTCCGTCGCGAAGTTGCTGCCGATGCACTTCAACAAAGCTTTTTCGGATACGTTCGCTTCGAAGAGCGCCGACCTCGAATTCAGCGCGAAGCACAATCCAATCATGGTCCGTCATTAAGTCGGCAATGGCGTCTCGTAATTTCCTCGACCGCTTCTTCCCTGAAGGCTCGTCCTTCAGTAGAGACTGGAAGAAATTCAGGTGGCGCGCCTGTTCCTCCTGGATTACAGCGACAAACAGCTCTTCCTTACCGTCGAAGTTGGAATACAGAGCGCCCCGAGAATAACCGGCATCCTCCGCGATCTTCTCCGCTACTGCGCCGCCAAGCCCGTAACGCAGAAAGTGCCTTCGGCCTACGGCGATCAAAGTGGCACGAGTCTGTGCTTTGCTCTCCTCACGCGTGAGTCGCTTTCGTGGTCTTGTGCCGTTCACAGGCATTTGAATCCCTGGCTCCTCCTGATCGTTGCTGAGCGATTCATTGACTTCCTATGAGAATCGTTAGACGCGCTCCCAGATGGCGCGAACGTCAGGATCGAAGTTGTGCAATACAATTCTGAACACGTTGAACACTCTGCATCCTGATACGAGGATAGCTTATGCTTCCGAAGCCACTGACGCGAAGATTATATAGAGAGTTAGATTCCTCAAATCGACGCAATCTGTGATGGGTCTGATTGTCAGATCCATAAACCTTCGGGCCTCTGAATCAATCGAATGACCACAGCCACAGCAATGGCCACGACCGCTATGATTGCGATCACGACATGGGATGTCTTCCAGGTCTCTTTCATTTTGATTTTAATGGTGGCTCCTTAGCCACTACACGTGGAGACGGAACTGTCCTGCGAGCGGGGAAATACATCGGCATCACACCCGGGTCCCAGCGAGAAGATCGCACTAATTCTCAAGGTGCTGGAAATCGAAAAGACAGTCAGAGATGTGCCCATCCCCGGCGTATCAGCATTACGCCCAATCCGACGCAAACGACTGCCGTTACCCGCAACGTCGGCACATATAGCGATCCCAGCCATGCAATGTATGCAGAAAGAGCATCCTGTTCGGGCTTCATACAAATCCCCCAGGTCCCGAAGGCCATGCAGACCAGGCCCAATACGAAACAGATCCACTGCTCGATAAGGACAATCGTTGTGGGCTGAGCGCTTTTTCGTTCGTCTCCTCCCTTCTTCCTCACACCCTGTCCGACACTCACAGTGCGCTCGCGGTCGAGGTGTCCAACATCTTCATGAAGAGTGCCGCCGGCGCGATCGTAGCCATGAATCGGGATATGACTTTGGGTCGCCAATATTCGGCTTGTGCCTGTGTCAGCCATCATGGGTTCCCTTCACAAACCTTTCCTATACATACAATATGATTTAAAATACAGTATGTATATGAAGGTTTTAGTGCTGGCACTCAGCTTCGCGGAAAGAGCGCCAAGCGGGAAACGGCTCGCAAAGTGTTCGAGGGGATGGCGGTTGGTTGGGCTCGAGTCATGAATCTGACAACGCTCACTCGGCCGGAGAGGAAAGCGGATGTCAGATGAAGTCGGGAGCAGCAGGCGATGGAAGCCTAGTGTCAACCCCTGGCTGATCGCCGCCACAGTTGCCCTCGCTGCCTTCATGGAGGTTCTCGATACCTCCATTGCCAATGTCGCGCTTCCCCACATTGCCGGCGATCTCGGAGCCAGCACCGATCAGGGAACCTGGGTTCTCACCAGCTACCTGGTCTCCAACGCGATCATTCTGCCGGTGGGCGCCTGGGCGTCCAGCGTCATCGGCCGCAGAAACTTTTTTCTGCTATGCATCACCATCTTCACCGCTGCAAGCTTTCTTTGCGGTATCGCCCCGTCACTCCCGATCTTGCTCATAGCACGTGTTCTTCAGGGCACCGGGGGTGGCGGTCTCCAGCCTATGGCGCAGGCCATCATGGCGGATTCCTTCGACGAAAAGAAGCGTGGTCAGGCCTTTGCGCTCTATGGTCTCGTGGCAGTGCTTGCACCGTCCCTCGGACCGACAATCGGCGGTTGGATCACCGACAACTACTCGTGGCGATGGATCTTCTACATCAATCTACCCGTCGGCATACTCGCATTTTTTCTGGTCAGTCGCCTGGTCCAGGATCCGCCCTGGATCAGGGCAGATCGAGCCAACCTCAGAAAGCTCGACTATATTGGCCTCGGATTGCTGACAGTCGCCATGGGAGGCATGCAGATTATGCTCGACAAGGGCGAAGAGAACGATTGGTTTGCCTCCACTTTCATCCGCATCTCCTGCTTCCTGTTCGTCGCGGGTATGACCGGCCTGATCTGGTGGCAGTGGCGGGCTAAGAATCCCATCATGAATCTGCGGCTATTCAAGTACAAGAACTTCGCCATCTGCTCTTTTCTCATGATTCTGGTCGGCGGCGTCCTGAATGCCGCAACCGTACTTGAGCCACAGTTCCTGCAACAGCTGATGGGTTACACGGCAACCCGCGCCGGAGAGGCACTGGCGGGCGGAGGACTTGCCCTGCTCGTCATTATGCCCCTAGGAGGAATCGCTACCGGCAGGTTTCCGGCGAGGAATATGGCTGCTTTTGGCTTCGCCTGCTTCGCTGGTGCGTTCTATTACACCTCCACGCACTTCACACTCACCATGACCTTTGGTTTTGCCGCGTGGTTACGAATTCTTCAGATGTTTGCGATTCCTTTCGCCTTCATTGCCATCACCACCGCGGCATACGTCGGGCTTCCCAAAGAGGCGAGCAATCAGGTCTCCGGAATCATCAACTTTGTTCGCAACGTAGGCGGCAGCATCTTCATTGCGACCACTGGAGCGATCGTCACCAACCGCTCTCTCGTCCACCAGGCGCGCCTGCAGGAATCCATGCAGCCCGGCAATCTGGCCTATGTCAACCAGGTCGACGCGCTTACTTCTTACTTCGGTGGTACCGGCGGAGGTCCGGGCCCCGGCCACATGGCACGAGCTGCCATTTACCAACAGCTCAATCAGCAGGCGGCTGCGATGGCTTATCAGGACATCTACCGGTTGCTCTGTTGGATGGCGATGGGCATGGTGCTGTGTGCCTTCATTCTGAGCAAGAACAAACCCGGTCAGGGAGCTCCCTCGGGAGAAGCGATGCATTAGCAACATACCTCTACATCAGGCCCATACTGTCAGAGGGAATTGTATTTCTAAGGACTTCGGAATGCCTCTGAGGCCACAAATCGGGCGGAGGTTATTGCGACCAGGAGATAAGTTCCATGTGCGATAAACAAAACTAACTCGATTGTTTACGCTCAGGAGGCACCTGTCGAACTAGTTGCCGAGTTCATGATGACAGCGGAGAAGGAGTTAGTAGCCTTTTACGAGGCAGTGTTCAGACGATATGGCTTGGAGGAAGGAAGGAAAGCCGCGGAGGACTGGATCGAAGAATTCGAGGCGATGGATTGGCCCGCTGACTGGGCCCTTCCAAACTGGCGGCATCTGACAATCGCCGCTGCCGATTGCCTTGCCTTCAGAATCATCGACCATTCTCCGAGCCGATGAGGGCCCATCGTCCCTCAGATCCACGCTCGGCATGGATGATCGTTAACGTGTAAATTTTGGACTCACAAGAGAGGAAACACGTGAATAGGCAACGCTTGGGAGTACAGGTCTCCTGGTTTCGAGACTCTGCTTCGGAAACCATGACATTCGGCGATGGCAGAGGGCTCTTCAAGGCAATCAGCACTGGCAGGCATGGAGGATTGCCAAAGCACTCGGCATCTCGGAGTACAGGAACTTGCCCCGATTCGACACGCTTCAGGCTTATTTTTCGATCGCAGGCCACGATCTCGAGCGGGAAATCGTTTCCATGCTAGAAGCCGAAAAGGTCGCTTGCTCGTGTGGAGTCCGCTTGCTGGCGGCTTGCTTTCCGGCAAGTTGAGATCGATGGTCAATTGACGATATCAGGGCAACTCACTCTTCGAGCCTGAAATGCGTCGATCGGATAATCTTTGGAAAGGAGTGTCGAACGAATGAAAAAACTCATGTTCCTGATAGCCCTGGGTGCATTGTTTCCGGTGGCGATGGTCGCGCAGAGCGGCACGGTGACTGCCTTGGCGCGGGCCGGGATCGATGCTGGAAATCAAGCGTGGATCGATGGAGTGAAGGCCGGGAACATCGCACTGATTACCGCGACGTATGCGGAGGATGGTGTTGACTGCGGTCCCACAGGAGAGTGTTTCCGCGACGGCTTCAGATCGAGCGACACATGAGAACTCAACTTACGATTCTTGGAAGGGCGCGCGGCTGCGGTAAAGACGTGGGGATCGAGTCAACAAGGTAACTTTGTCTACGAATGGGGCCGGGCGGAGGCGACATTCGACGGCGGCAAGAGCCTGGTGGACAAATATTTGACGGTGTGGCAGAACCAAGCTGACGGTAGCTGGAAAATCTTCCGCAATTTGGTGATTCCTGTGAGGCCATTGGCCCGTCGCAACCCGTGTGTTCGCAGCCGCAGGATTCTGGATTCCGCGGAATTGCCTTGTCTTGAACCACCATTTCACCATTCAAATCAGAAATACGATGGGCAGGGGAACCTTTCAGCCTGTTGTGCCTGGGTAACCGGCAATCCGGAAGCTTCGTGGAGCCGGGCCGAAATGTGCTGATTGCCGACCAACCGGACATTACCCAGCACAAGCGCGTTTACCGAGGACTACGCCTTGGTCACACAAGCGCGTTTTTGAGGATTAATCGGGAACTGCATAGTCAAACTGACGTCGTCTGGGGTGATAATCTCTCGCCATCGGGCGGAAATCGTCGGAGTAGCTCGTGGACTTGAAGAAGAGGAATAGCTTTGCAGACACTTGGCCTAGCTGAACGGCAACCTGACTTTGGGCGTGCTCATAAACACTGCATGAAAAACCGCATTGAGCTGGAAGCGAGTGTTTTATGCGGCTGCTTCTACTGTATCTCCATCTATTCGCCGTCTGAGATGGTTGACTGGATCGGTGATTCAGAAGGGTTGACGGCGGATTGTCCGCGATGCGGCATCGACGCCGTGATTGGCTCGGCGTCCGGCTTCCCTATCACATCCGAGTTCCTGAACCGCATGAATGAGCATTGGTTTGAAGGGCATCGCGCCCGCTTGCGATCCTGAAGTCCGTCGCGCTGGCAACGGAAAGCGGCTTGTTGTCAGTACCTCCCAGAAAAATGGTGCTTTCGGAAGCAAGCCGACATTTGCCACAGACGGATTACCGGCAATACGGACAGAACCGGTTCCGGGCACCGAAATGTCCGGATGGCCGACAATCCGGAAATCTCAATGTTCCGGAGCATAGTATCCGCTGCGAACATCGATGTAACGTTCTTTGCAGAATCGGAGGTGCCCACATAGATGTGGTGGAATAAGCCGTCGTGCTTCAACTCAGCAGGTCGGTAAACGAGCCAATATTGATTTCGCAAAGCACTTTCAATCGTGGTCAGGTTTTGATTCATTTCAGCGTCCGATTCGTCGAGGTCGAACATGCGTCCGCCTGTTTGATCGGGCCGCCTCGCATTCGCTTTGGCCATTCGCTCAGGGCTAGAACGTGAACTTACCTGTGAGCTGGATCAGACGAGGGGAAGCATCGCCTCCTGTTTCGAGACCGTCGAATCGGCTGAGCTTGGTGTGCTGACGAAGCTGTATTGGCAACCGAGGGTTTTGTAAAGAATCTTCTCAAGAGAACCGCTTGATAATATTTCTCTTTCAGAGTAGCTCGAGGACGCGGCGGCAACCTTTTTTGTCCCGCGTCTCCTGATGACTCGGCTGAGCGTCATTTTCCGCGGTCTAAGCTGACCGTCTGCTCAGGTTTGCCGGACTAATGGAGGGCGCAGGACAACTTTCGAATAGCCGAGTCCCAGAGCGCTCAGTTGAGTTCCTGGGCGAGCTCGATGAGAAGCTCCTCAGGCCCGCGGATGTAACAAAGCCGATACGAGTCCTGATACCGAACTACTTCGGCCATTAGCTGCCAGCATGCTTCTACTTCGCACTTGCCGGCGGCACAATGCCATTCATCCGCAGGTATTCCACCATTTGGCCGTAGTGGTCATTTCCATGTGCGGCGGCAAAAGCGGCTATCGTCGTCCTGGTACTGAACCCATCAATCGGCTTGATAGCTACAAACGCATTTTCTGCCGTAATGGTCGCGATGGCTTTATGCGCGTAGACAAACGATGCTTCCAATGCAGCCACAGCTTCGTCCTTAGTCGTAATCGACCCGATCGCCTTCACGTCGCGGTCAGGTTTAATGCCGCTCCAGCCGAAAAAGAAGTAATTCGCCTGTGCCAGGTGGTTCACCTGTTCCACAAAGGTGCGCACGGTGTCGAACTGCGTAGTTTGGCCCGCAGCGAAGATGCCTTGTGCAGGTGCGAAGCTGTATTTATCAGCGGGCATCGCCTTTGCCGCCCCCACTACCTGGAGTTCCATCAGGGACAGCAAACCGTCCACGGCTTTCGCAGGGTCTTCCTTTGTCCCCACCGACGGTGACGATGGGGGTCCGCTCATCTGTGACCGCATCTGCAGACCACTACTCGAGATCACAGCAGCTGCAAGAACCAGAGTGCGAATACGCATTCTTTATCCTCAATCCAAGTTTGTTTCAAGACGACTCTAGCGTGACTGTCGTTCTCTAGTGTCGTCTTACGTGGTGCGTTCTGGGTCACGTCGAATACCGACGTGACCCATGTTGTCCCGCACAATCTTCGGCCTGCGCCAGCGCAACATGAAGCTGGATGATGCGCGAGCTCCGAAAAGCCCACTTTATCTCCCGAATGGGCCGGGGCCGAATCTCTGCGAAGAGTGGCAGGCATTCGCGGGCACAGTGAAATGCGAGTGTGTACGTGCGAAATCTGCAACGGACCTATCTATTCTTTCGTTTACAGGGGTTAACAGAATGGCATGGATCTTGCCCGCATCCGGCCCGGTGAGCACCGTTGCCATACCCGAGATTTGTCCGCGCTCATTGATATTGCTGGCCGCGATGATAAAGAGGTTGGAATCCTCGCGAATGAGCGTGTTCAGGTCGCTCATCACATTGTCCTGCCAGATGAAGCCACGGGACCAGCCGACGGAGTTGAAGGTGCTTCCCACCACCTGGCCCCGGTTGTTGATGCCTGTGGCAAAGGCGGCACCATCTCCCGGCAGAATGCCGAGGCTTGTGACTGCGCTGTGTGCGCCGTTCTGCCAAAGAGAGGCAACGATGGTTGTGCCGTCAGCGGTCGAGACATACCCCACAACTTGGCCGTGGTCATTAACGGCGTAGGCGTCATTTCCATCGCGTCCGAGGTCTGGAAGCTGGAAGGCAGTGTCGTTTTCCCACAATACGGCGTGAGTCGCTATGTTGCTGCAGGTTCCCGAGGAACCTACGGCCTGGCCTTGATCGTTCAAGCCTTGTACGAAGCCGTCTGGGTCGCCATCCACCGTAGGAAGAGGTCGGACTTCGCCTTTTTCCCATAATACCGGCGAAATAATCTTTCCAGGCTTGCTAGGCGGGCATCCGGAATCCTGGACCGTCGTTTCCGAAATGCCTACTATTTGTCCGCGGTTATTGATAGCGCTGGCCTGCCCGTTATTTCCGCCGAGCGTCGGGAGAGCGCTCATGTGGAAGAACTGCCAAAGAAACGGGCGACAAGTAAGGTGTGTGCCGAAGGCGCAAAAGTCTTCACCGTCTGGATCTGGAACGGATGTTTCGGCCAGACCGACAGCTTCCCCGCGATCGTTGATCCCGCCATAGTTGGTCCAGCTGTTCTTTCCTCCCAGCGTGCCGAGGTCGATGTTGAGTCCGTAGATGCTTATTACCGCGCGGCCACTTGCAATGGTCGTGGAGGTCGAAGTGATGGGCGGGTTTACAACCCCATCCATGTTCTCTGCCCAGCCTTGATTATTGAGTCCCATGACCATGCTGAAGTTGTCCGTGCTTTTGTTAAGGCCCAAATCGGTAATCTTGTAGCTCTGTTGAGCGAATGCATTGCTAGCGCAGGCCGTAACAAACGTCGTAGCCCACAGTATCCAGAAATTTCGCAGATGTCTTAACGTGTTCATGTTCCCTCTTCTCCTCAAATGAAAGTCTTCGTGGCGAGATGAATGACGATTTACGCCGCGTACATTCGGCGCCTGAGTAGTGCAGAGCAGAATTTGCTCACAACTCCGCAAATTCCTGCTGAGCGACAACTGAGAGAGCATGTGGTGTTCCATGTTCGCCACGATTACGCGACACAACAGACCCGACATTTCAGAGTTCGAAGACGAGTGGCGGACTAACAATCTCCTGGGACGGGCCTAAAGCGACCAGGGAGACTGTTTCTCCAACTTTCCATACACACACTGGCGAGAGGTTACGAAATTCGAGAACATCGAACAGCCAAAGAATTAGTCAGATCATTTTTATTGACTTTCAAAATGCTTAACATACATACTTGTCGGTATGTTAAGTAGCCACGAGAGAAGGCGAAGGGTCCGTGATCCTGAGCGTACACGGGAACGCCTGCTGAAAGCGGCCTTTCGGGAGGTCCACAAGTCAGGCTTCCAGAATGCCCGCATCGATTCAATTCTCGAAGCCACCAATGTCACCAAGGGAGCGCTCTATCATCACTTCGACAGCAAAGAAGCCCTGGGATATGCAGTCGTCGACGAAATCGTCGCAAAGATCGTTCGCGACAGGTGGTTGAGTCCTCTGCTTGGCAGCGGGCAGCCAATTGACATCTTGATCGGCATCGTCCGGCGCACATCAGTTCGTCCCGAAGACATTCGAACTGGTTGTGCGCTACTCAATTTGGCAACAGAGATGTCACCGGTGGACGAGCATTTCCGCAAGCGCCTGGAGAGGCTTTTTCTTGCCTGGCAGGAAGGAGTAGCTGCGCTCCTGCGAAGAGGACAGTTGGAAGGAACAGTTCGCCGCGACCTGAATGCGGAGGAGAGTGCCAGTTTTCTGGTCGCAATGGTCGAGGGTTACGCCTCGTTGGCGAAGAATGCTCAAGATGCCAAGGTGTGGGAAGTGGGAATTAGAAACATCGTGGGGTGGTTGAAGTCTCTTCGCGTGCCGCGTCAATCTCTAAAAGGCGGACGATCGATGTCGAAGAAGCATGTCGTCCGGTGAAGGCGGTGATTTCAGTTTAGGGAACGCTATGAATCGAAGGAGACCGGCGATGGTACCTTGTCTGATTTTTCGCTCGAATCCCAGAGCTCAGTCGAGTTCATGTAGAGGCAGTGCACTCGTCATCCTCAATCGTGCAGCAGAAATCGAAACGAAAGAACAAGGGGTTTTATCATGAGCGCCCGCACAATTGAGGATCAGGCACCTGCACGTGAGACGTTTGTTCAGCAAGCTGCTCACGCAGATGCGGACGCTCCGGCTGGCCCACGGCGGGGAGCTGCGATGCTTTCCACCAAAAGTAAAAGGAGTTACGCTTCTGAAGAGACAGAGGACCAGTTTCTTGAAGCTGCAGACACACCATTGCTTCCGGCCATCCGAGTTGATGCGGCAAGTCTCATGCGAGTCTCGCGGCAGTTGGAGAACATAGGGAAGCGACAGGCGCCGCGAATCGCGTTCAAGGCGAACGGTAGCATTCTACTCTTGAATTTATTCGATATTTCGGCGGTGCAAGCAGAAGGTAATTACGTCTCGTTGCAGCACCGACCTAATCCGTATCTGGTCCACGAATCTCTCTCGTCCATAGCCGAAAAGCTCAAACCTTACGGTTTTATTCGCATTCACCGCTCGGTCGTAGTGAATATCTCGGCCGTAGAAAAGATCCGACCGCTTCCGACCGGGGAGTACAGGCTGCGTGTAAGAGGCGGGAAGGAATACTTGGTAACGCGTACATACAAACACAACCTCAGAGATCTGGCTCAACTGTGGGTAGGAACTGAAAGGCTTTGCGGATGACAGGCGCGACCATTTTCTTTCCCTATCATTATCGGTCGATATTCGCGAAAAACCATCGAATACCTACGGTTTAGTTTTCGGAAAACCGTGCGCTACTAATCTTCGGAAGATCGCTTTTCGTCACTTGGGCGAATTGTTTGAATGCTAAGTCGAAGAAGAGCACGAGGTGTTACTAGAAGCTGAACTCAGCGGCTAGGCTGATTCAGAGATCAACCTCGGAGGCTCCTCAGAGACGATATGTATTACATCGGACTGGATGTTCACAAGAAGACGATCAGCTATTGCGTGAAGGACGTGGCTGGCCGTGTGCAGCAGGAAGGCAAGATCGGATCGACGAGACGTGAACTGGACAGCTGGATCAAGACACTTCCTCAACCCCGCATGATTGCCATGGAAGCGACGATCTTCACCGGATGGATTTATGACCACCTGCTTCCGCATGCGGAGAAGGTGAAGGTCGCGCACCCGTTGATGCTGCGGGCGATCGCCGCGGCTAAGAAGAAGAACGACAAGATCGATGCCGGCAAGATCGCCGATTGCCTGCGTTGCGACTTCCTGCCGGAGTGTCACATGGCCTCCACAGAGATCCGGAACCGGCGCCGGACGCTACGCTATCGGAACCTGCTGATCAAGCAGATGGTGCAGATGAAGAACCGTGTCTCCGGCCTGCTGATGGAGACCGGGGTCAGCTACAACAAGCAGCGGCTGCACAAGGTCGGGTACTTCGCCGAACTACTCACGACCAACGAAGAGGTGAACGAGAGCATACGGCCGCTGCTGAAGCTGAGCCGGGAGATGATCTGCCGCTCGCAGAAGCTCGATTATGCCCTGGTCAGTTCGCTGGAGCGAGATCCGCTTCTGAAGGAGCGGCTACGGCGGCTTCGGACCGTGCCGGGGGTGGGGCCGATCACCGCTTTGACTTGGGCTCTGGAGGTTGGAGACGTCACACGTTTCACTTCGATCAAGCAGGCCATCAGCTACTGCGGGCTTTGCGGGGATGAGAAGAGTTCGGCCGACAAGATAATGCGGATGCCGATCTCCAAGCAGCGGAACAAGCACATCCAGCGAGTGCTGATTGAAGCAGCCAAACTGGCGACGCGGGAGTGCCATGAACTCGCCGTGATCCGTGCCAGAGAACTGGAGAGAGGAAATCCCAACCGGGCCACGCTGGCGGTTGCCAGGAAGATGGTCTGCTACATGCTCGCGGTGGAGCGCAGGAATCAGGACTTCGTACCTGCCGAGAAGTTCAGCCGCACGGCAGCAGCTTAAAGCCTTTTCTAATAAAGAAAGGGCAAAAACATCAGGATTCATCGACGCGCAGACTGCCAGGTCCTGCGGTTGCCGACTGGGCGAAGGATCAAAACTCCGGAGGCTCACTACGCATTGTTTCGGGACTGGCAGAGAACACAAACTCAATCATCTGTGACGGCTCCTCGGAGCCCGAGACAGCAAATGGATGTCCGGTTCTGCATGGGCAGGAGCCACCCGCCGAGAGGCACGGTTGCGCTATGAAGCATCCTGATCAGATCGAATGCGCGCTCTCCTGAGCGCGCCCAGAGACCTCCGTGCTTTTCCCTTGACTTTGACTTACATGGAAGTCGGCAATACGGACATTTCGATTCGGATTCCACGAAACTTCCGGTTTGCCGGTGATACGCCCCGAACCCGCTGAACCAGCGTAGAATTTGGTCGGCGCATGTGGATTACACCTTCGTTGATATTCGTTCTGCTTCTAGGCGTGGGAGCTCCCGGTGGCAAGGATGAATCGTATCTTCCAACGATTCAGGCGAGGTGGAACGCCTCCGATCTGGTCTGCATTGGCGATGCTGACTCTCCGATACGCACTGGAATCACTCCGTTCATCAATGGTGCGAACCGCGACCAGCTTTCTGCAAATGTCGAGTTGGAGAGATGCTTAAAAGGGCAAGCGCCCAGTTCGTCTCACATTTACGTGATCGGTAACTATGTCGCAGCAGCGAAAGAAGGCGAGCAGGGTGTAATTGGATTTGCTTACAGCGGACCTCCGCTCGGCTTCATCCACAAGGGTCGCACTCTTCTTTTCCTCCGCAAGGGTCCCGTCCAAGATGAGTTCGCTGTGACTGTCCCGATCTACCAGACAGCGATTCCCCTTGCAGACATCCGGCCTGAGTATTCTTCCCCAACATCGCATGGCTTCACGAAGACGGTGCTGATCAGAGAACTGAAGAATGCGATGCTGGAGGCAGAGGACACCGGTCGAAGGAGCACTGATCAGGGCTTTGGCGACCCTTTGTGTTCGGATATCGAGTACATCGATTATCTGCTGGATTACCTTGGAACCTCTGATGGGATTCAAGAACTTTCTCGTCTCTCGAATACGGCGCCGCTTGCGATCCAGCGGGACATTTCGGTGACACTGCTCGACCATGATCGGGCCGAATACGAATCCACGGTGATTTCTCTTCTGCTAGACGAGTCGGCACCCGCGTGGAAGCGTGAGAACGCGGCCGAGGCGCTCGGGACACATGGAACTCGCGCTGCACTGAATCCTCTGCAGCGCGTCGTCTCCGAGCCTGCCGGGACAGAGCAACTGAAGATGTTTCACAACGAGGCAGAGTCGTCCCTCAAGTCACTTGAGCATAGGGTGGGATCACCCGATCAATAGCCACGCGACGCGTGTGAAGTCAACGTTGCTGGATTCTGGGTGGTTTGTCGGCAATACGGAGAGCGCCGGGATAAACCGGCATGTTGTAGGGGATGCAAGAGCCCTAGTGCGCCGGTTAAACCGGCGAGGTGCAGTGAATGAAAGAGTCACACAGTGAAGGATTAGCGATCCACACTGGCCCCGAGTCATGCGGAGTTGTTCGCGAGGACAACGTCGAAGCGTTGACAGGGGAAGGTGCGGGCCGGGTATTCAGCCGCGAAACTTACACACTCCGGAACGCCGACGCTCTTAGGGTAGGCGGAAGGCACAATCGGTTACGCCGCTATCGCGAGGCGTTGCAGAGTTCCGCGCGGTCGCAGACCCCGAGCACGCACCGAAGCACCTCGCGCGGGAACCGGGAGATCCCGCGTTCTCCCATGGCGAAAGATGGCTTGGGACGCATCGGGAAGTCTGAGGACGTACGCCGATGATGGACGAACGTGGGAAGTCGGACAGACCTGTACTACCGATGAAGTCCTCGAACAAAGCCGGGCCGCCGGTGGCGGAGAGGATGGAGGGAAGAGGTTTGACCGAGGGGAATCCGCCACAGCAAAACGCGTCCCGGACACCGAGCCGGAGCCACGCGCCCAGTGCGCTGGAGCGGATACGACAAGCAGCAAAGGAAGATAAGGAGGTGCGGTTCACCGCGCTCTTTCACCACATCTACGCGCTGGAAACACTGCGCGTGGCCTATCTCAGTCTGAAGAGAGAAGCTGCACCTGGTGTGGACGGTGAGACGTGGCGGCACTACGGAGAAGATCTTGAGGATAACCTCCATGATCTCTCCCATAGGCTGAAGCGAGGGGCGTATCGGGCCAAGCCGGTGCGTAGGACGTACATCCCCAAGACTGACGGGCGGGTGAGGCCGCTCGGAGTCACTGCGCTGGAGGACAAGATCGTTCAGCGTGCGGCGGTCGAGGTGATGAACGCTATCTACGAAACGGACTTTCTTGGATTTTCGTACGGGTTCCGTCCGAAGCGTAGCCAGCATAACGCGCTGGATGCGCTTTACACCGGACTGCTGACGAAGAAGGTGAACTGGGTGCTCGATCTGGACATACGCGGGTTCTTCGATGCGATTTCGCACGAATGGCTTGTAAAGTTCATCGAGCATCGCATCGCGGACCGGCGTGTCGTGCGGCTCATCCAGAAGTGGTTGAACGCAGGTGTGCTAGAGGATGGAAAACGAATACGTATGGAGGAAGGGACGCCTCAGGGAGGCAGTGCATCGCCGCTGCTGGCGAATATCTATCTCCATTACACGTTCGATCTGTGGGCTCAGGCATGGCGTCGAAAGCAGGCACACGGCGATGTGATCGCCGTGCGGTACGCCGACGACATCGTGGTTGGATTCCAGAGCGAAACATATGCCAAACAGTTCCTAGCGGAACTCACCGAGCGGTTTCGGAAGTTTAGCTTGGAACTGCATCCCGACAAAACGCGGCTTCTGGAGTTCGGACGGTTCGCGGCCCGAAACCGGCAACAGCGTGGAGAAGGGAAGCCGGAAACGTTCGCCTTCCTTGGCTTCACGCATATCTGCGGGAAGACGAGAAGCAACGGTTACTACACGGTGCTGCGGCAGACGATTCGTAAGAGGATGCAAGCGAAGCTGAGCGAGGTAAAAGACGAACTCAGACGACGCATGCACGACCCCATCCCGGAAGTAGGCCAATGGTTGCGGGCGGTCGTTGGTGGACACATCCGCTATTACGGAGTGCCCATGAACGGCTCTGCTCTGGGCGCGTTCCGGCTTCGGACAGGCTTGCTCTGGCACCAAGCGCTCTCGCGCCGCAGCCAGAACGGCCACGTCCGTTGGGACAGAATGCGGCGCTTAATCGACCGATGGCTGCCTCCCGCACGCGTATATCATCCTTATCCACTGCGCCGCATGGGCGTCATTACCTGAGGTAAGAGCCGGATGCGGGAAATCCGCTCGTCCGGATCCGTGGAGGGGGTCATGAGCAATCACGATCCCTACTCCGACCAGGAAGGGAGACAGCGACTCCATTCTGACCTCTAATCTTGCGGGACCCACCGCGAGGTGAGCTTCGAAGCGTAGGCCGGAGGCATTGGTGGGCGGGGTGATTGAGCTTCGAAAAGCCGGTAGATCAGGATGCCGACTCCCTTCCGAGTAGGAGGAAGGCAAACCACATAGCCCGCCTGTCGCAATGGCTATGGGGGAGCTTTGGGACTGGTGATTTCTCTCAATGTGGAGAGTCTTCGCCCGGCGCCGTTTGTGAGTTCATACAAAGAACTCACAATTGATCTGAGGACCTGGGACGGCGCCGACCTCCTAAGAGGTAGAGATTATGGCGGAACACTCTTTTCCCAACGGGCGCAAGATTGGTTTACTGAGCGTTGGGGACAGTATGTAACGTTTGATCCTTTCTCTGCCGTATAGGTTTATTGCGACCAAGGGACGGTGCTCATTTGCGTGTCTAGTCGTTCCCGACAAGTCTTGTCGGGAGCAACTGCCCGGAAAACGGGATTTTAGGTAACTTTAGGAATGCGAACGCGGTCTTTGGCTTCATAAACCCGAAAGGCTGGAT
>CAVRNK010000056.1:0-25414 GCA_963721995.1 uncultured Acidobacteriaceae bacterium | reverse complement strand
TTGTAGCGATACGTTTGAGCGCTGCTCCGGTCACGAGCTTGAAGACCTCACGATCCCCAGTGGCGCGCGCGGAGAGCATAGCCCCATGCACGACCGCCATCAGCGTCTGGGCTTCCGTTGCCGCTGAATCTTGCAGCTTGATGACACCCGCCTTCACACCCGCCTTCAGGGTCCGTTCGAGCCAGCCGCCCAAGGCCCTGAAATGCAGGAGGACTTCGGTTTGTACTTCCTCTGGCAACGACGGAAGCTCTGCTCCCATGAGTGCCGCAACGCAGAAGGGGGCCGTACGTCCTCGGATACATCCATCCCAGTACTGGACGTAGGCATGAAGGCGTTTCCACGGGTGTTCGATCTGCCTGTCGAGCTGCTCGGTTCCTTCGATTGTCTTCTCGCGATGCGCCTTGAGGACGGCTGCGGCCAAGCCAGCCTTCGTCGGGAAGTGATGATGGATGCTCGGTTTCTTGATCTCGACCGCTTCGGAGATATCGGCATAGCTAAAAGCCGAATATCCTCTCTCGATCATCAAGGCTTCCGCCACCTTCAGAATGCGCTCTGCCGTTTCTCCTTGCATACAAAGTAGACTACCAACTAGTCGGTCTGGATTCGAAATATTTCGTCCGTTCAGCACCCGTGAGTGATGAGTCCTCACAAGTCTTAGTGCTGTATCTGGAGCGCCCGGTTGGCACGCGGCGGTAGATCGGGAGCGACGTAAGCACGTTATGAGTGCAGATGCGCGAGCACGAATCAGCGCGGCTCAGAAGAAGAGATGGGCTCAACAGAGCAAGGCCGCAAAGCGGTAGACGATGTGTGGCCGCTACCAACGCCGATTTGATAAGCAGCGCATCGCTGAAGCCTTCGCGTTGGGCGATATTGATGGGCTCGCCCTCGAACTCGCCCCCGACTACAACGTAGCTCCGCAGACGATGCAGCCGGTCATCATTTGGTATGAGCAGTTCGGGACTCGACGACTGCACATGATATTTTGGCGCTTTCTGCCCCGCTTCGTCACCGACCCGAAAACATTCACCCGGCCGACCGTCAACGCGAAGGGCGAAACCCTGCTCAAGAAGCCAGAAGGCGTCGAATCCTACCGGCCGCGTACCGGTCGCTCGCTCGATGCTCTGGATACTTTGCTGATACGAGACCCGCATCGGGACTGCTCACCGAACCCGATATAATTCCGCGCAATGGCGCTAAGCTCTCTTGCGAAGAAACTATTCCGAACACTGGCAAGAGTCATTCCACAGTGCGGTATGGTTTCGCAGGCCGTAGCCTTCAATATGTTCCTGGCTTTCTTTTCGAGTCTGCTGGTTGTGCTCGGCCTGATGAGCAATTTTCTAAAAGGGAGGACCGGTGGTGAGCTTACTGTGCGGCTTTCGACGATTCTGCCTCCGGGAACTTGGCAGCTCCTTTCTGATTTCCTGTTACGCCGGGAGGTGAATCCCTGGGCCTGGGTGCTTTTCGGCTGGGTCGGGACGCTGCTCGTTGGCTCGCAGGTGATGAAACTCATCATGGAAGGCATCCACCTTATTTATGGTGATCGCCAGAGACATTCTTTTCTCGGTCGGCAGCTTCGTGGCCTGCTTTTGTTCTGCGTGTCCATTGTGGCATGGCTCCTGGCTGTCGGGCTGAGTGTCTTCGGCCAGCCATTGCGCCAATGGATTACTCGAGAATTCGGCCCCGCTCCTTTGGTTCTCGGCTTCTGGACCGTGATGCTTCCAATCTTAGGAGGGATCTTGACAATGCTAGTCCTGGCCTTGATTTATCGCGTTGGGCGACCGGGCGCGATGACTTGGAGGTCCGTTCTTCCCGGAGCAGCTGCCGCTGCGATTTTATGGTGGGGCGTCAATCTACTCTTTGGAATTTACGTTCAGAAAATGCAGTATGGTTCTGTCTACGGTGGGCTGGCGGCCGTGATCGGTTTGATGGTGTGGATGGAGCTCTCTGCGATGATCGTTTTTGTGGGCGTGGCCTGGAACGCAGAAAGCACCTGAGCATATATTTCTTCGGAGCAGATGCGACCAATCAACGCTTCGTGCCTGGCGGATAATTGGTGAATTAAGTCAGCCCATCCGCGGGCGAGCCCGGCCGGGCCAAACGCCTCCGACGTTCGCAATTTTCAGGGTTACGATTCATTAGGGTATGTGATTTTCCTGCATGCGTTGGCTCAGCTTTTCAGAAAGCTACAATTCTCGGCAGCTGACGCTGCCCACCTGGATTACAAGGAGTAGAGGTTGCTGGAAGTCGGGTCTCCGGACCCGAGACCGACAACGAAGTGAGCGATTGTCGGAACCGCCATCGCCAACCAAAGGTGTTCCCAACTCACTCTGCCCTGAAAGTCAGGTTTCAGGTAACTTGCCCGTGTTGCCGCTGTGCCTCGCCAAAATTCAATCCGCAGGCGAAGCTGAATGGGGCCCCCGGATGTCTTAACGGTTAAGAGCCGTTTGGAATCTCAACTCGTAGTGGGCTAGAAAGCGAAGAAAACACAGGATGATGGAGTTTTGGCGAGGCACAGCGTTCGAAGAGACCAGCCGCAGTAATGGGAAATTGTTTGCTACAATTCAATCACGGAACGGTGACAGTTTCGTGGTTTGCGGTCGCTTGTGAGCGGGCAGGGAATTGGCGTTTGGCTTACTGTCCATACTGTCCATTAATCCCAGAATTCGGTGATATCGGGTAGAAATGGTAGAAGCAGGCGGAACAGTAGACAGTAAGAAAAGCCAGTAAATTGAGAAGTTTACGGCAAGTGGTTGAAAACGCAGTGGGGACGTAGTTCAGTTGGTTAGAATGCTGCCCTGTCACGGCAGAGGTCGCGGGTTCGAGCCCCGTCGTCCCCGCCAGATTCTAAAGGACTTAAGTCCAATCTGGCACAAAAAAAGAAGGAACAAAAAAGGTACATTCGCGAGATTAGCGGATCTTCTCTCCCTTCGGCAAGACAAAAAGTTTGAGTAAAAGGCTCCCATGAATGGGAGCCTTTTGCGTTTGCTGAATGGGGTTAAGTTCAGGCCGTCTTCGGCAAGACGAAGATGCCCGACACCTGCAACAATGCTGCACGCTTCGCCGTCATATCGCCCTGCGTGTACACGTCCAACGTGATCCGGCTGTTCGCGTGCCGCAGAATCTCCTGGATCGTCTTCACGTCTTCCTTGTTAGTTTTCATGATCGTACTGAGCGAGTGGCGGAAGACGTGCCAGGTGATGTGCTTCTTGATGCCTGCCTTGGCGGCTGCCGGTCGCACGTGATCGACCATGGCCGACTCGGCCCAGTAAGGGCGCTCCCCATTGGTATACGGCGACGCGAAGACCCAATCATCATCCATCGGGTAAGGCGTCTCCGTCCGCCACTGCCTTAACACGTCGCCGAGTTCCGGGAGCATCGGCACACCCTTCTTAGAGGCCTTGGTCTTCATCTCGGTCAAGTGTTTCCGCACCACGCCACGCTTCAGGTTGAACCAGAGTTCGTCGAGGTCCAGGTCACTCCACTTCAATCCTCGCAACTCGCTTCGGCGAAGAGCCGACGATCCGGCGACCAGTACCATCACCCGGATCGCCTGAGGAACGATCCCGGCGATGATGGCTTTGAGTTCCTCGACCGTGAGAATGTCCGGATCATGAAGGCGTTTGGCACGCTGTCTTACCGAGGAGACCGGGTTTGGCTTGTCGTACAGTTCGTGGCGGATGCAATGCGAGAACAGCGAACTCATGTGGTTCCGGATTTTTGCCTTGGAGGCCGGTGCAAGATCGAGGGACCGGAGCCACTTCTCAACAGCAACCGCCTTGACATCATCGAGGTATACGGTGCCCCAGTGGGGGAGAATGCGCGATTTGAAGTAGTCCAGGTAACTGGCGATCGTCGTAGGCGATCGATTTACGTCGGGATCACGCAGTTCGTAAGCCTGGAAATGCCCCCAGGCATCCGTGACCGTCATGTTCGACGCGCGATCCTCCGCTGCGTTGATCTCCGCACGGAGATTCTCGGCAGTTCGTTTTGCCTCGGCCTTCGACTTGAGTTCCTTGACCGTGCCGAGGACGCGACCGCGGTGCAGACGTTTCCCATCGACGGTCTGCCGGTAGCGGTAGACCCACACGTCCGGACCTTTCGCACGTTTGACGCGCTCGACAGTTCCTTCTTGATAGCGAGTAGTGGACATAATTTCTCCGCTACCCGACGAGCTGGCCAGCCGATTGTACTTGTCTGGCGGCCCAGGCCGTCAAGTCCGATCGACGAAAGCGCCAGTGCTTCCCCAGGCGTAAGGCCGGAAGCTGCTTCTTCCGCGCCATCCGAATCACCGTCTTCTCGTGGATTCTGAGGTACGCGCCAGCCTCGGCTGGTATGAGCAAGGGCTCCCAGTCTACCCCGTGATTTGATCTTTTCTTTCTTGTCTTCCAATGTACGTAAGGCAGGAACCTGGCCTTCTCTGGCCGAGCGAACAAGGGTACGGGGATTCATTCCCCCGAGAAATTCGGCGGCCTCCTCGGCAGTAAGGAAGCGATCCGGGAAATCGGTTTGATCGGCAACAACGGCTTGCGAGCTTTGTTGCCGGCGCGGACTGGGGACCATATCTGGTTTACTCCAAAGGTGAAATGACCAGGCGGACCCTCTCCTCCAAACCTCCTTTCCGGCAGTTCCTAATGAAATTTGCCAGTTCCGGCCTCCGAAGTGGAGATCGGCTGCTTATGATCCATCGAACCACAGGCAAGCCCCTGGTCCAAAACGACCTCGAAAAAAAAGTCGTGCATCGGCTAAATTGAAAGCAGAAAGCAATTTTGAACCGGACTGGGATCTGGTGTATCGGAATTGCGGAAACCCGACACAAGCCTTTTGGAACACGCAGCAGATAGGCCGGCGAACTAGGTCTTACCCCTTGACCGCAGGTCCAATGCCAAATGTTTAAGGACGTCTGCTTCGACTCTGGCTATCTGTGCCATGCGGAAACGGCGCATCCGAGTGTAAACGGACGCTATCTCCGGAACTTCACCTCGCTCCCGGGTCTCATCCTCATGAGTTTTTTGGGGCCGAGTGGCCGCGGCAGTCAGGATAGAACTCGCCGACTTAAAATCTCCATGCACAAAGGCCATCAATAAGGCGGTCCGGAGCAGACCTTCAAAATTGCTGTTGATGGGACCTTGCGATGCGCGAGGCCGGTAGTCGCGCTGAAGCCGGTTTCGTCCGGCACGGGTTAGAGACCAGATCTTGCGCCGTCTGGAACCTTCTGCGCTGGATCGAATAAGCCCGTGCTCCAAAAGCCGTTTGATGGCTTGCAGGCTAGTCCCTTGGGAGATCCCGGCCAGAGACTGCATACGGTAGGGGGTGTCGATGCCTTGACTAATGAGAGCGAGAAGGAAAAGATCGAGGTCTTCCCGGGCGCGCCGGTCGGCTGCAACGGTCATGCGATGAGTTTATAGGGCTCACACCATGCTGGTTGTTCGCATGCTGTCACAGCGGCCATTCCATCGCTTTGAGTTCAGAAGGCGAATACTGCGAGAGGCGCAACTGCTTGTCGCACCCTGATCGGCAATTACTGGAGGACATCCTGCCGAAAATTTAGCATCGTCCAACCCTGGTAGCACGCGCTCGCAACGCGCTTTAGATCGCAAATCAGCAGCAGAAAGGTAGTAAGTCAACATCCTAGCAGCACCCTTGGCGCTTATCGTGGAGCAATAATCTCTGCCGAATCCCAGCAGAGGTCCCACGGGATCAGTAATCTGACGGAAAAACGGCTATCAAAGCACAATGCTGCAGCAACATGGCCACACGCTATGTCAATGTAGTCGGCTTCAGGCTGAACACAGCCATTGTGTAAGGAAGCTTCAGAATTGGATGAATTATTGAAATACCAGACCTCTGCCAAACAGAGGCTGAGGTCTCTGCTGAAACAGCAGACAATTTCATGAGCTTGAGGGTGCTAAAGAGGGTGCTGTCAAGGGCGGAGCAAAACCAGGCCAGTGTAGCGGAGTAAAAGTAGGCCAGTAGATAGCTGGGTGGTTGTGGGATTTCGGGGTAGAAGGGGCGCTGGAGCGTAGCGGAAGCGGCCCTTCTACCCCGAGGCGCATTGGGGATAGGATCTAGCGTTCTGCGGATGGGGTTCGTTTGCGGCGGCTCTGCTTGAGGCGGTAGCTGTCGCCGTTCATCTCGAGGATGTGTACGTGATGGGTGAGCCGGTCGAGCAGAGCGCCGGTCAGCCGTTCCGAGCCGAGGACCTCGGTCCATTCCTGGAACGGCAGGTTCGAGGTGATCAGAGTCGAGCCGCGTTCGTAGCGTTGGCTAAGCATCTCGAAGAGAAGTTCGGCTCCGGTCTTGGACAGGGGCACGAAGCCCAACTCATCGACGATCAGCAACTCATAACTGGCGATCTGCTTCTGGAAGCGGAGCAGCTTCTTCTCATCGCGAGCCTCGATCAACTCGCTGACAAGGGCGGCAGTAGTGGTGAGGCGCACACGGTGTCCGCGCTGGCATGCAGCCAGGCCGAGCGCCAGAGCGATGTGCGTTTTCCCCGTGCCGCTGTTGCCCAGCAGCAGCACGTTCTCACGGCGTGCGAGGAACTCACATCGCGCCAGTTCCAGCACCAGGGCCTTGTTCAGCGACGGGATAGCCAGGAAGTCGAAGCTGTCCATGGTCTTGATGACTGGGAACTTCGCCTGCCGGATGCGGCGTTCGGTGGCCCGGCGTTCGCGGTCCAATAACTCCAGCTCGGTCATGCGCAGCAGATAACGTTGATAGTCCAGCTGTTCAACTGCACACTGGCGGGCCACTCTGTCGTACTCGCGCAGGATGGTGGGCAGCCGCAGTTCCTTCAGATGATGTTCCAGCAGCAACTGCGGTGTATCGGCGGTATGAGCTGCAGTGCTCGTAACAGCAACCTCGGCGCCGCTCATGCGCATGCCTCCGCAAGCAAGGTCATGTAGTCTGCAGCCTGCGTGGTGCGCACCTGGGCCAGCGGCAGGTGCGGATAGTTCTCCATGTCCAGCCGCGGCGGCCTTCGTTCGATGCGACACAGCAGCAGATGGCGCACCGCATCGAAGCTGATCGTGGCTAACCGCAGGGCATCTTCGATAGCATGAGTTACTTCTACGATGTTGAAGGTCTCTAACAGGCGGAGCACCTGCACATACTCGCGGCTGCCGTGCTTCCTGAGTCTTGCTTCGAGCAGACGCCGCAGTTGTGCGAAGCATTCGACTCGGCGCGGTTCGGAATCGTCCCCAAGCTCCGTACTTCGCCATCCGGCTCGGCTACCGCTACGGCGATCGTCTCTGCATGGACATCCAAACCTAAAAATCGTACCTTCTCCTTCATGACCGGCTCCCTTCCGCTTGTGGCTCTGAGCTGTGCGTCCTTCTGAACCCACAGCCTAATCCCCGATCAGCGCATCGGCGCCGGTCACTCCATACTGACTGAAGTCGTCATTTGAGAATTCACGAGCCGATACCGCCGGGCCACAGCGACCCAAGCTCTACGTTTGCCAGGGGCCGTCGCGTACAGATCCATTCTCGCGAAACAACAGCACACGCGCTTACGAGAATCAAAGCCGAGGTGAACTCGATGGTAGTAGTCGATCTGGTAGCCGGTCACTAACGGCTGCTCCAAGCCTTATTCAGGCTATCCATCTTTATTCGGACGATAGCAAATGATCAAACAGCGATTGAACCAGGCTACGCGTGCCCTTCTGAGAAAGTTCTGCACCGAGGATTCTCTGGGTGACCGCCAGACCGTGAGCGAGATTGATGATAACCGTAATGAAATCATCCGGCTTCAATCTCGAAGTGACTTCAGGAGATCGCAAGAGGTCACTGACAAGCTTACTTCCGTCGCGAAGTTGCTGCCGATGCACTTCAACAAAGCTTTTTCGGATACGTTCGCTTCGAAGAGCGCCGACCTCGAATTCAGCGCGAAGCACAATCCAATCATGGTCCGTCATTAAGTCGGCAATGGCGTCTCGTAATTTCCTCGACCGCTTCTTCCCTGAAGGCTCGTCCTTCAGTAGAGACTGGAAGAAATTCAGGTGGCGCGCCTGTTCCTCCTGGATTACAGCGACAAACAGCTCTTCCTTACCGTCGAAGTTGGAATACAGAGCGCCCCGAGAATAACCGGCATCCTCCGCGATCTTCTCCGCTACTGCGCCGCCAAGCCCGTAACGCAGAAAGTGCCTTCGGCCTACGGCGATCAAAGTGGCACGAGTCTGTGCTTTGCTCTCCTCACGCGTGAGTCGCTTTCGTGGTCTTGTGCCGTTCACAGGCATTTGAATCCCTGGCTCCTCCTGATCGTTGCTGAGCGATTCATTGACTTCCTATGAGAATCGTTAGACGCGCTCCCAGATGGCGCGAACGTCAGGATCGAAGTTGTGCAATACAATTCTGAACACGTTGAACACTCTGCATCCTGATACGAGGATAGCTTATGCTTCCGAAGCCACTGACGCGAAGATTATATAGAGAGTTAGATTCCTCAAATCGACGCAATCTGTGATGGGTCTGATTGTCAGATCCATAAACCTTCGGGCCTCTGAATCAATCGAATGACCACAGCCACAGCAATGGCCACGACCGCTATGATTGCGATCACGACATGGGATGTCTTCCAGGTCTCTTTCATTTTGATTTTAATGGTGGCTCCTTAGCCACTACACGTGGAGACGGAACTGTCCTGCGAGCGGGGAAATACATCGGCATCACACCCGGGTCCCAGCGAGAAGATCGCACTAATTCTCAAGGTGCTGGAAATCGAAAAGACAGTCAGAGATGTGCCCATCCCCGGCGTATCAGCATTACGCCCAATCCGACGCAAACGACTGCCGTTACCCGCAACGTCGGCACATATAGCGATCCCAGCCATGCAATGTATGCAGAAAGAGCATCCTGTTCGGGCTTCATACAAATCCCCCAGGTCCCGAAGGCCATGCAGACCAGGCCCAATACGAAACAGATCCACTGCTCGATAAGGACAATCGTTGTGGGCTGAGCGCTTTTTCGTTCGTCTCCTCCCTTCTTCCTCACACCCTGTCCGACACTCACAGTGCGCTCGCGGTCGAGGTGTCCAACATCTTCATGAAGAGTGCCGCCGGCGCGATCGTAGCCATGAATCGGGATATGACTTTGGGTCGCCAATATTCGGCTTGTGCCTGTGTCAGCCATCATGGGTTCCCTTCACAAACCTTTCCTATACATACAATATGATTTAAAATACAGTATGTATATGAAGGTTTTAGTGCTGGCACTCAGCTTCGCGGAAAGAGCGCCAAGCGGGAAACGGCTCGCAAAGTGTTCGAGGGGATGGCGGTTGGTTGGGCTCGAGTCATGAATCTGACAACGCTCACTCGGCCGGAGAGGAAAGCGGATGTCAGATGAAGTCGGGAGCAGCAGGCGATGGAAGCCTAGTGTCAACCCCTGGCTGATCGCCGCCACAGTTGCCCTCGCTGCCTTCATGGAGGTTCTCGATACCTCCATTGCCAATGTCGCGCTTCCCCACATTGCCGGCGATCTCGGAGCCAGCACCGATCAGGGAACCTGGGTTCTCACCAGCTACCTGGTCTCCAACGCGATCATTCTGCCGGTGGGCGCCTGGGCGTCCAGCGTCATCGGCCGCAGAAACTTTTTTCTGCTATGCATCACCATCTTCACCGCTGCAAGCTTTCTTTGCGGTATCGCCCCGTCACTCCCGATCTTGCTCATAGCACGTGTTCTTCAGGGCACCGGGGGTGGCGGTCTCCAGCCTATGGCGCAGGCCATCATGGCGGATTCCTTCGACGAAAAGAAGCGTGGTCAGGCCTTTGCGCTCTATGGTCTCGTGGCAGTGCTTGCACCGTCCCTCGGACCGACAATCGGCGGTTGGATCACCGACAACTACTCGTGGCGATGGATCTTCTACATCAATCTACCCGTCGGCATACTCGCATTTTTTCTGGTCAGTCGCCTGGTCCAGGATCCGCCCTGGATCAGGGCAGATCGAGCCAACCTCAGAAAGCTCGACTATATTGGCCTCGGATTGCTGACAGTCGCCATGGGAGGCATGCAGATTATGCTCGACAAGGGCGAAGAGAACGATTGGTTTGCCTCCACTTTCATCCGCATCTCCTGCTTCCTGTTCGTCGCGGGTATGACCGGCCTGATCTGGTGGCAGTGGCGGGCTAAGAATCCCATCATGAATCTGCGGCTATTCAAGTACAAGAACTTCGCCATCTGCTCTTTTCTCATGATTCTGGTCGGCGGCGTCCTGAATGCCGCAACCGTACTTGAGCCACAGTTCCTGCAACAGCTGATGGGTTACACGGCAACCCGCGCCGGAGAGGCACTGGCGGGCGGAGGACTTGCCCTGCTCGTCATTATGCCCCTAGGAGGAATCGCTACCGGCAGGTTTCCGGCGAGGAATATGGCTGCTTTTGGCTTCGCCTGCTTCGCTGGTGCGTTCTATTACACCTCCACGCACTTCACACTCACCATGACCTTTGGTTTTGCCGCGTGGTTACGAATTCTTCAGATGTTTGCGATTCCTTTCGCCTTCATTGCCATCACCACCGCGGCATACGTCGGGCTTCCCAAAGAGGCGAGCAATCAGGTCTCCGGAATCATCAACTTTGTTCGCAACGTAGGCGGCAGCATCTTCATTGCGACCACTGGAGCGATCGTCACCAACCGCTCTCTCGTCCACCAGGCGCGCCTGCAGGAATCCATGCAGCCCGGCAATCTGGCCTATGTCAACCAGGTCGACGCGCTTACTTCTTACTTCGGTGGTACCGGCGGAGGTCCGGGCCCCGGCCACATGGCACGAGCTGCCATTTACCAACAGCTCAATCAGCAGGCGGCTGCGATGGCTTATCAGGACATCTACCGGTTGCTCTGTTGGATGGCGATGGGCATGGTGCTGTGTGCCTTCATTCTGAGCAAGAACAAACCCGGTCAGGGAGCTCCCTCGGGAGAAGCGATGCATTAGCAACATACCTCTACATCAGGCCCATACTGTCAGAGGGAATTGTATTTCTAAGGACTTCGGAATGCCTCTGAGGCCACAAATCGGGCGGAGGTTATTGCGACCAGGAGATAAGTTCCATGTGCGATAAACAAAACTAACTCGATTGTTTACGCTCAGGAGGCACCTGTCGAACTAGTTGCCGAGTTCATGATGACAGCGGAGAAGGAGTTAGTAGCCTTTTACGAGGCAGTGTTCAGACGATATGGCTTGGAGGAAGGAAGGAAAGCCGCGGAGGACTGGATCGAAGAATTCGAGGCGATGGATTGGCCCGCTGACTGGGCCCTTCCAAACTGGCGGCATCTGACAATCGCCGCTGCCGATTGCCTTGCCTTCAGAATCATCGACCATTCTCCGAGCCGATGAGGGCCCATCGTCCCTCAGATCCACGCTCGGCATGGATGATCGTTAACGTGTAAATTTTGGACTCACAAGAGAGGAAACACGTGAATAGGCAACGCTTGGGAGTACAGGTCTCCTGGTTTCGAGACTCTGCTTCGGAAACCATGACATTCGGCGATGGCAGAGGGCTCTTCAAGGCAATCAGCACTGGCAGGCATGGAGGATTGCCAAAGCACTCGGCATCTCGGAGTACAGGAACTTGCCCCGATTCGACACGCTTCAGGCTTATTTTTCGATCGCAGGCCACGATCTCGAGCGGGAAATCGTTTCCATGCTAGAAGCCGAAAAGGTCGCTTGCTCGTGTGGAGTCCGCTTGCTGGCGGCTTGCTTTCCGGCAAGTTGAGATCGATGGTCAATTGACGATATCAGGGCAACTCACTCTTCGAGCCTGAAATGCGTCGATCGGATAATCTTTGGAAAGGAGTGTCGAACGAATGAAAAAACTCATGTTCCTGATAGCCCTGGGTGCATTGTTTCCGGTGGCGATGGTCGCGCAGAGCGGCACGGTGACTGCCTTGGCGCGGGCCGGGATCGATGCTGGAAATCAAGCGTGGATCGATGGAGTGAAGGCCGGGAACATCGCACTGATTACCGCGACGTATGCGGAGGATGGTGTTGACTGCGGTCCCACAGGAGAGTGTTTCCGCGACGGCTTCAGATCGAGCGACACATGAGAACTCAACTTACGATTCTTGGAAGGGCGCGCGGCTGCGGTAAAGACGTGGGGATCGAGTCAACAAGGTAACTTTGTCTACGAATGGGGCCGGGCGGAGGCGACATTCGACGGCGGCAAGAGCCTGGTGGACAAATATTTGACGGTGTGGCAGAACCAAGCTGACGGTAGCTGGAAAATCTTCCGCAATTTGGTGATTCCTGTGAGGCCATTGGCCCGTCGCAACCCGTGTGTTCGCAGCCGCAGGATTCTGGATTCCGCGGAATTGCCTTGTCTTGAACCACCATTTCACCATTCAAATCAGAAATACGATGGGCAGGGGAACCTTTCAGCCTGTTGTGCCTGGGTAACCGGCAATCCGGAAGCTTCGTGGAGCCGGGCCGAAATGTGCTGATTGCCGACCAACCGGACATTACCCAGCACAAGCGCGTTTACCGAGGACTACGCCTTGGTCACACAAGCGCGTTTTTGAGGATTAATCGGGAACTGCATAGTCAAACTGACGTCGTCTGGGGTGATAATCTCTCGCCATCGGGCGGAAATCGTCGGAGTAGCTCGTGGACTTGAAGAAGAGGAATAGCTTTGCAGACACTTGGCCTAGCTGAACGGCAACCTGACTTTGGGCGTGCTCATAAACACTGCATGAAAAACCGCATTGAGCTGGAAGCGAGTGTTTTATGCGGCTGCTTCTACTGTATCTCCATCTATTCGCCGTCTGAGATGGTTGACTGGATCGGTGATTCAGAAGGGTTGACGGCGGATTGTCCGCGATGCGGCATCGACGCCGTGATTGGCTCGGCGTCCGGCTTCCCTATCACATCCGAGTTCCTGAACCGCATGAATGAGCATTGGTTTGAAGGGCATCGCGCCCGCTTGCGATCCTGAAGTCCGTCGCGCTGGCAACGGAAAGCGGCTTGTTGTCAGTACCTCCCAGAAAAATGGTGCTTTCGGAAGCAAGCCGACATTTGCCACAGACGGATTACCGCTAGCCAAGATCGGAAGCGCCTCGGGCAGGATAGCTGGTGTTGAGATGCAGATGCGAGGCGCTTTCGATTTGGAGGTAAGAAGGAAGCCGCAGGCGTTTGCCGCGGGCGCGGTGATCCTGGCGGGGATTATGGATTTTGAATACGGTTTGGGGACCGGGCAGGTGCGTCAGAAAGCCTTGATCGGTAACGATGATGATGGAAGTTGGTCGCTTCCCTGATAAGTTGCCTTAGATCGAAGCTTCCCTGTGCGCGACTGACGGCACAGAGAGAGCGCTGACACGGCCGTTGGACACACGAGTGGGATGGCATGCCTGGAGCAAGTCCAGAGGCCGGGTTGGTACCTGTCGTCATGACGAATCGAAGCCTGCCAGATAGAGTTGAGCGGCGGTGAAGCGCTGGGTGACGCGCATGGGTGCGCCGCAACGGGGGCAGTGCCAGAGTTTGCAGTTGGGCAAGGGCGGCAAAGGGAGTGGCTCGTGGCCCTGGGCGGCGAGTAGTGTGCGCGCCAGGGGCAGCAGTTGTTTGCGGAAGCGGTTCGACAGCAGGCCATAGTGGCGGATGCGCACGAAGCCCTTGGGCAAAACGTGCAGGAAAAAGCGGCGCAGGAACTCGACGGCGTCGAGGGGCATGACGCGCTGCTTGCTGCCGTGCGCATAATCCCGCCAGCGGAAGCTGACGTGCTCGCCGTCGAAGGCTGTCAGGCGGTGGTTGCTGATGGCCATGCGGTGGGTGTAGCGGCCGAGGTAGCGCAGCACATGTTCCGCTCCGCCGAAGGGAGGCTTGGCATAGACGAACCAGTTCTTCTTGCCCAGCTTCTCCATCAGTTGCTCGAACGAGGCGTGGTTACGGAATGCGGCGGCAGGACCTGTCAGGTCGAGCATGTCCTTGCGGTAGAGCTGCCGGAGTCCGGCAAGGAACTTCTCGCGGAAGACGGTGCGCAGTGTCGGAATGGGCACGAGGAACAGTGGGTGGCTGGTCGGGATCCAGCGCTCATGATCTGGTGACAGTCCGCCGGCGGGAACGACCGAGTGGACATGATAATGACCAAGCAGGTTCTGACTCCAGGTATGCAGGATGGAGAGGAATCCGATCTCGGCGCCGAGGCGTTTGGGATCGGCAGCCACTTCGAGCAGGGTCTGGGAGCTGGCCTCGAACAGCAGATCGAAGAATGGTTTGGGCGTAGTGAGCGCCAGTGGGTTCAGCTCGTGGGGCAGGGTGAAGACAACGTGAAAGTAGTTGGTGTTGAGCAGGTCGCGTTGCTGGGCTTCGAGCCATCGCCGGCGGGCTCGCGCCTGGCACTTGGGACAGCACCGTGAGCGGCAGGAGTTGTAGGAGATGGGTGCTTCGAACTGGCAGTTGACACACTTGTCCTTGTGTCCGCCGAGAGCTGCGGTGCGGCAGCGCGACACCGCACGAAATGCCTTCAGCTGCTGGTAGCTGAAGCTGGACTGGTAGCGTTCCAGAAACTGCCTGCCCTTGCGATGGACGATGTCGGCCACTTCGATGGCCGGCCGGGTCATGGACGCAGCGGACGATGATAGAGACGGCTGCTCTGGTCGACGCTGGCGAGCTTCAGTTCCTCGATGGGGTTGGCGACCTGATGCAGGTGCTGCTCGGACAGGTGCAGATACCGGGCTGTCACCTCCAGGTCCTCATGCCCGAGCAAAAGCTGGATGGTGCGCAGGTCCGTACCCGCTTCCAGTAAGTGGGTCGCCCAGGCGTGTCGAACCAGATGCGGCGAAACCACCTTGCGAATGCCGGCCTTCTTGGCCGCCTTCGCGCACGCCCGCCACACGATCTTGTCCGTGATGGGCTGTTCGCGGTCGCGATGCAGCCGCGACGGGAACAGGTAGGTGCGGGGCTTGAGCCATCGCCAGTGGGCGCGCAGGGTCTCCAGCAGCGCTGGACTCAGGGGCAGGTCGCGGTCCTTGTGGCCCTTGCCGTCGACCACGTGGAGGATCATGCGCTGGCTGTCGATGTGGGCGATCTTCAGCCGGGCGATCTCGGCGCGGCGCATGCCGGTGCCATAGAGAACCATCAGCAACGTACGCTCGAACAGGCTGCTGCTGGCGTTGATCAGACGTGTGACTTCCTCCTGGCTAAGAATGTTGGGCAACTTCCGCGGAGCCTTGGGATAGGGTAAGTACTCGCGGAACTCATGACGATGAAGCGTGCGCACAAAGAAGAATCGAAGCGCGGCCACGTGGTTCTCAACTGTTCCCGGGCAGAGTTTAAGCTCCTTGAGCAGATAGGCCTGGTAACTGCGTAGATGATCCGGACCAAGCTTGTCCGGTGACTTGCCGAAGTGTTGTGCGAACCGCTCGACGAAACGCAGGTAGCGCCGCGTCGTGCCTTCGGAATAGTTGCGACGCTCCAGTTCTTCGAGCATCATTTTGCGAAGACGAGTCACAGTGGGATACCTCCTGTGACTCACACCCTATCCCCGCCACCAAACTACTTGGAGGCCACTACAGCAGCGACCGCGGCGCCTGCGGCTTCGTTCTTACCGGCAATACGGACAGAACCGGTTCCGGGCACCGAAATGTCCGGATGGCCGACAATCCGGAAATCTCAATGTTCCGGAGCATAGTATCCGCTGCGAACATCGATGTAACGTTCTTTGCAGAATCGGAGGTGCCCACATAGATGTGGTGGAATAAGCCGTCGTGCTTCAACTCAGCAGGTCGGTAAACGAGCCAATATTGATTTCGCAAAGCACTTTCAATCGTGGTCAGGTTTTGATTCATTTCAGCGTCCGATTCGTCGAGGTCGAACATGCGTCCGCCTGTTTGATCGGGCCGCCTCGCATTCGCTTTGGCCATTCGCTCAGGGCTAGAACGTGAACTTACCTGTGAGCTGGATCAGACGAGGGGAAGCATCGCCTCCTGTTTCGAGACCGTCGAATCGGCTGAGCTTGGTGTGCTGACGAAGCTGTATTGGCAACCGAGGGTTTTGTAAAGAATCTTCTCAAGAGAACCGCTTGATAATATTTCTCTTTCAGAGTAGCTCGAGGACGCGGCGGCAACCTTTTTTGTCCCGCGTCTCCTGATGACTCGGCTGAGCGTCATTTTCCGCGGTCTAAGCTGACCGTCTGCTCAGGTTTGCCGGACTAATGGAGGGCGCAGGACAACTTTCGAATAGCCGAGTCCCAGAGCGCTCAGTTGAGTTCCTGGGCGAGCTCGATGAGAAGCTCCTCAGGCCCGCGGATGTAACAAAGCCGATACGAGTCCTGATACCGAACTACTTCGGCCATTAGCTGCCAGCATGCTTCTACTTCGCACTTGCCGGCGGCACAATGCCATTCATCCGCAGGTATTCCACCATTTGGCCGTAGTGGTCATTTCCATGTGCGGCGGCAAAAGCGGCTATCGTCGTCCTGGTACTGAACCCATCAATCGGCTTGATAGCTACAAACGCATTTTCTGCCGTAATGGTCGCGATGGCTTTATGCGCGTAGACAAACGATGCTTCCAATGCAGCCACAGCTTCGTCCTTAGTCGTAATCGACCCGATCGCCTTCACGTCGCGGTCAGGTTTAATGCCGCTCCAGCCGAAAAAGAAGTAATTCGCCTGTGCCAGGTGGTTCACCTGTTCCACAAAGGTGCGCACGGTGTCGAACTGCGTAGTTTGGCCCGCAGCGAAGATGCCTTGTGCAGGTGCGAAGCTGTATTTATCAGCGGGCATCGCCTTTGCCGCCCCCACTACCTGGAGTTCCATCAGGGACAGCAAACCGTCCACGGCTTTCGCAGGGTCTTCCTTTGTCCCCACCGACGGTGACGATGGGGGTCCGCTCATCTGTGACCGCATCTGCAGACCACTACTCGAGATCACAGCAGCTGCAAGAACCAGAGTGCGAATACGCATTCTTTATCCTCAATCCAAGTTTGTTTCAAGACGACTCTAGCGTGACTGTCGTTCTCTAGTGTCGTCTTACGTGGTGCGTTCTGGGTCACGTCGAATACCGACGTGACCCATGTTGTCCCGCACAATCTTCGGCCTGCGCCAGCGCAACATGAAGCTGGATGATGCGCGAGCTCCGAAAAGCCCACTTTATCTCCCGAATGGGCCGGGGCCGAATCTCTGCGAAGAGTGGCAGGCATTCGCGGGCACAGTGAAATGCGAGTGTGTACGTGCGAAATCTGCAACGGACCTATCTATTCTTTCGTTTACAGGGGTTAACAGAATGGCATGGATCTTGCCCGCATCCGGCCCGGTGAGCACCGTTGCCATACCCGAGATTTGTCCGCGCTCATTGATATTGCTGGCCGCGATGATAAAGAGGTTGGAATCCTCGCGAATGAGCGTGTTCAGGTCGCTCATCACATTGTCCTGCCAGATGAAGCCACGGGACCAGCCGACGGAGTTGAAGGTGCTTCCCACCACCTGGCCCCGGTTGTTGATGCCTGTGGCAAAGGCGGCACCATCTCCCGGCAGAATGCCGAGGCTTGTGACTGCGCTGTGTGCGCCGTTCTGCCAAAGAGAGGCAACGATGGTTGTGCCGTCAGCGGTCGAGACATACCCCACAACTTGGCCGTGGTCATTAACGGCGTAGGCGTCATTTCCATCGCGTCCGAGGTCTGGAAGCTGGAAGGCAGTGTCGTTTTCCCACAATACGGCGTGAGTCGCTATGTTGCTGCAGGTTCCCGAGGAACCTACGGCCTGGCCTTGATCGTTCAAGCCTTGTACGAAGCCGTCTGGGTCGCCATCCACCGTAGGAAGAGGTCGGACTTCGCCTTTTTCCCATAATACCGGCGAAATAATCTTTCCAGGCTTGCTAGGCGGGCATCCGGAATCCTGGACCGTCGTTTCCGAAATGCCTACTATTTGTCCGCGGTTATTGATAGCGCTGGCCTGCCCGTTATTTCCGCCGAGCGTCGGGAGAGCGCTCATGTGGAAGAACTGCCAAAGAAACGGGCGACAAGTAAGGTGTGTGCCGAAGGCGCAAAAGTCTTCACCGTCTGGATCTGGAACGGATGTTTCGGCCAGACCGACAGCTTCCCCGCGATCGTTGATCCCGCCATAGTTGGTCCAGCTGTTCTTTCCTCCCAGCGTGCCGAGGTCGATGTTGAGTCCGTAGATGCTTATTACCGCGCGGCCACTTGCAATGGTCGTGGAGGTCGAAGTGATGGGCGGGTTTACAACCCCATCCATGTTCTCTGCCCAGCCTTGATTATTGAGTCCCATGACCATGCTGAAGTTGTCCGTGCTTTTGTTAAGGCCCAAATCGGTAATCTTGTAGCTCTGTTGAGCGAATGCATTGCTAGCGCAGGCCGTAACAAACGTCGTAGCCCACAGTATCCAGAAATTTCGCAGATGTCTTAACGTGTTCATGTTCCCTCTTCTCCTCAAATGAAAGTCTTCGTGGCGAGATGAATGACGATTTACGCCGCGTACATTCGGCGCCTGAGTAGTGCAGAGCAGAATTTGCTCACAACTCCGCAAATTCCTGCTGAGCGACAACTGAGAGAGCATGTGGTGTTCCATGTTCGCCACGATTACGCGACACAACAGACCCGACATTTCAGAGTTCGAAGACGAGTGGCGGACTAACAATCTCCTGGGACGGGCCTAAAGCGACCAGGGAGACTGTTTCTCCAACTTTCCATACACACACTGGCGAGAGGTTACGAAATTCGAGAACATCGAACAGCCAAAGAATTAGTCAGATCATTTTTATTGACTTTCAAAATGCTTAACATACATACTTGTCGGTATGTTAAGTAGCCACGAGAGAAGGCGAAGGGTCCGTGATCCTGAGCGTACACGGGAACGCCTGCTGAAAGCGGCCTTTCGGGAGGTCCACAAGTCAGGCTTCCAGAATGCCCGCATCGATTCAATTCTCGAAGCCACCAATGTCACCAAGGGAGCGCTCTATCATCACTTCGACAGCAAAGAAGCCCTGGGATATGCAGTCGTCGACGAAATCGTCGCAAAGATCGTTCGCGACAGGTGGTTGAGTCCTCTGCTTGGCAGCGGGCAGCCAATTGACATCTTGATCGGCATCGTCCGGCGCACATCAGTTCGTCCCGAAGACATTCGAACTGGTTGTGCGCTACTCAATTTGGCAACAGAGATGTCACCGGTGGACGAGCATTTCCGCAAGCGCCTGGAGAGGCTTTTTCTTGCCTGGCAGGAAGGAGTAGCTGCGCTCCTGCGAAGAGGACAGTTGGAAGGAACAGTTCGCCGCGACCTGAATGCGGAGGAGAGTGCCAGTTTTCTGGTCGCAATGGTCGAGGGTTACGCCTCGTTGGCGAAGAATGCTCAAGATGCCAAGGTGTGGGAAGTGGGAATTAGAAACATCGTGGGGTGGTTGAAGTCTCTTCGCGTGCCGCGTCAATCTCTAAAAGGCGGACGATCGATGTCGAAGAAGCATGTCGTCCGGTGAAGGCGGTGATTTCAGTTTAGGGAACGCTATGAATCGAAGGAGACCGGCGATGGTACCTTGTCTGATTTTTCGCTCGAATCCCAGAGCTCAGTCGAGTTCATGTAGAGGCAGTGCACTCGTCATCCTCAATCGTGCAGCAGAAATCGAAACGAAAGAACAAGGGGTTTTATCATGAGCGCCCGCACAATTGAGGATCAGGCACCTGCACGTGAGACGTTTGTTCAGCAAGCTGCTCACGCAGATGCGGACGCTCCGGCTGGCCCACGGCGGGGAGCTGCGATGCTTTCCACCAAAAGTAAAAGGAGTTACGCTTCTGAAGAGACAGAGGACCAGTTTCTTGAAGCTGCAGACACACCATTGCTTCCGGCCATCCGAGTTGATGCGGCAAGTCTCATGCGAGTCTCGCGGCAGTTGGAGAACATAGGGAAGCGACAGGCGCCGCGAATCGCGTTCAAGGCGAACGGTAGCATTCTACTCTTGAATTTATTCGATATTTCGGCGGTGCAAGCAGAAGGTAATTACGTCTCGTTGCAGCACCGACCTAATCCGTATCTGGTCCACGAATCTCTCTCGTCCATAGCCGAAAAGCTCAAACCTTACGGTTTTATTCGCATTCACCGCTCGGTCGTAGTGAATATCTCGGCCGTAGAAAAGATCCGACCGCTTCCGACCGGGGAGTACAGGCTGCGTGTAAGAGGCGGGAAGGAATACTTGGTAACGCGTACATACAAACACAACCTCAGAGATCTGGCTCAACTGTGGGTAGGAACTGAAAGGCTTTGCGGATGACAGGCGCGACCATTTTCTTTCCCTATCATTATCGGTCGATATTCGCGAAAAACCATCGAATACCTACGGTTTAGTTTTCGGAAAACCGTGCGCTACTAATCTTCGGAAGATCGCTTTTCGTCACTTGGGCGAATTGTTTGAATGCTAAGTCGAAGAAGAGCACGAGGTGTTACTAGAAGCTGAACTCAGCGGCTAGGCTGATTCAGAGATCAACCTCGGAGGCTCCTCAGAGACGATATGTATTACATCGGACTGGATGTTCACAAGAAGACGATCAGCTATTGCGTGAAGGACGTGGCTGGCCGTGTGCAGCAGGAAGGCAAGATCGGATCGACGAGACGTGAACTGGACAGCTGGATCAAGACACTTCCTCAACCCCGCATGATTGCCATGGAAGCGACGATCTTCACCGGATGGATTTATGACCACCTGCTTCCGCATGCGGAGAAGGTGAAGGTCGCGCACCCGTTGATGCTGCGGGCGATGCCGCGGCTAAGAAGAAGAACGACAAGATCGATGCCGGCAAGATCGCCGATTGCCTGCGTTGCGACTTCCTGCCGGAGTGTCACATGGCCTCCACAGAGATCCGGAACCGGCGCCGGACGCTACGCTATCGGAACCTGCTGATCAAGCAGATGGTGCAGATGAAGAACCGTGTCTCCGGCCTGCTGATGGAGACCGGGGTCAGCTACAACAAGCAGCGGCTGCACAAGGTCGGGTACTTCGCCGAACTACTCACGACCAACGAAGAGGTGAACGAGAGCATACGGCCGCTGCTGAAGCTGAGCCGGGAGATGATCTGCCGCTCGCAGAAGCTCGATTATGCCCTGGTCAGTTCGCTGGAGCGAGATCCGCTTCTGAAGGAGCGGCTACGGCGGCTTCGGACCGTGCCGGGGGTGGGGCCGATCACCGCTTTGACTTGGGCTCTGGAGGTTGGAGACGTCACACGTTTCACTTCGATCAAGCAGGCCATCAGCTACTGCGGGCTTTGCGGGGATGAGAAGAGTTCGGCCGACAAGATAATGCGGATGCCGATCTCCAAGCAGCGGAACAAGCACATCCAGCGAGTGCTGATTGAAGCAGCCAAACTGGCGACGCGGGAGTGCCATGAACTCGCCGTGATCCGTGCCAGAGAACTGGAGAGAGGAAATCCCAACCGGGCCACGCTGGCGGTTGCCAGGAAGATGGTCTGCTACATGCTCGCGGTGGAGCGCAGGAATCAGGACTTCGTACCTGCCGAGAAGTTCAGCCGCACGGCAGCAGCTTAAAGCCTTTTCTAATAAAGAAAGGGCAAAAACATCAGGATTCATCGACGCGCAGACTGCCAGGTCCTGCGGTTGCCGACTGGGCGAAGGATCAAAACTCCGGAGGCTCACTACGCATTGTTTCGGGACTGGCAGAGAACACAAACTCAATCATCTGTGACGGCTCCTCGGAGCCCGAGACAGCAAATGGATGTCCGGTTCTGCATGGGCAGGAGCCACCCGCCGAGAGGCACGGTTGCGCTATGAAGCATCCTGATCAGATCGAATGCGCGCTCTCCTGAGCGCGCCCAGAGACCTCCGTGCTTTTCCCTTGACTTTGACTTACATGGAAGTCGGCAATACGGACATTTCGATTCGGATTCCACGAAACTTCCGGTTTGCCGGTGATACGCCCCGAACCCGCTGAACCAGCGTAGAATTTGGTCGGCGCATGTGGATTACACCTTCGTTGATATTCGTTCTGCTTCTAGGCGTGGGAGCTCCCGGTGGCAAGGATGAATCGTATCTTCCAACGATTCAGGCGAGGTGGAACGCCTCCGATCTGGTCTGCATTGGCGATGCTGACTCTCCGATACGCACTGGAATCACTCCGTTCATCAATGGTGCGAACCGCGACCAGCTTTCTGCAAATGTCGAGTTGGAGAGATGCTTAAAAGGGCAAGCGCCCAGTTCGTCTCACATTTACGTGATCGGTAACTATGTCGCAGCAGCGAAAGAAGGCGAGCAGGGTGTAATTGGATTTGCTTACAGCGGACCTCCGCTCGGCTTCATCCACAAGGGTCGCACTCTTCTTTTCCTCCGCAAGGGTCCCGTCCAAGATGAGTTCGCTGTGACTTTCCCGATCTACCAGACAGCGATTCCCCTTGCAGACATCCGGCCTGAGTATTCTTCCCAACATCGCATGGCTTCACGAAGACGGTGCTGATCAGAGAACTGAAGAATGCGATGCTGGAGGCAGAGGACACCGGTCGAAGGAGCACTGATCAGGGCTTTGGCGACCCTTTGTGTTCGGATATCGAGTACATCGATTATTTGCTGGATTACCTTGGAACCTCTGATGGGATTCAAGAACTTTCTCGTCTCTCGAATACGGCGCCGCTTGCGATCCAGCGGGACATTTCGGTGACACTGCTCGACCATGATCGGGCCGAATACGAATCCACGGTGATTTCTCTTCTGCTAGACGAGTCGGCACCCGCGTGGAAGCGTGAGAACGCGGCCGAGGCGCTCGGGACACATGGAACTCGCGCTGCACTGAATCCTCTGCAGCGCGTCGTCTCCGAGCCTGCCGGAGACGAGCAACTGAAGATGTTTCACAACGAGGCAGAGTCGTCCCTCAAGTCACTTGAGCATAGGGTGGGGATCACCCGATCAATAGCCACGCGACGCGTGTGAAGTCAACGTTGCTGGATTCTGGGTGGTTTGTCGGCAATACGGAGTGCGCCGGGATAAACCGGCATGTTGTAGGGGGTGTGAGTCCCCTAGTGCGCCGGTTAAACCGGCGAGGTGCAGTGAATGAAAGAGTCACACAGTGAAGGATTAGCGATCCACACTGGCCCCGAGTCATGCGGAGTTGTTCGCGAGGACAACGTCGAAGCGTTGACAGGGGAAGGTGCGGGCCGGGTATTCAGCCGCGAAACTTACACACTCCGGAACGCCGACGCTCTTAGGGTAGGCGGAAGGCACAATCGGTTACGCCGCTATCGCGAGGCGTTGCAGAGTTCCGCGCGGTCGCAGACCCCGAGCACGCACCGAAGCACCTCGCGCGGGAACCGGGAGATCCGCGTTCTCCATGGCGAAAGATGGCTTGGGACGCATCGGGAAGTCTGAGGACGTACGCCGATGATGGACGAACGTGGGAAGTCGGACAGACCTGTACTACCGATGAAGTCCTCGAACAAAGCCGGGCCGCCGGTGGCGGAGAGGATGGAGGGAAGAGGTTTGACCGAGGGAATCCGCCACAGCAAAACGCGTCCCGGACACCGAGCCGGAGCCACGCGCCCAGTGCGCTGGAGCGGATACGACAAGCAGCAAAGGAAGATAAGGAGGTGCGGTTCACCGCGCTCTTTCACCACATCTACGCGCTGGAAACACTGCGCGTGGCCTATCTCAGTCTGAAGAAGAAGCTGCACCTGGTGTGGACGGTGAGACGTGGCGGCACTACGGAGAAGATCTTGAGGATAACCTCCATGATCTCTCCCATAGGCTGAAGCGAGGGGCGTATCGGGCCAAGCCGGTGCGTAGGACGTACATCCCCAAGAGAGGGGCGGGTGAGGCTGCTCGGAGTCACTGCGCTGGAGGACAAGATCGTTCAGCGTGCGGCGGTCGAGGTGATGAACGCTATCTACGAAACGGACTTTCTTGGATTTTCGTACGGGTTCCGTCCGAAGCGTAGCCAGCATAACGCGCTGGATGCGCTTTACACCGGACTGCTGACGAAGAAGGTGAACTGGGTGCTCGATCTGGACATACGCGGGTTTTCGCTGCGATTCGCACGAATGGCTTGTAAAGTTCATCGAGCATCGCATCGCGGACCGGCGTGTCGTGCGGCTGATCCAGAAGTGGTTGAACGCAGGTGTGCTAGAGGATGGAAAACGAATACGTATGGAGGAAGGGACGCCTCAGGGAGGCAGTGCATCGCCGCTGCTGGCGAATATCTATCTCCATTACACGTTCGATCTGTGGGCTCAGGCATGGCGTCGAAAGCAGGCACACGGCGACGTGATCGCCGTGCGGTACGCCGACGACATCGTGGTTGGATTCCAGAGCGAAACATATGCCAAACAGTTCCTAGCGGAACTCACCGAGCGGTTTCGGAAGTTTAGCTTGGAACTGCATCCCGACAAAACGCGGCTTCTGGAGTTCTAATGGTTCGTGGCCGAAACCGGCAACAGCGTGGAGAAGGGAAGCCGGAAACGTTCGCCTTCCTTGGCTTCACGCATATCTGCGGGAAGACGAGAAGCAACGGTTACTACACGGTGCTGCGGCAGACGATTCGTAAGAGGATGCAAGCGAAGCTGAGCGAGGTAAAAGACGAACTCAGACGACGCATGCACGACCCCATCCCGGAAGTAGGCCAATGGTTGCGGGCGGTCGTTGGTGGACACATCCGCTATTACGGAGTGCCCATGAACGGCTCTGCTCTGGGCGCGTTCCGGCTTCGGACAGGCTTGCTCTGGCACCAAGCGCTCTCGCGCCGCAGCCAGAACGGCCACGTCCGTTGGGACAGAATGCGGCGCTTAATCGACCGATGGCTGCCTCCCGCACGCGTATATCATCCTTATCCACTGCGCCGCATGGGCGTCATTACCTGAGGTAAGAGCCGGATGCGGGAAATCCGCTCGTCCGGATCCGTGGAGGGGGTCATGAGCAATCACGATCCCTACTCCGACCAGGAAGGGAGACAGCGACTCCATTCTGACCTCTAATCTTGCGGGACCCACCGCGAGGTGAGCTTCGAAGCGTAGGCCGGAGGCATTGGTGGGCGGGGTGATTGAGCTTCGAAAAGCCGGTAGATCAGGATGCCGACTCCCTTCCGAGTAGGAGGAAGGCAAACCACATAGCCCGCCTGTCGCAATGGCTATGGGGGAGCTTTGGGACTGGTGATTTCTCTCAATGTGGAGAGTCTTCGCCCGGCGCCGTTTGTGAGTTCATACAAAGAACTCACAATTGATCTGAGGACCTGGGACGGCGCCGACCTCCTAAGAGGTAGAGATTATGGCGGAACACTCTTTTCCCAACGGGCGCAAGATTGGTTTACTGAGCGTTGGGGACAGTATGTAACGTTTGATCCTTTCTCTGCCGTATAGGTTTATTGCGACCAAGGGACGGTGCTCATTTGCGTGTCTAGTCGTTCCCGACAAGTCTTGTCGGGAGCAACTGCCCGGAAAACGGGATTTTAGGTAACTTTAGGAATGCGAACGCGGTCTTTGGCTTCATAAACCCGAAAGGCTGG
>CAVRNK010000055.1:0-50744 GCA_963721995.1 uncultured Acidobacteriaceae bacterium | reverse complement strand
TCGTCGGCCTTTCACCTGCTTCTTCCGGCCACCACTTGATGATCGCGTCTCGCATCGAGATTTTTCCCACTTGCTCAGATCGATCTCATCCCCGTTGAAGTGCGCGATCAGGCTTTCGTTTACTTCCTGCGCGACGAATTCGATGCACTCCTCGGTGAGGTCCATCAGGTCCCAGTAGTTCGCGTAGGCCTGGTAGAACTCGAGCATGGTGAACTCGGGGTTGTGCTGCGTGGAGATGCCTTCATTGCGGAAGTTGCGGTTGATCTCGTAGACGCGGTCGATGCCGCCGACAACGAGGCGCTTGAGATAAAGTTCGGGCGCGATGCGCAGGAAGAGATCGAGGTCGAGTGCGTTGTGGTGGGTGGTGAAGGGCTTGGCGGCTGCGCCTCCGGCGATGGGCTGCATCATAGGCGTTTCGACTTCGATGTAGCCGCGAGAGTCGAAGAAGCGGCGCAGAGCGGAGAGAATCTTCGCACGCTTGATGAAGACGTCGCGGACGTGGGTCTCGGCGGGTGTGCCTTCGTTGAGCAGCGTGTTCATGAAGAGGTCAACGTAGCGCTGGCGGTAACGGAGTTCGACGTCGGCGAGACCATGGTACTTCTCGGGCAGCGCGAGCATGGCCTTGGCAAGGAAGGTGATGGTCTCGACGTGGACGGTGAGCTCGCCGGTGCGGGTGCGGAAGAGATAGCCGGAGACTCCGATGTGGTCGCCGAGGTCGAGGAGTTTATAGAGTTCGAAGGCCTGGTCGCCGACCGCGTCTTTGCGGACGTAGATCTGGAGGCGGTCGCCGTTCTGCTGGAGCTGCGCGAATCCCGCCTTGCCCTGGGCGCGGATAGCCATGATGCGTCCGGCGATGGAAACATTGATGCGCTCGGCTTCGAGCTGCTCGGTCGTGGCGTTGTCGCAGGCGCTGTGGAGGTCGGCGATCGAGTGCGTCGCGCGGAAGGAATTGGGATAGGCCGACTGGCCGAGGGCCTCGATCTGCTGGAGTTTTGCCTGGCGGAGAGCGAAGAGGTTTCGCTCGAACTCTGACTCGAACACTGGGCTTCCTTGAATGAATTTGGCTCCTGCCAGTATAGCTTTCAATAACGGGCATGCGCGGCTTGCGCTGATGTATAACAGGCAAGGTAATGAGTGAAGCTAATCCGAATCCGGAGCGGAAATCGCGGCGCAGCGGAGCGCGCGACGGAGTGAACGCGTTTGTGCAGGCGGAGCGGCTGCTGCAGATTGCGTTTGTGCTGCCGGCGGCGGTGCTGATCGGCTGGGCAGGGGGTGCGCTGCTCGATAAGTGGCTGCACACACACTGGATTTATATTGTCGGGCTGTTGTTCGGCGCGGCGGCCGGATTGTTTGAGGCGGTACGGCAGGCGATGCAGGCGGGCGGCAAAGACAAATGAGCGAGACGCCATCGCTGCTGGATTTTTCTGACGCCGATCTGAAGGCTATGCTGCGCCGCGCGATGAAGCTGACGGCGGCGATGGCGGTCTTTGGTTTTGGAGTACTGGATTTTCTCTTTGGATGGAAGCCGGGCGTTCAATTTTTGGCGGGCGCGGCGGTGTCGGGCACAGGATTGTACGAGTGGCAACAACTGATCGAGCTGATGAACGCGAAGCTCGATAATCAACAGCCTCCGCGGTCGACGGCATGGGTGTTAACCATGTTTTTTCTTCGACTTGCCTTCGCCGCAGCAGTGATCTATGTTACCCTAAAGTGTTTCAAAGGACCGTTTTACGCGCTTGTGGCAGGACTGGGGTTGGTCGCGGTTTTCCTGCTGATCGTCGTTGCGCGGCAGTCTCGCTCCTGAGAAGCAAATCCGTAAATTGCAGGAATCATGCACGAATTAGTTCATTCGCTGACGCGACTGCTGAACCACATCTTTGCCGCGCCGCTGGTAGCCCTGCTCAGTTCTCTGGGCATCCACGTTGCCCGGCCACGAGCCCCGATCAACGATGGGCTCACGGAAGAGCTGTTTGTTGCGGCCGTGATGGTGTTGTTCTTCGTGATTACCCGTCTGACGCTCGACGTAGAGAAGCCGGGCACAGCACAGAATCTGGCCGAGGTGGTGCACGAGTTTGTGAGCAACCAGGCGGACTCGATCATTGGTCACGGCTTTGAGCCTTTTGTGCCTTACGCGACGATGATCGTGATGTTCGTCCTGATTTGCAATTGCATGGGGCTCCTGCCGGGCGTCGAAACGCCGACCTCCGAGCCGGCGGTTCCGCTGGGGATCGCGATTCCGACATTCTTCTATTACAACTGGAAAGGACTGCGCGCCAACGGAGTTGTCGGCTATGCGAAGACGTTCCTCGGACCGATCTGGTGGATTTCGTGGCTGCTTGGGCCTATTGAGCTTATTTCGAACCTGGCTCGCGTGATGTCGCTGACCATTCGTCTTTATGCAAACATGTTTGCGAGCGACCTGCTGACGCTGGTGTTTTTCTCGATGATCCCGATCGGGGTGCCGGTGATCTTTCTCGGACTTCACCTCTTTGTCGCGGTCATACAGGCGTACGTGTTCCTGCTGCTGACGCTGATTTACCTGTCGCTGGCGGTCGCGCACGAGCACTAAAAGGTTACCGGCTGGGCGGAGCGCTTCCGCCGCCGCAGCCTACGCCGTGAGCGTGAGGGGGCCAGCACGGTGAGCCTCAACCACCCACTGACGGCAATTCATAAGGGAAGCAGGAGAAGAAATGCGCAAACTTCAGTACGTATTCATGACGCTGTCGGTGCTGTGTATGGCCATGCCGGCGTTCGCTCAAACAGGTGAGGGCGGAGGCGCGAGCCTGGCGCCGATCGGCGCCGGTGTCGGCATGGCAATCGCGGCCGGCCTCTGCGGCCTCGGACAGGGCAAGGCAACCGCGTCCGCCGTCGAAGCCCTGGCACGAAACCCCGGAGCCCGCGCCGGTATTCAGACTCTGCTTATCCTCGGCCTGGCGCTCATCGAGTCGCTCACGCTTTTCACGCTTGTCATCATCTTCCTGAAGGTGAAGTAAAAGCGCGGTTCAGATTTCAGAACGGCAAAAGGCCTCCGGTGAATCGGAGGCCTTTGTGTTTGCGAACTCAGTGGGTGCTTTGCGCGGTGGCTTCGGGAGCGGGAGTGCTTACCGAGGAGTAGGTTGCGGCTCCTGCTTTGGCCATGGCCAGGATTCTGCCAGGAACGATGCCGAGGATGAGCGTGGCCACGACGGTGAGGAACAGGGCAAAGAGCAGCGAGGCTGAGGCGCGGGGAACGGAGTTGATGGGAGAAGCGTCTGGAGGTTTGGAGTAAACGGCGGTAGCTACACGCAGGTAGTAGAAAGCGGCAATGCCGCTGTTGACGAGGCCGATGACGGCGAGCCAGATGTATCCCGAATGCAGGACGGCGGAGAAGACGTAGAACTTTCCGAAGAAGCCGCCGGTGAAGGGAATTCCGATGAGTGAGATGAGGAAGAAGGCCATGGTTGCGCCGAGCAGGGGCGAGCGGTAAGCGAGGCCGCGGTAATCGTCGATGAGGGCGAGGTGGTCGTCGAATCCTCCAGCGTGGCTGACGACGGCGAAGATGCCGACGTTCATGGCGGCATAGCTGACGACATAGAAGCTGGCGGCGGCGACCCCGTCGGCGGAGAGCGCGACGAACGCGGCGAGGATGTATCCCGCATGCGCGATGGACGAGTAGGCGAGCAGACGCTTGACGTTCTTCTGGCGCAGGGCTCCGAGATTGCCGATGCACATGGAGAGGACGGAGAGCCACCAGACGATCGGTATCCAATGATTGTGGAGTGCCGGGAGCGCTCCGTAGAGGACGCGGAGAAGGACGGCAAAGGCGGCGGCCTTGGGTGCGGTGGACATGAGCGCTACGACGGGCGAGGGTGCGCCCTCGTAGACGTCGGGTGTCCAGACCTGGAAGGGCGCGGCGGAAACCTTGAAGCCGATGCCGATGAGGATCATGCCGAGGCCGGTGATGGCCAGCAGCGGAGTCTGGCTAGAGCCAAGCTGGTCGGCGATGGCGTGGATGGCGGTGGTGCCGGTAGCGCCGAAGATAAGAGCGATTCCGTAGAGGAAGAAGGCGGTAGCGAAGGAGCCGAGCAGGAAGTACTTGAGGGCAGCTTCGGGTCCTTTGGCGCTCTTGCGGCGCAGGCCGGCAAGGATATAGGTGGAGATCGACGAGATTTCGAGGCCGATGAAGACGAGCAGCAGTTCGACGGCGCTGGTCATCAGAAGCATGCCGACGGCACCGAAGCAGGAAAGGGCGAAGTACTCGCCGAGGCTGCTGGTATGGGCGCTAACTGTGTCGACGGCGATGAGCAGCGAAGCGAGGACGATTCCGCAAATGAGGACGTGGAAGAAGACGCTGAAAGCGTCGGTCTGGACGTAGCCGAAGAATGCGGTGCCGGGCGGAAGCTGGTACTGGTAGAGGCTGGCGGCGAGCGCAGCCAGGGCACCAATGATGGCAAGCCATCCCATCGATTTGCGGTTTGTTGCGGGAGGCAGAATGGGCTCAATCAGCATGATGAGCACGCCCGTGATGGTGAGGATGACCTCGGGGAGAATGCGAAGGATGTCAGGTGTCGTGTTCATCGCTTCTCCGCCAGGGTGGGATTTGTCACAGTATGAGTTGCAGAACTGACCGTCGAGTTGGCGAGGCCGGCGATACCTTCATTGATGGCGCGCATCCAGTAGGGCGAGGCAACGCCCATTGCGAACATGAGCAGAACCATGGGGACGAGGGCGGCATACTCGCGGCCGAGGATGTCAGGCGCGACGTGTCCGGTGACCAGCGCAGATTGAGGTCCGTAGAAAACACGCTGGATCAGCCAGAGCATGTAGGCGGCGCTGAGGATAACGCCGAGGGTGGCCAGGCCCGCCCAGCCGCGATGGGGAGCGAAACTGCCACTGAGTACGAGAAATTCGCTGACGAAGCCGTTGAGGATGGGCAACCCGATGAGCGAGAGCGCCGTAATAACGTAGAACGTTGCCATGTTGGGAAGGCGGCCAGCGAGACCTCCGTACTGGCTGATCTCATAGGTACCGTATCGCTCGTGCAGGAAGCCGACGAGGATGAGGAAGGCGCTGCCGGTGAGTCCTTCATTAATAATCTGATACACCGCGCCGTCGAGGCTTGAAATCGAGAAGGAGAAGATGCCGAGGATGCAGAAGCTGAGAGCGCTCAGCATCGCGTAGGGAACGAGGCGTCGTATGTTGGTCTGGGCGAGAGCGACACAGGCTCCGTAAAGTATGCCGATGACGGCAAGCACGATCATGAGCGGGGCGAAGATGCGTGACTGGGCGGGAAAGAGGCCGAGGACAAACCGAAGGATGGAGTAGAGCCCCAGCTTGCCAGCAACGACCATGGCCATGGCGGTAGGGGCTTCGTAAATGGTGTCGCTGAGCCAGCCGTGCAGCGGGAAGACGGGAACCTTGACGGCGAAGGCGACGAGGAATGCGAGAGCGACCCACCACAGGGCCTGGGGTGCGAAGAGCGCGGCGTTGCTGGTGAGGGCGTGCTGCATCTCAACGTAGTCGAAGGTGCCGGTTTTGGCGTAGAGCCACAGGATAGCGACGAGGAAGAGCGCGGATGGAATGAAGGTGTAGCTGAAGAACTTGAGGGCCGTTTTTGGGCCGCGCTCAGGGCCGAAGATGGCGATGAGGATGGCCATGGGGACGAGGGACAGCTCCCAGAAGCCGTAGTAGAGGAACATGTCGAGCGCGACGAAGACGCCGATCATGGCGGTCTGCTGGATTAAGAAAAGAAAATAAAACTCTTTCGTGCGCTTCTCGATGGCGTTCCAGGATGCGAGCACGCCGACGACGGAGAGAAAGCCGGTGAGCACGACCAACCACATCGAGATGCCATCAACGCCAAGATGATAGCCGATCTTCGGGCTGGCGATCCACGGGTGAAACTCTTCGAACTGGAAGCCGTGCTGGCCGTAGGTGTAGTGAGACGGCAGGTGGAGGGTGAGGGCGAAGGTAAGCAGGGAGACGATCAGGGTCCACCACTGGATGACGCGCCCTTTGCGGGGCAACAGCGCCACAACGACCGCGCCGGCGGTAGGCACGAAGGTCGTAAGCGTCAATATGGAGTCGGTCAGCACGAATACGTTCCTTGTTTCATCTCGTTATTGGGGCGAAAAGTGCGCCGTGAATCCAAAGTAGACAGCGATGAGCAGGACGGCTGCGCCCACGGCGAGCCAGCCTGCATAAGAGCGGATATTGCCTGACTGCACCCGCTGCACGATTGCGCCGAATCCCTGAGCGGTTGCGCCGGCAGCGAACCCGGCGCCATCGATGATTCCGCGATCGACGAGGGCTTTAAGGATGTAGCGCGAGAAGAGCAGCAACGGGGTGACGACGACGGCTCCGTAGATCTGATCGACCCAGTACTTATTGAGCACCAAGTTATAAAGTCCGTGGAATTGGGTTGCCAGCTTGCCGGGGAGCTCAGGCTTCACTTTGTAAAGAATATGCACTACAAGCAGACCCACAAGGCCGATCAAAACCGCGGAAGCGGACAAGGCCAGCTCGAGGCCGGAATTTTCGCCGGCGGACGGGTGAGCACCGGAGCCGAGAACAGGGTCAAGGAAATGGCCAATCTCGTTGCGGCCGCCCATGGCTGCGGGTACTCCGATGAAACCACCGATGGTGGCGAGAATGGCGAGGATCACGAGGGGGCCCAGCATGACCGAGGGGCTCTCGTGTATGCCATGTGCGTGTTCTGCTTCGACAACCAGCTTCGAGTCGGATCGGGCATGGACAGGGGCGCCGTGTTCGGCCAGCTCATGCGATTCCGCGCGGCTTTCGCCGAGGAAGGTGAGATACCACAACCGGAACATGTAGAACGAAGTCAGTCCCGCGGTCACCCATCCGATGAACCAGAGTATTTTGCCGCCGTTGGGTGAAATGAAGGCCTGGTAAAGGATGTCGTCTTTACTGAAGAAGCCGGCAAAAGGCGGGAAGCCGCAGATGGCAAAGACGGCGGCGGTCATTGTCCAGAAAGTGACAGGGATCTTTTTGCGCAGCCCGCCCATCACGCGCATGTCCTGCTCCCCGCCGATTGCATGGATGACCGATCCAGCGGCGAGGAAGAGCAGAGCTTTGAAGAAAGCGTGCGTGACCAGGTGGAAGATAGCCGAGGAGTAGGCGGCGACTCCGCAGGCGAGAAACATATAGCCGAGCTGGGAGACGGTGGAGTAGGCCAGCACACGCTTGATGTCGGTCTGGAGAAGGCCCATGGTGGCGGCGAAGAAGCACGTGGCAGCGCCGATGATGGCTACGGTACTAAGCGCGAACGGCGAGCGGTCGAAGAGGACATGGGTGCGCGCGACCATGTAAACACCGGCGGTAACCATGGTGGCGGCGTGGATGAGGGCAGAGACCGGAGTCGGGCCTTCCATAGCGTCGGGCAGCCAGACATAGAGGGGAATCTGCGCGGACTTGCCGGTCGCGCCGAGAACGAGGAAGAGAGCGATCGCGGTGAGCACCCCGCCCTGCCACTCGGGATGCTGCGCGATACTCGCAAAAATTTCGTGATAGCTGAGGGTGCCGAAGTGAGCAATGAGCAGGAAGAGGGCGATGAGGAAGCCGAAGTCGCCGATGCGGTTTACGACGAAGGCTTTGATGCCGGCGCGGGCGGCGGAGTCCTTGAGGAAGTAGAAGCCGATGAGCAGGTAGGAGGCCAGTCCCACGCCTTCCCAGCCGACGAACATAAGCAGGAAGTTCTCGGAGAGCACGAGGGTAAGCATGAAGAACATGAAGAGGTTGAGGTAGGCGAAGAAACGCCAGTAGCCCTCTTCATGAGCCATGTATCCGACCGAATAGATATGGATGAGGAAGCCGACGCCGGTCACCACGAGCAGCATGATCATGGTGAGCTGGTCGAGCTGCAGATCAAAGTCGGCGTGGAAGGCTCCGCTCCAGATCCAGGTGCCGAGGTGCTCGATGTAAGGCGTGGTGATGGACGAGAACTGGAACCAGATCTTTGCGACCTGCAGGAACGGGATGAGAGCGCAGATAAGCGCGATGGCGGTGACAAGCACCTTGGGCAGCTTGCGGCCGACGAGACCGTTCACCAGGAATCCGGCGAAGGGGACGAGCGGTATCAGCCAGAGATTAAGGGATCCGGTCATAGTTTCATCAGGTCTACGGAGTCGACGTTAAGGGTGCTGCGGGTGCGGAAGATAGCGATGATGATGGCGAGGCCGACAGCAGCCTCGGCTGCGGCCACGACCATGACGAAGAAGACGAAGATTTGCCCGCTGACCTGGTGCCAGTGGTGCGCAAAAGCGACGAAGGTCAGGTTGACGGCGTTGAGCATGAGCTCAATGGACATGAAGATGGTGATGATGTTGCGTTTGATGAGAAATGCGGCGACACCGATGGAGAAGAGGATGGCGCTGAGGATGAGGTAGTAATAAATAGGCACCACGGCTCAGTGCTCCCTTCGCGCGAGCGCGACCGCGCCGAGAATAGCCACGAGGATGAGGACCGAGGTGACTTCAAAGGGAAGCAGAAAGTCGCGGAAGAGCACCCTGCTCAGATCGCCGGTGGTGACGAGGTAATTCCCGAGTACGGCGTCGCCGAGCGGGCCGCGGTTGGAGAGAAAAATGTAGACCAGCAGGGCGACCAAGGCGGCTGCGCCGGGAATTCCAACTAGGTATGCAGCCTTGCTGCCATGAGTGCGCTGTTCGCGGCCGGCGTTGAGCAGCATGATCACAAATGTGAAGAGAACCATGATGGCGCCGGAGTAAACGATAACCTGGGCGGCGGCAAGAAATTCGGCTCCGAGGAGCAGATAGAGGACGGCCAGCGAGCTCATGACGACGATGAGCGAGAGCGCAGAATTGATGGGGTGGCGCTGGAAGAGGAGATTCAATGCTCCCACCACGCAGAAGCCGCCAAAGATGAAGAACAGAACCAGATGCATTTCGCTCACTCGACAACACGGAACAACGAAAGGGTTCAGTACACCGAAGGACGATTGTAAATCAGGTTAATGGGTGCGATAGGCGAGCCAGAAGCTCGTCACAACAATATTGAGTATTGCCAGCGGAAGCAGGAATCTCCAGCCGAACACCATGAGTTGGTCGTAACGGAAGCGCGGCAGCGTGCCCCGCACCCAGATATACAAAAAAAGGAAGAAGAAGACTTTGGCGACGAACCAGAATAGGGAAAGAAGCGCTTCGATGACCGGGCCGAATGTGGGAAAGAGATGACCGAAGGGGCTCGTCCATCCGCCGAAGAAGAGCAGCGTGGCGACGCAGCCGACGGTGATCATGTTGGCATATTCGGCCATGAAGAACATGGCGAACTTCATCGAGCTGTATTCGGTGTGGTAGCCGGCGACCAGTTCGGTTTCCGCCTCGGGCAAGTCGAAGGGCGCGCGGTTGGTCTCGGCGTAGGCGGCCATCAGGTAGATGAAAAAGGCGACGAACTGGAAGCCGCCGAAGAAATTCCAGCTGAGCAGGCCGTGGGTGGCCTGGACGTTGACGATGTCGCGTAAGCGAAGCGATTGTGAGCGCAGAACCACGCCGATAAGAGAAAGGCCTAAGGCGAGCTCGTAGCTGATGACCTGTGCACTCGCCCGCAGGGCACCGAGCAGCGAGTACTTGTTGTTGGATGCCCATCCAGAGAGTGCGATGCCATAAACACCAACACCTGTAATGCCGAGAAGGATGAGCAAGCCGATGTTTACGTCGGAGATCTGAAAGAGATCAACACCTTTGTAGCGGACGTCGGCGCCGAACGGCACCATAGAAATGGACATGAGCGCGCAACTAAGCGCGATGATGGGAGCCAGAATGTAGAGCGGGCGGTAGACACTGGTGGGCATCAGATCTTCCTTGAGGAAGAGCTTGAGCCCATCGACGAGCGGCTGCAGGAGTCCGAAGGGGCCGACGCGGCTGGGTCCCCAACGGTTCTGAATGCGCCCGACAACTTTGCGCTCCAGCAGCACCGTATAGGCGACGCACATGAGCAGGATCACCGTCACGATGATGGCCTTCAGCACGTTCAGCAGTAGAAAAATCCAGATGTTTACTTCCACGAGGCCTTCCCCGGAATACGTTCGTCCAGAGTTACGTTTTAGTCGGCCGCTGTTTCCGCGGGTTTCATGAGTATAGTGTGCGAATGAACGACTTCGTCGAGCTTGGCGCTATACCGGCCCAGCGTGCCGGAAGTGTAGAGGGCGTCGTTGGCCGGCAGGACGAGATCACGGCGACCTGTGGTTGCAGCAGGGGTGATCTGTACCAGGTCGGACTTCAGGTGTTCGTCGTTGCCGGTGAGCAGATTGAGGCGCGGAACATCATAGGCCGGCACCAGACGCTGGATTTCGTCGAGAATGGCGAACGGGTCGAAGGGACTGAGCTTCGGATCGAGGTTATTTGCCGAGAGCCAGACGGCGTGACGGTCTGCTTCGCCGGACTGGGCACCGCGGGTCTGTCCGAAGTCGGCGCGGACGCCTTTGCCGAAGGGGACGAGTTGCCTGGGATCGGCTCCGAGTTTGTCGCCGAGTCGGACGATGATCTCGAAGTCGGTCCGGACGCCAGCTTTGTCGGCTGCTTTTTTCACGAGCTGGAGGTCGCCATAGGTGTTGGTGACGGTGCCGGCCTTTTCGTAGAGATTGGCGGCAGGAAAGACGACGTCGGCAAGGACAGCAGTCTCGGTGAGGAACATATCCTGCACGATGAGAAACGCGTTCTTGAGGGCCGAGGGGTCGATGCCATAGCGCGAGACAGGATTCGAGCCCACGACGTAAAGGGCGGCGAGATCGCCCTGGCCAGCTGCGTCAACCATCTGGATGAGGTCGAGGCCGGACTGCGTTGGAAGTGCCTCACCGTATTCATCGGTGAAGGGAGCCGCGCTGGTGACGGGAACGTAGCCAGGCAACAGGTCGGGATACAGCCCCATGTCGGCTGCGCCGCGGGAGTTGGAGTAGTCGCCGAGGCAGGCGAGCTTCGTATTGGGCAGCGAGAGGCCGAACTCCACGAGAGCCTGAATGTCCCGTCCGCGAAATTCGGAGCCGAAGGCGATGAGGAGCGATTCTTCCTTGCGGATAGCGTCGCGAAAGGCTGCGGTTGAGTCGTTTCCGGCAAAAGCGCTGTCGTTGCCGGCAAGGTAGGAGACGAAGGAGGCGTAACCCTCGGCGGGCAACTGGACGGCGGCCTTGGCCTGACGGCGCAGCTTGATTTCGGCGTGATTGGCGACGTAGACGCGGCCGCGATGCAGGCGCACGTTGCTGCGAATCTGCCAGGCGAGCGCCGGGTGCTGATTGGTGGGATCATTGCCCAGGAGCAGGATGGCCGGTGCGTTGTAGAAGTCGCGCAGAGAGGCTTCGCGTCCGGCGCGGCCCTTGAGGGCGGCGGCGAAAGCCGGATAATCGGCCGTGCGGTGGTGATCGATGTTGTTGGTGCGCAGGACGGTACGAGCGAACTTCTGCAGCAGATACGCCTCTTCGTTGGTTGTCCGACTGGAGCCGATGACGCCGATGGCGCTGCCGCCGCGGCTGTCGCGAATCTCCGACAGCTTTTTAGCAGCGAAGTCGAGAGCCTGCTCCCAGCTCACTGGAGCGAGCTTGCCGTCGGCCTGGCGTACTAGAGGCTTGGTGAGGCGGTCCTTGTGATTGGCGAAATCGAATGCGTAACGCCCCTTGATACATAAGAAGTCGCCGTTGATGCCGCTCTTGTCGCGGTTGTCTCCGCGGATGATTTCGACGCCGTCGTCGGCGGTGCGGATGCCGAGGGTGGTCTTGCAGCCGTCTCCGCAGTGTGTGCAAACGGTGCCGACGTGGTTCATCTCCCACGGGCGGGTCTTGTAGCGGTAGGTGCCGGAGGTAAGCGCGCCGACAGGGCAGATGTCGATGCACATGCCGCACTCTTCGCAGTCAAGGTGGTCCTGATGATTGGGTGCGATGACGCTGGTAACGCCGCGGTTTTCGACGCCGAGTGCCCAGACGTCCATGCCTTCTCCGCAAATGCGGACGCAGCGGTAGCAGAGGATGCAGCGGGGGCGGTCGAAGTAGACGACGGGAGACCACTTCTGTTCTTCACGGTGCTGCTTGGTCTCGATGTAGAGGGATTCATGCGCGCCGTACTTGAAGGTCATGTCCTGCAGCTCGCACTCACCGCCGGCGTCGCAGACGGGGCAGTCGAGAGGATGGTTGCCGAGCAGGAGTTCGACGGTGGCCTTGCGCGCCTGCTTGACTTCGTCGGTCTCGGTGGCGACGACCATGCCTTCGGTGACGACGGTGGTGCAGGCAGTCTGCAGCTTGGGCATCTTCTCGATGCGGACGACGCACATGCGGCAGGCGGCCTGCAGGGAGAGATTCGGGTAGTAGCAGAAGGCAGGGATCTCGATACCGGCTTCGCGGCATGCCTCGATGAGCAGCGTGCCCGCGGGTGCGGTGAGCTTCTTGCCGTCGACGGTGAAGGTTACGTCAGCCATTTAGATCCTTGGGCTTTCGCCGGTTTTCAATAACAGCTCTGGACTCGTTGATCAGATCTTCAAACAGTCTCTCGTGTTGGTCTACTATTTCCGGTGTTACATCATGAATCCGAATTTGCCCTAGATTTCTGAGCGATGGCTGTGATGGTGGAGGCGGGGAGGTCTTGAGCCCCAAGATTTCGTAGCGCCTCTGAGTGAACGAATACTCTTACTAAACCGCTCCTGCCGATCGAAACCGCGTTCTGTCGCGGGCCAGTGCATAGAGCGAAATAGCGGGAGGTCTCCGAAAGAGTCAATCCCTTTGATAGCCCATGCAGACGATTCGCTACTTTGTCCACTCTAACCGTGCTTTCCCCTGTAGCATTCATAGCGGCCTATAAAACGATCGCAATTAAGCCAGTACTGCTTCATGTTCGTGCGAATGGTGGTAAGGGCAGCCCTTGCCGTCCAGGTGGTCTTCAAACTCCTTGCGGAATTTCTTAACGAACGCAATCGTGGGCATCGCCGCGGCGTCACCGAGCGGGCAGAAAGTGCGGCCCAGCATGTTTTCGGCGAGGTAGCGGATGTTGTCGATGTCCTTGTCGACGCCGCCGCCGGCGTGGAGACGGGTGAGCGACTTCTTGAGCCAGTCAGTGCCTTCACGGCAGGGAATGCACCAGCCGCAGCTTTCGTGCTGGTAGAACTTCATGGTGCGGAGGGCAAATTCGACCATGCAGACGGTCTCATCGAGAGCGACCACGCCGCCTGAGCCGAGCATGGAACCTGCTTTGCCGACCTGGTCGAAGTCCATGCCGATGTCGATTTCGTCGGCAGTCAGGATCGGAGTCGAAGATCCGCCGGGGACAACTGCCTTGAGTTTTTTGCCGCCGGGGATGCCTCCGCCCACGTCGTAAATCATCTTCTTGAGGTTGTAGCCCATGGGCAGTTCGTAGACACCGGGCTTCTCGACGTGTCCGCTGAGACAGAAGAGACGCGTGCCGCCATTGCGCTCGGTGCCGATTTTGGCGTATTCGGCGCCGCCCATACGAATGATGTGCGGGACGGTGGCGAGGGTCTCGGCGTTGTTGATGACGGTGGGTCCGCCGTAGAGGCCGACGACGGCAGGGAAGGGCGGACGAATGCGCGGGATGCCGCGCTTGCCTTCGAGCGATTCCATCAGGGCGGATTCTTCGCCGACTTCGTAGGCTCCTGCGCCGGTGTGCGAGACGGCCTCGAATTCAATGCCCGAACCGAAGATGTTCTTGCCGAGAAAGCCTTTTGCGTAGGCCTCGTCGATGGCCTTCTCCATGATCTTGAGGAGGTATCGGTACTCGCCGCGCAGGTAGATGAAGCCCATCTTGGCGCCGACAGCGAGCCCGGCGATGATGACGCCTTCGATAACGGAATGCGGGTCGTGCTCGAAGATGAGCCGGTCTTTGCAGGTTGCGGGTTCGCTCTCGTCACCGTTGACGAGAATGTACTTGGGCTTTTCGGACTGCCTGGGCACGAAGGACCACTTCATGCCGGTGGGGAAGCCCGCGCCGCCGCGGCCGCGGAGGTTGGAGGCCTTCATCTCGGCGATGATGGCCTCGGGTCCCATCTCGATAGCCTTGCGAGTGGATTCGTATCCACCCAGCTCGATGTATTTGTCGATGGAAGTCGCGCCTTTGCCGAAGCGCGAGGAGATTATGGGAACCACATCGGGATGGGTTGTCAGGTATGCCATTATTTGCCCGCTTTCTCCCGATACTGGTCGAGGATTTTATCCATGGATTCCGGCGTGAGGTTCTCGTGGAAGTCGTAGTTGATCTGGACGGCGGGTGCCCAGCTGCAGGCACCAATGCATTCGACCTCTTCGAGAGAGAAGACACCGTCGGGGGTGACTCCCTTGTGGCCGACGCCGAGGCGCTTGCTGCAATGCTCGAACAGCTCGTTGCCTCCGCGGAGCATGCAGCAGATGTTGGTGCAGACCTGGACGTTGAATTTTCCGGCTGGTTTGGTGCGAAGCAAAGAGTAGTAGCTGAGCACGCTGAGGACGTCGTTTTCCTGGATGCCGACGCGAGCGGCGATTTCGGCAATCACTGCCGGGGAGATGTACCCGATCTCATCCTGCGCATAAAGCAGCATGGGAATGAGCGCAGAGCGGCGAAGCGGGTACAGCGTGATCAGCTTGTCAAAGCGCGCTGCCAGCTCGGGTGAAAAGATGGTGGATTGGGTGGCCAACGCTTACTCCTCGTCAAAAACTTTCGCGGTAAATGCTTCAGCCGCTACTTCCAGCTCCAGTTTGCCCCGGCGATCGCTCAACGCTACCAGGCTGTCTTCGCCGATTTTGAACTCGCCGCTCTCGAGCACTCGCTCGGGCCCAGGGTCATCTTCATATGTGGTCCAACTTCCGGAACCGGTTGCGGGGTTATATTCCAGCGCCAGAATTTTACCTTCACCGCGAAGGGTGAGACTTCCGTCTTCGCCTTCGTCAATCAGAGCATGCTCGGTGACGGGTTTACTCAGATCGTGCGCCGCTACATAAGAGCGGATGAGAGCTGCGAACGAAATCCACAGCTCGGCGAGTACGCGCGTGTCTGCGGATGTTGTGCTCATCGATCGATCTCCCCGAGAACGATATCGATGGAGCCGATGACGGCAACTACGTCGGCGAGGAGACGTCCCGCGCACATAGTCTGCAGAGCCTGTAACGTGGCGAAGCCCGGGTAACGCATGTGCACCCGGTAGGGCTTGGCCGTGCCGTCGCTGACCACGTAATAGCCCATCTCGCCGTGTGCCCCTTCAACCGCCTGAAAAACCTGGCCAGCTGGAACGGAGAAGCCTTCGGTGACAATCTTGAAGTGGTAGATGAGCGACTCCATCTGGGTCTTCATCTTCTCGCGGTCGGGCAGGACGACTTTCGGCGCGTCGGCCTTGATCTCGCCTTCAGGCATACCGTCGAGCGCCTGCTGGCAGATTTTTATCGACTCGCGCATCTCTTCGAGACGGACCATGTAGCGCGCCCAGACATCGCATCCATTGGAAATGGGCACCTTGAACTGGAACTTCTCATAGCTTGAGTACGGCATGTCGCGGCGCAGGTCCCAATCAATCCCCGATGCGCGCGCCGGTGGTCCGGTAACGCCGAGGGCGATGGCGTCCTCGGCGCTGAGATGGCCTACGCCCTGGAGGCGACCGATCCAGATGGGATTGCCAGTGAGCAGATTCTGATATTCGTCGATCTTCTCGGGCAGGATCTTGATGAACTTCTGAATCCATCTGAAGAGATCGAGCGGTGGCTCAAGCGCGAGTCCGCCGATGCGAAAATATGAGGTCATCATGCGCTGGCCGGAGACGTGTTCGAAGATGCGGAGGATCTCTTCACGTTCGCGGAAGGTATAGAGGAAGACAGTCATTGCGCCGATGTCCAGCGCGTGCGTGCCCAGCCAGACGAGATGAGAGTTGAGGCGGGTGAGCTCGTTCAGGAGCACCCGTATCCACTGCGCACGCGGCGGAATCTCGATATCGAGCAGCTTTTCGACGGCGAGGCAGTAGACAAGATTGTTCGTTAGCGGTGAAAGATAGTCGATGCGGTCGGTCAGCGGGACCACCTGCTGGTAGAACTTTGCTTCGCAGGTCTTCTCGATTCCAGTATGCAGATATCCGATGTCCGGGACCACCTTGAGCACCGTCTCGCCATCAATCTCGATTACCAGGCGGAGAACGCCGTGGGTCGAGGGGTGCTGCGGCCCCATATTCACGACCATGGTGGTGTCTTTTGAGCCCTCTACCGGCCGGGGCTCAAGCAGTGTCGAGGTCTGGACGAATTCCACCATTAGCGATAGCCCTCCACTGGGTAGTCTTTGCGCAGCGGGTGGCCTTCCCACTCGTCAGGCATCATGATGCGGCGCAGGTTGGGGTGACCGTGGAAGCGAACGCCGAAGAGGTCAAAGACTTCGCGCTCATAGAAATTGGCTGAAGGCCAGATAGGCGTGATGCTGTCGATGGAAGGGTCGACTGTATCGACAAACGCAATAAGCCGGATGCGTTCTTTCAGGCTGTGAGAAAGAATGTGATAGGTCACCTGAAAACGCGGTTCGCTTGGATACCAGTCGACGCAGGTCACAGTCTCGAGAAAGTTGTAGCCTCCGGCCTGAACGGTTGAGCATGCCGCACGAATCTGATCACGGGCAATGGTCAGCGTGAGTTCGTTGCGGTCGAATCTGGCGTCAAGAATCGAATCGGGAAGGGAAGTAAGAAGGGAAGTAATTGCCCGGTTGCTTGCGTGGGCTTCAAGAACAGCGTCTTTGCCGGGGGTAGCGTTCATTTTGTCCTACAGATCGCCTTTATCCGTTGCCCAATTCAGGATGCCTTTTTTCCAGATGTAGAAGAAGCCGACCATGACAAAGCCGAGGTAAACGATCATCTCCCAGAAGCCGAACAGGCGTGACCCGGTGATCGAAGGAAGCTGCCGATAGATGACTGCCCAGGGAAGCATGAAGACCGCTTCCACGTCGAAGAGGATGAAGAGCATGGCGACCATGTAGAAGCGGACGGAGAATCGGCCGCGGGCGTCGCCTTCGGCGGGAATGCCGCACTCATAAACTTCCAGCTTGGCCTTGATATTGCGATGGCGACCGATGAACCAGGACGTCGTCACCATGCTGCAACCCATTCCGACGGCTACGATGATCTGTATCAGGAAGGGAATATAGTTCCAACTGTAGGGATGAGTCTGCATAGAAAGTTTGCTGGCCTCAGAAGGATACCGCCAAACGACTACTGTTTGACTGTATTTTTTCGACTGTCAAGAGTCAAGTTTCGCAGGGCTTTAACGTAACTCACGCGGCATTTGGCGCGTCCAAGTTGACGGTTGCACAATTCGAACTGAGGAGAGATCAGGCAATGGAGAAAGTAGCGCTGTGGGTAATGCTGAAGTCAAAGGCAGGCAAAGAAGGCGAACTGGCTGCGTTTCTGAAGAGCGCGGTGCCGCTTGTCGAGGCTGAACCAGAGACAATCGGTTGGTACGCGTTGCAGATCGGACCTTCAACGTTTGGAATTTTCGACACCTTCGCCGGTGACTCGGGGCGCGACGCGCATCTTTCCGGGAAGGTAGCAGCGGCCTTGATGGCGAAGGCTCCGGAACTGCTGGCCGAGGCGCCGTCGATCAACAAAGTTGATCTGCTGGCAGTGAAAGCAGGAAAATGACGGCATGCTGACATGTACGCATCTGAACCATGTCCATAATGTGCAGCCCCACACCAAGGGCTGCGAGGAATGCCTCAAGATGGGCGACCGGTGGGTCCACCTGCGGATGTGCCTCGAGTGCGGGCACGTGGGCTGTTGCGACTCTTCGAAGAACAAGCACGCAACGAAACATTTCCACGCCTTGAAGCACCCGATCATGCGCTCGGTTGAGCCGGGAGAGACGTGGGGCTGGTGCTATATCGATGAGGTGCAGCTGGACCTCAACTGAGAAAATGCGCCTGGAGTTGGCCCGAAATGGCCCGCGGGGGATTTCCTGTCCCGTGTTGAGACAGAATTGGACATCCGACAGGGAAATTTCAAGGGTGTAACACCTTCGTCCGATACAGGTGGTGACGGAGGACGAAGCTCATGGTTACCCCTGCTGCCGGAGCATCCATTGATTCCACCACTACGCTGGCTCTCGCGCTCAGCCGGGAAGAGTGCTTCGCAGACGAGATCTATCAGGAAAACCCGATTGGTGTTTTTCGCGGACTGGCCTATGCGATGGTGTTCTACGCAGTGCTGATGGTGATGGGCGCTGCCGGGTGGGAGATCTGGCGGATGATGCGTTAGAGGCCTCTCATCACCGCGAAATCGGCAGTCCACATCGTTCCCCCAGCCCTCCCCTTTCCTGCTGATACATTCAACTCATGCAACTCATTATCAACGGGGAGAGCCGCGAGTTGGCGGCTTTGTCTGCTTCGGCGACGGTGGCAGACCTGATCGGCGCCCTTGAGCTGAAGGGCGACCGGGTCGCCATCGAGCAGAATGGCAGCATTGTCTCCCGCGCGGAGTGGTCCGCGACGGCGATCGGGTCTGGCGACAAGTTTGAGATCGTGCACTTTGTGGGCGGCGGAGCGGGCGCGTGAAGAAGCTTTCGGGGCTCACAATTTTTCTTGCCTTCGTCGCGGTTGTGGCCGGGGCGCAGCACTCCCCCCAGCCGCCTCTGAATGAGCCGACATTCACCGTTCCCGGTATTGCGGAGGGGCAGGCGCTCAAGATTGTGGCGTACGGGGATACCCGGTTCACGGACGTCTCCAACGATGGGGACACGAATCCGAAGGTGCGCGAGTACCTGGTGAAGCAGATCGCCAGGGAGAAACCGGACGCGGTCTTCATGACCGGAGACCTGCCGTTTCACGGGGCGGATCCGGCTGACTGGCAGGTGTATCGCGACGAGACCAAGGCGTGGACTGCGGAGAAGCTGCGGGTGTATCCGGCGCTGGGCAATCACGATGTGCTGGGCGGCTGGGATGCGGGCGTGCGCAACTTCGATGCGACATTTCCGGAGCTCAAGGGGTATCTGTATTACTCGGTCGAGATCGGGAACGTGTACCTGATCGTGCTGGACTGCACGGAGTCGTACGCCAACGGCTCCCCGCAGCGGGCATGGCTGGAAGGGCAGTTGGACCATCTGCCGAAGTCTACGGACTTCGTCTTTTTTGTGTCGCACATGCCGTTGTATGCGGACCTGCAGAGCCAGGTGGCGGCCAGCCTGCCGAATCCGGCGGAGCTGTCGCTCCGGGAGTTCATTCTGGCGAAGGCTCCGCAGATTCACGCGAAGCTGGTGATAGTGAACGGCCACATTCACAACTACGAGCGATTCGAAAGCAAGAATGTGAGCTACATCGTGTCGGGTGGGGGCGGGGCGCTGCCCTACCGGGTGTTCGTCCGGGGGCCTGACGACCTGTATCAGGACCATTCTTATCCGAATTATCATTACCTGGTCTTAGCGATCCACGGGAAGACAGCGGATGCGACGATGTATCGGGTGACGAACCCGTTTCACCCGTCGAAGCTGGGGCTCGAGGTCAAGGACAAGTTCACGCTGACGGCTCCGTAAGAGGTACCCCCCTCCCCCCTTGCGTCATCGCCGCATTCTGTAACCGATTGATTCTTTGACGGTTGCGAATGTTGATCGCCGTAAAGATTTGAAAACAGGATCTTTACGGGTAAAGATCTGATTCTATGATCCTTATAATGCGGCAGACTTCGGCGCCTGTCCGGAAACAGGTCGGCCCGACAGGGATGGCTGCCGGGCCTTTTGACTCTCTATTTCTATTCTAGAGAATCGCGCGAAATTGTCGGCCAAGGAAAAACGCTCCCGTCATTTGGACGCGGCGACATAAAGGCCGAGGCTGTGAGTTCGGCAGAGTTCGGGTGGGCAGGCGGGGATTTGCGCTCCGGATTGCGCCGCTCGTACCTTGGACAGGGGTCGGCTGAGCGTGGCCGACTCGAAATCCCGGAGGGCTCAGCATGGCGACCGTTAAGCTCTGGACGGACGAAGAGGTCTCTGCCGATCCGCGCATCAAAGCCGTCTTCGACGATATACGCGCAACGCGCAAATCGGATTTCGTGAACAATTTCTGGCGGGCTCTGGCGAATCAGCCGCCGGTGCTGGAGCGTACCTGGGCGAGCATCAAGGCAATCATGGTCGAACCGGGGGAACTCGATCCGCTCACAAAAGAACTGATCTATATTGCAGTGTCGACCACCAACAGTTGCAGCTACTGCGTGCATTCCCACACGGCCAGCGCCCGCGCCAAGGGTTTGAGCGACGGACAGTACAGCGAATTCCTCGCAGTCGTTGGAATGGCATCAGAGACGAATGCGCTTGCAAATGCGCTGCAGATCCCGGTCGATGCTGAGTTTCTTAAGGGCTGAACCACGACCAGAGGGTTGGCGGCGCGTGCGGGCATGGTCTCGTTGGGCACAAATGGAAAAGCCCGCCGGTTGGCGGGCTACTTTGGTCTCTATTTCTAATTTAGAGGATTGGGGGAAATAGTCTGCCAAGAAATACGGGGATTACGGACTAGAAAGACGGTCGCTTCGCCTACGGCTACGCTCGGGCCTGCGGCAGCAAGGTGCGGTCCTTCGGACCGGGACTTTTATCCCCCGGGCTAAAGCCCGGGGCTTCTACCTGGCCTCGCGTTGCGAGGCAGGACGATCGTGCTCTAGGGTGCGTCCTTCGCGGAAATGATAGGGCGGTGGATCAACCTCGCTCGACTCGCGAGCTGAGGAATAGGAAAAATCCTCAACGTTCGTGCACAAACCAGCACGGACTGGGTTTTCGGGGATATATCTGACGTGTGTTTGGAAGTCGTGGGCGCCTTCGATGCGGTGGAGTGTGAAGCCAGGCTGCCAAGTACTGAGTTTTGATTTGAGTTGGAAGGAGAATTGGCCCTTGATGTATTGCATAACCTCCTCGATCGAGATGTTGCCTGCGGGAGTCACGAGGAGATGGATATGGTCAGGCATGAGGACGAAGGCATGGAGTTGATGGCGCTCAGCAGAGATGTGGGATCCTTCGGACCCTTACGCAGTCCGAATCGGTGCTGGCGGTACGACGACTTCTACAAGTCCGGTTGACACGTCATACATGAGGCCGGAGAGGAGCCACTTGCCTGGCAATGCGGGAATCGCGCGGAGCAGAGCAACGTCGACGGCAATCGCAGCGCGCGGATCGGTGACCGCTTTTGTCTCGACTTCTCCTTGCGGTATTTGAAAATAGTGCGCCAGCATGGCGGGGTCGCCGGCAAGGCGGGTGATCCCGCAATCGGTGTGTTGAAGCACGATCAGGTGAAATTCCCCGCCGCCCCCAGCAATCTGTCCGAGAACCTGACCGACTCGCCCGAGTAGACCCAACTCCTCCAACAACACTGGAGTGACCCGCCCGCCGATGTTGCGCAATACGAGAGCCTCCCCCGGTTTAATTCCAAGAAGATGAGCAGGGTCCACACGCATATCAGCGCAGCCGATGATAAGTGCCTTTACATTCGGCGTTGCCCGTGGAAGCGAGGGCATCAGTGTGCCCGCAGCAGACTGCTGGGCAGCGAAGCCTTTGTTACGTTCCAACATGGAGTCGAGATTGTTCACGTGATTCTCCTGGAGAGATGTTGCGCGATACGTCCCTGAAACAGCTACCCGACAGCAAATGACTTCAGCGTGACCGGGTGATGACAAGTCAATGGGGCCAGCCATTGTACTGTGCAGATATGAGAAGCAAGATCATTCGCAGACTCGTGAAACTTACTCCCATTTTACTTGTCTCGGTCTTTGTCGGTATGCAGTTCGTTTCGACCCCCGCAGTCTCCAAGACTTCGGCGGCCGGACCGCACAAGACGGAGATGATTGATCCGCAAGTAGGCAACATTCTGGATCGCTCATGCCAGGATTGCCACTCCAGCCGCGTCGGCTTGCCATGGTACGGCCGTGTCGCGCCTCTCTCGTGGTATATCTCCAAGCACATTGTCGAGGGTCGTGAAGTACTGGACTTCTCCGAGTGGGCAACCCGGGCGCCCTCCGATAACGAACGAATGCTGATCTGCGATGCAATCTCCGACGGCAGCATGCCTCTCTCTGACTACACGGCGATTCATCGAAAGGCAAGGCTTTCGAAGCAGGATGTCAAGTTGATCTGTGGGTGGGCCGCTGCTTCAAGCACGCCTATGACGCCGACAGAAGTTGGCAAGTTAGCGAACAACAATAAGTAACTATATCCGGCATATGGCGCGTTCTAGTTATTTTCATGAGCCTTCAGGTCGCAGATAAAGATAAGTGCCGATCGATGCAGTCAAGCTAATCAACAGCCAGATACAAGTTATGCATATGCGGTATCCGTCAGGAAGTTGAGGAGCAGGTCCTTCGACTCCCCACGCACGGCGTGCTTCGCTCAGGATGACAACGTAAGATGAACCCACTCGTCCTTGCGTCAACTTACCGCTAGTATCTTGGTGAAGTAGAAAACCATAACGGTTGAGCCGGTGTTCTTGATTCCGTGGAGTACATTGGCTTCGGCGTACATCATGTCTCCCGGTTCGACAGAGGTGGTGAGGCCGTTGACTTCTATTTCTCCCGTTCCCGAAGCAACAATGATGAACTCCTCTTCGGGATGGCGGTGAGGCGGATGGGGACGCGAGCCTGGGTCGAGTGTCACCATACCGGTTGCCACCGCGGCAAGCTGTTTGGTTGGGCCGTTGAAATGCACCCGCGCCTTCGCTCCGGGACTATTTCCCTCGGGAGGCAGGTCCTTGCCTTTAACCACAGAACTCTGGAGAGGTGCGCCGCCTTGCCTGGTATCAACGTGCGTGATCTGCGACTGGGCGTGGACGAAGGCACTGGGAAGTGCAACGGTCGCAGCGAGAAATGTCCTTCTTAACATGATGCGCTCCTGGTGCGGACACGGCTGAAGACCGCTCCCGCATATTCTAAGAGATCGCACAGCGATTTCCTGCTTGCAATGTCTGCGTGGCACAGGTAGGACTATGCCACCCCCAGAAAAGTGAAAAGCATGACATCGGTACTCATTACCGGAACGAGCAAGGGAATCGGTCTGGAGACGGCGTTGGCGTTCGGCCGTGCCGGACACCGGGTGTATGCCACGATGCGCAACCCGTCGCAGTCGCCGGCGCTGGCGGAGATGGCTGCACGCGAGAAGCTGCCGATCACGATTTCGAAGATGGATGTGGACTCGGATGAATCGGTCAGCGATGGCATTGCGGCGACTGTTAGAGAGAACGGGCCGATTGACGTGCTGGTCAACAATGCAGGCGTAGAAGCGGTGGGCTCCGTTGAAGAGGTTCCGCTGGCTACGTTTCGGGCGATCATGGAAACCAACTATTTCGGAGCGCTTCGCTGCATTCAGGCACTGGTGCCGCAGATGCGCCAGCGGGGGAGCGGGTGCATCATCAATGTGAGCTCGGTCGCCGGACGTCTCTCCTGCCCGCCGATGACGCCGTACTGCGCGTCGAAATGGGCGCTGGAAGCCCTGAGTGAAGGGCTGGCAGGCGAGATCAAGACATTCAATGTTCGCGTGGCGATCGTCGAGCCGGGGATTATCGACACATCAATGGCACGCCGCATCGAGAGTCCGTCCAACGAAACTGTCTACAAGCAGAGCGCGCGTTTCTCGGCTCTGTTTGATGGAGCGTTGAAAGATCCAGTTCCGCCATCGGTGGTCGCGCAGAAGATACTGGAGATCGTTGAAAGTGGGACCTGGCAGCTTCGCCATCCGGTAGGACCCGATGCCATTCCGTTTCTCAAATGGCGCAGCGGTCTGACGGATGAAGCCTGGGTCGATCTGAATGCGGGGGATGACGCCGCATTCTTCAGCAAATTGGCAGAGGCAAATGAGAACTAAGGCGGCCGTCCTGGTAGTGGGTGCGGGACCGACAGGGCTGTTGCTGGCTTCGGAATTGGAACGGCGCGGCGTGCCATGCCATCTGATCGATGCGCGGCCGGGGCCGCAGCACTGGGACCGTGCAACGGTGGTGCATCCCCGCTCGATGCAGATCTTTGAGTCAATGGGTCTGGCCGCAAAGTTTCTGGAAGCCGGTTGCAGACAACGCATCATCAAGATTCACTCCAACGGCAAATTGCTGGGCACGCTGGATCTCTCGACGTGCGGAAGCATTTACGGGTTCAATGTCGGCCTGTCGGAGGAGGTCACCGAATCGATTCTTACCGAGTATCTTCACCGACAGGGTGGCGAGGTGAACAGAGCCTCGCGGCTGGTGGGGCTGGCTCCTCAGGGTGACGGCGTCGTGGGAGAGGTCGAGCGGGATGGCGGGCACTACCAGGTGGAGGCGCGATGGGTGGTGGGATGCGACGGTCTCTACAGCGCGGTGCGGGAGCTTAGCGGCATTGGTTTTGAGGGACACTCCCTTGCCAAAGAGTGGGCGGTCTTCGATACCACGGTGGAAGGCTGGGCCGAGTCGTTCGAGGGCACCTTTGTCTACCTTGATGATCCGGGGGTGGTGCTGACTGCGCTTCCCGGTCATCGCTGGCGCGTTTACCTGAGGCCGCGCTCGGAGGAATCGGATCTCGTTGCGGACGCGGCTACGACACTGAGCGTCTATTTACCCTCAGCGTCTTTCGTCGATGTGGAGAACCCGGCGCGATTCCACTGTCACACCAAGTTGGCGGGTCAGTACCGATCTGGTGCGGCATTCCTTGCCGGGGATGCAGCGCACGTTTGCTCGCCGTCCCAGGGACACGGCATGAACTGCGGGCTGCAGGACGCTTTCAACCTCGCCTGGAAGCTTGCCCTTGTTCACCACGGGGCTGCCCAGCCGAATCTGCTCGACAGCTATGAGAAGGAACGGCGGGCGGCTGCGGAGCTGGTTACTCAATCCGGCGATGAAACGGAACGTGCATTTATGACTACGGATCCGGTCGAACGCGAGAGCCGCAACCAGGCGATCAGGGCGATGATTGCCGATCCGAAGACACGGCATCACGAAGTTGTGGCCGAGGCGGAATTGAATATTGATTACTCAGGGTCGCAGCCGATCGTAATCGGTGATGTCGATGGGCATCTCTCCCCCGGGTATCGGTTGCCGGATACGATCACGGTCCGACATCCGGGCACGCAGGCTGGACGGCTGCACGAGGTCGCCCAGCGTGCGGGACATACTCTTCTGCTGCTTGGTGGAGGAGGGGTGGACCTTGCGGCGTTTGTCGAGCTGCACGCTGCGTTGCAGGAGTTCGGCGCCGACTCACCGCTGTTTGAAGCGGCATTCGCGTTTGGCGACTATCCTGATTTGCCTCCGCAGATTGGGCGGTTCGATTCGGCTGGAGCTGATCTCCTCGGATTGAAGGGGACGACACTGCTTATGATCAGGCCCGATGGCTACATAGGGTTGCGAGCCGATCAGGATCATCTCGGTTCGCTTGAGCGTTACTGTACGGTCGTCTGTGGCAGAGGGGTTTGAGGCGTAGCGAAAACGCCGAGAGGAGGGTAACCCCCTCCCCCCGGGTTTTGCCGTATCTCGTGCATGTCATAGATTCTGCTGGGTTTTCATGCCTGCCGTTGTGGGAAAATCATTGATTTCAGGAGGGTTGCAGCTAAATCATTGAGCTGGCGGGAGCTAGGGGTGGTCGCTGATTCTGCGCGGGTTGCGACGGTGTCATTGATAGCGTTGGGGTTCTGGCTGGATACGGCGCGGGTGTGCGGGATGGGACTCTCGTGATGGCGAAGCCTTCGGCGGTGAGCTCGGCGAGGCGCTGGACGGCGACGATGACGGCGAGCTTGGCTTCTCCAAAGGTGCGGACGACGCTGCGGATGTCGGCGAGCTTGTCGTGGACGGTTTCGAGGAGCTGGTAAATCGTCATGGCGTCGAGCTTTTCGTAGAGGGCGTACGTGCGCTCGTCGTGCTCGGCAATGGCGCGGCTGCGGGCGTCGTTGTGAAAGCGGCAGAAGGGCTCTCCGCGACGGGCAGGTTGGGCGCAGGTCTTTCCGGTGGGCAGGAGGCGGGTGCAGAGGGCGGCGGCGCGAGCGGGCATGGGTCTCCTTTGAGGCAGAAATAAGAAAGCCCGCCGGGTTGGCGGGCTTCCTGGGTCTCTATTTCTATTTTAGAGAATTGGGGGAAATTGTCGGCCAAATGAATCGGACGGTTCTCATGTGTCTCCCGTTTTGGGAATGACAGCGTTCGTCAGGGCCGAAGAAAATTTCAAGCGTGCGGGCACGCCGTAATCAGCAGCCCCTCGGACGCAGAGAAGAGCAGGGATGTCATCGCGAATGTTCTGTGCTGCGGGTCGCTATTCTGCAGCTGCGCTGTGAACGAATTTATTTGGTCCTCGATCTCTTGCTCGACAGTCGGACGAAGTTCGTTATCGACAATTCGCTCAAGGAAGGCATACGCCATCTTTGTCATCCCGGTACTCACGGCATCCGAGCAGCCACCGCTGAGCACGTCTGACAAAAACGGGAAGCTCCCTGTCGGGTCGACCACGGGAGCAGTGACAATAACATGCCCTTGCGCGCCGGAAATGTTCAGTTGTATGTGGAAGTCCATGTCCGCATCGAACCAGTCCGGAACATTGATCGTGATCGGTATATGAATGTCGACCAATCCATTTGAGCCTGCGGTGACTGTCGATCCGCCGTCTCCCAGCGTGAAGTTGTCGCTTCCGCTGAATGCAGCATCTATTTTGTTTTTGATCAGGCCAGTAACGACCGCAGCGGGGATTGGCTGATCCTGGCAGTCACTGGTGTTGACGATGACGAGGACGGATTTCAATATCCTTGCCGCGAAGGGAATGGGCGGATCCTTGGGGATCACCGCCGCCAGCGAGAAGGTCGTTCGCTGCGTTACCGTGAAGGTCTTGCTTCCACTGGTCCCCACCTCTTGCCCATTCAGCGAGAGATTGATGTCAAATCCGGTGTCGCTGGGGACTGTTACATTCCAGGTGGCGGTTACGGTGGTGTCCGGAGTCACACTGGACGGCACAACCGTGAACGAATTCAGCTTTACTTTTTTGAGGGCAGCGGTTTCGGCTGGCGTCGGGATGTGCGGCTCGATTGAGGGGGCTTTTGGTTCTTTGAGTTTTGGCATATATCACCTCGGAGAATTGAGTTCTCCTATCGGCGGATAGTGCGGGAAGGGAACTTTCGTTTCACTGTTCGGTAACTTTTGTGGATAAACCTGGCGACAGGAATTGAGTGGGATGATCGTCGTTTCGTCTGCGACTGCACTCCAGCCTACGGCAGTGAGGTGGGGTCCTGCGAACCGGTCCTTTATCCCCGGGCTAAAGCCCGAGGCTTCTACCTGGCCTCGCGTTGCGAGGCAGAAGATGAAGGCGATTGATGGGCGTGGCCTTGGCGCAGGTCTTTCCGGTGGGCAGGGTGTAGGGAAATTTTTCTTTGTAACTCTGCTGATCGCTAATTATGCTGCTCAATCATGGTCAATTTTCGATTGGACGGATTGGCGTCGATGCTCAACTTCATTGGCGGGGCTGTACTCGCAATCGATGCACTCACGGCCGGAAGACGGGAGTCGATCAAAACGCGGAATTTCGATCCTGGTACAAGGAGCTAGTGCGAGAGGCGACGACAGCCTTGTTCTTGATCCCCGGGGACTTCCGCTGAAAGACGAAGCGTCGGTTGAAAGGTGGATGGATTGGCGAACCATGAAGACCGCTCGAATCGGTCTTGGCCTTCTGGCCTTGGGTTTTGGACTGGATTTATATTCGAAACTCTTTTGTAATTGTTTACTTTTTTCGAATTAGATTTTTCAAATAGAAGTGCTCTTCTGTTGGCCGTTTTTGCTCATCACGATATGTTTCAATCCTATACGTAACTAAGAATTTCGGGTGAAATGCAATGGAAAACGTACTACCAAGACTTCCGTACGGTTTAATTAAGGAATAATCTAGCTGATTTCGTTTTACTTTTGCGATCGCGTCGAGTAAAGCACTCCGCACATCATCCGCAGTTTTCTCATCAAGCTCTTCATATAGAGCAGTTACGTCTAGGCCTATGTCAGGAGTCAGATGCACAAACCTCTCCGGCATATTTCCCGTCGGTCCTCTTCCGCTTCCTTAGTAAGTTTCCGCCGCTTCTTTTAGCCGCTCAGCAAATTTCCCGGATTTACCAAATTCAGAGGACGCAGGAATGAGTGTCGGCTTAGGCAATTTTATGGCAATGTCAGATTCATCTTTGACGGTGCTGAAGAGTCCTTGCTTAATGCTTTGTTCGGCAGCCTCATCGTACGCGGCTGCGAGCGGCGACCCCTCGATTGCGAGTCTGCGTGTCTGCGGCGATTTAGCGAGATCAATTCCACCCTTAAAGAATGCTCCGTCCTCAATTGATATCCGAGCTGTTACGACATCACCGGTCAGAGACCCCTCGCGACGAATCTCGATCCGACCACTGGCGTACATATCGCCGCGAACCTTTCCGCGGATGACAATTTCACGCGCATAAATGTTTGCGGCCACCCTACCATGCGGGCCGACGGTGACCCGATTGTTGGGCAGATTAATAGATCCCTCTATTGTGCCGTCGATGTAGAGGGATTCTAATCCGGTCACTTCACCCTTAATGACAAGAGATTTGCTGATTATCGCTTCGTCGTTGTAGTCGGGATGTAGCAATCCGGCCATGAAATTCCTAACGAACCCTTATGAGGGCTACCGTCTCTCAATCATACTCTTCCTGGACCGGAATTAATGCAAATTACTCACAATAAGCCGGTTACGGCATCTATTTGCGACCTAAGACCCTTCCCCTGAATTGTAGACCCGGTTAGCGCCTTCTTCGGAGACGGGGGGCGTAACGTCCCCGGGTATCTGACCGCCCGGACATTCGATCTAAATTTGCGGTAGACGGGCTACGACTAGCGCTCCCAGTTTCTGCGAGCAGAATTGTGCGCAGATCTGGATCAGGAACTTCATTCTGAACTCATCAGGCAACTTCGTTAACGTTAGAAAACGGGTGTTGATGCCAAATGACTCAAGCACTCTGAATTCTTTTAGAAGCAGATCCCTCGACTTTCCCTTCGCTTCGCTCAGGGTGCGCTCCGGATGACAACCATAAGGGTGCTGGCACAGGAGAACCCCACGTCCGAAAATCCGGACGTGGGGCACCCAGAGTGATGGTTAACTATTCCTGCTGCGTTACAAATACTGCCGTCGTGAGAGCGGGGACGGTGACGGTTCCTGCTTTGGAGTCATAGGTGGATTGGCGGGTGGCTGGGTCGCTGGAGCTCTTCTGAACTGGGTGCAGTTTCAGCTTGAGGCCCTGGAGGCGTCCGTCGGTGAAGGTGGTTTGAGCGTTGGCCGCGTTGAACACCACAACAATGTGCTTGTACTGTCCGTAGTCGCTGCCGTTGGCGTCGAGCTTCATGACGATGAGGCCAGGGGTCTGGCTTTGTCCGGTGTTGAGGAAGGTGAGGTTCTGCTGGATCTCAGTGAAGGTCGGCATGCGGAAGAGATCGGAGCTGTAGCGGATCTGCAGCAGGTCTTCAAATGCCTGGTAGCTGTAAGCGATGTTGGCGGGTTGCGGTGTATAGGCGGAGTTAGAGAGCAGCGGCGTCATGATGGTCCACTGGCCCTGGTTCTGGCTGGCGATGGGCAGGCCGATGCCCCAGTTGGCGGTCTTGCCGCTCCAGTCGATCTTGTTGAACCAGTCTCCGGAGTCGTAGCTGTTCTGGTCCATGTCTTTGGAGCGGAGGAGGTCGTCTCCGGCCTGGAAGAAGGGAAGGCCTTCGCCGAGGGTGACGAGCGCCATGCCCATGATCTGGCGGCGGGCGCGGGCGGCGATGGAGTCGTCGAAGGATGACTTCAACTGCACGGCGTCGAAGAAGTCCTGGTTGTCGTGAACGGAGCAGTAGTTGATGGCTTCGATGGGGGACTTGGTGTATCCGGTGGGCTGGCCGTTGTAATTGACTTCGGCTCCGGTGACGGTGGCGCCCGTCGAGTCGGTGAAGGTGTAGTCGCGCAGGTTGCCGGTGAGGCCGACGAGGATCCAGTCGGAGTAGAGGCCGAGCTGGGCCTGCGGGCTAGGGAAGGGCGGGTTGGCGTTGGTGTAGTCGCTGGAGTCGGTGAAGAGTCCGGTGGCGAAGCCCTGCACGCGCTCGTCGGTGAAGGGGCTGCCGCCGCGGATGCCGTCACGGATGCGGTCGTTGAAGGAGCCGATGCCGTATCCGTATAGATTGATTTGTGATGCGTTGGGGCCGATCTGGTTGTTGGCCGTGTCTCCGAAGTTGAAGCCTTCGCCGTAGAGATAAATTTTGGAGCCGTCGACGCCGTCCTTTTCAGGCGTGAGCGCGGCGAGGGCCTGCTTGATGTGCTGCATGTTGTAGAGGAAGTGGAAGCTCATGATGTCGAAGCGGAAACCATCGATCTTGTACTCGGTGGCGTTGAGCACAAGGGTGTCGATCATGAGCTTTTCCATCATGCGGTGCTCGCTGGAGGTGTCAGGGCAGCAGGAGCCTTCTTCGAGGTTGCCGTTGGCGTCGAGGCGGTGGTAGTAGTTCGGGACGACCTCGTCCAGGTTGGAGTTGGGGCCTTCGCCGGCGGCGTTGGTGTGATTGAAGACGACGTCCTGCACGACGCGGAGGCCGGCGTCGTGGATGCCTTCGACCATGGTGCGGTATTCGCGGACGCGATTGGTGGGGTTGATGGCGTAGGAGCCTTCGGGGGTCATGTAGTGGACGGGGTCATATCCCCAGTTGTAGGCATCGCTGCTCTGGATGGCGGCTACCGCTGCTTGCTGCTGCTGGCCGTCGGGCGGGAATCCGGAGAGGTCGCCGGTGGTCTGCCAGGTGGTCTTGTCTTCGTTGATGGAGGCGAAGTGGAAGGAGGGAAGGATGTGGATGGCCTTGAGTCCGCTGTTGGCGAGGGAGCGGAGATGCTTCATGCCGTCGGAGTTCTGGTCGGTGAAGGCGGCGTAGTATCCGCGGTGCGCGGCGGGGACGGTGAGGTCGTTCACGCTGAAGTCGCGAATGTGGAGCTCGTAGAAGCTGAGGTCGCTGAGGCTGCGCAGGGAAGGTGAGTCGTCGTGATCCCAGCCGTTGGGCTTGGTCTCGTCGGAGTCGAGGTCGGTGATGCGGCTCTTGGTGCCGTTGAGCGCGATGTCGATGGAGTAGGGGTCGCTGGTGAGATTGGTATCTACTGCGGAGTCTGACGGCACCCAGACCTTGACGCTGTAGAGGTAATACTTATCACGCCAGTTGGGATTTCCGCGCGCGACCCATACGCCGTTGTGGTTGTGCATGGGGATGACGGCGGCGGGTGAGGTGTCAGAGGCGTTGTTGAAGATTTCGACGGAGACGCCTTGCGCGGTGGGCGCCCAGAGCTTGAGTTTGACGGCGCAGTTGTCGTCGTCGGCCCAGTCGCGCCAGCCGTGCTGGTCGTCGTGGTGAAAGACGACACCGAGCCTGCCGGGATAGTAGTAGAGATCATCCAGGACGCCGGCAAATTGCAGGCCGGTAGCGTAGGTGAGTGCGCCGCTGGAGTTGACAGCGGAGAAGGCTAGCTGACCGGTGAGTGCGGTCTGGATCTCAGGGAGCTGGATGTTCGGCGGGATCGTGAGGACGGTATAGCCGCTCAACTGCGGGTAGCGATATAACTCGTCAGCAGTAAGGCTTCCACCAACGGTAAGCGGGATGTTGGTGCCGCCGGTGATGCCGGTGGGAGTGACAGAGAGGCCACCAGTCAGGCTGAAGCTGATCGAGTAGGTGTCTCCGGTCTGGGCATACTGCGGCTGGATGGCGACGCGCTGGCGGTCGAGCCAGTAGGCCTGCTCGACGTTCAGGAGGCTGGCGAGGATTTCGGCGGGGGTGGGAACTGAGGTGTATACCGTTGCGCTGCCGGAGATCACCCAGGCCTGAAGGTTGGTGGAGACGTTGAGATACATGTTAGGGCCGGGATCTTTTACTCCGGTCGAGGTGTTGTGGACGATGAATCCGATCTGCTGCGCGTTGGCGATCAGAGCGATATCAAAGTACGCGCCGTAGGAGTCATAGCTGGTGACGAAGGTGAGGCCGTCGTTGTAGTCGCCGGTGTATTCGGCGGTGTCCTCAAAGGCGTAGACGGACCAGTTGGCGTAGTTGCCGTCGGGGCGGTAGTAGTGAATGCGGGCGTATCCGGGCAAAAGCGCATTCGGGTTGCTGAGGTTGATGGGAACGTTGTAGAGCTTGCCGATTCCGGAGTAGGCCCAGAACTCGTTGCCCATAGTGGATGGGTCGACGAACTCGTTGGGACCGGGATCTTTCTGGTCTCCGCCGGGCGCGGTGGGATTGTGGATGATGAGGCCGACATTTTGCGCGCCGGAGATGACGCCGACGTCGAAGTAGGCTCCGTAGCTGTCGGTTCCGGTGACCTGGACGGGGCCGCCGTTGTAGTCACCGGTGTTTTCCGTGGTGTCGTAGAAGGCGTAGACAGTCCAGCCGCTGTAATTGCCATCAGGGCGGTGGTAATGGATGCGGATGTGGCCGGCGGGGATGGGCGGATCGGCCTGGGCGAAGGCGGGGGCGGTTACGAAGAAGGTAAGCAACAACACTGTGAGCAAGAAGACGGGGAAGGAAGACGCAGCCGTGCACAGAAGGCTGCGTGTGAAGTTGTGTCTCATTGGGGTCTCCTGAAAGTGTGGGTGCTGCGTTGGAGGCCGGCGGTCGTTCGGCGCCCGGCCGTTTTTCGCGTTTGCTCGGTGGAGCTTGATTTCAGCGGCGCTCACATTATGCGGAGAGGATGAGAGGTGTCAAGGAGGTTGCGAATAAGGTGCAGGGGCGGAATCGCCACCGGACTCCCGCTCAAGCCAACGGCGGGCCTGCTCGGAGGGATACAAGTTCAGGGTTTTCCACTTTGCGCAGAGAAGGGGGCTCACTTATTCGCCGTGATCGGCGTTGGAGACTGTGATATGGCGCTACCTGGCGGTGCGCTCTATCACTGACGCGTCGCGAGCTTCTGCATAGAGCGCGTCGACCCAGTCATAATTCTTTGTCTCTTTCGGGGTAAGGCCGGTGAGTGTCTTCCGACAGGAACTGACGCAGATGTTGTTCCCATCGGGATCCATGAGTCAGGAATCGGCGCGTTGAGTTCGACCATGTGCCGGTAGTGGTCCTCGCTGTCACGCAGGGCTTCTTCTTTCTGTTTGACAACGGAGATATCGGTGATGGAAACGCAAACTCCCAGGATTTCTCCGGCTTCGTCCCTCACGGGCTGATGGGTCGCCATCATAGTCGCGGCAGGTGCTCCAGGGGCGGTTGATGGTTTTTGTACCTCGATACCGGGGAAGGATTCGCCGTTGAGAGCGCGCTTAAGGTAGGGCTCGAACTGCGCATAGACCTCAGGTCTGACCATCTCGGAGACCGGGCGGCCGAGGTGAGCCTCCACGCTTTGCCCATTCATCTCCGCCAGCTTTTGATTCAGATTGACGTAACGCAGCCTGGTATTGACGAATGCGAGCCCGACGGGAGCGCCGTCATAGATGGCGCGCAGCTGCGAAAACCGTTCGGTGGGCTGGGCATCGAGCGAGAGAAACTGGTCCGCGATGGAAGCCGGCACTTCGCCCGCGACGCAGGCGCCGAGATGATGCTGCGCGAGCACACCGGGAAGCTCGGCGGCGGGAACGGGCATCCCGTAGAGATGGCCCTGTCCGAGGTTGCAGCCTTGCCAGGCCAGGAGATTCGCCTGGTTCTGCTCTTCGATCCCTTCGGCCACAGTTTGCAATCCGAGGCTCAGACCAAGGCTGACGACCGCAGCGGTGATCTTGCGGCTTTGCCGCGCATGCACCATGGAACGGACAAAACTGGCGTCCACCTTGATTTCGTCAAAGGGAAGCGATTGCAGATGGAGCAGGCTTGAATAGCCGATGCCGAAGTCGTCCAAGGCGAGTTTAATGCCGAGTCTTTTGAAGTCAGCAGCCACGGCGCCGGCCAGGTCCAGGTCGTCCACAAGTGCGGTCTCGGTGAGCTCGATGGTGAGCCGCTTCAGGTCGAACTCAGCCTCGTCCGCCATCCGATGGATAAAGTCCGGCAGCGTGCGGTCGTGCAGCTGAGAGGGAGACAAATTGACGGACAGGCCGAAGGTGGCGGGAAGGCTCCGCGCAGTGGCGAACGCCTGACGCAGAAGTGAAGCGGTCAGATTGTTCATCAGGCTGCAACGCTCGATGACCGGGATGAACAAGCCGGGAGAGACAAGGCCCTGCGTGGGATGGTCCCAGCGCGCGAGGATTTCGAAGCCGTGGATCGTGCGGGCACGAAGGTCTACCAGGGGCTGGAAATAAGGAACGAACTTATTGCCTTCAATCGCACGGCGGATGTGTTGTTCAGCAAACGGCATTCGATGCCCCTGAGTAATGTGACTGCTGGGTACTTACGAGACGTTACCGGAAGGATATCGTGTCGGCAGACGGGCACCATACCACCTTTGTATGAGTGTGGATGCGGGTTCTGGTTCCCAGCTGTGTCAGAGCTGATTGGTGGGCTCGGGGGCTTCGCGGGGCTTGATTCTTCTGGCGAGGACAAGGATGCCGATGAAGATGGCGCCGGCGGGGAGTCCCAGGATGAGGATGGCGCGGCGGAGAGACTGGCGGACGATCGGGGCAGAGCCGGCGGTGGTGTCCTTGCAGAGGCTGCAGCCCTGGGCGTGGCTGCACAAGGGCAGCGCGAGGGCGAGGGTGAGGAGGATTCTGGCCAGCATTCCCGAGCGCTTCGTTGACATAGGTTGTCAGGACTGGCTATGGCCAGGATTGGGGGAAAGCTGTTCAGGATGGCTTTCAGTTCCCGCGCCTTTTGCTTTTGTCAGGGCGGGGAAACAAAACGCGAAGTCCTCAGGCGAACGCACAAGTCCGGCACTTACTGGATTCTGTGCGATGTATCTGCGATGGTCCTGGTAGCTTTGCAAATCATTCACTCGTGTCTCCGAAAAGCCTCGCTGCCAAACCTCTCCCGCGTATCCAGTTTCCCGTCTCAGTCGGAAGGAAAACCCTCCCTTGATGAATTGCACGGCCTTCTCGATGGACATGTCGCCCTCGACCGTAGTCAACAAATGCACATGATCGGGCATAACCACAAAATCATGCACCTGGAATTTTTTCGCTTTCACGTAAGAACGAAGTACATCGATGAACAGCATCGCATTGCGCTCAGACTGCAATAAGGCCTCGGCCCATGCTGGTTTTTGTGGTGACGAAGAATGTCCGGGAAGAGCCGAGAATTTGATTTGGGCTGGCGTTCCGTCCAGGTTTCGCCATACAGGGGCTAAAGCCCACCTTCTTTCCGCAATTTTGCGGCACCGGTGTGCTCCACAAAGATCACTCAAGTCACCAAGGGCTAAAGCCCACCTTCTTTCTCCAATTTTGCGGCACGGCTGAAGGCGTGCCCTGATACAAAGCATGTTTGTGAAACACCCAGTCAGCTACTCACGTTACATTTATGCGGTGTGCTTCACAAAGATCACTCAAGCCACCGGGGCTAAAGCCCTATCCTTTTGGCCCGTTGCGGCACGGCTGAAGCCGTGCCCTGATACGAAGCATGTTTGTGAAATGCCCAGTCAGCTACTCACGTTACATTTATGCGGTGTGCTTCACAAAGATCACTCAAGTCACCGGGGGTTAAAGCCCCCTATCCTTTTGGCCGGTTGCGGCACGGCTGAAGCCGTGCCCTGATACAAAGCCAGAAGCCTTCATCCGGCAGGAAGAGCAGGTCCTTCGACTTCGGTCGCCGCGGCGACCTTCGCTCAGGATGACAGCCTATTAAGTGCTTAGGATGACGGCTCTTTGAGTTTCGTGCCGAGTTCACTGGAAGAAGGCGAGGAGGCCGAAGAGGAAGATCCAGAAGATGCCCATGGTGTGCCAGTACCAGGCGGTACAGTCGACGACGATCTGGCGGAGCTCGATGCGGCGCAGGATGAACATCGCGCCGAGGGCTGCAGCGAGGGCGAAGACGCCGAGCAGCAGGTGGATTCCGTGGACTCCGGTGATGAGATAGAAGAAGTGGCTGCTGGGATCGGGCGAGTTGAAGTAGAAGCCCTGCTGGACGAGCTGCTCCCAGGCGATCCACTGGCCAGCGAGGAAAAGCGATCCGAGGATGAAGGTCGCGACCAGCCAGGGGGCGGCGCGTTTGACGGCGGGACGGCCGAGGCCGAGCCACTCGTCCATAACGTCGATCTCGCGGAAGAGCTGGCGGCGGGCCATCTCCATGGTGAGGCTGCTGAGGATGAGGATGGCGGTGTTGATCCAGAGGATGGGCGGGACAGCTAGCGGGTGCCAGTCAGAAACGTAGTTCTCGCGGGCGTCGAAGTGGCCGGCGCTCTGGCGCACGAAGAAGGCGCTGACTAGAGCGACGAAGAACATGAGGTCGCCGGCGAGGGCGAAGAGGACTCCGAGGCGGTAGCGGGTGAGGAGCTCGCGCGGGCCTCGGCGGCCATGGGGGCGATTCTCCCAGTTGTCGCCGTCGCCTCCGCCACCGGTAGGTCGTCGGTCGAGTGGGGGTTTTCCGCCTATGCCGGTGTCTTTGCGCTCGATCTCAACGGGGTGGCGAGTAAAGGTGGCGGGCATGGCGGTCCCCTGACAATCGGCATTTTCGCAATTACTGTGCGTTCCGAATACACCAATTTCGAAAATGCTACAGAACAGCTTACTCCTGTTTTGATGCGCTTTCCCATTGCGGATAAAACTTCATTTCGTTCATGGCAATTTCATATTCGTACGGACCACGGTTGATGGGTGCGTACGCGGTGGCGGGAGCCCACTCGAGAGTGGTGGCCTGCCAGGGGTTGGGCGGAGCGATGCGGCCGCGGCGGGCACTCGAAAAGATGTTCCAGAGAAAGATGAGCTGGGCGGCAGCGAGGAACAGCGCGGCGGAGGTGATGCCGCGCTCGTTGGCGACGATGCCGGAAAAGGACGTGGCGGGCCCGGTGAGGCGCTCGTAGTGGCGGGGCTCTCCGGCGAGCCCGGAGAAGTGCATGGGGAAGAAGGTGCCCCAGGCGCCGATGATGGAGAGCCAGAAGTGGAGCTTGCCGAGGGTTTCGTTCATGAGGCGCCCGGTCATTAGGGGGAACCAGTAGTAAATGCCGGCAAAGATGGAGAAGCATCCGGCCATGGCCATGACCATGTGGAAGTGAGCGACGACGAAGAAGGTGTTGTGCAGGTAGGAGTCGAGCGCGGGCTGGGCGAGGATGGGGCCGGTGAGGCCTCCGGCGATGAAGAAGGAGAGGAAGCCGAGGGCGAAGAGCATGGGGGTGGGAAAGCGCAGGCCGCCGCCCCAGAGCATGCCGAGCCAGCCGAGGACTTCGACGGTCGAGGGAACGGCGATGGCCATGGTGGTGAGGGCGAAGGCGGTTCCGGCGTAGGGGTTCATGCCGCTGACGAACATGTGGTGTCCCCAGACGACGAGGCCAAGGAAGCCGATGGCGATGAGCGTGGCGGCCATGACGCGGTAACCGGGGACGCGGCGGCGGGCGAAGTTGGCGAAGAGGGAAGTGGCGAGCCCCATGCCGGGCAGGACGGCGATATAGACCTCGGGATGTCCGAAAAACCAGAAGAGATGGAGCCAGAGGAGGGGGGAGCCGTCTCCGCGGCCGACGATGCGGCCGTTGATGAGATCTCCGGCGGGGATAAAGAAGCTCGACCCGAAGTGGCGATCGGAGAAGAGCAAGACGATGGCTGCGAGGAGCACGGCGAAGACGAGCAGGGTGAGGATGGAAGTGACGAGCCATGCCCAGACGGTCATGGGCAGGCGGGACCAGGTCATACCGGCGCGGCGTTCGCCGAGGATGGTCGCCAGCAGGTTGACGGCGGCAAGCCATGACGAAAGACAGAAGAGCCCGATGCTGGCGAGCCAGAGGTCCATGCCTGCGCCTTCGCCGGGACCGGCGGCGGGAATGGCGCTGAGCGGGGGATAAGAGGTCCATCCGGAGATGGGCGCGCCTTTGGGAACGAAGAATGCGCTGAGCAGGACGAGAAGGGCGGCGAGTGCGATCCAGAAAGCGATGGCGTTGAGGCGCGGGAAGGCCATGCTGCGGGCGCCGATCTGCTCGGGAAGGACGAGGCTGGCGAATCCGATCTGCGGCGCGATGGTGAGCACGAAGAAGATCATCAGCGTGCCGTGCATGGTGACGAGGGCCAGATAATCTTCAGGCTTGAGAAGGCCGTAGAAGGGAAGTGGAGTGTCGGGCCAGACGCGATGGATCCGCATGACGAGCGAGAGCAGAGTGCCGATGGCGACGGCGGCGAGGGAAAGCAGGAGATAGAGAATTCCGAGGGTGCGGTGTTGAGTGGTGAAGAGGCGGACCTTCACTGGGCAGGAGCCTCTGTACGGGCATGGGCATGCTCGCGGGCGGCGAGCCAGGCGTCGAATTCGGCGGGGGAAACGACGGAAAGGACTGCCTGCATGCGCTCGTGGCCCAGGCCGCAGACCTGGCTGCAGAGGATGGGGTAGGTTCCGGTAGTGGTGGGCGTGAAGTGGACGTGGAGGACGAGTCCGGGGACGGCGTTTTCCTTGAGCCGCATGCCGGGAACGAAGAAGCCGTGGATGACGTCGATCGAGCGCAGGCGGAGGTCGACCTGGCGACCGGCGGGGAGGACGAGGACGCTGGAGACGACGTCGTCTGCGCCGCGGGCGTCGTGACTGTCGAGGCCGAGGGGATTTCCGGCGGTAGCGTCTACGAGATTGGGACGTGTTGAACCGAAGGCGGCGTCTGCTCCGGGATAGCGGAAGTACCACTGGAACTGCTCGCCGACGACCTCGACCTGCATGGCTTCGAGCGATGGGCCGGCATAACGGCTCGCCGCCCAGAGATGCTGCGCAGTGACGGCCATCCAGACGTACATCGCGCAGAGTGCGGTGAGAAGGGTCCAGCGGAAAGCGGTTGATGCTGTCTGGTCGCGCCTGCGGCGGCGCAGCATGGCGGCGATCAGCCAGACGTGCGCGGCGAAGAAGCAGATGCAGATGGCGATGAGGTTCCAGCGCATGAGGCGGTCGACGGCGGGACCGTGGAGTGAGCCGTTGGGTGGCAGCCAGAGGTGCGACTGGGCGATGCAGAGGGCTTCGAGGAGCATCGCAGGCATGATCTCGATTGTCTCAGGAACGGATGGCGGCCTGCTCGCGCACGAGATCGACGAAGTGGCGGTGCACGCGGCGGTCGGCGGAAAGCTCGGGATGGAAGGTGGCGGCGAGGATGTGTCCCTGCTCGACGAGGACGGGGAAGCCGTCGCGCTCGGCGAGGACATGGACGCCGGGACCGGTCTTCACGATACGCGGGGCGCGGATGTAGACGAGCTCCATGGGGCCGCCTTCGAGTTTTGTGGCGGAGGTTTCGATGGCGCTGTCGATCTGGCGCCCATAGGCGTTGCGCTCGACCGTTGCGTCGAGGACTGCGAGGCTCTGCTGCGAAGGATGGGTCACTTCTTTGGCGAGGAGGATACAGCCGGCGCAGGTCCCGAAGGTGGGGCGTGTGCGGACGAAGGATTGAAGGCTTCCGAGGAATCCGTCGCGCTCGAGGAATTTGAGGAATGTGGTGGATTCGCCGCCGGGGATGATGAGTCCGTCGATGCCGTCGAGCTGCTCGGGCTTACGGACGAGGACCGGTTCGGCTCCGGCTTCACGCAGGGCGGCGGCGTGCGCCTCGAAGTCGCCTTGGATGGCGAGGACACCTATCTTGGGGAGTTCAAGCAACGGCTTCGCTTGTGCGTCCGAGAGCGCGTCTCCCTGATTTCCGCTTTCCTTCATTGGTTCCAATATCTTGATGTTCGCCGAAGCAGAGGGATTCGCATTCGCTCTTCAACAGCCTCTAGAAGCAGCGCCGAACGCGCGTACCGCTGGACGCGCAGTCCTCACCAGCCGCGCGTCTGGAGGAGTTCCTTTTCTTCGATGGCGGCGATGGCGAGGCCCTTCATGGAGCCGGTGACCTGTTCGCTAGCTTCGGCGAGAATCTTCGGGTCGTCGAAGTGGGTGGTGGCGATGACAATGGCCTTGGCGCGCGATTCGGCCTCTTCGCGCTCGGATGGATTGTTGGGCTCGCCCTTCTCGTTGACGGAGACGTCGAGCGGCGTGGCGCGCTCCTTCATGAAGATTCCGGAGCCGACAAAGACGGACTCTGCGCCGAGCTGCATCATGAGAGCCGCGTCGGCTGGTGTGGCGATGCCTCCGGCGGAGAAGTTCGGAACGGGCAGCTTGCCGGTCTTCGCGACCATGCGGACGAGTTCGTACGGTGCGCGGTGTTCCTTAGCGGCCAGGTAGAGTTCCTGCTCACTGAGCACGGTCAGCGCCCTCATTTCCTGCACGATCTGGCGCATGTGCTTTACGGCGTGGACGACATCTCCGGTGCCGGCTTCCCCCTTGGTTCGGATCATGGCAGCGCCTTCGGCGATGCGGCGCAGAGCTTCGCCGAGGTCGCGCGCGCCGCAAACGAAGGGCGTTTTGAATGCGTGCTTATCGATGTGGTGCGCCTCGTCGGCTGGAGTAAGCACTTCGCTCTCGTCGATGAAGTCGACGCCGAGCTGCTGCAGGATCTGCGCTTCGGCAAAGTGGCCGATGCGCGCCTTGGCCATGACTGGGATGGAAACGGTGGCAATGATTTCCTTGATAAGGCTGGGCTTGGCCATGCGGGCTACGCCGCCCTCCGCGCGGATCATCGCGGGGACGCGCTCGAGGGCCATGACGGCGACGGCTCCCGCCTGCTCGGCGATCTTTGCCTGCTCGACGTTCATGACGTCCATGATCACGCCGCCCTTCAGCATCTCTGCCAGGCCGACCTTGAGGCGCAAGCCGGTGCTGCTGTCGGAATAACTGCCGTTTTTCGCTGCGTGATCTGCCATGATGGGCCTCCCGTTTGAAACAGCGCTCCAGTGCCGCCCTAGCGAGGGATCGGCAGCGCTCACCTAAGATAAAACCTGAAACACCAGTTTAGCAGTTTCATGAGGCAGTTTACGCGGGCGCGGCGAGCATGATGCGTCCGGTGTCGATGTGTTCAAGGACTGTGGCGAGTGAGCTTCTTGTTACACTTGCCAGAAGCACACGTGAACTGATTCCAACTTTCAAAACGGTCGGAGATCCACCTATGCCAAATCCCCCTGGCCACGCGCCATCGCATCTCCGCAGCCCGCACGGAGCGGCTTCTGTGCATCTGGATGCGCTGCGAGGGATTGCCGCGGTGGGCGTGTGTTTCAGTCACCTGCGAGATTTTTTCTTTCAGGACTATCCGAAGGTGCCGCATCACAATCCGCTGCTGGCGGCGGGGTACCTGGCGACCGGGCTGGGACATCAATGGGTGGTCGTGTTTTTCGTGTTGAGCGGATACCTGGTGGGCGGCAGCGTGCTGCGCTCCTTCGCTCTCGACCGATGGTCGTGGCGGAGCTATCTGCTGAACCGTATGACGCGCCTTTACACGGTGCTGGTTCCTGCGCTGGTGCTGGGCGGGCTGCTGGATGTGGCGGGGGTTCACCTGTTTGGCGAGGGCGGCATTTATGGCGGCCATACCGGTGCGCATGAGCTGGTATTCAGGGCCAGCAGCCATCTGACCCTTCCGATCATGTTTGGGAATTACGCGTTCCTGCAGGGAATTTACGTGCCGACCTTCGGCTCGAACGGGCCGCTGTGGAGCTTGGCTAACGAGTTCTGGTACTACATCGCGTTTCCGTTTCTGGCCCTGGCGTTGTGGCGCGGACGGTCGGTACCACTGCGACTGGTGAATGGCGTGCTGCTGGTTGCGGTCGTGGCGTTCATGCGGCCGCCGATCGCGCTGATGGGAATCATCTGGCTGATGGGAGTGGCGATCCATTATCTGCCGCACCTGCCCGCCGAGAACGTGCTGGTGCGGAGACTGCTGATGGTTGCAGCCATACTCGCGTGCTGCGCGACGCTTGCATGGTGCAAGCAGACTCACAATCCAATCGCGGATTACGTTCTCGGCATAGCGATTACGGGACTGATTTATGTAGTCCTAAGCTGCTCGCGAACGCCGATGCCCAAGGCTTACAACTGGACGGCGCACGCGCTTTCGCGCTCGTCGTACACCCTGTACCTGGTGCACGTTCCGCTGCTGGTTTTCATCGCGGCGTGGATGGCGCATGTGCGGCAACTTCCAAATGCGCAGTCGGAGCTTGAGGGGGCGGCCATATTTGCGGTGGTGATGATCTACGCGCAGGTGGTGTGGTTCTTCTTTGAGAAGCGCACGGATGCGATAAGAGCTTGGATCAAGCCCTGGGTGATGGGGTCGGCTGCGCGCTCCAGTAAATCAAAGTCGGCGGAGACGGCTGCCCAGGTCTAGCTGTCGGGATTAGTTCCGGGGCTTTCCGGTTTCGGCTTCAGGATGGTGGCGGGATCGACTGCGATGAACAGCGCCTTGCCTCTCGCCAGAACCCTGTTTGACCCGTCGGCTATCTGCGCTTCGCAACGATGCTGGCGTCCGATGGCGCTGATGTGCGTCGCGCTTAACTCCAGAGTCGTGAGCAAGGGCACGGGTTTCAGATATTCGACTTCTATGTGCCGGGTCATCGCGACGATGCCGAATTGGCGGTTGGCCTTGCTCATGGCTTCGTCGAGGAGTGTCGCGATGACGCCTCCGTGTACGTGGCCGGGAGGACCTTCGAAGCGCCGCGGGACGCGTACGTGGCATACGATGCGATGCTCGTCGTCGACGAAAAATTTGAGACGAAGGCCGGTACGGTTCTCCTGTCCGCAGCCGAAGCAGTGGTTCAGGGTGCCGTGCTGAAGGGGCACGAGCTTCTTCGCACTCATGCCCCGTCGCCCATGCCCCTCGTCGTTCATGCCCCCGTCGTTCATGCCTGGTTCAGAGCCTGCTGAAAGACTTCGCGGTCGACGTTGCCTCCGGTGAGTACCGCACCGACGCGCTTGCCCCGGACGGCGTCACGCTCCTTGAGCACTGCGGCGATGGAAGCTGCGGCTGCGCCCTCAGCTACGTTGTGGGTGTCTTCGTAGACGGCACGTATCGCGCCTGCAATCTCTTCCTCGCTTACTTCGACAAAGCGGTCGACGTTTTTGAGAATTACTTCGAGCGCCTCCTCAACGGGCAGTCGGCAGGCGAGACCATCGGCGATCTTTGTTCCCGCTGCATGAGGTACGACACTGCCGGCGGCGAAGGACAATGCATATGCGGGAGATGCTGCAGCGACTACACCCACGATCTTTGTCCTGAGCCCCAGGGCGGCGCGGGCCGCGGTGACTCCGCAGATCGACGAGCCCAGGCCGACGGGGACGAAGACGGTGTCGAGCTCGGGTGCGGTCTTGAACATCTCCAGGGCGTAGGTGCCGGTACCGACTACGAGCAGGCGATCGAACGATGGCACCTTGTGCAGCCCGCGCGGGGCTGCGAGCTCAGTGGCGTACTCGAGCGCAGCCTGGAAGTCGTCGCCGTGCTCGATCAGATCGGCGCCGAGTGCCTGCATGGCGCGATTCTTCTCCCGGCTGTTGCCGTGCGGGACCACGATGGTTGCGGTCAATCCCCGCCTGCGGGCGGCGAGTGCCACACCCTGTCCGTGATTTCCGCGTGTTGCGGCGATGACGCCAGTGAGATGGGGGTGCTCGCGGGTGAGCCAATCCATGTACACGGTCGCGCCGCGCAACTTGAATGCGCCGACCGGGGAGTGATTTTCATGCTTTACCCACACTTCAGCACCAGTGCGCGCGTTGAGCAGCGGCCAGCTGTAAGTGGGCGTGGAGGGCATCACCGTGCGCACCAGATCGGTTGCACAGCGGAGCTCTTCAAGTCCGGGGAGGTCCATTCCGGGTAGATCCATGAAGACACTGTACCCTGCCGCGTGTGGCTTGAGTCTGGGCTTTGTTTATGGCGGTATACTTAGGTTTGAATATGGCAACTTTCGTAACGCCCGACGCGACCGCCGAAGAACTGGAGCAGGCTGCGCGCGGGCGAACCTTCTATATCGAAACTTTCGGCTGCCAGATGAACGTCCACGATTCGGAAAAAGTGATCGGGACGCTGGAGCACCAGGGTTATACGCGCGTCGAGACGGAAGAGGCGGCGGACCTGATCCTCTACAACACGTGTTCGATTCGCGACAAGGCGGAGCAGAAGGTTTTCAACCGGCTTAACGACTACAAAGCGCTGCACAAGCAGGGCAAGCGCTTCGCGGTGCTGGGCTGTGTCGCGCAGCAAGAGGGTGAGCGCATCTTTGAGCGCGCACCTTATGTATCGATCGTTTCGGGATCGGCCTCGTATAACCGGCTGCCGGAAATGCTGGTTCAGCTGCAGCAGGGAACCAAGCGGATTACCGGACTCGACGATCGCCAGACCGAGGAGACATTCGAGACGGAGTTCACGGCGCGGTCGAATCCGCATCGGGGTTACATCACGATCATCGAAGGCTGCGACAAGTTCTGCGCGTACTGCGTGGTTCCTTACACGCGCGGCAAAGAGCGGAGCCGGACGTCGACCTCGGTGCTCGCCGAAGCACGGCGCATGGCGGATGCGGGTTACACGGAGATTCAGCTACTCGGCCAGAATGTAAATTCGTATCGCGACACGGAAGGGAAGCGGAGCTTCGCGGAACTGCTGGCGGCGGTCGGGGAGATTCCCGGCATCCGGCGGGTGCGGTTTACGACTTCGCATCCCCGGGATTTTAAAAAAGACATTGTCGACGCGATCGACGCGGTTCCGTCGCTGTGCGATCACGTGCATCTGCCCGTGCAGAGCGGGTCGTCGCGTGTGCTCAAGCTGATGCAGCGCGAATATACGAGCGAACAGTATCTGGAGCGCGTCTCGTGGATCAAGGCGGCGAGGCGGCCGATCAGCATGACGACGGATATTATTGTCGGGTTTCCGGGGGAGACGCCGGCGGATTTGGAGGCGACGATGGATCTGCTTGCAGAGGTGCAATACGACGCGGTATTTGGCTTCAAGTACTCTCCCCGGCCGAATACGCCGGCGCTCGAGATGCCGGATTCCGTGGCCGAGGAAGAGAAGTCTCTGCGACTGCAAGTGTTACTTGACCGCCAGCGGGAGACGCAGAGAGCAAACTACGCCAAGCATGTCGGCGAGGTGCTGGAAGTCATGGTTGAGGGCTACAATTCTGCGCGTGGACAGATTGTGGGGCGGACGTCGCAAAACAAGACGCTGAATTTTACGACGAAGCAGCCCATATTGCCTGCGCAGGGATCTTATCTCCCTGTGCGCGTCACTCAGAGTTTTCCCAACAGCCTGGTCGGCGAGGCTGTTTAAGAGGGTCAGCGATGGAAATCGAAATGAAAATTCGCGGTCTCATGGTCGACCCCTCCACGAACATGCCGATCGTTCTGCTGAAGGATCCGCAAAGCGAAGCGCTGCTGCCGATATGGGTCGGATTGTATGAGGCAAATGCAATTGCGCTGGAGGTGGAGAAGTCACAGACGCCACGACCGCTGACGCATGACCTGCTGAAAAACCTCATCCACGGCTTGAATGCTCACGTGCAGCGCGTTGTGGTGACAGAACTTAAGGACGACACGTTCTACGCTGTGATATGGATGGAGCAGAACGGGGAAGTCGTAGCGCTCGATTCCCGCCCCTCAGACGCACTTGCGCTCGCGCTGCGCACGGACTGCCCGATCTTTGTGGACGAAGAAGTACTGCGCGCCGCCAAGGTGCTTCCCAATCCTGAGCAGGCCTCGTCACAGGATGTACGCAAGTGGCTCGAAAGCCTGAACGACGAGGATCTGGGCCGATACAAGATGTAGACGGTTTCCTGTTCAGCTGGCGACGGTGGTTGGCACCGGAGCCTCTTGCACAACCGGTCGAGTCTTCCTCATCCTGCGTGCCAACTCTCTCCCTAGATTCATGGTCGGTACTTCCACGCCGCGGTAGAACGCGGCGGTCGCTAGGATCGTCAGCAGGAAGTAGAGTGGCGCGAGCAGGTAGACATACCTGGTGCCAATGAGTGTGTAGGCAAGAGCGAACAGCACCGTCGCGTGGACAAGGTAAAGACTGTACGAGGCTCGACCCGTCCACAAAACAAGATTGTGATTGAGCACAGCTTTGGTGCGGCGGTCGGTGAGGGCGAAACAGATGGCGACGGCGGCACCGAAGGCGGCGATCCAGTCTCCCAGCCACCGAGGCACATAGCCCAGGAACGCAGGCGTGGTGAAGCGTGCGACCAGCGGCAGGTGCGCGATGTGCTGCATGACGTGAACCTGAAACTGCCAGCCCCACAGAGTCTTTATCCCCATCGAGTACAGGAGGAAGGTGACGAGGGCCAAAGCCGCTTTTTTGAACGGGCTGAGAGATGCCATCCAGGTCCTGAGCTGTTCACGACGGAGCGCGAGATATGCACCCAGGATGAACATACTGGACCAGTGAATCGTGGCCAGAAAACTGGACGACCCGACGATATCGACGTGCGGGAAAAACAGAGTCAACATCCACAGGGTTCCCTCAATCGCAACGACCAGCGCGAGCAGGGAACGGGGGCTAAGCCTCAAAACTGCGATGGCGATGAGCGGATAAAAGATGGAGATGCGCATCTCCTGTACGAGCGACCAGAGCACCTGATTAAAGCGGCTAACGGGAAAGCTCCCGAGCATGACGATGTGCTGCAGTACCACCTTTGCGGACACGGGCTCTGACCATGTCTCGGTGGCCGATCCACCGAATCCCGGAAGCGGATGCCCGCCGAGCAGTGCATTTCCGAGGATGGCAATGGCCACCGCGGCAAGATAGGGAAGATAGATGCGGCAGATGCGCTTTACGAGATAGGGAGCATATGGATTTTCTTTGTGGCGCAGATATGGAAGCATCAATACGAAGCCGCTGAGCACAAAGAAGAAGCGCACAGCGGAGCCGCCGCCCATGATGAAGGTCAGAGGGGTGCGGTTGATGAGCTCAAGGATATGCCGCCAGTGGGTCCAACCTGAGCCGGGAACAACGGGCGCGTCGAATACGAGTGCCTCAAGATGACCAAAAACAACTGTGACGGCTGCCAGTCCACGAAGAGAGTCGAGTTCGTTGTAACGAGGTTCGCCCGTCGCCATTCTGCTCCTTAAAAAACTTTAGCGTTGAGTTGTCGCCGTCTGGTTCGGTGGAAAATTGCTTCAAACCTGTGTGCGATACAGCCGCCAGCGTCCGTCGTTCAGAGACATGGGACAAGCATCTATATCGAGAATCTCACACTGTGGCGGCCGAGGCAATTGCGAGTTATAGACAGATACCGAACAGGGTTCTGGATCGAGCTCCTCGTATATAATCAGTAAAGCAGCTTCGCAACACGTGCCCGTTGAGTTAACGATGACAGGGCACCACGTGATTTTCCAATCCTGACTCGGCCGCGGGCCCAATGGCGGCTCCAATCATCTGGTTGCTGTCTTCGATAAACTACGGAGTTTCATTAAAGAATGAGCCGCAGCGCAAGAGCAGCCAAGGGCTTTGCCGCATCTATTGTCCAATACTGCACGCAAATTCTTGTACAGATTCTGCTGGCTCCGATTGTTCTGCGGGTTGCCGGGCGGGAGACGCTGGGCGCATATGCGGCGATCATGCAGACTCTCGGCTTTCTGATGCTGGTGGATATCGCCGGCTCATGGTCGCTGGAGCGATTTCTCGCTCAGGCAAGCGGACTCGACGACAACGGGCAACGATTTCGTAATATCTTCATCACCGCGCGCACGATGTTGCTGGTGACATACAGCGCATTTGCGTCGCTCGTTGTTGTTTTCAGCTTCTTTGTTGGCCGACTGTTCCATCTCAGCCCCGGTGTTGCGCTTGAAGCAAAACACGCCCTCTTTGTCATTGCCGTCTGGTCGGTAGTGCGCACACCGCTGGTTGCTTACTCAGCAGCTTCAACTGCGACGCAGGACATAGCCGCAACCAATCTCATCGGAGCGCTGTCCGGCGTGCTTCGCACCGTGGCATCGCTCGGCTTTGTGCTGGCCGGCGCGGGACTCTTCGGCCTCATGCTTTCAGGGACCGTTGCGGAAGGAATCGGCTTCCTCCTTTACCGCACCCGTTTCCGCAAAATGAATCCTGGGTTCAGGCCGGCCTGGGGTGTCCCGGACAAAGCGCTGTTGCGGGAGATGCTGGGATTTGGAGGCCATACAGCGTTTCTCAACGCAGGAAACATGCTGTTCTTCACCTCGGGCAACATGCTTGCCGGGTTAACGAATGGCGCGGCGGCCGCGAGCAGCTTCTACACGACGCAGATGCCGACGACGACGGTCTATAACATGATTTACCGCATGACGGAGGCGGCGAGCCCGGCGGTGAACGAGCTCTACGGGCGAAAAGAGTACGGCAAAGTGCGCGAGGTATTCGTTCGACTCTGCCGTCTATTGCTGCTTTTCAATCTGCCGCTGGCAGTCTGCGTGTTGATCTTCAATAAGGATCTTGTGGTGACCTGGGTGGGCGCGGGGCAATACGCAGGAACGCTCCTGACCGCATCGCTGGCGGCCTTCTGCGTGGTGAATGCCATCCAGAAACTGGTCATTCTGTTTTCGTTCATCTTCGGGTGGATTCGGTTGCTTTCCATGACGGCATTTGTGCAGGGCATCGCCAATTTCGGTCTGGCGTTCTACCTTGGCAAGCACCTGGGACTGGGAGGGATCACGCTGGCACTGGTGATTGTGTTGCTGCCGCAACTGGTGATCCTGATCCGCAAGATCAACCAGGAACTTACATTGAATACTGCAGCAGTGCTGGCGAACAGCGCGCTTCGATCGATCGTGCCTCTGGCCGCGGCGGCCGCCTGCGGGCTCGCCGTCCATGCGCATGTTTTGATTGCGCGCCGGCATTTCATGGGCCTGCTGGCAGAGCTCAGCACGTTTGCGGCAGTGTATGGCGTCCTGGCCTGGTTCCTGATGATGAAGGATCAGGATCGCAAGGATGTCCGGCGCTTTGCCAACAGCGCATTGTTACGTTTGCGCAAAAGATCAACCCGAATTACAGAAACAGCAGCGGCGGATGGTTCAGCCAGCTGACTCCTGCCTAAGGGACGACCAAGGATGACTGACATCGAATGGCCGCTGGTATCCGTGCTTTTCGTCACGTACAAACGGATCGATCTTCTCAAGAAGGCTGTGGAGAGCTTTCGCCAAAATACGGACTATCCGCGGCTGGAGCTGGTGATTGCCGATGACGGCAGCGGACCCGAGATTCAGGCTCAGATTCGTTCACTGCCAGCCGATGTATTCGCGCTTCTGCCAAAGAATCGCGGCCTGGGGGCGAACAACAATAACGGGATTCGCCACTGCAGCGGAAAATATATCCTGATGCTGCAGGATGACTGGGAGTGCCGCGGACCGGTTGACTATCTGACCAATGCTGTATCGGTTTTCGAGGCGAATCCGCAATTAGGGTTTATCAATTTTGCCGGAGCTCCGCATCCCGCGGACGTGAATCTGCCGCTGAAGGGAAGCGCCGAGCCTTGTTATGTAACTCCGCGTGCGCACGACGGCAGTGACAAGGAAGAGTTTCTTTATTGCGACCAGCCGCATCTTCGGTCGCGAACATCGCTGGACGCGATCGGTCCATATATTGAAGATCGGGACATGGAAAAGTGCGAGACCGACTATAACTTTCGCTGGAAGCGCCAGACGCAGTTCCTCACGGCGGTCTTTCCAGGCTATTACATGAAGGTCTTCAGTAATGAGGGAGTCGCACAGCAGAAAAGTTTTCGCACGACCCGTTTCCGATATAAGGTAGCGAGATTTCTCATGCCAGCGAAGCCGCTGCTGGTGAAACATGCTAATCCGGTTTTTAAATTGGGCAGGGCGGCCGTGCAGAGAAGTGTGAATACACTGGAAAAACTGCGCATCGTGCGCTAGGCCAGCGAGCAGTTCAGGGTGATCACGGCCTTTTCCGGAGCGGCCGGTTGAGAGGAATTACGCTCGGGGGCTGGTGATCATGCCCCTTCCGCAGCCCGTTATCCTGATCCGAACCCGCCAATATGTCACAGTGAACATCGTACGCCTACCTGGCAAACACCGCGAGGCGATCGACTCGCGCCGCCGGCGCCGGCCGGCCGCGTTTAGATTGCTCGTGCAGGTGCATCTTTTGATTGCGCCGCGCATTTCATTGACCTGATTGGTCTGAGCCTGGCACATTTGCCAGAACATAGCGTCCTGGGTTTAAGATAATGGGCGGCCCGGATCGTAACTATGTCTGGCGCTTTTTCCAACAGCGCATTGTTACATCTGCGCAAAAAGATCAACCCGAGTTACAGAGAACCCGCAGCGGCGGATAATTCTGCCAGCTGACAGATGTTATGGACAAAAGTATGACTGATTTCGAATGGCCGCTGGTTTCCGTACTTTTCATCACGTACAAGCGGTTCGACCTTCTCAAAAAGACTGTGGCGAGCTTCCGTCAAAATACGGACTATGCGCGGCTGGAACTGGTGATTGCCGATGACGGCAGCGGGCCCGCGATTCAGGCTCAGATACGTACGCTGCCAGCCGATGTGTTCGCACTTATGCCAAAGAATCGCGGCCTGGGAGCGAACAACAATAACGGTATTCGTCACTGCAACGGGAAATATATCCTGATCGTGCAGGATGACTGTGAATGTTTTGGACCTCCGGATTATCTAAAAAATACGATTCAGGTCATGGAGGCAAATCCGAACGTTGGGATTATCAATTACTGCGGCGCGAATCATCCGATGGACGAAGATCATCGGCTTCGTGGCAGCAATGAGCCCTGTTACGTTACGCCCAAACCTTACGAAGACAACAAGAAAGAGTATTTCCTCTACACTGACCAGCCCCATGTGATATCCCGGGCAGCAGCCGAATACGTTGGAGACTACGCGGAAAAACGTGACATGGAAGAGTGCGAGGAAGACTACAACAGGCGCTGGCGGGACCAGAAACGTTTCCTCACCGCGGTCTTCCCGGCGTATTACAAGCGGACATACCTGCATCAGGGAGCGGAGCAGAGCTTTCGCACGAATC
>CAVRNK010000054.1:0-19993 GCA_963721995.1 uncultured Acidobacteriaceae bacterium | reverse complement strand
TCTTGCCTGGAATTGCTAAGCACATTCAGCCGATTCCTCTCATTCCTGCTGGCGAGCCACGATTTCAAAGGAAAACTTAAGCTCGTCCTTCACCTTAAGCATGCCCCCGCCAACCGAAACCAGCTTGATCTTGTAATCCGTCTGGTCCAGTGTGAAATCGCCGGAGGCCCTAAGCATACTCCCCAATAACGTGATGCGTGCATTGATCGGTTGGCGCCGAGTTACCCCGTGCAGGGTAAGCTCTCCGTTGAGCGCAGCCGAATAGAGCATTTCCGAGACCCTCGTCACAGTAATGTCAGATGCTTCGTAGTGAATCTCCGGAAACTTCGCCGTCTCCAGAACGTCCTGGCTCATAAGGCGCTCCATCTCGCGCCGATCTTTTTCACTTACATCGTCCTGAATGCTGAGCGACGCAGCCTTCACGCCAAGCCTGAAAGAACCAGCCTCAGCCTTTTGAGGATCGAAGCTCATCTCACCACTGAAGTCGCGAATGCCGATGGTTGGATTGTGACCTATCGCAGCCAGCATTCCTGAGGCAAATGCGCGCACGGTGAACCGGCTTGCCCGGCCATCGATCAGATAATTAAAAGCAACCGTCGCCGTGGCTTTATCAGCCTCTGTAGAACTTTCAGTCATTCCACTCACATTGCCCGCAGCTTCAAGTACCGCTCAAAATCAGGCAACGCCGCGTTAGCCAGATTGCCCATTCCGAGCTGCCCCATATAGCGCCGGACGACGGGATTGGAGAGAATCAATCCCGCACCAAAGATCATCAGCGCAACGCCCCCGAGCATGTAAAGCGTATCCTTATCCACTCCGTTTCCATTAGCGTTGGTTCCCAGCAGTTCCATAGGCAAATCTCCTTTCACTCCCAAACCATTAGCGGGCCGCCTTTGATTGACCTGCGTTCAGAATTTCATCGACGAGTCTTTCGACAACGTTCACCGCCTCGGGCACTGCGGCCTGAACAGATCCACTCAAGCCCATCTGGCCGTCATCGCCGCCAAACGTTTCCGGCTCGCACCCAATCAGCAGTACTCGTTTCAGCGGTCCATGCATAGCCGTCGCCATACGAATCACATTCATCGGATTCATGGCGTGGGGCTCGACAAAGTTCGCCTGTGCGAACGAAGCATTGAGGTCATTCAGATCCGGCTCCACCACATACACTGTGCCCGGCGCCAGCCCATGCGGAAAAGCATCGATCAGGATGGTTGTCTCATACCCGTCCTGCAACGCATAGGCAAGATCAAATCCGCGTATCCCAAAATCAGCGACTCTCACCGAAGACGGAAGATCACGCCGAGCGAGCTGCTGCGCTACCTCCACTCCAAAGCCGTCATCGCCCAAAAAGATGTTGCCGATGCCAGCAACCAGCACACTTGGCTTCTCAACGACATTGTCGCGACGTTGCTCATCCGGCGGGAGCGGCTCCACTTCGGACGCATCAAAGAAAAACCGGTGCCCCGGCTGACGAAGCAGACCCATGTCGCGCCCAGGATCATCATCAAGGACGACGCACACATGCGACTTGCCTTCGTAATCCTGCTCAATGCTCTCAATCGTTGCCATCTGCCCGCGCAGCGCAATATCCAGCACATCTCCGCCTTTATGCGGAAAGAGACGAACCCGATCGCCTGTCCTGACTTCTGCTCCTGATATCACAAGATGATCGATGAGCGCCTTATCCTCGAGCAGTTGCCATTCCCACTCGTTCATCTCGCCTCCGCATTCCTATGCATGTCCACTGGTTGGAGTCCGCGCAATGCACCGTGGAGCTTCATGAACTGCTCTGGCGGCATGTTCTCCGTGCGTTCGAGTATCTGGCGTGCCCGCTCGTCCGAATGCCTCATCTCACGCTTCTCTTCGTCCGTCATGGCCAGAATCCGCAGCGAAAGAATCTCATCGATCTCTGTGCCGTCAAAAAGACTGCCCGGACTCTCAGGAGCGATCTGCGGATAGTCATACAGAATGATGGGCGACGACAAAACCGTATTCCGGTCGCCCACATCGCCAACCAGCACCGGCCACGTCCCGACGTTTCTGCATTCTCCGGCCAGCGTCTGCCACTCCTGCGGAGGATCGAGCAGCGATACAAACTGCCCGCCTTCTGAAACCAGAATGGTGTGAACGGAGACGAGAGAATACATCAGCGCGTCAGCACGGCTCCAACAATGCGGCGATTCGCTCAAAGTAAGGTTACGAATCCGCACCGTTACCTTGATCACGCCTTGCCCACAATCTTTCACGCCGATCTCAACCGACCCGGCAATCTCCTTCCATTTGCGAAGAACAACACCCGCAATCAATCCATTCTCGTCCAGGGCACTCGCGTCACGAATGGGTTCAAGCTCTCTGCTGGCGGAGAACTCAAACAGCACAGGCTCTCGCGATAAAAAATTGGCAGGATGCAGCGGAGACACAATCACCTCGCGTTCCACCGCCTCCTGCCATGACGAATGAGTCCGTCCGCCAGCATTCAGTTCGTTTCCGACTTCAAACTCCGGTTCGTCCGGAAGCTCACGGACCGGCCGCTTAAGCTTCCCGATTGAACGGTCAACGATCTGCAGAAAACGAATCTTGACGCCCAGCCGCGTTGAAGCGTTTGTCTGTATCAGGCATTCTGTCTGCATCATCCACGCGTCCGAGCCGTTCTGCGCTTCGCTGTAGGCACGCGGACACAGCACTCCGAAGTTCCAGCGCTGTTGATTCTTCACTGCCGACGCTCGATAGGGATAGAGCATGTAACCCTCATACAGGACGGCCTCGGCGATCTTCTCCACCTGGTCGAGATTCATGAGTTCACCGTCTCTTCCACCGGTAGCACGCTCTCGAGCGCCTGTTCCCATGTCGGCATTCCATGCTGCATCTTGTATTGATAGAGGCGATCGAAGACGTCACGGCGCAGATTCAGCCACGCGGTGTTGGGATAGTAAGCGTCCATCATCTCGCGCCACACTTTAACCCGCAGGCTGAACCGCGCCTCCTTCTCCCACGAAATCGGCGCCACCTGCAACACCTCGTCGGGACCCGCATAAAACACCGTTCCGCTGAACAGGAGATTGAGCGGTATCTCTCCACCCGTCAAGCCTTCAACATACTTCGTGACAGCGACGTTGAAATCGAAAGTGCAATGGATCGGAAGCTCGGCAACTGTGCTTCCCGTGAAGCCCGGCACGACGACGCTGACATGCGTCCACAATAGACTCCGCAGCGTCTGGCTCCATCGCTCCGGCTCGCCAAAGAGATCGCGCATGCTCGCCTGTTCCTCTGCGGCATACCGACGGCGCGTCACGTCGATCTGGATCTGGCAGCGCAGCGCCACCGTGTGAATCGCCTCGGCAGGATATGCGTTGGCAATGCAAAGCTTCAGAGCCAGCGTGGGAGCAATCGCGAACGGAACAACCGCCGCCTCTTCGACCTTGAAGTTCAGATCAGGCATGGCGCTTCCCCGCTCACGACATCTGACCGCGATCTCAAATCGGAGAAGAATCGCCCGATCTCCGTCCACACCTCGTTGCCTCCCGAAAGCCCTTTCCAGTTCGCGCGAATCAGGCCGACGAGCCGATAACATTCATCGATCGGTGCGATGTAGTACTCGGCATGCGATAACTCCCGGCCATGTCCGACACGATTGACAAGGAGGGCTTCGATGTCTGAACGCAATTGCTTGAGAGGCGCATTCCGCTCGACGATCGCATTCCAGGCATCGAGGGGCAGCAGTGACTCCACCGCTCCTGCCGGACTCGGATAAAGTGCAATGACTCTGCCCTCCACGCTGGAGCGAAAGAAGAATGCCATATTGATCGGGATCAACAAGCTGTCCCATTCCGCGTCCGCCATCTGAAAATCAGCCAACAGTTGAGCACGGCGGCTCACACGCCGATACCTGCCCCCAGCCATGGCATCGAAAAGCGTCGCGCAGGCGTCGCACGCGCATACGATCTGCCGCGAAGCAATTTCGATCAAATGGGGATGTTCTCTTCCCAGTTCCAGACTGCACAACTCGCAACGTTCCGCGGGGCGCCTGGCGCGCGCAAACTGGCGCAGTGTAGCGAAGGCCTGATCCATGGGCGCTGATGTTCCTGGAGGCATAATCAATCGCTCTCCGGGCTGGCGATACCTGCTTTCAATCGGCACCATCCATGTCTGCATGAGGGCCTGCATGCCTGCCCAGTGCGTGCTTCATGAGACTCTCGATGGGGACGAATCCCGAGGAGTCCTCTTCTGGCTCGAGAATAGAAAGAGATGTCAGATCAGGCGCCTGTTCGTAGATGCTCTCCTCGACAATCGCCTTCAGATTCTTCGTGGTCGAGCCGCAGCCGCGACCTGAGGTGCGAAGACGAACCTGGATCGCAGCATCCTGAACGCTGACCAGTTCCACCTCCGCATCGAATTTACGCAGACGCACTGCCGCCGTATCCAATGCCTTCACAACGCGCGTCTCCACATCATCGGGATGCAGCGAATAGAGCAGAAGCAGGTTGCGGACAATCGGATCCTGGCCAAGCCTGTCGATAAGAGCCGACCCCGCCGCGCCAGAGTCGAAAACAATTTCCATGATCCGCTCCAACCCAGCACCATGGACTTCCATCAGCAGCTGGACCAGGTCCCGTGCCGCAACTTTGGATCCGCCACCAGGCATCTGGTCGAGTTCGCCGACCAGCATCCCCAGCCGTCGAAGTTTCTCCTGAAATTCAGTTACGTCGGCCACCCCGCTCCTTCCGCTCACGGCTGTTGCAACCCGAACATCGGTGAATGATGAGTCTCCAGCACCTTCCCATTTCCGAGATACATGTGTACGCCGCACGGCAGGCATGGGTCAAAGCTTCGAACCGCCCGCATGATATCGATTCCCTTGAAGTTCTCCGGTCCGTTCTCTTCGAAGATCGGCGTGTTCTGCACCGCATCTTCATATGGCCCCGGCGTGCCAAAGCTGTCGCGCGGATTCGCATTCCACGGCGTCGGCGGATACGGATGATAATTCGCGATCTTATGATTGCGAATCACGACGTGGTGCGACAACACACCGCGCACAGCCTCATGGAAGCCGCAGCCTATCCCTTCTTCGGGAACCTTGAAGTCATTCCATGTCTTCGTCCTGCCGGCATGTAATTCCGCCAGCGCCTGCTCGGCAAAATAGAGCGCCGCTGCTGCAGCATAAGCCTGAAAGTAAGTGCGGGCGCGATCCCGCTCAATCGCGTTGCTCCATTTGGGAATCTTCCACTCGAACTCGACCTCGGGCAGCGACATGGTCTTGGGAAGGTAGATCTTGACGCTATTCCCGGTCGCCTTGAGATATCCGATGTCCACGATTCCAGCCAACGCTGTCGCCCAGAAGCGCGCGATTGGACCGCCACCCGTGTCGAGCGCGAGATAGTCGCCTGTCCGCTTGTCATACCAGCGCGGAGACATCACCCACGTGTACTTGCCCGTAAAATCCCGCTTTTGCGGCTTGGGATAGGTCGACTGATTCCACGGATGCCGCTGATCAACAGGATTCCCCAGCGGGTCCTTCTTCACAAAAGTCTCCGCATTCTGCCAGTCGTCGTAATACGAGCTGCCCAGCAAAATTCGGATATTCAGATTGATATCGACCAGATCCGTAGTAACCAGTTCGCCGTCCACCACTACACCGGGAGTTACAAACATGCCCCGGCCCCAGTCCGTCATTCTTTCGTAGGTGTAGTCGCAGACATCAGGATTGTTAAACGAGCCCCAGCAGCCGAGAAGAATCCGCCGCCGCCCGACCTCTTCGTAACCGGGGAGGGCTTCATAGAAGAAATCGAAGAGGTCGTCATGCAGCGGAACTACCTTCTTCATGAACTCTACGTACTTCATCAGTCGGACAATGTAATCGGTGAAGAGCTGAACCGTCGGGACTGTTCCCACGCCACCCGGATAAAGCGTCGACGGATGCACATGCCGCCCTTCCATCAGGCAGAACATCTCGCGGGTCATGCGGCTCATCTGCAGCGCTTCGCGATAGAACGCGCCCGTGAACGGATTAAGCGCCTTCATGATGTCGCCGATGGTGCGGTAACCGTGAAGTTCAGCGTGTGGCGAAGCCGTCTTCTCCGCCTTTTCCCACACCCCCGGATTCGTCTCCTTCACCATCTGCTCGCAGAAGTCCACACCAACCAGGTTGTCCTGAAAGATGTTGTGATCGAACATGTACTCTGCGGCCTCGCCCAGATTCACAATCCACTCGGCCATTGCGGGAGGCTTCACTCCAAACGCCATGTTCTGCGCATAGGTCGCGCATGTCGCATGGTTGTCACCGCAAATGCCACAGATGCGGCTAGTGATGAAGTGCGAGTCTCGCGGGTCCTTGCCCTTCATAAAGATGCTGTAGCCGCGGAAGATAGAAGATGTGCTATGACACTCCGCCACCTTGCGCTTGCCAAAGTCAATCTTGGTAAAAATCCCGAGACTGCCGACGATCCTGGTAATAGGATCCCAATTCATCTCTACTAACTGGCTCGGCTGGCTGGCTTCTTCTTTGCGTTCCGCAGTAATCGTGCCCATCTTATTGACTCCTTGAGTGAGTTAGCAGGGTTGGTTAGAAGGATCTGGGATGATAGCCCGTAGTAAGTTCGGCGCGCGGATGCCGCCATTTCGGCTCTTTGTTCACCGTATCGTTGGTTATCGAACGCAGGGCACGAATTGCTTTGCCATAGACGCCAATTGCCGTGCTGGAAAGCTTTGCCCCCGGCGGCTCATCCATAAACGGCATGAACTTATCCGGAAAACCGGGCATGGTGCAGCCGATGCAGATACCGCCCACGTTAGGGCAGCCTCCAATGCCGGCCATCCAGCCGCGCTTTGGCACGTTGCAGTTCACCACCGGACCCCAGCAGCCCAGCTTCACGATGCATTTCGGAGAGCTGTAAGTAGTAGCGAAGTCGCCGCTTTCGTAGTAGCCCGCGCGGTCGCAACCCTCATGCACAGTCCTCCCAAACAACCATGTCGGCCTGAGCTGATCATCGAGAGGAATCATCGGCGCAAGCCCCGCCACCTGATACAGCAGATACAGCACCGTTTCCATAAAGTTATCCGGTTGAACAGGACAGCCTGGCACGTTCACGATCGGCAGCCCCGCCTTAGACTTCCAGTCCCACCCCAGGTAGTCGGCGAGGCCCATGCAGCCGGTGGGATTTCCCTCCATGGCATGAATGCCCCCGTAGGTCGCGCAGGTGCCGCAGGCGATCACTGCGAGAGCCTTCGGAGTGAGACGATCAATCCATTCGTTGGTGGTAATTGGCTGGCCTGTGATGGGATTCGTTCCGAGAGCCGCCCAGTAGCCCTCTTTCTTGATCTTCTCGTTGGGTATCGAACCCTCTACGACCAGTACGAAGGGTTCAAGCTTGCCTTGTTCGGCCTGATACCAGAACTTGAGAAAATCATCCCCGTTCTCATAGGCAAGAACTGGATTATGCAGGTGGACTTCCGGCAGGCCCGGAATCGCCCCCAGCAGCACGTCCTCAATGCTTGGCTGGGTAGCCGCGGTAATTGACACCGAATCCCCATCGCAGCCCAGGCCGGCGGTGATCCAGAGAATATGTATCTCCGCGACTGCTGGTGCTTTCTGCGTAACGCGGCCGTAGGGCGCTGCTGCTTTCGCTGTCATAACGCCGGTTCCTCCTGTCGGATGTAGGTCTTTCTTAACTGGATAGATTGGAGCGAAAGCACCGTGGGCTGCTCCGCTGCCAGACAAGTCATGGAAACAGAGGCAATGAAGGGATAACAAGCAGGCCTAGCCCGATTTTCGCTTAGTACAAAACACTTAGAGGTCTATCGGGGATTCCCTGACGACCTTACTGGGCTTTTTCGCTGATCTTTGACTGGATAGCGTGCTGCACCAGCTCGCGACCGCTGCGCAGAGATAGTTTGCTTTTGATGTGCGCCTGGTACGTTTCGACAGTCTTGACGCTGATGTGAAGCTTGTCGGCGATCTGCCGGGTGCCGCGTCCCTCGCCGATTAACCGGAAGACCTCAAGCTCGCGGTCGGAAAGCGCGGAGAGTCGCGACGTCGTTTCCGTCGTCGGGCCACTGATGTATTGATGAAGCAACTTCCTCGACATCCGCTCGCTGAGATAGATTTCGCCACTCAAAATGCACCGAACGGCGACGAGGACCTTCTCCGTAGCTTCTTGCTTCATGATGTAGCCGTTGGCACGGGCCCGCAGCGCGCGTTCCGCGTAAATGGACTCGTCATGCATCGAGAGGATGAGCACCGGCAGATCAGGATAGAGCGCCCGAATATTCTTTAGCAGGTCCAGCCCATCCGGACCGTTCAGCGAAATATCAACCATCATGATGTCCGGTTTATTCTCGGCGATTCCCTTCATGGCGCTCAGCGCTTCTTCAGCTTCTCCGCAAACGGTGAGATCGGCTTCGCGATTGATCAACAACGCGAGGCCCTTGCGCAACAGGGGATGGTCATCCACGATGAAGACACTTTTCTTCTTCATCTCTGTCGCGCCGTTCTGTCTGGAGAACTCCGTCATATAGCGTCTATTCGCTCCCGTTCATGGGAAAGCTGCAAGCCACTACTGTCCCGCCCGCTGAATCTCGCCGCACCTCAAGCGCTCCGCCAATCATTCCCGCCCGATAGTGCATGATATGCAGACCCATGCCTTGCGTTCTTTCAGGACCTTCAGCAATGCCCTTGCCGTCGTCGTAGACCGCCATCCGGCCTCGCCCCTGCTCCGTTTTCAACTCAACGACAATCTTGCGCGCGGCCCCGTGCTTCATTGCGTTGTTCACTGCCTCCTGCGCGATGTGATAAAGGTGGGTGGCCGTCGTCACGTCGTGAATCAGAACCGGCGATTCACACCGCAGGCGGCATGATACTCCAAACAGGTCTTCCACTTCTGCCGTCCACACTTGCAGAGCCGACATCAACCCGTGAGACTCGGAGACCACCGGCAATAGACCGCGCGCCAGCTCACGCGTCTTGTGAATCGCTTCGTTGACCAGCTTGACGATCTTGGCCGCGTCATCAGTTTCTAACCGCTTCTGCTCCGCAAGCCTTGCTTCGTGAACCTTTGCCATAAAGGCAATCCCTGTCAGGTGCTGTCCCAATCCGTCATGCAGGTCCTGCCCTATGCGACGCTGTTCCCTTGCACTGATCTCGAGAATCGCCTTTTCCAGCTGCTTCCGTTCCGTAATGTCAATCCCGGTCGCGATGACGTAATTTGAAGTCTCTCCGCTACCCGGCAGGAGTGTGCTCGTCCATGCAATCAGTCGCTGCTCGCTGTGCTTCGTCAACCAGCTGCTTTGATAATCCTGCGGAAGCAGATCCGTCCTCAGCACCTCGAAGATCGCCCGAAAGCGCTCGGCTTCCTCCGAAACGAGAAACAAATCCCAGATGCACTTGCCCCGAACCTCTTCCATGGAATACCCGGTGATGATTTCGCACGCCGGGTTGAAACGCAGAATCCGGCCCTCATCATCGAGCACAACCACCAGTGCCCCGACCGTGTCCAGAATCGCCGACACGAAGTTGCGCTCTTCCTGAAGCTCCTCTTCCACCCGCTTCAGATCGGAGATATCAAACGCGACGCCGTGAATGAACCAGGGACGCCCGTCCTCTCGTCGTTTCATCCGCGCATCGCAGTGGAACCAGATCACGCGGCCATCGCGCGCGATCACACGATACGCCGACCGCAGCGGCTTGCCCGAAAGAAACATCTCCGCCGCTTCCAGGCTCCAGCGCTGCTTGTCGGCAGGATGAATGTGCTGGTACCAGCGGACCGGGTCTTCCAGCCACTCCTCGCGCGAATAGCCCAGCGCAGCCTCGATCTGCGGGCTTACGTAGGCTTCGCTGATGCCGCGGTCGAGATACGCCATGAAAACAACGGCAGGCATCTGCTCCAGCAGCGCTCGGTATTTGGCTTCGAGGTTCGGAGCTCTTGCATCTGCCGGCTCTCCTTCATCTTCGCCAAAATAGTCGCCCCGGCCCGCGGAACCGGGGGCATCAAAAAAAGTTCCCGCCAGGTCGAGAAGCACCGACTCTGCTTCGATGATCTGCCGCGACTCTTCAAGATCGGCTGGATGTTGTCCTGCGCTGCCATTTCGCTCCCGTTTTGTACGCACAGACGACGCCATCTCTCAATCCCGACTGCTTAAACCCGCATCCCTGCCGCCGTCTTCAGGGAGTCCTTCGAGCCTCGTTTTGGTTGCCCGTACCATGGCGCCGTTGCCTCCAACTGGGCTCTTTGTTGAGCGAGGCCAAAGTAAAACGGCGCAGCGCGTGAATAGCCCGGCCATATGTTTGGACCGCAGCCGATGACAAAAGGGAACCGGGCGGCTGATCCATGAACGGCATGAATTTGTCCGGAAATCCCGGCATCGTGCACCCGATGCAAATACCACCCACATTGGGGCATCCGCCAATCCCGCCCATCCAGCCGCGCTTGCCCACATTGCATTGCACCACCGGACCCCAGCAGCCCAGCTTCACAATGCAGAGCGGCGAGCCGTACTCTTCCCCAAACTGTGCTTGCTCGTAGTACCCACCGCGGTCGCAGCCTTCATGCACTGTATTGCCGAAAAGCCACGTCGGACGCAGCGCCTCGTCGAGCGGAATCATGGGCGCTCGCCCCGCCGCCATGGTCAGCATATACAGCAGGGTTTCCGTAAAGTTATCCGGTTGGACGGGACAACCCGGGATGCAAACAATGGGGATACCCGCGGTCGACCGCCACTCCCAGCCAAGATAGTCCGGCAATCCCATGCACCCGGTGGGATTGCCCTCCATCGCGTGAATCCCGCCGTAGGTCGCGCAGGTCCCGGCGGCGATCACCGCCCACGCCCGGGGAGCCAGCCGGTCAATCCACTCACACGTTGTGATGGGCTGGCCCGTCATCCGGTCCGTCCCAAAAGACGCCCAGTAGCCTTCCTTCTTGTTCGTTTCGTCCGGGACCGAGCCCTCCACCACCAGAATGAACGGGTTTGATTTCCCGCTCGCGGCACGATGAAAGCGCTCCATAAAAGCATCTCCAACCTCCGAAGCAAGAAAGGGATTGTGGAAATGCACCTTGGGAATCCATGGCAGCGCGCCCAGAACAATGTCTTCAAGACTCGGCTGTGTGGCCGCCGTCGCCGCGATGGTGTCTCCGTCGCAGCCCAGGCCGGCTGTAATCCATAGAATATCGATCTCGGCGATCGGCAGCGATTTGGAAGCTGGTCGGCGTGCAGGTCCCATGGCAGAGACAGCCACTTCTATCTTCCGCGGCTCACAGCGGAGGAATCAGCGTCTATCTTGTGCCTCAAATTGAATTTGAGCAAGAGCAGAAGTATGGCCGCCCAGGGTAGCGGGGTGATCGGCCCCAGGCCCTCGCTACATGAAGCGGATTCTCAGATAACGGCGGATGTCAGGAGCCATCGAGACCAATAAGGCAAACATTCCTACGGAAGCCGCAGCCCAAATTGCCTTCTTCATTTATCCCACCTCTCAGTTCGACAACTTTTTTCTTTATCCCGAAGAAACGAGCGGGGCAGCCATCTCACCATACCACTGTGATGCGCACGGAGGGGTTTGCGCCTACTCGTTGACATTTGCGCCATTTGTTTGTACATGCTGTCGCCGTAGACACGGAGGGCGCACAGCAGAGAAATATCGAAACGCTCATCGATGGCTCATGTAGGCCGGTCGGAAGTGAGCGCTCAGTTTCTCTGGAGAACGGCAAAATGGCGAATGCGGCGAATGTCCCACAGGTTCGGAAGCTCAACTACAACGGCGAAGACATTGGCATGGGCTTCAACAGCGACACCGGCCTTGCCATCGGAACCTGCCTCGACTTTAGCCCTCCGACCGGGGACCTGTCGCAAGAGGCAGAGGCCGATGTGACGATCATCACTTCGCATGAAGACCTGATGAGCAAGCTGCACATGGCAGCTGAACTTGAGGGTCATTACGCGTTCTCCTCAGCAAGTGGAAAGGTCGACTACGCAACTTCGACGCAATACAACAGCTCGTCTACTTTCGTCGTGGCGAGAATGGTTCTGGCGAACACCGTCAGCCGCGGCAAGAACTTCAAACTCAAACCCGAGTTCCAGCATCTGCTCGACACCGATCAGCCGTCATTCAACCGAGCATTCGGCGATTCATTCGTCCGCGCTCAATTCAAGGGCGGCGAGTTCTACGCGGTTATGCGCGTCACCTCGGTTGACTCCAAGACTCAATCGAATCTCTCCGTCTCCCTTCAGGCCGATGTTCAGGGCGGACTCGCAGGAGGTAGCTTCAAGGGAGATCTTGAGACAGCAAACCAGAGCGACAAAACGCGTTCCGAGTTTACGGCCAAGTTCTATCAGAAGGGCGGCGCTGGCGAGGGAGAAATCGGCACCACACTCGACGTTGCGGAGATCAAGGCGCGGCTCCATAACTTTCCGGACGCCGTCGCAAGTCACCCTTTTCCCTATTTCATCGAAGTCGCTACCTACGATACCGTGCCTCTTCCACTTCCGTCCAAGGAACAGCAAGACGACTTCCTCCTCGCCCTTTCCGACGCCGACGCCAAAAAGTTGCGCTATCTGCAGACAAGAAATGATTGCGACTTCGCCGCCCAGCATCCCGAATATTTCTTTGATCCCCCTACAGCCGCTATTTTGCGCTCGATGCCGACAACCTACACCCAGCTGGCCAATGCGGTAATTTCCCATGCTTTGGGCGTATCCAGAGGAGACATTCCACCCATCCTCTTCGAGCCGTCAAAGCTCAACCCTCCACTCACCGAACCTACCGTGGTGCTGCGCAAGCGCGACGTCGGACTGGAGAGCAGCTTTACCGATTTCTGGGTTAATAAAGACAATCCCGCTACTCGCAAGAGTGACCACGATCTCACGGTGGACCTCGGTCTTCTGGCATCAGCTCAGCTCAATGACTTCTCCACCATCGCTGATCCCGGCGCCAATCCCGTTCAGACCGCGCGGCTGCAAGGCGACGCGCTTGCCCGCGTGATCGCTTCATTTCGCACGTACGACTGGGACCACGCCGGTATCCACGCGGCAGACCGTGAACCTTTGGACTCTCTGTCTGCACTGCCCAACATGCTCCCCAAGACAGTTCAGTCTCTGAGTTTTCCGAAGAACGTCATTCAGGACACGAAAGGATTGGACCAGTTCGCCTCCCTTACCTCACTCGATCTCTCTCACAACGCCATCGCTTCCATCGCCGAGCTCGGCTCTCTCTCCGCTCTGCGCGAGCTGCAACTGGTCGACAATGGCATTTCCGATCTTGGCCCGCTGGCGGGCTGCACCTCGCTCGAGACACTCGATATCCGGCAACAATATTGCCGATCTCACGCCGCTCGGTTCCTGCAAGGCCTTGAAGAATCTCACCCTGTTCGGCACCGCGGCTTTCTTCAACGGCGTAGCCAGGCCATCCGGCAACCCGATTACTGATGTGCTCGCTCTCGCAAATGCTCCCGGAATGGCCAACCCCTTCACCATCGGTAATGTCTTGTCCGTGCGCTTCGGAGTTCTGACCGATGGACCCGCGGCTCAATTCACTGGTACTGCGACCCGGATCGGAAAGTCGCATGCATTCCGTGTTCATCTCACGCAGGGTGGCGAGGCGGTGAACGATGTCTGGACACTGCGGCAAATCAGCCCCATCGGCCCTTCTCTTGCCCAGGACACGGAGCTATTCTTCCCCACGGTGAACGTCGGCGACGTGCCGATCGACGGTATCTCGCTCAACATTCATCGTGCGAGTGACCCCTCGCCGTTCCAGCTCAATTTCAGCTTTGTCGATCCCGCCGACCCGAAGAAGTGCGGGATAGACCTCACTGCATATCCCGCCTTCGGAACTAAGATCAAGTTTCCGACCTTCGATGCGACGGTTACATCATAGGAAGCGTTTCAAGGCAATCAGAGAACTTTCAGGCAATGCGACCTTTCATTTATGTGGACCGCGTCATTTCCGGCAGACAATACGGGCCGTTCGCCGCAACCAGTATTTCGCTGATCACCTCTGCGTTCATCGGCTTCGCGAAGTAGTACCCCTGTCCCAGCCGGCAGCCCAGCGACTTCAGCCGCTCCACCTGCTCAGCGGTCTCGATCCCTTCCGCAACCACATCCATCTCAAGTGACCGCGCCAGTTCCAGAATCGTGCCCACGATCTCCGCGCTATCCTCCTCGTCAGCAATTCCCTGGATAAACGAGCGGTCGATCTTCAGCGTGTCGAACGGATACCGGTGCAGATGATTCAGCGAACTGTAGCCAGTGCCGAAGTCATCTATGTGCAACCCTACCCCCAGCGCCTTCAAATCCTCCATCGTCTCCAGTGCAGTCTCAGGATTGCTCATCAGGCTGCTCTCGGTTACCTCCAGCCGCAGATCGTCCGCCGCAACTGAAGTCTTTGCCAGCACCGCGGCCACGTGATCGGCCAGCCCCGGCCGTCCGAACTGCCTCGCCGACAGATTCACGCTGACCCTCAGTGACTGCAGTCCCGCCCCGGGAAGAGTCTTCCACGCCGCGACCTGCTGGCAAGCCTCTGTCAATCCCCAGTCGCCCAACGGCAATATAAGCCCTGTCTCCTCAGCCAGAGGAATAAACTCTCCAGGTGGAATCATCCCACGCTCTCGATGCTGCCAGCGAACCAGCGCTTCAAATCCCGCTACCGCGCCCGTCATCAGGTCAATCTCCGGCTGGTAGTGCAGCACAAGTTCACCGGTGCGAATCGCCTGCTCCAGATCAGCTTCCATCTTCAACCGGGCCATCGCGCGTTCACGCATGCCCCGCGAATAGCACACCAGTCGTCCGCGCCCCAGGGCCTTGGCCTCCGTCATCGCCGTGTCTGCATCACGCATCAACTCCTCTGGATGCGCGTACCCCTCGTCGGCCTGCGCAATGCCCATCGCCGCCGATGGCGCCACACGCTCGCGGCGCCACTGGAAAGGCTGCCGCAGCGCCGCGTAGACATCGCGGGCACGGGAGATCGCCTCCTGCTCGCCCGGCACGCCTTCCATGCACACCAGAAGCTCCGCCCCATTGACCCGCGCAATCACCGGCTCAGTTGGCGCAGCGCATTCCGCCATGGCATCGGTCAGCCGCGAAGCCATCTCCAGCAGCAGTGCATCGCCACCCACGTAGCCCAGGCTCTCGTTCAACATCTTGAAGCGCTCAATCGCCAGCGAGAGCACCGCAAAGTCCCATGTCTCATTCGCACGCGCCCGCTCCAGACGCCGCTCCAGGTGGTCAATGAAGTACATCCGGTTCGGCAGCCCGGTGAGTGGATCGGTCATCTTGCGCTCCGTCTGATCGGTCATCGATCCGGCGATCCGCGTCACCTCGCCCGCTTCGCCGTCCGGTCCGCCATGTTCAGCCACACCTCGAACCGCTACCCACCGCCACAGGCCGTGCAGGTCCCGCAGGCGGTGTTCACTGCGCATTCTCCTCGATTTGCCGGCGCGCAACGCCTTCAGCTCGGTTTCGAGGCGCGGTCGATCCTCCGGATGCACGCGTTCCAGCCAGTGCTCCAGACTGCCGGAGTGGTCACGCGGCTCAAATCCGGCAATCGCCTGCCACCGCGGCGAGTAGTGCGCCAGGGCCCCGCCTACATCGAATTCCCAGAAGCCGTCCAGCGAAGCCTCAATGGCAAGGCGGAACCGCTCCTCCTGATTTTGCTCGCCAGCCATATCTCCGCTTCCTCTCGCCGGAAGGCGCAGCCTCGCCCATTCTCCGGGAAGACGCCTGCCTGCACACGTATGCGGATTATCGGAGCGCCACCAGCCAACGTTAGTCGCTGATCGATTTTGGGATAGCTGCCCGAGTGCTTTTCATATCTGGCTTACTGATTGCCGCCCGTCTCATTCCACAGAAAAGACAACTCATCCGCCTGGTCTTCTACCAGTTGCGAGATCGAGACGCCCGCGCTGTGCCCGCCCTTCAGCGAATAGTGCAGCAAAATAGGACGGTCGCCTCCATTTGCCGCTTGCATCCGCGCCGTCATCTTGCGGGCATTCATCGGATCCACCCGCGTATCGCTGTCGCCGGTGAAAAACATGATCGCCGGATACTTTGTTCCCGGCTTCACATTCTGATACGGCGAGTACTTCACAATATAAGCAAAATCCTTGGCATTTTCGGCATTCCCATACTCGGTCGTCCACATCCGCCCGAACTCGAACTTCTGATAGCGCAACATGTCCAGCAGCGGATACCCGCACCAGATGGCTCCAAACAGGTCCGGCTTCTGCGTCATAGCCGCTCCCATCAGCAAGCCGCCGTTCGACCGTCCGCGAATGGCAAAACGCTCCGGCGTTGTGTAACCGCTCTTGATCAGATATTCCGCAGCGGCGAAGAAGTCATCGAATACATTCTGCTTGTTCTCGAACATCGCGGCCTTGTGCCACGCCTCACCGTATTCGTTACCGCCGCGCAGATTCGGTAGCGCAAAGAATCCTCCCTGCTCCATCCACCACGCATACTCCGAATTCCAGAACGGAGTCATGGGCACATCGAAGCCGCCGTATCCGGTCATCAGCAGCCGCGCCTTGCCGTCTCGCGCCAGGCCTTTCTTGCCGGCGATGAACATCGGCACCCGCGTTCCATCCTTCGACGTATAGAAGACCTGCGATACCTCGTACTCCTCGGAATCAAACGGTATCTTCGGCTCCGCGAAGATCTCGGACTTGCCGGAGTTTGTATCGTATCGATAAATCGTCTCCGGCCTGATAAAGGACTCGAACGTGTAGAAGCCCTCCGTGTCGCTCGAACGCCCATACACCACCGATCCCGAACCGATCCCCGGATAGCTCAGCGTTCCCGTTTGCTTACCCTCCAGTGAATAGATCGTCGTCTCGGTCTTCACATCCTTCAGGCGCGAGACGAACAGCTTCCCACCCACAATGCCGAAGCTGTCGATCACATTCTTGCCCTCGGCAATCACCGGCTTCCATTGCGACGGCTCTCCGCCCGGCGTCGCTTCGACGATCCGTCCATTCGGCGCCTGTACATCGGTCATCAGAAAAAAGCGGTCCCCGATGTTTGCCGCCTGCGTATGGCCATCTACGCCATAAATCAGCGGCACAAAATCGCTCCCCGTCTTGCGCAGATCCTTCACCAGAATGTCGTCGCGTGTCGCCGGAACGCCGTGAGAGATCTGAATCATCAGGTAGTGCTGATTGTCTGTAACTCCCGCGCCAATCAGATCCAGTTCGCCGAGTTTTACCCCCCGATACTCGCCGCCAAAAACCTTTACATCCTTCTCGAGCGGAGTGCCGAACGTGTGCAGCCACACGGTCGTCCCCTCGTGGGGCGTGAAGCGCGAATAGTACAAGCCCTTGTCCCCCGGACTCAAACTCACCCCGAAGTAGCGCGCGGAGGGCAGCACATCTGCAATATCCTTTCGCTCGCCCACCCTCATCGTGTGGATGGACACCTCGTCAGCCCCACCCTGGCGTACTCCGTAAACCAGCAGGCTTCCATCCTGCGAAACATCGCGAATGTCGACCGATGTGTTCTGGTCCGCGCTCAGCTTCGTGGCATCGATCAGACGCTCATCCTCTCCCTTCCAGCCGTTGCGCATATAAATTGACGCCTGGTTTTCTTCGGCCAGGCGCTTTTCGAAGAAGTATTCACCGCCCCGCAGCCAGGGAACGGTGTAACTATCCACCCGTTCCAGGGGTGTCAGCTGCTTCACGATCTCGGGGCGAATCTTTACCTGGGACAAATACTTCTGCGTGTACTCGTTCTCGGCGTCAATCCAGGCCCGCGTCGCCGGGCTCTTCGCATCTTCCAGCCACTGATACGGATCATCGACCTTCACGCCGTGATAGTCATCGACCACCGTCTTCACGGCCGCGACCGGCGGAGCTGGCAGCGAAACCCCATTGCCACCGCGCACGGTTTGCGCCGGCACACTCAGGGCAAAAAAGAATAGCGCCGGGGCAATCGCCACCCGGCGCCAAACAGAAAACAGCTTTCGACTCTGCATGCAGATTCCTTTGCGGGCTGGAGAATGATGAATCACCATCCTAAAGCCTGCTCAATCCGCTGTCCTCACAAATGGATCCATCCCTCCACAATCGCCCACAGCGAGACGCTGCCCACCACGATCCACAACAGCACTCCCTGGATCAGCGGCTTGGCACCCACCTTGCGAATCATCTCCCGGTTGATCCCCGTCCCGATCAGAAACAGCGTGACCGCCAGCCCCAGCCGTCCCAGCTTGGCCATTGCAGGATACGCCGGTCCCAGCCATGGCACGTAGCTGTTCATGACCGCCGCCAGCACGAATAATCCGATAAACCATGGCCACTGCACTCGCGCGTTGCTCTTTCTCGCCACTGCGACGGCCAGTGCCACCGGAATAATCCAGAGCGCCCGCGCCAGCTTGACCATCGTGCCGACGGCCAGCGCAACCGTGCCGTACTTCGCCGCCGCACCCACTACCGAGCTGGTGTCATGAATGGCCAGCGCTGCCCACAACCCAAACTGTGTCTGCGACAGGTGCAGCGCGCCGCCGATCAACGGGAAGATAAACAGCGCGACAGAATTCAGCACGAACACGGTGCCCATCGAAACGGCCATCGCCTCTTCGGTCGCTCCGGTCACCGGGCCCAGCGCCGCAATCGCGCTGCCTCCGCAGATCGCCGTGCCCGCCGAGATCAGGAACGACTGCGTCTTCCCCACCCGGAAAAGCCATCCCAGCAACAGGCCCAGACTCAGTGCAAATGTGATTCCGACAGCCGTGTACAGAACACCTGACCGCCCCACTCGAACCACTTCGCCGAGATTCATCCCGAAACCCAGGCACACCACCGAAGCCTGCAGCAGAAACTTCGACAGGCGCTGGGCGTCAAGCCGATAGTGATGGACCGTCAACAATCCATACGCCAGCCCCGCAGCCAGGGCGAGCGGCGGGGAGAGGATTCCGGCCGCCGCCAGAATAATGCCTACGAAAAAGAGATTCTTGCTCACGCCACTATCATCGGCACCCACCTCATAAGCAGTCCAGACGCATTTAGCGAAGGCTGATAAGTAATTATTATCGCGACAGCGGCCCGTCGCCGCTCTCGGCCTCATGCAGGACAAATCGCTCGAACGCTCCCGCTGCTCCTTCCGGCGAAGCCCCGGAACGCTGAATAAGCGTCAGGTCGCGCACAATCTCCAGCCCTGCCACTTTCACCGGTTTCAGCGTCCCCAGCCGCACCTCCTTGCCGATTGCCCACTGGGAGACGAAACCCACCCCGAGTCCAGCCTCTACACCCGAGACAATAGCCTCCGTCGAATCCAGATCCATCGCCACCCGCAACTGCCCCAGCTTCATCCCGCTGCGCTTCAGTGCCAGTTCCAACACCCGCCGCGAACCCGAGCCTCGCTCACGCATCAATAGCGGCACCTCTTTCAACGCTTCGAGGGGAATCTCGCGCATCGCCGCCCACGGGTGCCCCTTCGGCACAATCAGCACCATCCGGTCCTCGAGAAACCTCCGTTTGCGCAACTCCCGGCTCGATGCGGGACCTTCAATGATTCCCATCTCGATCCCGCCCCGCAGCAGCACCTCAACAATGCGCTCCGTATTCCCGCTCGTCACCAACAGCGCCACCTGCGGATACTGCTTCTGAAACGCCCCCAGCATCCGCGGCAGAATGTACTGCGCCACCGTCGTCGACGCGCCCAGACGCAGCTCCCCACGCGGCTCGCCCTCGATCTTCGCCAGCGCCTCGACAGCCTCGCGCGCCAGTTGTGCCCCGCGCCGCGCGTATTTCAGCAGCACCGTCCCCGCAGGCGTTAACCGCACGCGATTCCCGCTGCGATCAAACAGCGTGACCCCCAGCTCTTCTTCGAGCGCGTGCACCTGCTGGCTGACCGCCGGCTGGCTCAGATTCAGCCGCTCCGACGCCTTGCGAAAGCTCGCCTGCTCCGCCACCGTGCGAAACACCTTCAGTCTGAAATTTTCCATCCCACGCCTTTCCGGAATGTCTCACCCTGGCCGCACCAGCACAGGCTGCTTACGCCGAAAGGTAAAATCAGACCA
>CAVRNK010000053.1:0-197905 GCA_963721995.1 uncultured Acidobacteriaceae bacterium | reverse complement strand
TTCACCGCCGTCGCGCTGACATTTTCCATGGTGACACGAAAACTCTCGTGGCTGCAAAGAGTGGCCGCGTCCGCGGTGCATCCACTCAACCACGCGACCATCGCCGGCACGCGCAAGGCCGATGAAACCGCAGAGTCACCCGCCACCGCGGCGTACCTGGTGCCATTCCTCGCAATCCTCGCGGCATCGTTCATCTCCAAATCCGCCTCGGGATATTTCGAGTGGCTCTATCCGCTGCGTTTCATAGCCGCCGCAATCACTCTCTGGTATTTCCGCTCCGAATACAGAAAACTCGACTGGCGCTTTGGATGGATTGCTCCGGCAACGGGCATGACCATCTTTCTCGCCTGGATCCTACCGGGTTGGATCGTACCGGGTCTGTCGACACACGAGCCTCTCGCCAGTCCTCTCGGCTCGGCACTGGCTGCGCTGTCTCCCCCTATGCGCGTTGCATGGATCGCTTTCCGCGTCGCTGCAGCAGTCGTTACAGTTCCCATCGCCGAAGAACTCGCCTTTCGCGGCTACCTGGCGCGGCGCCTCGTCAGCGGCAACTTCGACCAGGTATCTTTCCGCAGCCTTACTTTGCTCTCCGTGTGTCTGTCCTCAGTTGCCTTCGGCGTGATGCACGGCGGTCACTGGTTTGTCGGGATTTTCGCCGGCCTTGCTTACGCGGCCGTTCTAAAGTGGCGAGGCCGCATTGGCGACGCCGTCGTCGCGCATGCAACGAGTAATCTGCTGTTGGCTGCGTGGGTCCTCACGCGCGGAGACTGGTCGCTCTGGTAGGAACGTTTGCTAATCCCTGATTCCTGTTTCTAATTGACCGCCTTTATTCGAGGAGCGCCGCCGCAACCGCCATCGCTGTGATTGCCGCCGTCTCGGCGCGCAGGATGCGCGGCCCAAGGCTCACCGGCTTCCATCCCTCGCTGTCGAAGAGCGCTTCTTCTTCCGCCGCCCATCCACCTTCCGGGCCGACGGCTACTCGAACCACCGGCAACTGATCGCCGGAATCAACCAGCGCTTCCACAAGCGCCTTGCGAAGCGTGCGCGTCCGCTCCTGTTCGGCGAGCAGCAGCCGAACCGCATTGCCTTCGCGCCGCGCCGCAACCTTCAACTGCGCGACGTCCTCCACCACCGGCACGTCCGATCGGCGCGACTGCTGCGCAGCCTCACGCGCAATCCGCCGCCAGCGCTCCACGCGATTCTGCGCCGACTGCGCAAGATGCTTCTCGCTGCGCCGCGCGACGATCGGAAGAATCCGTTCCACTCCCAGTTCGGTCGCCTTCTCGATCGCCCACTCCATGCGGTCAAACTTGAAGATCGATAGCAGCATCGTCAGCGGCAGCGCCGGCTCCGCCTTTACCTCGGCAATCAGGTTGAATCGCACCGAATCGCCGCTGATACCCGCGATTACCCCGTGCCATACGCGATCGCCGGCGACGATGTCGAACTCCATCCCGGCCTGCGCGCGCAGCACGCGGATCAGGTGCGAGGCCTGTTCGCCGGTGAGAGAGGCGATGGCTTCATCCCAGGTGTCGGCAATCCAGCGTCGGCGCGTCATATGTCCTATTGTCGCTCATTCAAACCTGTTGCCCGCAAACACGAAGGGGACGCTTTTGGCGTCCCCTTCTGTGTTGCCTGTTGCTATTGCTTACTTCTTCTTGGCTGCCTTCTTCGCGGGCTTCTTAGCTGCCTTCTTAGCTGCCTTTTTAACTGCCATGGTTTCTATTCTCCCTTTTTCGATGTGACATCGAGTCTGCAACACATGGTTGCAGTTAACGAATGTATAGAAGTCTGAAAAAAAAGTGTCAAGGGAAAAATCGCATTTTTGTGCATTCAATTTTTCGAATTGAATCGTCTGCGTCAACGTCGTCTCGCATCGCAAGCTCAAATCACGCGCGAATGTTTCGCAATCGCGAGCGCAATTCCTGTGAGTGAGTCGTACCATGCGTGCGCCATCATGCCCGCGCGCAGACTCTTCCGTTGAATCGCAAGCAAGCAAAACATCGCGCCAAATGCGACGATGGCGATCATTGCGCCGACACCTTCATAGCCGTGCGCCGCGCCGAAGAGCAGCGAAGACATGAGTACGCCGAGCCACAAGCTTCCGCGGCCCGTCGATTTTCCGCTGATCGATGCGACCTGCTGCAGCAAATAACCGCGAAATACAAATTCTTCGACAATGCCTGCCGTGGCCGAGAGCGCAACCCACACCAGCACTTCCCATACGGTCTGTGGCGCGATCGCATATACCGCCTTTTGCCCGTGCAACTGATGCAGCACGCGCAGGACGCTCGAAATCGCCGCCAGCACCACGCTTGCCATGAGCCAGAAGATCAGGGCGACGCCGAAATCGGTGAACCACGCCTTCACTCCCGCGCGCCGTTCGCCCAACAATTGCCGTATGGGAACGCGGCGCATCCGGATGCCCCACCAGGTCAGCACCCCCAGCGCGATCTCCCATACCATTGTGAATGCGTAATGCTGCATGTGGTGCTGCGCGAGAGCACTGGCCTTCGCCTGTGTGCTGCTCACCACGGAGACGCCCAGGATCACCGCGATCACAATCGCCGTGTGCCACCAGGGCGCGACAGGCTGCGGTGGAACCGGCCACCCGCTCGCGCCCTGTTCCGCTGGCACAGGTAGTTCTTCGGCTGAATTCTCTGATATCTTCATCAGTTCGCATCTTGAGTGTAACGGTTGCTGCATCAACGCATGCGGCGCTGCATCGAATAGAGTGAGGTAGTTATGCAGTCAATGGAAGACATCGTCATCGTGTCCGCGGTTCGCACACCCGTCGGGAAATTTCAGGGAGGCTTCTCCGATCTCTCCGCGACGCAGCTCGGAGCCATCGCCGTGCGCGAAAGCGTGAAGCGCGCCGGCATCGATCCCGCGAAAGTCGAAGAGTGCATCATGGGCAACGTTGTCTCCGCCGGACTCGGTCAGAATCCCGCGCGCCAGGCAGCGCTCAACGGAGGACTTCTGCCCGAAGTCAGTGCCCTCACCATCAACAAGGTTTGCGGATCGGGTCTCAAGGCGGTTGCGCTGGCTGCGCAGGCCATTCAAACCGGCAACGCCGAGATCGTCGTCGCCGGCGGCATGGAGTCGATGACCAACGCGCCGTATCTCCTTCCCCAAGGACGCAGCGGCTTCCGCATGGGCAACGCCGTCGCCGTCGACTCCATGGTGAACGACGGCCTGTGGGACGCCTTCAACAACTACCACATGGGCATCACCGCCGAGAACGTTGCAGAAAAGTACAACATCACGCGCGAGGAGCAGGACGAGTACGCGCTCAACTCCCACCGCAAGGCCGCCGCCGCGTGGAAGGAGTGCCGCTTCTCCTCCCAGGTCGTGCCCGTTGAAGTCCCTGCGAAGAAGAAGGGCCAGCCGCCCACCATCGTCGGGCGCGACGAATCCATTCGCGAGGACGCCAGCCTAGAGGCCCTGCGCGCCCTCAAGCCCGCCTTCAAGAAAGATGGGACCGTAACCGCCGGTAATGCTCCCGGCGTAAACGACGCCGCCGCCGCTCTTGTCGTCATGTCGGCGAAGAGGGCCGCACAACTCGGGCTCACCCCGCTGGTGCATATTCGCGCGCAGGCTTCAAGCGGAGTCGATCCGCAATGGGTAATGATGGCGCCGGTCACCGGCGTGCAAAAAGTCCTGGCACGCGCAGGATGGTCCGCTGACAGCGTCGACCTCTTCGAACTCAACGAAGCCTTCGCGGTGCAGGCCATTGCCGTCACCCGCGAACTCGGCATTCCCTTCGACAAAGTCAACGCGAATGGCGGAGCCGTCGCCATCGGCCATCCCATTGGCGCCAGCGGCGCGCGCGTGCTCGTCACCCTGATCTACGAAATGATTCGCCGCGACGTGCATCGCGGTGTCGCCGCGCTCTGCCTTGGCGGAGGCAACTCCGTCGCGCTGGCGATCGAAAGATAGCCTTGACCGCAATCGATCCAACGCAAAGATTTTCTGGCCGCGTGGAGAGCTATCGCCTCTATCGCCCCGGGTATCCGGCGACAGTCGTTGATCTTCTCGCCCAGGAGTGCAGGCTTAGCGCGAAATCGACCATCGCCGACATCGCCGCAGGCACCGGCCTGCTCACGGAGATCTTCCTCGCACACGGCTTCAATGTCATCGCCGTCGAGCCAAATCAGCAAATGCAGGAGGCGTGTTCTTCATTGACCTCCCAATATCCGCGCCTGCGTTGCGTGGACGGGACCGCGGAGGCGACAGATCTCCCGGATCACTCCAGCGATCTGATCACCGTCGGTCAGGCGATGCACTGGTTCGACCTCCCGCGCACGCGCAGCGAATTCGTACGCGTGCTCCACCCCGGCGGCTGGTGTGTCGTCATCTACAACAATCGCCGCATGACCGGTGATCCCTTCCACGAAGGCTATGAGCGAATCCTCGTCGAGTTCGGAAACGATTATGAGACGGTCAAGCACAGCCACATGACCGAAGATCGACTCGCCGCCTTCTTCGCGCCCAACCCGATGCGCAGCGCAGTCTTCGAGAATTCGCAGCAGCTGACGCTCGAAGCTCTGATGGGCAGAATTCTCTCTTCGTCATACATGCCCCAGCCCGGCCAGCCGCGATACGAGGAAATGTCCCGGGCAACCGCAGACCTGTTCGCCGCGAACGAAACTGGCGGCTTCGTTCTCATGGAATACGACTGCGCGGTCTGCTACGGCCAACTGAGTGTTGATGGAAGCTAAGCGCTAGCGCGAAGGTAACTGGCTTCCCGTTGCAGGCATGCAGAAGCGAGAAACCATCAGGACGCGATAACCGCTTTCCGGATCGCACAACCGGGGTTCTGCAATTTCCTTGAAGTCTTGACTCCGTTCTGTCACGACGCAACACCACTCATCGTGGCTGATGTGAACGAAACAACCTCGATGGTTGGGGACGTAGTAGGCGTCCCATCCATAAATCAACGCCGCGAGTATGAAATTCGCCAGAATCAGGTGTTCGTCGTGCCGAAAACGATTGACAGTAGCCACGTTAAAAGGCCGATGTTCGCCAAATGACGACCGGATTCTCTCAACCATCTGATATCCAGCAAGACTTGCCTGTTGGTCCCAGATTCCCCAATCGGTAAAGATAAGCGTCCCGCCGCCCCATTGAACGGCGTCCATTCTGTCAGCATGGGTAAATTTACGGCGAGGTTTGCAAATTCCGATGCTTTTTTCGGAAATGGCATCTCGACGCACTTTGCCTCCGGATTGTCGTAGTAGGGCGAAAACGAATTGCCCCAACTTTGCCATTTGATATTAAAAATCCAGCTCTTTTGGCTAAGCTGGCCTTGAATTCTTCAATCGTTTCAGCAGTCATTCTCTGTTCTTAGCACTCAATAACATTCAGCGCCAACCCCGCCAGCGACGTCTCCTTGTAGCGGGACTGCATGTCGAGCCCGGTCAGATACATCGTCTTGATCACCTGATCGAGCGAGACCTTGTGCTCCTCCGTTTCATTCATCGCGATGCGGCACGCATGCACCGCCTTCACCGCGCCCATCGCATTGCGCTCGATGCACGGAATCTGCACCAGGCCGCCGATGGGATCGCACGTCATCCCCAGGTTGTGTTCCATCGCGATCTCCGCCGCATGCTCGACCTCGCCATTCGTACCGCCGAGCGCCGCAGCCAGACCGCCCGCCGCCATCGAACACGCCACGCCCACTTCACCCTGACAGCCAACCTCCGCGCCGCTGATCGAGGCGTTCTCCTTGTAGAGCACGCCAATCGCAGCCGACGTGAGGAAGTAGTGGATGATACCTGCCTCGTCGGCGCCGTCGCAATAACCAGCGTAATATCGCGCTACTGCCGGAATCACTCCCGCCGCGCCGTTGGTCGGTGCGGTCACCACGCGGCCTCCGGCGGCATTCTCTTCGTTCACCGCCATCGCGTAGACCGTTACCCAATCAAGCGGAGCCAGAGGATCACGCGAGCCCTTGCCCGCGCCATCTTTCTCGCGCAGCCGCTGCGTCAGCCGCGGAGCACGGCGCCGGACGCCCAGCCCGCCGGGAAGAATCCCCTCGGTTGCCATGCCGCGGTCGATACATGCCCGCATTACTTCCCAGATATGCAGAATCCCCTCGGTCACCTCATGCTCGGGTCGAAGCGCGCATTCATTCCGCTGCATTACCTGCCAGATCGCCAGCCCCTCGCGCGCGGCCATCTCCAGTAGCTCGGCCGCACTGCGGAACGGATACGGCAGCGCAGCAGTTGTCATCAACGGAGCATCGCCAGCACCCTCCGCGTCCGCAACAATGAATCCGCCGCCGATCGAGAAGAATGTATCTGTGCGCAGAACATTCCCGGCCGGGTCGAATGCCGTAAAGCGCACTCCATTGGGATGCCGGGTCTTTGCCCCTGGCGGATACATTTGGTCGCGATGAAAGATCAGGTGCTCCGCTTCGCGAAAGGGAATCGCCCGCGTGCCCAGCAGAGACAACATTCCCGATTCCCGGATCGACGCCAGCTTCGGTTCGATCGTCGCCGGATCGATCCTGCTCGCTTCCTCGCCGCTTAACCCCAGCAGCACCGCGCGATCCGTTCCGTGACCAATGCCGGTCAGCGCCAGTGATCCGTAGAGATCGGCCCGCACACTGGCCACCCTATCCAGTAACCCTTCGCGCGCCAGCTCAAGAGCGAACCGGTGCGCCGCCCGCATCGGCCCCATCGTATGGGAGCTCGAAGGCCCAATGCCAACCTTATAGAGATCAAAAAGACTCGTCTTCACGACAGCTCATTCTATTCTCTCGGCGCACATTACCAACGCTACCTGCTGCGGGGCTTCATTCCCGCTTTCTTCATCGCCGCCCTGCACTCTGCCGTGTATACTCCACGCACCAAAGCCAACCTTATGCTCTTTAAAGCCCTCAGCGCTGCTGTCTACGGCATTGACGCGAACATCATCGATGTCGAAGTCGACTTCTCCGGAATCAAGACTGACCAGGATCACTTCCACACCGTCGGCCTGCCCGACGCAGCCGTGCGCGAGAGCCGCGACCGCGTCCGCGCCGCGATCAAGAACTCCGGCTTCGATGTTCCGCCCACGCACATCACCATCAACCTCGCGCCCGCCGACATCAAGAAGGAAGGCTCCGGCTTTGACCTGCCCATGGCCATCGGCATCCTTGGCGCCTACGGAGCGCTCAATCTCCGCGATCTCAGCGAGTTTCTCCTCGTCGGCGAACTTGGACTCGACGGCGGACTCCGCGCTGTCTCCGGCATGTTGCCCGTCGCGGTCGCGGCACGCGAGCGCGGGATCAAAAACCTCGTCATTCCCAAGTCCAACGCACGCGAGGCTGCAGTCGTCGAGGGAGTGAACGTATACCCGGTCGCCAGCCTGAACGAAGTGCGCGATCTCCTCAACGCAGCCGCGAACGGAGGCATTCACACCCAGCCCTTCCGCGTCGAGGCCGCGCGGCTGCTAGGCGAAATGCAGTATCACCCAGTCGACTTCGCCGATGTGCGCGGCCAGCAGACCGCCAAGCGCGCGCTCGAAGTCGCGGCCGCCGGCGGACACAACATCCTCATGATCGGCCCGCCCGGCTCCGGCAAAACCATGCTCGCCAAGCGCCTGCCGTCGATCCTCGCGCCGCTCAGCTTTGAGGAGGCCCTCGAAACCACCAAGATCCACTCCGTCGCCGGAGTGCTCGATGCGGAAGCCGGGCTCGTCGCGCAGCGGCCATTCCGCTCCCCGCACCACACCATCTCCGACGCGGGCCTGATTGGCGGCGGAGTCGTTCCTCGCCCCGGCGAAGTCTCGCTTGCCCACAACGGCGTCCTCTTCCTCGATGAGCTGCCCGAGTTTCCCCGCAACGTCCTCGAAGTGATGCGCCAGCCCCTCGAAGACCGCAACGTCACCATCGCGCGCGCCTCCATGTCGCTCAGCTTTCCCGCAGCCTTCATGCTCGCCGCTGCCATGAATCCCTGCCCCTGCGGATACTTCAACGACAAGTCCCGCGAGTGCCACTGTACTCCGCCGCTGATCCAACGCTATGTTTCAAAGGTCTCCGGCCCGCTTCTCGATCGCATCGACATCCATATCGAGGTGCCCGCCGTCCAGTACCGCGAGCTACGCGGAGGAGCCGCAAGCGAAAGCTCTGCAGTCATTCGAGCCCGCGTCCTCAAGGCGCGCGAGCTGCAGCACCAGCGATTCGCTGAGGCCAAAGAAAAGATCTATTCCAACGCGCAGATGGGAACCCGCCAGATTCGCGCTTTTTGCGAACTGGGCCCCGATGCCGAGAAGCTTCTCGAGCGGGCCATGCAGCAGCAGGGACTCACTGCCCGCGCCCACGACCGCATCCTCAAGGTCGCCCGCACCGTCGCCGACCTTGAAGGCCAGCCGAACCTGACCGTCGCGCACATCGCCGAAGCCATCCAGTACCGCACGCTCGATCGCAGCTACTGGAGCTGACCAGTCTCGAAAGCCCCGCATTAGCTGAGATAATGGCAGGGTGCAGAGTGAGTCGCCGGCCGCCGAGTACAACCGACGCCTGAGAGCAATCGCCGACTCAACCGTCGGGTACCGCAAGCGCGACAATCTCTTTGCCGCAACCAAGCTCGTCCTCGGTCTGTTTATTGTCCTCGCGGCCATCTGGCTCGTGAAGTATCACGCGACGAAAATCTTCTTTCTGCTCATCCCCGTCCTGCTCTTTGTCGTCCTCGCGGTGTTGCATGAGCGTGTTTTGCGTCGTCTGCGCGACTGTTCCCGGCTGCGTGCCTACTACGAGCAAGGCATCAGCCGCATCGAGAATCGTTGGGCAGGCACAGGAGAAACCGGCGAGCGCTTTCTCGACCCCTCACATCCCTACGCGCGCGACCTGGATATCTTCGGTCCCGCCAGCCTCTTTCAATTTCTCTGCACCGCCCGCACCCGCTCCGGCGAGGAAACTCTGGCCGCGTGGCTGCAGTCCGCAGCTTCCATCCCGGAAGTGGCGGCGCGCCAGCAGGCTGTTCAGGAGTTAACTCCTCGGCTTGACTTCCGCGAGCGGCTCGTCCTCGCCGGGGAAGAAGCGAGGGCTGGTGTTCATCCGGATAAGCTGATCGGCTGGGCAGAGGCTGCGCGGTCGCTCAATCGCATATCAATCCGTATCACGGCGTTCTCGCTTGCCATCCTCTGGTTGCTGAGCCTGGCAGCCTGGTGGAAGTGGGACTGGATCGGCGTAGCGTTTTTCATGAGCATTGTTAATTTCGCTGTGAGCTACCGGTGGCGCGCGAAACTTGATCACGCCGCTGCGGGGATCGACGGAGCGCAACATCACCTGGTTCTGCTCGCGGCCATCCTGAAACTCATCGAGAACGAGTCCGTCGCCGCGCCTAAATTCATCCAAGTGCAGACCCTGCTCGCCCGTTCCGGTGCGCTCGCATCGGAAGCGATTGATGAGTTGAGCAGGCGCGTGGCCTGGTTGGACTCTCGCGACAACTGGTTCGTAAAAATCTTCGATCCATTTGTCTTCTGGACTCCGCATTGCGTTGCCGCTATCGAAGCCTGGCGCGAATGCCATGGCGAGGCCATCCGGGAATGGCTCGCCGTCGCTGGAGAGGTGGAAGCGCTGAGCGCGCTGGCTGTCTACGCCTGCGAGCATCCGGCCGATGCATTTCCTCAATTCGTCGAAGGCGGCCCATATCTCAGCGCCCAGGGACTCGCCCATCCGTTGCTGGCGAGGGAAAAATCTGTTTCTAACGACCTCAGACTCGACAGCGGTCTGCAGTTGCTGGTGATAAGCGGGCCCAACATGGCGGGCAAGAGCACATTCATTCGTGCCGTTGGCGTTAACACGGTCCTGGCGCAGGTGGGTGCGCCGGTATGCGCGCGCAGTATGACGCTCTCTGGCCTGCAGGTCACCGCATCGATTTGCATTCTCGATTCCCTGCAGGGCGGCCTTTCACGCTTCTACGCCGAAATATCGCGGCTTAAGCAGATTGACGAGCTGACCAAAGGAAGTGTGCCGGTGCTCTTCCTGCTCGATGAGCTGCTTTCCGGAACCAACTCCTACGACCGGCGCATTGGCACCGAATCGTTCGTGCGCAGCCTTCTCTCTCGCGGAGCCATTGGTCTGGTCACCACCCACGATCTGGCGTTGGCCGAGATCGCCGAAGGAATCGGCACTGCCGCCGCGAACTTTCATTTCTCAGACCGCTTCGAAGACGGCGAGCTTTATTTCGATTACAAACTCACGCCCGGCATCGTTCAGACCACCAATGCCTTGCTGCTCATGCGTTCCATCGGTCTCGAAGTTTAAGGGCGCTTTATATATCGCTGCGCTCCAGCAGCACTTGCGCCGCAACAGGGAAGAGCAGCATGACGGCAGCCCTCATCGCCAGTGACAAGCCCAGTTGATCTGAGAGACTCACCGGCTCATTCGACACTGGCGAGGTCTGGAACGTCCGCATCACAAGTTTGGGAAACTCGATAGCCGGCCAGTAATGATGCACCAGGGCCCCCAGAACGAGATAGCCAAGAATGATGCCCGCTCCCAGCATGACTCCGCGAGCGTGCTTCACGGCAATGGTTGAGAAGTACGTGACGCCGAAGATGAGTCCGGCGAAAAGCATGACGATCAGGCAGTTCAGTCCGATGATCTGCGCAACAGGCACCGGTGAGGCCATGTCTCTCAGCATCACCGAGCCGGCAAACGGGTTGCCTCCGGCGCCGAGCAGGCGGTGTACGAGATATCCGATAAGGAGGTTCACTAACGCAATCTCCCACACCAATTGAAGGAAGCCAAATCCCCAGTCGTGCCACAAAAACCACCGCCGCCGATGCGGCCGGGTCAACAGGTAGGAGCCGCTGCCTTCGCCCAGATCCCGCCCGACTCCAAAGCTGCCCATCACCCAGGCGAGAAAAGCGCACACCGGCACCTGCAGATACAGAGACATCATCAGTATCTTGGCAATCGTCGCCTGGTCAGGTCTGTCAAAGTGACCTGGATCGTGTCCTATATGCCAGACTCCTTTGAAAACGAGCCAGGCAAACAAGACCACGCAAAGCATGCTGACACAAAAGACAATCCGGCTCTCACGCCAATACTTCCACAGGTACATGGGACTCCTTTCCGACCAGTTCCAGGAAGATCTCTGAAAGGTTCATTGGAGAAATGTCCAGTATCGTTGCGCCCTGCCCGCGCAGCGAGGCCGCAAACCCCTCCGCGCCCGCGCTGAGCACATAGTCGAAAACGCCTTCTGTCGCTGAAACGGTTACAATCGCCGCACCGTGCTCCGGTAAACCCTGCCCAACCGCGCGTACCCGCCGGTAATTCGCCCGGATATCGTCCAGCCGCGCCTCCAGCAGCAGCTTGCCGCGATCGATGATGCCCACCCAGTCCGCGACCCGCTCGACTTCCGACAGGTGATGCGACGACATCAGGATGGTGCGGCCATCGTTCGCGAAGTCTTCGACCAGAACCCGAACCAGTTGATCTGTCACTACTGGATCGAGTCCTGCCGTCGGCTCATCCAGCACCAGCAGCTCCGGATTCTGCGCCAGGGCAAGCAGCAGGGACAGTTTGGTCTTGTTGCCATGCGACAGCTTCTTGAACTTGCGATCCATCGGAATCTCAAGCGCGTCCGCGTAACGCTTCGCCATCGCGTCCGACCAGCGCGCAAAGAAGCCGCGATTGAAGCGCACCAGGTCATTGCCCGTCATATAAGGCATCATCGTCCGGTCGATCACAAACCCGGTTCGTTCCAGAATCCCTATCCGCTCGTGCTGCGGGTCCAAGCCAAGCACACGGGCAGTCCCGCTCGTCGGCGCGTTCAGTCCGGCAAGCATGCGAATGGTGGTTGTCTTCCCCGCGCCATTCCGGCCGACGAAGCCGTAAATCGATCCGCGCTCGATGTGCATGTTCAGGCCATCGACGGCTGTCACCGGCTTCTGTCCGAGTCCGGCGAAGTGTTTCGCCAGCGACCGTGTCTCTACAACCAGCTCGCTCATGAGATTTCTCCAACGCTCACGGCTGTTCTCCCAGTTCCGTAAAGGATTCTTCAACCAACGTGATCGCGTCCTTCCGGTCCACCACCAATTGCCTCGCCTCGACCGCAAGTTGCAGGGCCAGCGGTTTCAGGCGGCGCATCTTTTCAGAATGCAGCAGTCCCGGCGAGTCGCCGTTCACATAACAACCCCCGCCAGGTACGGTGCGGATCACGCCATCGCGTTCGAGATTCTGATACGCCCGCGCCACTGTGTTCGGATTGATCCGCAGGTCCGCTGCCATCTTTCGAACCGGAGGAAGCGCGTCATCGCGCCGGACAGCGCCCGCAGCGATCGCGTGCTTCACCTGCGACTCAATCTGCAGATAAAGGGGAACACCTGACGCTGGCGAGACTCGGAAAATCATTTGTACTAATACAATAGTACAATCTCCCTTTTGTCAAATCAACAGCTGGAAGAGGATATATGAAAAGTGGTAGATCAGCCTTGTCGCCGCAACACGGCTCGCACAGAAGTGACGCAGAGCAGGCGACTTATATATAAGGAGTAGTTGTGCGAAATTTCCCATTTCCGGAATCTTTTTTGCAAACATATATGAAAAAAAAGGTTGACCCCGAACCGGCAACGGGTTTAACTTCAACAATGCCGATGCAACTGCGGCCCTGCGAAATGTAACTTTTCCGCCAGAACTGAGCCGTCCGTAGCTCTAATCGACGACACAGACGTTCCCGACCATGCGAGCTTCTCTTCAGGACTCCAGGCGAGTCTCTGAAGCAGTCTCCATGGAGAGTAGGTGCGCGAAGGTTCTCAAAACAAAGGGCATAATGCATCAGGCGTCGCGTACCGCAAGGTCGACTCGGTCGCCATACGCCAGGAAGAAAAATGTTGACCAGTAACACTGTCTCGCGCGTCTAATCAGACAGATAACTAACAGGCCCACCCAACAATCCATTAGAGGAACCCAACCGGGAGCAACCTGACCTATCCACGCTGGTTGCTACAGAGGAACGGTTGGTTGGTAACGGCCGACGATAAGGAGATAGAAATGAGATCCGACCTAATATTTGGGGCGCTTGCCCACGTCAAGAACCGTTATCAGTTGTGCCAGCTGGCATCCAAGGCAACACGCAAGCTGCACAAGCCGAATACGCGCCTCCAGGATACGACGAACGACGTTCTGGTTCGCTTCCACGAGACGAGTCCGGTTGCGAATCACGCAGCCGTGTCCCAACAGCACTCCATCGAGCAGCGCCGCGCAGCGTAAGCGCGGCCTGCTTCACCTCAACTTCCCCAGATCGCACAGTCCTGAGAAACAAGTTCGCGTGAAATTCCTTCCCTAGAAGCTCTTCTCCATCACCAATCCCCTTCCTCTTTAACATCCTCCATACATCCCACCGCAGGTGAAGAATGACCATCTCCGAATTAAAAGAAAAAAACATCACGGAGCTGAGCCGTATCGCACGCACCCTGGAAATCCCCGGCGCGAGCGGTCTCCGCAAGCAAGACCTGATCTTCAAGATTCTCCAGGCTCAAAGTGAAAAAGAAGGCCACATTTTCGCTGAGGGCGTGCTCGAAATTCTGCCCGACGGCTACGGCTTCCTCCGTTCACCCGACTACAACTATCTGCCCGGCCCCGATGATATCTACGTGTCTCCGTCGCAGATCCGCAAATTCGACCTTAAGACCGGCGATACCATCAGCGGCAACGTCCGCCCGCCGCACGAGGGAGAAAAGTATTTCGCGCTGGTCAAGATCGAGGCCATCAACTTCGAGTCGCCCGAGGAAACCCGCAACAAGATCCTTTTCGACAACCTCACACCGCTCTATCCGCAGGAGCGCATCAAGATGGAGACCGTCCGCGAGAACATCAGCGGCCGAGTCATGGATCTTCTCACCCCCGTCGGCCGCGGACAACGCGGGCTGATCGTCGCCCCGCCCCGCACCGGCAAGACGATGCTGCTGCAGTCCATCGCCAACTCCGTCACCGCCAACCATCCCGATGTCGTGCTCATCGTGCTGCTCATTGACGAGCGCCCGGAAGAAGTCACCGACATGCAGCGCTCGGTCAAGGGCGAGGTCATCAGTTCTACCTTCGATGAGCCCGCTGCCCGCCACGTCCAGGTGGCCGAAATGGTGATCGAGAAGGCCAAGCGTCTGGTCGAGCACAAGCGCGACGTCGTCATCCTGCTCGACTCCATCACGCGTCTCGCCCGCGCCTACAACACCATCGTTCCGCCGTCAGGAAAAGTGCTCTCCGGCGGTGTCGATTCGAACGCCCTGCAGCGCCCCAAGCGCTTCTTCGGCGCGGCCCGCAACATCGAGGAAGGCGGGTCGTTGACCATCATCGCCACCGCGCTCGTCGATACCGGCTCGCGCATGGATGAAGTGATCTTCGAAGAGTTCAAGGGCACAGGCAACATGGAAATCATCCTCGACCGGAAACTCGTCGACAAGCGCGTCTTTCCAGCCATCGATATCCAGCGCTCCGGAACCCGCAAGGAAGAGCTGCTCATCCCCAAGGAAGACCTCAGCCGCATCTGGGTCCTCCGCAAGGTGCTCAACCCGCTGTCACCGGTCGAAGCCATGGAAGTGCTCGTCGAGAAACTCGGCAAGACCCGCAACAACGCCGAGTTCCTGCTCAACATGAGCTCGATCTAGCTGCTCGGCTTTCCAATCAAGCGCCCGCTGCGTGCGGGCGTTTCTTTTGGCGCAATCCCAATCCCCTCCGCCCATTTACGGACAGAATTGTTCAGGAACGAACGCGCCTCCGCGCACTCGCATGCCTCACCGCTTTGCTTTCAATGCTCTGCAGGCCGGCGTTTGGAGTTCCGCATGCACTAAGCTGGACGTTTCGGGAGAGCATGTATGAACGCCTTTGGCCAGGAAATCCTGAACAGCCTGCGCATGTTGAGACGCAATCCGGGCTTTACCCTGGTAGCCGTTTTGACGCTCGCGATCGGCATCGGGACCAACGCCACCGTCTTCCGCTGGGTCGACGCCATCCTGCTGCATCCTCTTTCCGGCGTGCAGGACCCAGACCGCCTGGTCTCCCTCGAAACGACCACCCCAGGCGGCGACTACGTCACCAATTCCTATCCCGACTACATCGACTTCCGCGACAACCTGAAGCTTGTTCAGGTGGCCATGAGCCGCCCCGCCGCCTTCAGCGTCGGTCCGCAGGATCATGCCGAGCGCGTGTGGGGCGAGCTGGTTTCGGGAAACTTCTTCGCCGTGCTCGGAGCAAAGGCGCAGCAGGGTCGTGTTTTCCTACCCGCTGAATACGGCGACAAACCCGGCGGATATCCCATCGCCGTGGTCAGCGACCGCTACTGGCGCTCGCATCTTCAGGGCGACCCGGCCATCGTCGGCAAGACAATCCGCGTGAATCAGCACGAGCTGACCGTGGTTGGCGTCGCCGCGCCCGACTTTCACGGATCGCTCGCCGGAGAAGCCCTCGATCTCTGGGTTCCTTACATGATGCAGCCCCAGCTCAACAGCGTAGCCGAGTGGATGCTGCGCGACCGCAAGGATCGCAACATGCTTGGCATCGCCCGCCTGCAGCCCGGCGTAACGCTCGCGCAGGCGCAGCAGGAGCTCCACGCCCTGGCCGCCCTCATGGCCGTCGCCGACGCTGATACCAACGAGGGACTGAACGCTGTTCTGCTGCCCATGTCGCGATCGCACTTCGGTCCGCAGAGCGTGCTCATGGCGCCGCTCAAACTGCTGATGGGAGTGTGCGTGCTCTTGCTGCTGATCGTGTGCGCGAACGTTGCCAATCTTCTGCTCGCGCGCACCGCCGCGCGCCAGAAGGAGTTCAGCACCCGGCTTGCCCTGGGAGCCAGCCGCGCCCGTCTCGCCCGGCAGGTGCTCACCGACAGCATGGTATTGGCTGCTGCCGGCGGTTTCGCCGGTCTGGCCGCAGCCCACTGGATGGGTAGGGCATTGAGCCTGCTGCTGCCTCCGGGACAGCTCTCGCTCGCCGCTCCTTTCACCGTGAACAGTCACGTGCTCCTGTTTACTATCGCAATTTGCGCTCTGGTCACCTGCCTCGCCGGAATCGCGCCTGCCCTGCATTCCGGCCAATCCGGAATAAGCGAGCGTATGAATGAAGGCGGGCGCAGCGGCACGGGCAGCGTGCGATCTTACCGGTTGCGCTCCGTCCTGGTTGCCGCCGAGGTCTCGCTTGCGCTCGTTGCCATTATCGGTGCCGGCCTCTTCGCGCGGGGATTCGAAGCAGCGCGGCGCATCGATCCGGGATTCGATCCCAACCGCGTGCTTCTCTCGCAGTTCTATCTCTCCACCAGCGGCTACAGTCTCGACCAGCGGAAGGAGTTCTGCCTGCGCCTGCGCGAGAAGATGGAGTCGTCTCCGGGAGTCGTGGACGTCGCCTATTCCGATGGCGTGCCGCTGGGCTTCGAGCCGAGCTGGTGGGAAGACCTCAACATACAGGGCTACGCGCCGGGCCCCAGCGAAAACATGAAGATCTTTCGCAACGTCGTCTCGCCCGGATACTTCGACCTCATGCGCATCCCGATGATCGACGGCCGCGACTTCACCCGGCTCGATAACGAAAAATCAAATTCCGTCATGATTGTGAACCAGACCTTCGCGCGCCGCTTCTTCGCCGGAGCCAATCCGATCGGCCACAAGGTTCAGGGATGGGGCAGGTGGTTCACCATCGTCGGCGAGGTGAAAGACAGCAAGTATCACTATCCCGGCGAATCTCCTTTGCCCTATTTCTACGTGCCCTTCGAGCAGGTTTACCGTGCTGACATGCAACTCGCCTTCTACGTGCGAACCAAGGGCGATCCTTCGGTCGCGCTTCCGATTCTTCGCCAGAAAGTCGTCGAGATCGACCCCAACGTCTCGGTCTTCGACGCCGTGCCTCTGACTGAATATGTGGGCGCCTCGCTCTATCCGCAGAAGGTGGCAGCCAGCCTGCTCAGCGTTCTCGGCTCGCTCGCCGTCCTGCTGGCCGCGGTTGGGCTCTACAGCGTGATGGCTTACTCCATCGTGCAGCGCACCCACGAAATCGGCATCAGAATGGCGTTGGGCGCACGTCCTGCCGACGTACTGCGCCTGATGGTGTGGCAGGGGCTGAAGCTCACCGCTGCAGGTCTCGTAATCGGACTCGCCCTGGCGCTTGCCGCCGCGCGAAGCATCTCGGCAATTTCGTTCGCAAGTTCCGCGATGGGTCTTGGCGGAAAGCTCCTCGGTGTGAGCGCCAGCGATCCGTTCATCTACGCGGGAGCAGCGCTCTTCCTCACCGCAGTCGCCCTGCTCGCGGCATATATTCCCGCCAGGCGGGCAGCAGCAATCGACCCGATGGAGGCCCTGCGCTACGAGTGATTCACGCTCGCTCCGGATACTCCACCTGCACCGCATCCAGTGCCGGCAAATAACAGGGACGCAGCTCGGCCACAAAGTGCCCCGACTGCACCCCTGGATTCTCATTGACGATCGCCGTTGCCTCCTGTGCACTCGGTGCCTGCAGGACCGCAACAGCGATCACCTCGCCGTCATCGGTGATCGGTCCGGCGAATAGAATGCGCCGCGACTCCGTCTCATGCCTCAGATAGGCGAGATAGTCCGGCATCAGGCTCTCGTGGCCCTCGGTCACATTCCAGCGCGGGCCCTTCTTGAGCAGGCAGAGGAAATACGGCTTCAGGTTGCGGGGGACATCAGCTACACGCGGCTTGCTTGGGGGCATCCCTGAATTATCGCTTGCCGTCGATCCCGCATCGGCCGGTTACTGCCCGCTGGCGGAAAGATTTCTCAGTTTTCATGCAAAGAGTGCGTCCGCTGTAGCAATCTAGTTGGTGTGATGAAGCGCAGCCGATCCATCGCGTCCAGAGCCTGGCAAGTCGCTCTCTGGTGGACATTCACAGTCTTCCTTCTCGCTGCATGCCCCGGCCGGGATGCCGGCGCGCAGAATCTCGGCACCGTCCACACCATCTTCATTGCCCCAGTGGAGGCCGGCAGCAACGCCTCCGCAATCGCCAACCGCCTCAAGGCTGAATTGGAGCATTCCGGCAGTGTTCGTATAGTCTCCGATCCTGCTGCGGCAGACGCCGTTCTGCATGCGACCGCAAGCATCTGGGTCACCGGCACCGTCTCCCCCAGCCTCCGCTCCAACAGCCTCCGGGACGTGAACTACCAGGGCCATCTCTCTGCCGAACTCATCGGTCGCGACCGCGAGACGCTCTGGACCTATATGGTCACGCCCCGCAGCTTCCGCAGTTCCAGCATCACCGACGACCTCGCCGATCAGCTGGCCACGCGCCTGCTGGCCGCCATTCGCAGCGGCATTCCCTATCCGACCGTCACCAGCGTCACGCCCGGCGTCGTGTCCGTCACTCTCCAGGCCGCCGGTTCGACACTCCCTGCACCTCTGTATCTCAAATGGTTTGAGTCTTATGCCCGAACCCAGTCCGGCGCCGTGATCCTTTACGACCCCATCGGCTCGGAGGCTGGTGTGGATAAGCTCAAGGCCGGTTCCGTCGACTTTGCAGGGTCCGACATCCCGCCTTCCGACTCCTCAGCGTTCCTGTCATTCCCCACCGCACTGGGAGGAGTTGTCCCCGTCTACAATCTGCCCACCCTTGGCGGCCGAACCCTGAACCTCACCCCACAGGCGCTGGCCGGCATCTATTCCGGCGTCATCCGGAAGTGGAACGACCCCCTCATCCGCGAGTCCAACCATGGCCTCCACCTGCCCGACGCCGACATCGCCGTCGTCCATCGCTCCGACGGCAGCGGCACCACCTATATATGGTCGAGCTTTCTTTCCGAGGTCAGCCCTGACTGGAAGACCCGCTACGGAGCAGCTGCCCACATCGAGTGGCCGGTGGGAACCGGTGTGGAGGGCAATGAGGGCGTTGCCCGTCTCGTCCAGCAGACCCCGAACGCCATCGGCTACGTCGAGCTCATCTACGCGATTCAGAACCAGCTCAACTACGCCGCCGTGCGCAATCCCGCCGGCCAGTTCGTCAAGGCCAGCCTCGACAGCATCATCGCCGCCGTACCCGACACCTCGCTCGGCCGGACACGCGACTCCAGCCTCTCCATCCTGAACGCGCCCGGCCGCAACGCCTATCCCATCAGCGCCTTCACCTGGATCCTCGTCCCGGCGCACTCTTCCGACGCCCGCAAGCGCGAGGCCATCCTTCAATTTCTTCGCTGGATGCTCACTTCAGGACAGAAGGAATGCGAGGCGCTCGGCTACGGACCCCTCCCGCGCCGCATCGTCACCCGTGAACTCGACACCCTGAATCAGCTCAAGTAAGTTGGCGGCGCGTCAGTTCCTCGACTCGACCAGGTCATCGCCCGAAAACCTGGGAATCCCGAAGTGTCCCCGCAGGTGCAGCAGGTCGAGTGGGCTCAGCGTGCCGTTGATCGCCACCAGGTTCAGATTGGTCTGATTGGCGACCAGCAGCACCATGCCTTCGACATTGGCATGCTCAAAGCGAACCCAGACATCCGTGCGCGCCTGGCTGGGCGTGGCGACATACGATTGCGAGGTCACCAGGTGCTTCCATCCGCGGTCGCGGTACTGCGCCCGCACCGCATCCAGCGCCGCCGGATCGTAGAGCCCTGGAGCCGAAAACTTGTAGCTGTGCACCGAGATGCCCCGCAATTTTGCGATCGCCTGCCGCGTTTCCTCGTCGCCCACAAAGTTGTTCGCCATATCCAGCATCGACTTATCAAAGGTAAAGTCGGTGTGGAAAGTCGCCCGCCTCGCCAGCGTCTCCATCCCCTGCGGAATCCAGGTATCGTCCGGATAAGCTTGTGAAGCGGCTACGGGCGCCGTCGCAGCCTGCTGAGCTTTTGCAACGAACGGCGTTACAGACAGCAGCGCCGACAGGGCGAAAGTTGAAAATCGACGAAAATGCGGCATAGATTGACCTGCCATCCTTATAGACCTAAACGCGTTCCAAAGGAAAAAGTTAGCCCCGCCCCGCGAAAATCGGTCAGGCAACTCCTGAGCCGAAATCCCATCCCAATAACCGGGAGCTTGAATGAACTGGACACGTTGGAAGTACCTCGCCGCCATGATGTTGATAGGAGACGGCGTTCTCGCCATCCTTCGCCCGCGGCGCGATGCGCTTACATGGAACGCCGGACCGGAAAGTTGGAAGGCCCTGATGAGCTACCTCGATCATCCTCAAATCACACGCGCCATAGGAGCAGGAGAGATAGCCGCCGGGCTCGCACTGATCGCTCGCCGGAACGCCGCCGAACAGCTTGCGGAAGGCGCAGCCTCCGTAAGGATTAGCAATTAAGTCGCATTGTGTAACGGCAAGTTGCGTGTTACTGTACCTCTTCGGTTCGGGCTGCTTGGTTAGACTGATCCCGTGAACGACCGCCTCTATTACGATGATTCCTTCCTGAAAAATTTCAGTGGCCGGGTTGTGGACATCCGTGAGGCTTCCCGTACCGGCGGCGTCTCCTTGTGGCAAATCGCCCTCGACCGCACCGCCTTCTATCCGGCCAGCGGGGGCCAGCCCGGCGATACCGGCATCCTCACTGCGACCTCACGCAACGGAGCGATCCTTGAAGTGCCCATCGAATCCGTCGAAGAGGATGAGGCGGGCCACGTCTGGCACTTTACCCGGAAGCCTCTGACCGCAGGCACAGAAGTTCACGGCTCCATCGACTGGCCCCGCCGTCTCGACCACATCCAGCAGCATTCCGGCCAGCATCTTCTTTCGGCTGTCTTCACCCGTGAACTCGAAGCCCCGACCGTCTCCTTCCGTCTCGGAGAGACCGTCTCCACCATCGATCTCACCACCGGTCCCATCGCCAACCACAGTCTCGAGCGCATCGAACGCATCGCCAACGAGATCATCGCCGAAGACCGCCCCGTCACCGTTCGTACCGTCCCACGCGACGAGGCTAAGCAGCTCTTCGCGGACGGAGCCTTGCGCAAGCTGCCCGAACGCGAGGGAACCATCCGGCTCATCGAAATCGCCGACTATGACCTCAACGCCTGCGGAGGAACCCACGTCCGGTCCACCGGGCAGATCGGCTCGCTGCTCCTGCGTTCCACCGTGCGCGTCAGCCGCGGCGTCAGGGTCGAGTTCGTCTGCGGCCTGCGCGCCGCCGCGGCTGCCCGCCACGACTTCACCCTGCTGGGCCGTGTCGCTGCTGTGCTGTCCATTGGCCGCGACGACATACCCGCCGCCATCGAGCGCCTTCAGTCCGAAGTCAAATCCTCAAGCAAAGACCGGCAGCGGCTGCGCGAGGACCTGGCCACCTATCACGCGACCCGCCTCGCCGTCGAGGAAATGAGCAGGGACAATCTGCGTCTCGTCCGTCGCACCTTCGCCGAACGCGACCGTGACTATGTCCGTCTGCTCGCCTCCCGCGTCTGCGCCACGGTTCCACGTACCGTAGCGCTCTTCGTCGCTGCCGATTCCGAACCGGCGCGCATCTTTCTCGCCTGCAGTCACGATATCGACCTCAACTGTGGCGACTTCCTTCGCTCATCTCTCGCTGCGCACGGTCTGCGCGGAGGCGGCTCGCCCGATCTTGCTCAGGGTGATCTTCCCCGAAGCCTGGCTGAAGAAGTTGCCGCCGGCATGGCCACAAAGTTGCGCCAGCTTCTCTCCCGTCCTCACATTGAAGACGACTGATTTGCCGCCTTCAGCAACTGCGCGAGCTTATCTATACCGCCGGGTTCGGCGTCGCCGATGACGAAAAATCGCAGCCCCTGCGATTGCCATGTCTCGATGCTGAAGGCATTGCGATGGCGCACTCCCGCCGGCACGGCGAACGCGCTGTCCATTTCGGGCGAATCCTGAAAGATCAGCACGGAAATCTTGTGCTGGCGCATCGCCACAATCAGCTGGGCGCCCGGGCGCTGGTGGAAATAGACCAGCCGCCCGCCTACCAGATTGAAGTCCGTCCCGGCCAACTCCGGCAGATTGAACGAGAAGGGAATTTTGCCGGAAAACCACGGCTTCACCGTATGCCGGTCCGTCGAGACCACGTCCACCGGATTTGCGCTGGCCAGCGCGCTCACATGCATATCGGCGACCTCGGCGAAGTTATCCGGCCGGTGCGAATATAGCGTCCATGCGACCGCCACCAGCAGCACCGCGGCTGTCAGAATCGTCGCCGGTATCAGCCGCCAGACCAATGGGCGGCGCCGGGGTACTTCGATTTGCCGTTCGATCCTCCGCCGGAACTCGGCGCTCGGCGTAAACAGGCCCCGCGCCGGCCGTAGCGCCCGCCGCACGACGACCAGGTCAGCCAACTCCGCCGCGCACTTCCCGCAGCCTCCGATATGCTCCCGAACGGAGTCCGCCTGTTCCGCTGGCAGTTCGCCATCGAGATAGGAGCCTAGCGTGACGGGGTTTTGATCACAGTCCATTTCGCTGCCTTTTCCGAGGATTTCGCCGTCATTGCCTGGCGAAGTACCTTTCGCGCCCGCGCCAGCCGCGACATTACCGTTCCTATGGGTATTGCAAGCACTTGCGCAATTTCCTTGTACGACATCTCCTCGATCTCGCACAGCAGAACAATCTCGCGGTAGTGCGCCGGCATCGACGCCAGTGCATTCATCACCTTCTGCTCGCTCTCCCTCTGCAACAACAGGAGTTCAGGCGTCACGCTATGCGACGTCGCTACCTCCAGGTCCGCGTCATCATCGTCATCCAGCGTTGCCATGTTCTGCGCTCTCAAACCGGTGCGCGAAGTGAGGAACGAGTTCCGCAGAATGCGGTACATCCAAGCCCGCAGATTGGTTCCTTCCTCAAACGATCGGAATCCCTTCAACGCCTTCGCGTAGGTCTCCTGCACCAGGTCCTCGGCGTCGGTTCGATCGCCGGTCAACCAGTGAGCGAAGTTGTAAAGTTGGTCGAACAGCGGCATCGCCGCCGATTCGAAGAACTCGGGATTCATCCCTCGCCTTTCCTGTTCCCTGGGCCTATTTCCCCGAGGATAGTCGAAGAAACCGGATGATGGCTGCCCGTTCATCGGCCTTGGGAACCGAGAAATCCATCTCGTTCTCGGGAATCAGCGAGTCCGGATCGGTCAGCCACTTGTCCAGCAAAACATCGTCCCACGTAAACCTCGCCGACTTGAGCGCCGCAGAGTATCTGAAGGACGCAATGCTTCCCGCCTTGCGTCCATACACCGTTCGCAGCCGCGGGCCGGTCTGGTCATGATCGAGCGCGTGGCATCCACCGCACCGCTTCTCAAACAGCCGTTTGCCATCGGTCAGATCCCGGTTGTTGGCGTCGGCTGTTTGCGCCCTACGGCTCAAGCGCGGAGCGACGATCGCAATCGATAAAAAGACGAAAATTGTAACCGTCGCATGTCTTTGAAGCGGGGGAGTCGCGACGCTCCTGTCGATCATGACCTATTCCGCCCCTTCCTGCTTGCTGTCGCCAGTTGCGATCGGAGCGCCGGACAGCGTTGCGTCAACAGTCGCCAGCGAACGGTTCCGCGGCACGAACTCGACATGGGTGATGCCCAGCACGTCGCGCAGCTTCTCCGCCGGAACCTTCATCGGCCCCGGTGAGGGCGCAGAACCGGGAGCGGGCTGAGGGAAAGCCGTGGACATCGCCGTATGAAACGCGACATTGCCCTCCACCTTCTGCATCACCTGGTGGATATGGCCGTTCAGCACCGTCACCGAGCCGAATCGCCGCAGCATCGCAAATGCCTGCTCGCTGTCCGATGTGCTCCAGCCCCACGTGGGATACACCGCCCAGAGCGGGATGTGTGCAAAGAGCACAACGGGACAGCTGCTCTTCACGCCGCTCAAATCCTGCTTCAGCCAATCCAGCTGCGGTTGCCCAAGCTTGCCCATACCTTCAAGCTGCACCACATTGACCAGCCCGATGAAGTGCACGCCCTTATGGTCAAAGCTGTACCAGCCATTGCCCTTCGATCCTTTGCCGTATCTCTCCAGATACAGCTTGCCGTCGTCGACGGAAGTATCATGCTCGCCCGGCACATAGAACACCTGCCGCTTCGCGCTCACCAGGACGTGTTCCAGTGTGTCGAACTCGGCCGGCTTCGACGAATGGGTAAGGTCGCCGGTGTGAATCAGGAAATCGGTCGCACCCGGATATCCGTTGATCTTGTCCAGCGCAGCCCCGAGCGTCGCCGTCACATCCGTGTTGGCCGCCTTATTAAACCCGATATGGCTGTCGCTGATCTGTACGAAACTGAAGTCCGACGGCTTCGCCGCATGATGCGACTCGCCGAAGACTCGTGACACCGGGACGCCGCCGGCGAAGCTCCAGACGAGTCCCGTTCCCGCCCACGCCATGCATTTCAGAAAACCCCGGCGGTCGATTCCGTCAGAACTGCCGTCCGGACTGATGTGCGCCGTCGATCCAGCGTTACTTACCTCATTTTTCGATCTCTCGTCCACGATCCCTCTCTTCAGGAAGAACAGGTCTTGCCGTTCCGCCCCACACCGAGGAGAACTGCCGAATAGCGGATTTATTCCAGCGATTTATCGATGCGTCCTACAGCCCGTTGTTGTCTGCGGCAAGCTGGCGATTAAGTCTCAAAATATGAATGAGGTAGAAAAGCATAATTCCGAAAGCGGAACCCGGCCAGATTGCGGAAAGCTATCTGCCCAGCCCTAACCGCTCCGCCCTGTACGCATGGGCCAAGCGCTGATAAACTCGATAAAGTGTCTCCCGCCTTCGTGGGGCTATAGCTCAGCTGGGAGAGCGCGTCGTTCGCAACGACGAGGTCGTCGGTTCGAGCCCGACTAGCTCCACCAAAATCACTTTTCCTTCCGTCCCTCAAGGCGCTCTCCGCCGCGTGCGGAAAATTGCCTGTATTAACGTCACAACTTTGCCTCTTCGAGTATCCTTGTGCGTGCGAGGAAACCCCATGAAGACATACCCGAAGTTGCTTCTCATGGCAGCATTGTCCACAATGGTAGCCCTGCCGTTGTCCGCGTTCGCAGCCGGACCGAAGCCCGTCAAGGTCATGCTCAAGACCGCCGACGGCAAAGATGCCGGAGACGTCGTGCTCAAGCAGGAAAAAGCTGGTGTCGAGTTGAAGGTCGCCCTCAAGAACCTGCCGCCGGGCGAGCACGCCATCCACATCCACCAGAACGCCAAGTGCGATCCGCCCGACTTCAAGAGTGCCGGAGGACACTTCAATCCCGCCGGCAAGAAGCACGGCTACGAGAATCCTGACGGCCACCACAACGGCGACATGCCCCAGAACCTTACCGTGGATGCCGACGGCAAGGTTAAGGCGACCTTCGTGAACAAGGATGTGACCCTTGACCCCGCTGCCCCGAACTCCGTCTTCGCCAACGGGGGGACGTCGATCATCATCCATGCCAAGGCCGACGATATGAAGACCGACCCGTCCGGCAATGCCGGCGACCGCATCGCCTGCGGCCTCATCGTCGCCCCGTAAAGATTCCAGCAATGCAAAACGGGCAGATCCTTCGCCAAACCTTCAAGGACCTGCCCGTTGTTTTGCTCCATCGATACTAGTTCGTCTTTGCCTGCTCCTCGATCGCCTTCCATTCGTCATCGCTTAACTGCACGGCTCCAGCCGCGATGTTCTCTTCCAGATGCTCAACCGAAGACGTGCCCGGAATCGGGAGCATCACGGGAGAGCGATGGAGCAGCCACGCCAGTGAGAGCTGCGCAACCGTTGCATGATGCCGTTTGGCTGCTGCATCCAGCGGTCCGCCCGGTTTTGCCAGCTTGCCCGCGGCCACCGGAAACCAGGGAATGAATCCCAGCTTGTGCTTCTGGCAATAAGCGAGAGTCGACTCATATCGGCGATCGCTGATGTTGTACTGGTTCTGTACGCTGACAATCGGCAGCACCTTTCCGGCTCGCTCGATCTCCTCCGGCGTCACCTCGGAAAGGCCGACGTGATGAATCTTCCCCTGCTTCTGCAACTCCTTGATCGCCCCCAGCGACTCCTCAACCGGAACCTTGGGATCGATGCGGTGAAATTGCCACAACTCGATGCGTTCCACCTTGAGCCGCCGCAGGCTCATCTCGACGCACTGCCGCAGATACTCCGGCCGGCCCACCGCCGCCCAGCGGTTCGGCCCCGACCGCGTGAATCCCCCCTTGGTGGCGATGACCAGATTGTTGGGATAAGGATGGAGAGCCTCCGCGATTAACCGCTCGCTCACCTCGGGGCCATAGGAATCAGCGGTGTCGATGAAATTGACTCCGAGCTCGATCGCCCGGCGCAGTACCTGTTTTGCCTGCTCCGGGTCTTTAGGCTCGCCCCAGATACCTTCACCCGTGATCCGCATGGCTCCGAAGCCGAGCCGGTGGATGTGGAGATCTCCGCCCAGCGCAAACGTACCGCTGGATGCTGCATTCACATGAGTGGTTTCCATAACCCGTCAGATGCTATCGCTCTTTCGCGAGCTTCGGCAATTTGCTGCCATTGACGCGATCAATCTTTCCGCTCGAAGGTTATGATCGCGCGATGCGGCGCGCCGTATCGCGTCCCTGCCGTATCAGATCCGGCAGACCCACTCCGTGATAGGCATTGCCAATCAAGTGCAGAGCAGGGAAGCTGCTGGTGAGTTCCGACAGCTTAGCCATGCGGTCCAGATGCCCAACGGCATATTGCGGCAACGACAAAGGCCACCGCCTCACCAGCGCAATGTCCGGTTCCGGCAGTGGGCCGAGCGCCTGCGACAAACGCCGAATGGCGAGCGCCACCAGAGCCGCGTCACTTTCACCCATCAGAGCCGGTGCCGTGTCGTCGCCGAAGAACGCCCGCAGCAGAACAGCTCCCTCCGGCGCGCGGTGAGCGAACTTCTGGTTGACGAAGGTGCACGCCAGTAATTGCGGATCCTGATCCATCGCCCGCACACTTGTTCGTTGCGGCACAAGATAGCCAAAGCCGCGAGGGATCCTGAGACGTTTTGCCTGCTCCGGCAAAAAAGCCAGCGCGATGACAATGGCGGACGTCGCGTCCATGGCCAGCAGAGACTCAAATTCTTCGTGAATGCTGCGCAACAACTGGCGCGATACGTGGGCCGGAGTCGCAACCACCAGCGCATCGTACTCGCCAGCACCCTCGTTCTCATCAACGATCCACCGATCGCCTTTCTTCGTGATTGACCGAACCTCGTGCTCCAGCCGGACCGTGCCACTTGGCAGCCTCTCTGCCATCCCCTGAACCAGCCTCTCCAGTCCACCCTTCAGCGAGGTAAACACGGTATCTGAACTCGTCGCCTGCTTCTGCTGTAACCCGGCGATCAAACTGCCATGCTCCCGTTCCAGCTTCACGAAGGCAGGCATCACCGCCCGCACGCTCAAAGTCTCGACACTTCCGCCGAACACCCCCGCCAACAGCGGCCCGGCGATGGTTTGCGTGACCTCGTCTCCAAAATGCCGTCTGACGAAGCTGGCGACGGACTCGTCCACCCCCTCGCCCAACGGCGACTCCTTCAACTCCGGAGCGCGGCGGAGTTCGCGCAGATACGCAAGCCGCGCCTGCCACGTAAAGAGCGGTGAGTTGAGCACCGGAGCCCATTGTGTCGGCACCATCATCCGCATTCCATCGGGCATAGCGACCAGGCGCTTGTCATCGAGCAAATAAGTGCGCCGCCAGCAGTCATTCGAGCCGATGATCTCCGACTCCAGCCCCAGTTCGATCGCCAATTCGCGCGCCCAGGGTTTTTCCGTCACCCACGAGTCCGGTCCGCACTCGATCACAAATCCGTCTCGGCGAACAGTTTCAACGATGCCGCCCAACCTCGCGGAAGCCTCGAACAGGGTGAACTCGATGCCCTCCTGCGCCAGCTGGTAAGCCGCAGCCAGACCGCTCAGGCCGCCGCCGATAATCGCGACGCGTCTCGTCATTTTGCCTGCTGTGGCTGCGCCAGTCGCGCTAACGCGCTACGCGCGACATCCGCCAGCGCGGCGATCAACAGTGGCGACCCATTCAGCGATTCGGGCCGGCGTAATTCCATGTCGAGATTGATCGCAAACTGGCGGAAGCCGATGTCGATGTCGTAGAGAATCTCGACGTGGTCACAGAGAAATCCCACCGGATCGACAATCATCTGCCGAACGCCCTGCTTGCTCAGCGCGGTGAGCGTGTCTTCAACAGTGGGGCCAATCCATGGACCCCCGGACATCCCCTGGCTCTGAAAGGCGAAGTACCAGTTATCGGGAGTCAACCCGGCAACTCGCTCGGCCACCAACGCTGCGGTTCGCTTGGCCTCAATCGGATAAGGATCCGGCCCCGGTCCCGCCTCGGTCGCCGTCGGCGTCTGGATCGTCCGGCAGGGAACGCTGTGTGCCGTGAACAGCACCGGCACGGGCTTGCCTGTCTCTGCACTGAACGGATCCCACACCGCACGCAGCCTCTCGGCGAAGGCGTCGGCGAGCAGCGGATGATGGGCCCATCCCTCAACGAACTCAATCTCGATGCCGTCCGCCGCTGCGAAGACCGCTTTCCGGTACAGGCCCACGCTCGTCCGTGAATTCTGCGGTGCAAGGCATATCGCCACCGCACGCTGAATGCCGTCTTCGCGCATCTTTGCCAGCACATCGGCAATGTAAGGCTTCCAGTTGCGCATGCCGACGTAGACCGGGAGGCCGAGCTTCTCTGACAGCATGCGTCCCTGCTCCAGCGTCAGCGCCGTGAGCGGGCTGGGACCAATGAGCGAATAGCGGTGGCGAATCTCCTCGACGACGCTGTCCGGCAAGGGCCGTCCGCCCGTGATGTTCCGCAGGTATTCAGGAATCTCGTCGAGAGCGTCAGGGGTTCCGTGAGCCAGCAGCAATACGGCGGTACGTTCAGACATGACGGGCTTCCGGTACATACTCGCGGACGAATCTCACCACATCCTGAACATTTTCAACTGGAGTGGTGGGTACGATACCGTGGCCGAGATTGAAGATGTGACCCGCCCGTCCGCCCGCCTGATCGAGAATCTGCCACACCCGCTGTCGGATCAGCTCCGTCTCGGCGAACAGCGTGATGGGATCGAGGTTCCCCTGCACAGCGCAGCTATAGTCGAGGCTCCGCCAGGTCGCGCCCAGGGGTGTCCGCCAGTCGAGCCCCAGAACGTCGGCGCCAGTCTCACGCATTGCCGGCAGCAGGCTTGCCGTGTCGACCCCGAAGTAGATCACCGGCACTCCCATCGCCTGAATATCCCGAATGAGAGCTTTCGTCGTGGAAAGCACGAAGTCGCGGTAATCTTCGACGCTCAGGGCGCCGGCCCAGCTGTCGAAGACCTGGATCACATCCGCGCCGGCCGCGACCTGCTGACGCGCGAATTCGCGCAGGACCGCAGCCAGCTTGTCCAGAAGTCTGCGCCACGCGTCTGTCTCGCGATACATCAATGTCTTGGTGTGGACATAGTTGCGCGACCCTCCGCCTTCGATCATGTAGCTGGCGAGAGTGAACGGCGCGCCGCAGAAACCGATGATTCCCAGCCGGTCCTTAAAGTGGGTGACGACGCGCCCGAGAGCTTCAGCGACATAACCAAGTTCGGATGCCCGATCCGTGCGCAGGCGCGCAACATCATCCACCGTGCGAACCGGCTTATGGATCACCGGCCCTTCGCCGGCCTGGAATTCGAAGTCCAGCCCCATGCATTCGAAGGGAAGTAACAGATCGGCGAAGATGATCGCCGCATCAACATCCAGCTTTTCCGCAGCGGTGATCGTGACTTCGGCTGCTAATTTGGGCTGCTTGCAGATTTCGAGCAGCGTGTGGTGACGCCGGACCGCCTGGTACTCCGGCATGTAGCGTCCGGCCTGGCGCAGAAACCAGACCGGCGTGCGGTCGACCGGTTTGCGCAGGCAGGCGCGGACAAAGCGCGTGCCGCCAGTCATATGACCGGGATCTGAGCCGGTCTTAAGTTCGACGATCGGAGAGGAAATCGGAGGGATTTGCAATCGTTCAGGCATGCGAAGGGTCAAAAGATGAGGTTAGCATCTGCCGCTGCCCGATTGCTCGCGGCCACGCGTGTCCGCTTTAACGGCTTGGAAGTTTGACCCCTCCACTTTCCGGCGCATAGACTCAAATCGGTGAGCTGGCATCTCCCCGGATGCAGTTTTCCGCCCGATCTATGCAGTTTTCCCGTTACCTCACTCGATTTTGTCTCCCGGTGGCAGCCGTCGCCTTCGCCCTTGCCTGTCCTGCGTTTGCTCAACAGACCGCAAAGGCCAAGTCCCCGCAGCCCCAGGCGCCCGCCATGCCGCCTCCGCCCAAGCCGCCCGCGCTCGTTCAGCCAGGAGGACCATCCATCAGCCTCCAGACCAGCGAAGCGATGTTTGACATAGCCGTCGGCCTCAACGCCTGCGGATACGACAACGGCCTGGCCGAATCCGATCCCATCCGCGAGCACATTCGGCAGCAGGTCGATCAGGCCAGCCAGCAGTCCGTCGATGCTCGCGATGCGCGCTTCCATCTCTGCGAATACATCGACCAGCACCGGCTCGCGGAAGCCGCCCGCGACCTGGCCCAATACGTCTCTCTCGCGCTCTATGTCACGCCTCCGCCCGAGCTTGCCCCCAGCGTGGACATGGCCGACTTGCCGCCCGATTCAACTCAGGTGGTCGATGTGCTGCCGCTGCTGCGCGACTTCGCCAAGGCCATCCAGCTCCACGCCATCTGGGTGGAGAACCGCGCCGCCTACGACGAGCAGATCTCCCGGCTGCACGATCCGCTGACCAAAATGATTCAGGACACGAATATCTATCTGAAGATGCCGGCCAGCAACTACGAAGACCGTCGCTTTCTCGTCGTGCTCGAGCCCATGCTGTCGCCCGCAGAAACCAACGCCCGCGTATACGGCACCAACTACGTCGTGGTCGCCTCGCCGGTCAACGGCACCATCCACATGCAGGAGGTGCGCCACACTTATCTTCACTACGAGATCGAGCCGCTGCTCTACTCGCGCGCCGGCGCGATCGACCGGTTTCTGCCCTTCCTGAAGACCGTTCGCGACGCGCCTATCGACTACGTCTATCGCAGCGACATCGTTTCGCTGGTGATTGAGTGCATGATTCGCGCCATCGAGGCCCGGACCATGGCAACCGGTGTCGAAATCCCGAAGATCCCCGGCGATATCGCCCGCAGTGAACTCGATCCGGTTTACCGCCAGCGCCAGGCCGCGATCCAGAAAGACGGGGCCATCCGTCAGGATCTCGTCAATCGCGACATGGTCGAGGGCTACGTCCTCACTCAGTACTTCTATACCCAGCTGATTCAGTTCGAGCGCTCGCCCGCCAGCCTCAAGGAGAGCATCGGAGAGATGGTCTACGGTATGGATGTTTATCAGGAGGTGGGACACCTCAAAGGTATTCACTTTGTCGAGGAGGGATCATCCGATGTCATCCGTCGAGCGCCCTCCAGGCCGCACGGCCTTGATCTGGCTGAAGTCGATCTGGTGAAGGGCGACGCTCAAGGCGCCGCCGGTCTCTCGGAAACCGCGCTCAAGGAGCATACGGCAGAGGCCGGACGGGCGAATTTCATTCTCGCCCGCGCAAGTCTCATGACCGGAAACATTGACCAGGCTGAAACCGCCTTCCGCGAGACCCTCCGGCTGTCGAGCGATCCGCGCATGCTTGCCTGGGCGCACATCTATCTCGGCCGCATTCTCGACGTTGAGGACAAGCGCGACGACGCGGTTGTTGAATACAAAGCCGCGCTTGCCATGCGCGACACGCAACCCGACACCCGGACCGCTGCCGAAAAGGGCGTTCAGCAGCCCTTTGCCCTGCCTCATCATCAGGCTCCGGACAGCGATGACGACGCCGGGGATCCGCCGTCCAAACCACAAACCCCGGCCCCGGCATCGCCACATCCGCAATAACATGGAATGAGAATGATGCGGTGGCAGAGGAGAAGCCCGCGAATTGAAAACGGTATCAGGCGTCGCTGAACTCGAAATTCTGCTGGGGCATCGCTTCGCGCAGCCCGAGTTGCTTAGGCGCGCCCTCACGCATCGATCGCTGGCCTATGAGCAGCGCCTCGCCGGGGCCGAGGCAGCCGAAGCCGCAGGTGGTTCCCCGGCGGCAAGCGTGATCGACACTTCCGATCCCAGCTCCGACAACGAACAGCTTGAGTTTCTCGGCGATGCCGTCGTGGGTCTGCTGGTTGCTGAAGCGTTGTGCAGGCGCTATCCCGAGCTGAATGAAGGCTCGCTGACCCGGCTGCGCGCGGAACTGGTCAGCCGCCGGCAACTGGGCTCGGTGGCCTCCAGGCTGAAACTCGGCGAGTACATGCTCCTCGGCCGCGGAGAAGAACGCAGCGGAGGACGGCACAAGAATGCCCTCCTCGCCAACTGCATCGAAGCCGTGATCGGCGCGCTCTATCTCGACGCCGGAATCGAGGCGGCGCGTTCCTTCGTCGTGCGCGAGGTCGTCGATCCCATTGCCGCCGGCCTGCGCGAAAAGATGCTGGGGGGCAGCAGCATTGGAGACCACAAATCTGCACTGCAGGAAATTCTGCAGGCCCAGAAGCGCGGCCAGCCCGAATATTCCGTCAAGGCCGAGAGCGGTCCCGACCACCATAAGCGTTTTCTGGTTGAAGTCTTCGTCTCCGGAAACGACGCCGGATCGAAGCCCCTGGCGCGTGGCGTCGGCGGCACCAAGAAGAAAGCCGAGCAGGAGGCTGCCCGGCGAGCAATCATCAAATTAGAACGCCGCCGGGACGCCGCCACCCCGCCCATCGATACCGATTCCGAGACCAGCCCGGCCCCGACTGCGCAGAGCCTCACCGAAGCATGACCGAGAGCCTTCACAATCCGGAAGCGTCCGTCCCCGAGCCGGTCGCTGGGTCTCATTTCCCCGCGTCTCACTTGGTGGAAGCACCGGTCGAGCCTTTCACGGCCGTCGAGCATGTGCACGAACGGCGGGGACACGCCCCGAAAAACCTCATTTATCCCTCACCGCTTGAAACCGTTCGCTCCCTGCTGACCATCCTGGTGATCGCCCTTTTTGCGCTCACCTTCATCCTTCAGCCCTTCCGCATTCCGTCGGAATCGATGGAGCGCACCCTGCTCGTCGGCGACTTTCTTCTGGTCAACAAGAGCGTGTACGGCCAGCCGGGCATCTGGTCGTTCCTGCTGCCCTATCGCCACGTCCAGCGCGGCGACATCATTGTCTTTCACTTCCCGCTCGACCCGCCCGAGCACATCGTCAAGCGTGTAGTCGGCATACCCGGCGACCGTATCCATCTGCGTGACGGCATTCTTTACCGCAATGGCGAAGCTGTCACCGAGCCCTATGCCGTTTATGAATCGGCAAATGACGACAGCTTTCGCGACCAGTTTCCAACCACCGCGTACACCGATCCCGGCGTCGACACTCACTGGTGGGTGCAGATGCGCGCCCGCGTCACCAACGGCGACCTGATCGTCCCCGCCGGCCAGTACTTCGTCATGGGAGACAACCGCAACCACAGCCGCGACAGCCGCTACTGGGGATTCGTCCCCCGTTCCGCCATCGTGGGCCGCCCCTTCATCATCTATTTCTCACTGCGCGAGCCATCGACTACCGATCTGCCCGAGTTGCCCCATGTCTCCGCTCTCGATACCTCAAGTGGTAAACTCGGACACGACGAGGACCCGATCAACAAGGTAGTGGACTTCGCGCGGTGGGACCGAATCCTCCGCATCGTTCGCTGACCGGGGGCAGGAGATTCAAGCAGGAACAATGGAACAAGCGCTGGAACAATCAGTCCAGAAGCCCGGCCAGAAAACCGAGGGCAAAACCCATCAACACAGTGATGAAACGCCACTGGAAGCCCTCGCATCCATCTGCGGCGTCCTCGTGCTCGGGCTCTTCGCCCTCACCTTCATTTTCCAGAATTTCGCCATCCCGTCCTCTTCGATGGAGAAGACGCTGCTCGTCGGCGATCACGTCATGGTCGATCGCATCACGCTCGCGCCGCCCGCGCACTGGGCGCCCTTCGTTCATTACCGCAACGTCCGCCGCGGCGACATCATCGTCTTCTTCAAGCCCACGCTCGAGGCCAACGGCGAGCACCTTTACCTGGTAAAGCGCGTCATCGGCATTCCCGGCGATCACATCCACCTCGTCAACGGAACGGTCTACCTCAACGGCGTCGCTCAGAATGAGCCCTATGCGCAGGTAGCTACCGAGGCCTACGACTACCGCGACGATTTCCCTGACGTCCCGCCGCCGCCTCTCGGTGACGTGACCGCTGAATGGGCGCTCGATCTCCCCAATCACATCCAGAACGGCGACCTGGTCGTACCAAAGGGCATGTATTTCGCCATGGGCGATAACCGTCCCAACAGCCTCGACAGCCGTTACTGGGGCTTCGTTCCGCGCCCGAACATCGTCGGCCGACCGCTCTTCGTCTACTGGTCGTTCATCACGCCGGAAAACCAGTACGAGCGCACCGGAATCTCCGACCGCATCGGCTTCATCGGGCACATCATTCTGCATTTCTTCGATCTGACGCGCTGGCGTCGAACCCTTCACCTGGTGAAGTAACATGAGCGGGCCCGTTACGGGTATCGCGCCGGCTAAACGCAGTCCAATGCGTTGGATCGCAGTCGCGTTGGTATCGTTTGTCGTGATCGCGGCCATCGTCCTTCCGCTGATAAACATCAACCGCTACCACCACACCATCGCCGACAGTCTCAGCCGCAGCCTTGGCCGTCCCGTCCATCTCGGATCGGTCCAGCTCCAGCTCCTGCCTCGTCCCGGCCTGGCGCTCACCGACTTCGTCGTCGAGGAAGACCCCGGCTTCGGCGCAGAACCTCTCCTTCGTGCGCCATCCGTCACCGTCTCTCTGCGCCCCAGTTCTCTCTGGCGTGACCGCCTTGAGGTCAGCCGCATCGACCTCGACAATGCCAGCGTCAATCTTGTCCGCGATGCCCGCGGCCAGTGGAATTTCAGCTCACTGCTCATCCAGGCCGCGCGCACCCCCAACGCCCCAACCGGGCTGCGGCACGCGACCGCCGCCCTGCGCTTTCCCTACATTGAATTCCGTTCGGCGCGCATCAACCTCAAAAGCGGCACTGAAAAAGAGCCCTTCTCGTTTTTCAACGCCGACCTCTCCATCTGGCTCGCCCAGCCCGACCAGTGGCAGCTTCGCCTTGAGGCGCAGCCCGCGCGAACCGACCTCGACCTCGATCTCTCTGACACTGGCCTGATCCGCGCCGAAGGCTCGGTTAACCGAGCCGCTGCTCTCGATCAGATCCCCGTCAAGCTCCATGCCGAGTGGAACAAAGCGCCGCTGGGCCAGGTGAGCCGCATGCTCTTTGGCGAAGACAGCGGCTGGCGCGGCCTCTTGCGCGCCGAGGCCGATTTCACGGGCGACATCAATAACCTCGACACAGACGCCCGCTTTCGCGTCGACGATGCCCACCGTCAGGAGTTCACTCCGCTCAGCTCTCTCCCTGTCGATGTCCGGTGTCGCGGCGTTTACCATCGCGCCGTCGGCGCCGTCGATAACCTCACCTGCCTGTGGCCCGTCGGAGACGGCCATCTTCTTCTCACCGGTGGACTCAATGCGCCGAGACTCAAAGCCCCGGCACATCCGGAAGCGAATCTCACCCTGGAGATCAACCACACGCCCGCGGCCTTTGCCGTCAGCGCCCTGGGGCTGCTGCGTCGCGGCGTAACGCCTTCGCTTGACGCCAGCGGACTGATCAACGGGCATTTCACTTATGTCACCGGCCAGCGCTCAGGCCGCGGCACCCTCGCCACCCTCACCGGAGAAGCCGCAGTCGACTCTTTGTCCCTCAGTTTCCCCGGAGTCGACAAGCCCCTCACCTTTCCCACGCTCCACTTCGCTACCCCGTCCGCTGTCGCGCCGCATCACCCCGGACACAAAGCAGCGAAACCCGACGCCCGAGCCGCCGCCAAATCCTCGCCCCGCCTGGCTATTCTTCTCGATCCGGCGCCGCTGGCCCTCGGAGCAACAAACTCCGCCGAGCTCTCCGGACAATTCACCGCCGCCGGCTTCTCACTCCGCCTCGCCGGACAGGCAGACCTTGCTCGCCTCGTGGCTCTGAGCAAATCCTCCAGCGTCTTCGGCTCGTCGCTAGCCGGCGTAAGTCCGGCAGACGCCGAATCTCCGTCGACGGCCGACCTCGACCTCACCCTCACCGGTCCTTGGCTCACCGGACAAGGGATGACGTCCGTCAGCAGCGCAACTCCGCCGCCCCCGTCCGTCGCGATCGCGGGCTCGCTTCGCATCGAGCACGCTCATGCCAGGCTCGGCTGGCTGCCGGAGCCGGTCGAGATCGCCTCGGCCACCGCCAATTTCTCTCCCGGCAAAGTCACCTGGAGCAACGCCAACATCACCGTGAACGGCATCGCCGCACACGGATCATTCACCTATCCCTTCCCCTGTCCGGCGGGAGAGACATGCGGAGACACCGAACAGCCTCCGGCAACCTTCAATCTCGATATCCCGAACGTCGATGCGAGCGCACTTGAGTCCGCCCTGATGGGCGCCGGGCGCCACAACGAGCTCCTCAGCGCCATCCTCGCCCAGGTGGGGCGCAAAGCCGCGCCCTGGCCGCCGCTCGATGGCGTCGTTCATGTGGGCTCTCTCAACCTCGCGAGCCTCACCCTCCACGATGCCCGCGGCTCGATCAGCGTCCGCGGAACCAGCGTGAAAATCACTTCACTCGACGCGGGCGCTCTGGGCGGTTCCATCAACGTTGCAGGAAGCGTGGAAGCCGGCGGAAGCCATCCTGTCTACTCTCTCAACGTGAACTGGGCCGGGGTCAGCGTTCCCCAGGTCGCGGCGATCTTTCATGAGAAGTGGGGCGCGGGCAGCGCGAATGGCTCGGCCAGCCTCACCCTCGAGGGATATTCCGCACCTGACCTCGTTGCCTCGGCGCACGGCGCCTTCCAGTGGGATTGGTCTCGCGGGTCGATTGGTTCCATCGGACCCAGCGGCTCAGGCGCGCCGCTGGCCACCGCGGCAGGCCCCGCAAACCTCGAAAGGGCCAGCCTCAACACCTTGCAGACCGCAAAATTCTCGCCTCTGCATTTCAATCGCTGGCGGGCCAGTGGCACCATCGGCAATAAGGCTCTCAAATTTGACGCGGTGGACAAGATCAACCCCGTCACCGGAACCATCACTTTCGATCGCGGCCTCGATCTCTCCTGGCCAGCTGCGGATGACGCCACCCTCCGCATCGGCGGCACGCTCGCGCATCCTGCGCTCGCATCGTCGTCATCGCCATCGGAGCCATGAGCGCAGATACGGAGCGCGGATACGTAACCGTCACGGCTGCATTTGTGCCAGTTCCTTCTTGAGATTCGCGTATTCCGAATCCGTGAACGCCCCCGAACTCCTCCAGTGAATCTTTCCATCCGGCCCCAGCAGAAACACATACGCCCGGTCATCTGTCGTGAAACCGATTCGCAGTTTCCAGATGTCTTCGTCCTTTTCCATCGCAATGCAGCGGTCCTGCGCCGCCGGCGACATCCCTTTCTTTGAGCCGGAGATAATCATCCCGCGCACAAACTTCGGAGCCGCCTCAATCATCATCAGCGTGTAAGGATGCCCGACGGCAGGGAAGTCCTTCTCGACGTGATCGCTCCATTGGCTGCTGTCCTTGCCACCCGTCCGGCTGAACGAAAAGGACACGACAGCTGGCCGGCCCGCTGCTGCCGCAGGCAACGTGAGTTGCTTACCCGACAGAGTCTCCCCGGAAATCTGCGGAAGCGCATCACCCGTATGCAGTGGCGCTGTCTGTGCCTGCAAGGCAAGTGCCTGGACTGCAAGGAACAACGCCAGGGAAAGAGCCGCCGGAATCAGTCGTCGCAACATAACTTTCCTTGTGTCTTCCAGGCAGCTACGCGACAAGGAGAAGGGAAGTTCCTCTACTGTTCCACCAGCGTCCGCTTGTGAATGCCCGCCTGCACCTCGGGAACCGTGCCGTCATTCACAATCACTTCGACCGGGTCCCCCTGTATCAGCATGCGATGCGCGGTCCTCGTCTTTCCCGGCAGTCGCACCCGCTCGGTCAGGGTGCTGTCATGCGAGCGAACAGTAACCGGAACTTCAGTCTCGGCAAAACCATCATTCAGGATGTCCACCGCGACCAGGTACTGTCCCTCGTGCGCGGCTATGCTCGAGTTCACTTTTGCAATCGATAGATCGGGCAGGCCGCGGTCGCGATACACCCAGTCGTCGAAAAACCACTTGAGGTCTTTGCCGCTTGCCTGTTCGACAAGATGCTCAAAATAATCGGCGCTCGTGTCCTCCGCAGGATTGTAGGCCTGCAGTGAAGTCGCGAGTGGCTTATCTCCGGCCATGTCGCGCAGCATCCACAACACATACGTCGCCTTTGTCCGGTAATAAATGGCATCCGACGCATGGATTAAGTCCTGCCCCGGACCGGTGCCCGGACTTCCCGGCTCGGCAAACGCCAGCGCGGTGCGCGAGGCCTCCAGTTTTTCCAGCGCCATCTCCCGGTTGTGCATGTGCTCAATCCACAACGTGCCGATAAAGCTCGCCACACCCTCGTTCAGCCACTCGCGCGGAGACTGGAAGTACGCATGCGCCAAAGCGTGTGCGGTCGTCTCCGCCAGTTTCTCCGGCGGATCGGACTCGAGGCCGATGAACAGCACTCCGCCCTGCTCATACGCCGCATCGTCCACCTCCGGCAGATCGACAACGGTAAGCGGCGATTTCGGCTTCGAGCCCAGCCACTGTTCGACAAGCGGCCGAACCATGGTCGCTGCCGTCATCACGCCCTGAGCGTTTGCAGCATTCTCTTCGCGAACGTACACTCGCACGCCGCTGCCCTCATGCAGTGTTCGCGAAGCGACAAACAGCGTGGGAACCGCAAAGCCCAGTTTCGTTGCGGGAAGAGAACAGGTGACCACCCCCGGATACTCATTGGTCGGCATCGCCGTCGGCTTTTCCATTTCAACCACGTGCCCGTTCAGGATCGCCAGCGAAGGCTCCGCTCCGTAAAACTCCACCGACACCCGCATCGCCACCGTTGCATCCGACTGCCGCAGCTTCTGTGTGCCGATCTCCGCGAAGACCTTCGCCTGATCTCCCAGCAGCGCCGGCACCGAGCTCACCGGGTACCACACCACATTCCCGAAGCCGCGCAGCCCGGTGAAGTCTTCCGAGATGCGATCCCAGTCCGACCGCTCCGCTACATCGTCCGGCGTGCCCAGCTGCAGCAACCGCTTGGCATCGATCTCCACCGGGCCGCCGTAGACAGCTTCGAGATGCAGCGTGCTCTTCGGCGCCAGCGGACTCGGCAGCTCGACCGCCGCCTCATTCAGTTGTCCGGTATGATCGACGTCGCTGTTGACTATCGCCAGTCCCATCGGCAGCCGCTTGCCGTCCAGGCTCACGCCCTCCCAATGCAGCGAAGAAGAAATCTGCAGCGGAATCACCTTCAGAGGCTGATCCCCGTCGTTGCGCACATCCAGCCGCACGCGAACCGCCAGCGTGTGTTCCCGCGGTGCCAGGTGAATGTCGAAGTCGTAAGCGGTAAACGTGACCGCGGCCCGCTCAGCATCCGTGGCCTTCGCCGTCTCGGCCTTCGGCGCGTCGGCCTTTGCAGGAGACGCATCCTCGTCCGATCGCGAAAAGATCACCTTCGCATTCGGATTCGACGGCTGCTCTTCTGTTTGACTTGCCGGAGACTGCCCTGCCGGAGACTGATTTGCCGGAGACTGTCCTGCCCCTTGCTGATCCTTGGGAGACGCCTGCTGCGTTTGCCCTGTTTCCGGCTTTGCGGCCTGTTGTTGACCGAACGCCGCTCCATACCACCCGCCGCAGATAACAACCGCGGCGATCCACTGCTTCATCCTCATGAACCCAAACCTTTTCTCTCCCTGCGCGGCGATTCTGACTTCGCCTCGGCGGCACCACGAACTCCACTCAGCCCTGCCCGCCGCTGCCGCGCCGCCTCAAACATCACCACCGCCCCGGCCGCCGACACATTCAGCGACGCCACCTGTCCCGCCATCGGAATCCTTAGCAGGTGATCGCAGCTCCGCCGGACCAGTTCGTGCAGCCCTTCGCCCTCGCGCCCCAACACAATTACCGTATTTGACGTGAAGTCGTACTCGTCGTAACTCAGCGAGCCCCGCTCATCGAGTCCCACGCACCAGATATTTCGCTCCTTGAGCTGCTCCAGCGCGCGCACCAGGTTCACCACCCGCGCGATCCGCACATGCTCCGCCGCCCCTGCCGACGCCTTCACCGCCACCGCGCTCAGCGGAGCCGCCCGCCGCTCGGTCACCACGACGCCGTCCACGCCCGAAGCGTCAGCCGTGCGCAGCAGCGCCCCCAGGTTCTGCGGATCCTCGATCCCGTCCAGCGCCAGCAGCAACCGTGGCTCCGGCCCCTCGAACAGGTCTTCCAGCTCCAGGAACTCCCGCCCGCGGACAATCGCCACTACGCCCTGATGTCCGGCCGTCTTGGCCAGCCGCGTCAGCTCATCTTTCGACTCTGCCCTTACCCGGACGCCGTTCTCCCGGCACGCATCGATCACCCGCTGCAGCCGCGGATCGTGCCTCTCCCGGGCGACGCACACGTGGTCGAATTTCCGCGTCCCCGAGCGCAGCGCCTCTTCGACCGGATGCAGCCCGTACAGAATTTCCATTCCATCTAGTTTAATTGGACTTGTAGGCGATAACGCATCCGCATCATAATGGAAGAGTTAGCAGACCTATTCTCCCCAGCTCACGTCTGCTCATCCACATAGTTCCGAGGATTCGGTATGAGCCTCTCGCGTGAGCTTGAAAATCTCGTCGAAAAAAGCGTCTTCCGGAGACTTTGGTCCGTCTCTGACAATGAGATGAGCACGGCAACGCTGACCCTCGCTGAGCAATCGCGGGCCGAAAACGCACTGATCGCCCAAGGACTCCGGCGGCACGACCCCGAACTCCTCGACCAGCTCATCATCCAGTACCAGCACCGCCTCCTCCGCTATCTGCTCTTCCTCACCGGCAACCGCGATCTGGCCGAAGACCTCTTCCAGGAAACCTGGATGCGCGTGCTCACCCGCGGCACCCAATACAACGGCGCCGCCCGCTTCGACACCTGGCTCTTCACCATCGCGCGCAACCTCATGATCGATATGCGCCGCAAGCGCACCATGGCCAGCCTGGAAGAGATGTGCGAAGTCGACGGCGAAGATCGCGCCTACGAGATCCCCAGCGACGAGCCGACGCCTTTCGATCTTTATCAGATCCGCGAAAACGGCCAGCGCGTCACCGCTGCTCTGCTCACCCTTGATCCGCTGCACCGCGAAGTCCTCGTGCTGCGCTTCCACGAAGAGCTTTCCCTCGAAGAAATCGCGCAGGTGACCCGCGCCCCGCTTTCGACCGTCAAGTCGCGCCTTTACCGCGGACTCGCGGCACTGAAACCGCGCGTCGTCGCAATGAACGGCCAGCAGGAGGCACGATGAACCGTCCTACTGCGAATCAGCCCGGCCGCTCCGGTCTCGATCAGCACATAGACCACGAGTTGATCGACGCCCTTTCCGGTCTCAACTCCTCGGCCAACCTCGCCGTCGTGCAGCGCACCCGCCGCAGCGTTATGGCAGCCGCTTACCAGATGCGCGTTGCCGAGACTCGCCGCCGCCGTCAAGCCGGCATCGCTCTGCTCGCCTTTGTGGGGCTCATCGTGTTTCTCACGCCCGCCATCTGGAGCGTTGCCGACGATCTGTTCAACGGCGAGCACTTCCAGGACATGCCGGCGATGACCATGTCGCTCATCGCCACCCTCTTCTCCGCTCTCTTCGCGGCGCTCATCGTTCATTTGCGAAGCCGGCGGCAGCAGGATGGAGAAGAATCCTGAGTAAGAGCCCGCGTGTGCGACGCTGGTGAGCGATAACCGCCGAATAGTGACGGCAAAGTAGCAGATCATGAGCAAACCGACACAACGCTGCCCTGAAAATGAAGCGCGCTTTTCCGATGAGCTGCGCCTCATTCCCCGCTGGGCCATCGCCGGAGCTCTCCTGGCATTCGCTCTCACCCAGTACTACTTCTGGATCGTCCTTCCCGCACACCGCCATCACCCCAGCAGCGTTCCGCTTGCGCTCCGCTTCTACCTGGATCTCTCCTGGGGAGCTCTCGCCGCTCTCTATGTCCTCATGATGGGCTACATCAGCAACGATGCGCCCCGCCGCGGCATGAGCACTCGCCTCTGGATGGTCTGCATTCTCATCCCCGGCGGCATCGGAGCCGTGCTCTATTTCCTGCTCCGCCAGCCCATCACCGCCAGCTGTCCGTCCTGCGGAGCCCACATAGAAGGCAATTACCACTACTGCCCGCAGTGCGCCTATCAGGTCGCCGCCTGTTGCAGCAACTGCTACCGCAGCGCGCGCATCACCGATATCTTCTGCGTCCACTGCGGCCACGACCTCACCGCCAACCACCCCCCCAGCCGACTGCACGCCTTCACCCGCTGACTCCCAGATTCTCGGACCTGCGACCCGACATCTGAAGGCTGAACATTGATGGCCGAACCCGTTATACTCGGACGTTGGCCTCACTCATGCACACCTCTGCGCCGCCCATTACCGCGCTCATCATCGACGATGAGCAGCTCGCGCGCGAAGAGCTGAAGTATCTGCTCGACTCCGCCGGCAGCGTCGAAGTCGTGGCCCAGGGCGCAAACGGCATCGAGGCCGTCGAGCTCATCCGCGAGTACCAGCCCGATCTCGTCTTTCTCGATGTGCAGATGCCCGGCCTCGACGGATTCGCCGTGCTCAAGCAGCTCATCGAGCACAAGGACCGGCTGCCGCAGATCATCTTCGCCACCGCCTTCGACCAGTACGCGGTGCGCGCCTTCGACGTCAACGCCATCGACTACCTGCTCAAGCCTTTCGACAAAGCCCGCGTGCTGCAGGCGGTCGAGCGCGCCCGCCTCCGCCTGCAGGAGACAGCACAACCCGAAGGCGACTCACTCGCCGGCCCCGGCGGCTTCAAACTCGACTCGCTCATCCGCCTCATCGAGCAGCAGCAACAGAATCCCCGCGTGCACAGCGGAAAAATTGTCCTGCAGGCCCAAAGCCGCCTTCTGCTCATCGATCAGAAAGACATCTGCTTTGCCTCGATCGACGAAGGCATTATCTCCGTGGCCACCCAGACCATCGAAGGCCAGTCAAGATGCCGCACCCTCGAAGAACTGCTCGAACTGCTCGATCCCACCGTCTTCTGGCGCGCGCACCGCTCCTACGTGGTCAACATCAACCACATCAAGGAAGTGGTCCCCTGGTTCAAGTCCAGCTACCAGCTCCGTATGGACGACAAGAAACAGACGGAAATCCCCGTCAGCCGCGCCCAGACCAAGCGCCTCCGCGAACTCTTCAAGCTTTAGGATTTGCAACAGAACCTGTTACACAAACCCTGCAACAAAAAGACCGCAACAGAAAACCCCTGAAACTGAAAACCCCGGACGAGAGGCCCTCAGCCGGGGTTTGATCACGGTTTATTCGATAGGATCTCCACCGCCGCCGCCGCCACCATCCGGCCCACCTCCGCCTCCGCCATCAGGCGGCCCACCATCTCCGCCGCCGCCCGACGGGGGCTGGGGCGATCCACCACCACCACCGCCGCTCGGCGGCGTGACCGGACCCGGTCTCGGGCCCACCGGTCCGTTGCATCCGCAGCGCGGCAGGATCTGCACTTTCTGCTTCACCGCGCGCCCGACTTCTTCTTTTCTTCCAACAGCTTTCCGACAGCGCCCATGGGCTCGAAGCTGATCATCAGCTTGGTGCACCCGTGCTGCCGGAGATGCCCTTCCACCTCATCCCAGAGATTGTGCTCAGCGATAAACTGCATGAACCCTCTCAGGTGATGAACCGGCATCTCTGTAAGACCGTGAATATCCATCGTCTTCGACGATGTTTTTTCCGGTTTCGCGACTTTGTTCGCAACTGTACTCATGCGAACCTCCTTATTGCTAACCGGTAAGTGATTCGGCAGCGCGAAACATTGCACCGAAAGGGAATTAATTCGAACGGCTAGGTAGCACTTATTGGTCATCGGGTACACGGTTGTCTTGACTGGTCCCGAGACCGGCGATCCCTCGAGCCGAGGTCGCGCGAAAAAAGTCTCGTTCATTCACCAGCGCGCTTCCGCCGAGACGCCCCGACCGTGTGTCCCGACTTCCCGGGCAATTGTTCGATTATCCCGATACGCGTGAGAATGGAAGAGCAGGAGCTGCCTTCGCGCTAGTCCAGGATGTCGAAGCATGACGGCGGTCTCCCGGCGGGAGGAGTTTTCGGGCATGGCCCTTTTTCGATCGGTTACTTTATGCAGCCTGTTACTCGCAGGTGGATTGCTTTCTGCGCAAAGCGCTTCACATGCACCATCGAACCCCCAACTGGCCAGCCCGGAAATCGAGCGCAAGGTCTACGATCTCCTGTCACGAATGACGCTTGACGAGAAGATCGGGCAACTGGTCCAGTACAGCGCCACAGAAGCTCACCCCGATAAAAACGCTGCCACCACAGCCGCGCTGAACGTCAATCCGCCGGGACCTGGCGGCGTAGATAGTTATGAGCTGGCGCAGAAGGGCGAGCTTGGCTCCATGCTGAATACTGTCGGCCAGGGGCTCACCAATCACTTCCAGCACGCCGCGGTCGATAACACGCGGCTGCACATTCCGCTGCTCTTTGGAGCAGACGTGATCCATGGGTTTCGCACCATCTTTCCGGTACCGCTGGGAACAGCATCGAGCTGGGATCCGGAAATGATCACCGAACTTGCTCATATGGCTGCTGTCGAAGCGCGTACCGCAGGCGTCAACTGGTTCTACTCGCCAATGGTGGACATCGCTCGTGACGCACGCTGGGGCCGTTGCACCGAGGGCGCCGGGGAAGATCCCTATCTCGGCTCGGCAATTGCCCGGGCCTACATCAAGGGATATCAGGGAACCAGTCTGTCCGATCCTGCATCCGTCGCAGCCTCGGTGAAGCATTTCGCTGCGTACGGAGCCGCCGAAGCCGGACGTGAATACAACACGACCGACATGAGTGAACTGTTGCTGCGCCAGGTCTATCTGCCGCCGTACCACGCGGCCGTCGAGTCTGGCGCCGCGACCGTTATGTCTGCATTCAATTCGTTGAATGGTGTGCCCGCGAGCGCAAACCCGTTCCTCTTGCAGACAATTCTGCGCGACGAATGGGGCTTTGACGGTCCTGTCGTCTCGGACTACACCGCCGTGATGGAGCTGACGCGTCATGGGATCGCGCTCGACGCAGCTTCCGCTACAGAAAAGGCTCTGACTGCCGGAGTCGATATCGACATGAACTCGCACTTTTATGACGCGGAACTGCCGGCACTGGTTCGATCTGGCAAGGTGCCGATAGCTGTTGTGAACGAAGCGGTGCGGCGGGTGTTGCGTGTGAAGTATGCCATGGGGCTGTTTGATCATCCCTTTACCGAAGGGCCCGAGGTAACAAACGCTGTGCCTGACCACAGGGCGCTCGCGCGTCGAGCCGCCGAAGAGTCCTTTGTGTTGCTGCAGAACAAGCCCGCGGGTGGCCAACCACTCCTACCGCTCGCAGCCGAAGCACGAAAGATCGCCCTAATCGGGCCTCTCGCGGACGACTCGGCGGACATGGTCGGCGCTTGGTCCGGCGCAAACAATTTCAACGATGTAAGAACACTGCGGGAAACGCTGACCGAGCGGGCGCAGGACCACGGCGGCTCGCTCCTCTATGCAAAGGGAACGGATATCTCAGGAACATCGACCTCCGGATTCTCCGAAGCGGTGAACATGGCCCGCAGCGCAGACCTTGTCGTCATGGCCCTGGGTGAGTCAAGCGCGATGAGTGGTGAAGCAGCTTCGCGAGCGTACCTCGATCTCCCAGGCAATCAGCAGCAGCTGCTTGAGGCCGTACAGGCGACTGGGAAACCCGTCGTTTTGCTGATTTTCTCCGGGCGGCCGCTCGTGCTCGATTGGGCGGCGGACCATATTCCCGCAATTATGGAGGTCTGGTTTCCTGGTGTCGAAACCGGGCCCGCAATTGCCGATGTACTCTACGGAAATACGGCGCCGAGCGGCAAACTAACCATGAGTTTTCCACGGGCCGTGGGACAGGAGCCCCTCTACTACAACCAGCTGCCGACCGGGCGTCCAATTCAATATCCCGACCCCGCGCATCCCAACGCCTACGTTGAGACAAAATATGTGTCCAGGTATCTGGACGTGCCGAACGATGCTCTCTTTCCGTTTGGCCACGGCCTGACGTATACGACATTTCGTTATGCCAACGTCTCAGTTACGCATGAGACGGTGAGCGCTAAAGAATTGACCGCGAACCCGAAGACGCAGCCGGTTGTCGCCACGGCCGAGGTGACGAACACGGGCAGCCGTGAAGGCACCGAAATCGTGCAATGCTACGTGAACGTCCGGGGTGCCAGCACCGAGCAGCCGGTGCGAACTCTGAAGGGATTCGCTCGGATCACCCTCAAGCCGGGTGAGTCGCGCACCATAGGTTTTCCGCTCGGATTTGAAGAGCTCTCTTTCTACAGTGCGAAAGCGCAATCGACCGTAGAAGCCGGGACCGAGTACACCGTATACATCGGCGGAAGCTCAACTGCCGAGGAGGCGGCCCACTTCCGTTTAACGCAGTAAGGCAGAGATTCACTGGGTCATGTCGAGGACGTAAACTTCTCTCATGCCCCCGATCGCCTCGCTCGAATGCTCCCGCTGCCACAAGCACGTCACCGCCGATACTCCTCAGACCGTCTGCCCTCATTGCGCGGGCTCGCTCTACGTTCGCTATGACCTGACCGCTGTCGACCACGACGCCCGGCCAAAACCCGGAGGCGCCCAGAGCATGTGGCGCTACTCTGCCGTATTGCCCGACGTCGATCCCGTCACCCTCGGCGAAGGCTGGACGCCGATGCTCCACAGCCGCCGCCACGCCAACCTCTATCTCAAGGAAGAGGCCACCAGCCCCACCGGCAGCTTCAAGGCGCGCGGCATGTCCATGGCCGTGTCCATGGCCCGTCATTACGGCCTCAAGAAACTCGCCGCGCCCTCTGCGGGCAACGCTGCCGGAGCCCTCGCCGCCTACGCCGCCGCCGCCGGAATCGAGGCCCACATCTTCATGCCCCGCGATGTGCCCATGGCCAACTACCTCGAAGGCGTCGCCTACGGAGCTAAGGTCACCCTCGTCGACGGTCTCATCTCCGACTGCGCCCGCATGGTTACCGAACGAATAAAAGAACAGAGAGCCGAACACGCCGCAGGCCGGCTGGCCCCGGAAGACGTCTGGTTCGATATCTCCACGTTGAAGGAACCCTTCCGCGTCGAGGGCAAAAAGACTATGGGCTATGAACTCGTCGAGCAACTCGGCTGGGAGTATCCCGACGCCGTCTTCTATCCCACCGGGGGAGGCGTCGGCCTCATCGGCATGTGGAAGGCCTTCGAGGAGATGGAAGCTCTCGGCTGGGTCAAACCCGGCAGGCGCCCCAAAATGATCGCCGTCCAGGCCTCCGGTTGCGCCCCCGTCGCTCGCGCTTATGAGGCGGGCGAACCGGCGAGCAAGTTCTTCGACAACGCCGCCACCTTCGCCGCCGGGCTGCGCGTCCCCAAGCCCTACGGCGACTACATCATCCTCGAAATCGTCCGCGAATCCGGCGGAACCGTCGTTTCCCTCGACGATCAGACGATCCTCCAATCGCTGCTTGACTGGTCCCGAAACGAGGGCCTCCTGCTCTCGCCCGAGGGAGCGGCAGCCACGGCCGGGTGTGACCACCTGCTCTCGACCGGCTTCCTGACTCCATCTGACCGGGTGGTCATCTTCAACACTGGCGCCGGTCTCAAATACGTGGACATGATCGCCGAAGCCATGAGCCTGAAGCGTCCAGCCGAAAAGAAACTACCGGAGCGCTCTCCGGTCGGTGGCATCATCACTCCGGTCTGACGTGGGCTCCCGAGTTGTCAAGGGGATGCCGGTAACCGGGCGACGTAATTTGCTGAAAATAAGGGCATTATGGCTGCATCTGGATGGCGTTGAATTGTGCGTTTATCTCTATAATGGAATTAGGGAGCAATCGTCGGAGCTGTGCCGGGCTTTCACTGGTAGATGCACTTCATAGATTCCATGGGAGATACTCGCAAAACTCCTGGAATCTATGAGTTCCATGTTATGTGGGATTTTAACCCGTTTAGAATCTATGAGGTGGTAAATAGGAGGGGGAGGGGTACCCCATTCGGGTAAAGGCCCCAAAATACGCCGTCCGGTAAACTCGTATTTATGCCCCCTTCAGTAAGGCTGATCGCCATCGACATCGACGGAACCTTGCTGCCATCCGTCGGAGGGCAGGTAAGCGAACGCACCCGCCGCGCGCTCCTCGAGGCCGAGGCCGCCGGCATCGAGATCGTCATCGCCACCGGCCGCCGTCAGTCCTACGCAGCTCCCCTGATCCACCCGGTCGGGCTGCAGCCGGAGACGGCACTCATCACCTCCAACGGCACCGTAACCCGGACCCTCGCCGGCGACCGCTTCGACCGCTTCTTTCTGCCCGTCGAAACCGCCCGGCTGCTCTGCGGAGACCTCCGCCAGTTCGGCGGTTTAACCGTCTTCACCTTCGACTGCGAAGGCCCCGGCGAGCTGGTGCTTGAGTCGATCGACCGCCTCAGCACACACATTGCCCCCTGGGTGAACGCCAACCGCCCTTGGATCAGGGAGTTCGTCCCGCTCGAAGGCGCCTTCAACGGCGGCGACGAGCCGGTTCTGGGAATGCTCTGCGGCACCGTCGACGCCATGCGCGACGCTGAAGCCTGGCTGCTATCGAGCGACCTTGCCCGGCTGGTGGAACTCCACCGTACCGAATATCCCGTCCGGAACCTGTCCATCCTCGACATACTCCCGCCCGGCTGCTCCAAGGGCGTCGCACTGGAGAAGTGGGCGGCCACCCGGGGCATACCTCCCGCGGAGATCATGGCCATCGGCGACAACTTCAATGACCTCGAAATGCTCAACCTCGCCGGTCGCCCCATCGTCATGGGAAACAGCGCCCCCGACCTGCTCTCGCTCGCCCGCAGCCGCCGATGGGAGATCGCCCCAGGCAATGACCAGGATGGCGTAGCCCAAATCATCGAGAGCGTTCTCGAATCCACTGCCGTCCAGTACGCGAGGGAACTGAACCAGTGAAACGTCGGCGTGATACAGTGACCGCAATGCTCGGATTCTGTCTGAAGACGGGCCGCCGTGCGCCGCGAGCAGCTGTCCGCACGGCGCTGGGCCTTCTCGTAGCATCCGGCGCAGCGCACGCCGCCGAGCACGTGACCCTGATCAACGGCTTCGACCTGATCTGCGATCACCACTCAGCCGCGGGCGACCGGGTGCGGCTTTACATGGATTCCGGCAACACTAATTTTGTCGAAGTCGACGCCGCCGAGATTGCATCGAGCGAGCACGTCGATTTGCCCGCCTCGCCCCCGAAAACCATGTCGGCTTCTCGCACCACTGGCAAGCTTACCGATGCGGAACTCCACGAACTACTGACCCGGGCCGGAACCGCTCACGACCTCGATGTGGACCTGCTCGCCAGTGTCGTTCGCCAGGAGAGCGGCGGAAACGCCCGCGCGGTCAGCCGCGCCGGAGCGCGGGGCCTGATGCAGCTCATGCCGGGTACGGCAGCCGATCTCGGCGTGAGTAATGCCTTCGCGCCGGGCGATAACGTCAACGGTGGAACCGCTTATCTGGACAATCTGCTCAAGCGCTACCACGACAACCTTGCGCTGGCGCTAGCCGCGTACAATGCTGGGCCAGGAGCAGTCGACCGGTGGCACGGTATCCCACCCTATCGCGAAACCCGGGCCTATGTCGCGCGCGTAATCCACGAGTTCAACCGCCGCGTAGCTGCTCGTGAAAAAGCAAGAAGCAGACAGTCTGTGACGCAGCTGGCAGCCGCCACACGCTGACTTTTCCTCGAATCATGGAGATTGAATTTTGAAGAATAAGCGCTGGATTCTCTGGCTGGTTGCCGCCGTCGCCGTTGTGGCGCTGGTACTCGTGGCGCGCCAGAAGATCCACTTTGATTGGGACGTCTTCCTCCAGCAACTCAAGCTCGCCGATTGGCGCGATATCGGGATTGGCGTGGCTCTTATCTGGGTCGGCTACGCAATCCGCGCGGTGCGCTGGGCGCTGTTCCTGAAGCCGGTACGAAAGATTTCCCCTTTTAGCCTTGTGGGCACGCAAGTCATCGGATTCACAGGCGTGGCGCTCTTGGGCCGTCCCGCAGACCTGGTCCGACCATATCTGGTGGCCAAAAGGGTGCAGGTTCCCCTGAGTTCGCAAATCGCTGTCTACGTCGTCGAACGCATGTTTGACGCTGGTGCCATGGCGCTCATCTTCTCGACTGCGCTGATCACAGCTCCTCACGATGCCTCTCTGCCTCATCCCGAACTCCTGCGAAAGATTGCTTTCAGCGGCCTGGCCGGAACAGCGGCGCTGGCGGCGCTGGCAGTCATGGTCCGGATCAGCGGCAAGGCAGTAGCCAACGGAGCGGAGAAAGTCTTCGGCGCACTCTCTCAGAATCTGGGCAAATCGGTGGGTACCAAGATCCATGCCTTCCGTGACGGTCTGGACATGCTTGCCTCGCTCAGGGACGTTGCTCTGGCGCTCTTCTATTCGCTATGCATGTGGGCCGGCATCACAGGCGCTTACCTGATGACAACGCGCGCCTTCGTCAGTTCGCCGCCTCTCGCCAGCATGACCCTCGCGCGCTGCATGGTTCTGATGGCCGCGAGCATGCTGGTCAGCGCGGTTCAGCTTCCCGTGATTGGCTGGTTCACTCAGATCGCAGCCGTCGCGGCGACCATGCAGCAGTTTTTCGGTATCCGCTGGGAGCCGGCGTTGGGATGCGCCTCAGTTCTCCTAGGCGTCACGTTTCTTAGCGTCATTCCCCTGGGTTTGATCTGGGCGCGCATCGACCACGTCTCCCTCAAGAAGGTGTCAGAAGAGAGTGAACACGCGGGCGTTGAAGCGCTCACCGCTCCGGAGACGGTGCAGGAAACGGCAACTTAGTGTCGCCTAAAGATTGCGTCGGACGACTCGCCGGACCGAGTCGGTAAAGATTCCATAAACAGCGTGCGTCACCCACTCACTGATGCGCTCCTGCGAAGGCTGAGCCTCTTTCGGAGCCGACAGCCCCATCCGAGGCAGAATGGACTCGTGCGTTAGCCTGTTGAGCGTGAGCCCGAAGGCCGCGCCTTTCCAGGCTCCGAGCGACGGCTCAACTTCAACGAGCGCGCCATAAACCGCTCCGGCAGCGGCGCCAAAACCCCAGTGGATACTCTGCATGGCCGCCTGCTTTTCGGCATGCGGCAGAGCGCGCCCCGCGACCTGCTCAGCCAGGACGACCGGAGGGGGCGTCTGTCCCTGGATGCGCGGCGGGAAAATATGCTCCGCCAGCATTTTTGCGCCGGCACCGGCAAGTCCGCCAATGAGTCCGGCCAAAGCGCCTTTCAGGATAGAGCGTTCTCTCGTGGTCATAGTGATGAGATGCGCGAATCTAACAAGCCATCATGCGACTATGCAAAGCGGTTGGCAAATCTCGGCTGCTAAAATCAATCCAGAAATGAAGTGTCCTTACTGCGGGTTTGCGCAAGACCGAGTGGTTGACTCGCGCGAAAGCAAAGAAGCCGATTCCATACGTCGACGCCGGGAATGCGAGCGTTGCAACAAGCGCTTTACCACTTACGAGCGTATCGACGAGATCCCCTACATGGTTGTAAAGAAAGACGGTCGCCGGGAGAAGTTCGAGCGGCAGAAGGTGCTCAGCGGACTGTTGCACGCCTGCGAAAAGCGGCCCGTTTCCGCGAGCAAGCTCGAAGCTTTGGTCGACGAAACCGAATCCTTCCTTACTGAATCGCCGGAGCGCGAGCGGACCACCAGCGAAATCGGAGAGCTGCTGATGAACCGGCTGAAGGCGCTGGATACGGTCGCTTACATTCGGTTTGCCAGCGTATATCGCGATTTCAAGGATGTACGGGAATTCAAGGAAGAACTGGAACAATTACTCACCGCGCGCGAGCCGGGCAAGAAGAGCAAATCGGCAGGATGACAAAGATTATGAGCAAAACGAAGACACATGCAGTCACTCTGATTCCCGGCGATGGAATAGGCCCGGAAGTCACCGACGCGGTCGTACGCATTCTCGATGCAACCGGAGTGAAGTTCGCCTGGGAGCGTTATGCAGCTGGGGCGGAGGCATTCGAAAAGTATGAAGAATACGTCCCGAAGGATCTTTACGAATCAATCGAGAGGACCAAGCTTGCGCTGAAGGGTCCAGTGACCACCCCGATCGGCGGCGGCTTTACATCGATTAACGTAACGCTGCGAAAGAAATTCGATCTCTACGTCAATTTCCGGCCGATCCGCAATCTGCCTGGTCTCGAAACCCGTTATCCGAACGTCGACCTGGTTATCGTCCGGGAAAACACTGAAGGCGAATATGTCGGCTTGGAGCACGAGGTGGTTCCGGGCGTAATGACATCGCTTAAAGTCATCACGGAAAAAGGTTCGACACGCATCGCCAAGTGGGCCTTTGAGTACGCGCGCAAGCATGGGCGCCGCAAGCTTCACGCCATTCACAAGGCAAACATCATGAAGTTGTCCGACGGCATGTTTCTGAAGTGCGCGCGTGAGATCGCCAAGGGTTATCCGGACATCACCTACGGCGAACACATCATCGACAACGCCTGTATGCAGCTGGTCATGAATCCCTACCAATACGACACCTTGCTGCTTCCCAATCTCTATGGTGACATTGTGAGCGATTTGTGCGCCGCGTTCGTGGGCGGCCTGGGTTTAGTGCCGGGCGCGAATATCGGGGTGGACGCCGCGATCTTCGAGGCTGTCCACGGTTCGGCTCCCGATATCGCAGGCAAGGACATCGCAAACCCCACCGCTCTCCTGCAGTCGGCAATCCTCCTGCTTCGCCATATCGACGAAACTGAAGCGGCAGATAAAGTCCAGAAAGCCCTCGAGCACGTCTATGTGGAGAAGAAGACCCTGACCCGCGACGTACATGGCACGGCGGGAACCAAAGCATTTGCCGATGCGGTGATCGCGGCCCTCGAAGTCGCACAACCTGCCAGCTAGCTGTTAGAAGAGAGCGAGTTCGCAATGCAGATAAGAACAGTGATGACGGTGGCGCTGTGTACGCTGCTGCTTGCCGGTGCGGGATGCAAAAAGAAAACCGGAGAAACAGAGTCGAAGGGCGTCTACACGACCATCGACGAAAGCACCGCGGGAGCCATCAATGGGACCATTCACTTCACCGGCAAAGCGCCGCAGAGAATCCAGATCGATATGGCTCAGGATCCCGTTTGCTCAGTCGCGGACGCCAACTATACCGAGCAGTATGTGGTTCACAATGGTGGACTCGAAAACGTCTTTATCTACGTGAAGGATGGTCTCGGCAACAAGCTGTACGCGCCATCCTCTGATCCCATCGTCATCGACCAGAAGGGCTGCCGATTCACTCCGCATGTCGTAGGAGTCATGGCCGGGCAGCCGGTCAAATTCACTAACAGTGATCCGACGATGCACAACGTCCACATGACGCCGCAACTCAGCACCAATCAGTCGGTGGACATCTCTCAGCCTCCCAACGGCGCGGGCGAGATGCGCACCTTGCCGACTCCCGAACTGATGATTCCCGTGCGCTGCAACAATCACCCATGGATGGAAGCCTTCATCAACGTCGCAGCGAATCCTTTCTTTGCGGTGTCAGACGCTGACGGCCATTTCACCATCAAAGGGCTGCCGCCCGGAACGTATACGATTGTGGCTGTCCACGAAAAGCTCGGCCAGAAGACCGCGACAGTAACCGTGGGCTCAAAACAGACAACGAGTCAGGATTTTACCTACGCGATGGAGCCTGCCACGCAGCAGCCCTGAGCGGCTTCACTTCATCGCCTATCCCCAGTAATCGTCCGGCAGATTCACGACAATCGGTTGGGGTGTGCTTCGAACTACGATCCAGCGAAACGGCTGATCGTTAGATGGATTGATTTCCATATGTGGTGTCCAAGCCGGAACGTGCAGAAAATCGCCGGCGTTCACCGTGGCCTGAGACTCGCCATGTTCACCCCAGCGCACCGTCGACGAGCCCTCAAGAACATAAACGATAGTCTCCTGCTCTCCGTGGTGATGAATGCCCGTCCGCCCTCCTGGCGAGACAAGAAAAGTTCCGCCCCACAGGCCGGTATCGATTCCATGGTCGCGCGACACGGCCGCCAGACGCAGCGCGCCTGAAGTTTGGGCTGTATCTGAATCGAATTCATCGGGGCGAATAACACTTAGAGGGAGATACGCAGGCATCACCAGAAGTGATGAACCGGGAACACTACCGGATTCGTTTTCCTCTTTTGGTCACTTGGAGGGTGCCTTCGATCAATCCGAATTTCATCGGACGTCAAGAACCGGATACACTAAAAGATAAATTCGACAGCTATAGAGATGGGGCAGCTCGTGAAAGCCAGTGATATCAGCGGCTTGACCAGCTTGAAGTTTCGCACATTTCGCATGGCTGTTTTTGAAAAGGCTACGATGCAACGCCAAAAAGTCGGAATTCTTGGCGCGACCGGCATGGTCGGCCAGCGGTTCATTCAACTACTTGAGCATCATGCGTGGTTCGAAGTGGCATGGCTTGCCGCCAGCGACCGCTCCAGCGGGAAGAAGTACGGCGAAGCGGTGAGGTGGAAACTCGATTCGGCTCTCCCCGAGCGAATTGCACAGATGTCCATTTCGCCAGCTACACCCAGCGATGCGCCGAAGGTGATCTTTGCCGCGCTCGATGCCGACATAGCTCGTGATCTTGAGCCTGCGTTCGCGGCGGCGGGTTGCGCCGTAATTTCCAATTCCAGCGCCTTCCGCATGCACGAGGATGTGCCGCTCGTCATCCCCGAAGTCAATGCCGATCATCTGCCGATACTCGAGAATCAGTCCTGGCGCAGAGAAGCCGGCGGCTATATCGTCACCAACCCGAACTGCTCGGCGATAGGCCTGGTGCTCGTCCTGAAGCCGCTGGCCGAGCGTTTCGGAATCGACTCGATCTTTGTGAGCACCATGCAGGCTGTCAGCGGGGCAGGATACCCCGGCGTAGCCTCCATGGACATCCTCGGCAACGTCGTGCCCTACATCAAGAACGAGGAAGAAAAGATGCAGGCCGAGACGCTGCGTCTTCTCGGTAAACGCGACGGCAAGGTCGTGCGTCCCCTCGCGGCTAAGATGACAGCTCATTGCAACCGCGTCGCCGTCGAAGACGGCCACACCGAGAGCGTAAGCGTAAAGTTCTCGAGGAATCCCAGCCGCGAAGAAATACTGGACGCCTGGCGGGAATTTGTTCCCCTTGCAGGCCGCGACCTTCCCACGGCTCCTTCGCAGCCGGTTGAGTTCACCGATCTCGAAGACCGGCCCCAGCCACGCCTGGACAAGATGCGTGGCCGCGGCATGGCAGCCACGGTCGGAAGACTGCGGCCGTGCGGCTTGCTCGACTGGAAGTTCACCGTCCTGTCCCACAACACGATTCGCGGAGCTGCGGGCGCGGCGCTGCTGAATGCTGAGCTGCTGGTATCTCTAGGCAAGCTGGAGGCGGAAAAACTCGATTCGGTCGCGGTAACAGCATGAGCCAGCTCGTGGTGATGAAGTTCGGCGGGACTTCGGTCGAAGATGCCGTTGCCATCAACCGTACGGCGGGGATCGTTCGCGGCCGGCTCAGCAAAGGATTGACGCCGATCGTCGTGGTCAGTGCGATGGCCAAAGTCACTGACCAGCTTCTGGCCGCGGCGAATGCCGCCGGCCGCGGTGACCGTGCTGGAGCCCTGGCGATTACGGCGCGGCTGCGCAACCGTCACCTGGAGACAGCTTGTGCGCTGGTTTCAGCCCAGGTCATGGCTCAGCTCGGCCAGTCGATCGAAGCGGAATTCTGCAGCCTGGACGAAGTGCTTCGCGGGCTTGCAGCAGTCGGCGAATTGACCCCGCGCATAAGCGATATGGTTGTCTCCATGGGCGAGCGGCTGTCGAGCCGCATGATAGCCGAGGCTTTCCGGCAACGGGATCTTGACGCAATCTACGTCGACGCACGGCAATGTATCGTCACCGACGGACAACACGGCAAGGCTATTCCCCAGGATGCATTGATCGAACAGCGCCTGAAGCAGCATGTGCTTCCGCACGCTTCTGCGGGCCGGGTCTGCGTGATGGGCGGCTTCATCGGCGCAACCGAGAAAGGGGTGACCACCACCCTGGGACGCGGCGGCTCGGATTTCACGGCCGCGCTTATAGGGGGCGGTCTCGATGCCGGCTCAATCGAAATCTGGACAGACGTGAACGGCATCATGACCACCGATCCGCGCATCTGTCCGAATGCGCTGCGCGTGAAGACGATCAGCTTTGAAGAGGCGGCCGAACTGGCCTATTTCGGCGCGAAGGTTCTGCATCCGGCGACCATTCTTCCTGCAGTCAAGAAGAATATTCCCGTGCTGGTGCTGAACTCCCGCAATCCTCAGAATGAGGGCACCAGGATCATCTCCCTCGCACCCCACTGCCGTAGCCCGTTCAAGTCGATCGCAGCCAAGCGCCGGCTGACAATTATCGATGTCGTCGCCAGCCGCATGCTGATGTCGCATGGTTATCTGAAGGCGATTTTTGACGTCTTCGACAAGCACAAGTGCCCTGTCGACATGGTTTCCACCTCTGAAGTCTCCGTATCGCTGACCGTGGATTCGAACGATAAGTTGCCGGATATCGCGGCTGACCTCAGCCAGCTGGCTGACGTCAAGTACGAGGGGAGAAAAGCGCTCATTTGCATGGTGGGCGAAGACATTCGCGGACAGAACGGCATCGCAGCGCGGGTATTTCAGGCCATTCGGCACGTGAACGTGCGCATGATTTCGCAGGGCGCCTCGGAAATCAACATGAGTTTCATGATCGAAGACGATGATGTAGAGGAAGCAATCCGAGCACTCCACGACGAGTTTTTCGGCGACCCCGATCCGGAGATCTTCGACGTGGAAGCATTGAAGGAAAGCGTGAGGTAGCGGCGTTGTTATTTCTCGTACTGGGACGCGGCAAAACCGGTAGCCTGGTGGCAGAAGTGGCGTACGAGCACGGTCATGGGGTGCGCGTGCTGGGCGAAGAGGAGAACCGTAACGCTTCTGCCCTGAATGCTCCGTTCCTGGCGGGGTTTGATGTGGTGATCGACTTTACGACCCCTGAAGCCGTTATCCACAATCTGCGAGCTTGCCTGGCCAACGGCGCCCGCGTGGTCGTGGGCACGACCGGCTGGTATGACCGCCTGGACGATATGCGCAATCTCGCCGAGCGGAAGCATGCCGGACTACTCTACGGCACGAACTTCTCGGTGGGAGTACAAGCCTTGCTGCGTCTAACTAGGGAATTGGCGCTCGCTCTGCCCCACTACCAATACAACATCACCGAAACCCACCACGCTGACAAAAAGGATGCTCCCTCGGGGACCGCATTGTCGATCAAGAGTGTTCTCGAATCAGCGAGTCCTTCGCTCAAGGTAGAAATCACTTCGAAGCGCGAAGGAGAAGTCTCCGGCATCCATGTCATCGAAGCTCGCTCTCAGAACGATCGGATCGAACTGAAGCACGAGGCCTTTTCCCGTCGCGGTTTCGCCGAGGGTGCGATCCGCGCTGCTGAGTGGATCGCGGGCAAGACCGGCGTATGGGAGTTCAGCGAAATTGCAGCCGAGTTAGGCTAACGTTCGTTTCGCATTAGCTCGCGAGTCTTCAGCACAATGAAATATTCGTAAATACTCTGCATGTTCGCGTAGGCACCTGGAAGCGGCGGTTGAACTCGTCCACGTAGTGCTCGCGCAGAAGCGGTTGGCTTCCGCAAGGGTGCTGATCCCGTGCAACCGGAGCTCCTGCGGCAGCCGTCCCTGCCAGGTCCCGAAGTTGCGTTCCGAGCGGCCCCGCGCCTGAGGCGAGTAAGCCGGAATCATCTGCACGCCCAGATCGCGCAGCGCACGGCCCACCTGGGTCAAACGATGCGAGTCCACCTTGCCGCCAGCCTTCGGTGTCAGCCATAAATGACTGCCTCGATCCGAGTACAAGGCGCAGAACAGCCCCTTGCGCTCGATCTCTTCTCGCAGCGCGGCCATCACCGTAATCGTCGATTCTTCTTCCACCAACTGGGCGTAATAGATTTCACTGGTAGCGTCGTCCAGAATCACGATCAGGTCATACCAGCGCTCATCCTGAAACCACTGGTGGCGGCTGCCGTCGATGTGCAGCAACATGCCCGGCAGCGTGCGCCGTTCGCGCGCTATGCAATCCCTGCACTCCCATCTAGAATGGCTCGGCGGATAAACACCATATAAATCCACTTGATCAGTGGACGAGCAGGGAGGCGATAAAAGATGCTCTTCTGGGCGACGCGGCGAGCATTGAAGTCCTTGCCAAACAGAGCCGTCTTCCAGGATGCATCGCTGCGAGACAGCCCGCTTGCGAGGATCTGAGCCTCCATCGTCGAGTAGGTATTGTGCTTGCTCACCCAATGGGCAATTCCTTTGGAAAATGGGAAGTGGTCCAGTGGTGATTTAAGTTCGCGGATCTCCCCGTCGACTTCCAGAACTTCGTTGATCTCTCGCGTATAGCGAGCCTTCCCTCGCCGCACGAGGCGGATGTAATAAGGGGATATCTGGGCGTGCTTGAGCCATGTCCCGTTGAAAAAATCTCTCCGGCGGATCCGAAATGCGTTGACGTCATCGGGAACCGTGCTTACCAGTTGTTGCATTTCCCCGACCAGCTCGGGTGTTGGCCGCTCATCGGCATCAAGGATAAAGATCCAATCGTGACGGAACGGCAGCTCGTCGAGAGCCGCATTTCGCTGCCTGGAATACCCGTCGAATTTGCGCTGCACGAAATTCACCCTGCGGCCACGGGCGATTTCCGCGGTACGGTCCGTGCTGAACGAATCGAAGACAAAAACGTCATCCGACCAGGAAACAGATTCCAGGCAGCCGGGCAGGTCTGACTCTTCATTTTTCGTGATAATAAGTACCGAAATCATCGATGGTTACGGTCTTTCCGAGGCTGGTCTATCGCCATTTTATCGTTCCTGAAGAATCCGCATTGGCCCTCGCTGCGGGGCGACTGTAGACTCGAAGCGTGATGGATGTACCAACAGGATGTGGCACGGCTTTAGTTACACCGTTCCGCCAGGACGGGAGCCTCGACGAACAAGCTCTCCACGCTCTGGTGCAGTGGCAGATCGAGAGCGGGATCGACTGGCTGGTAGCGTGCGGAACCACCGCAGAAACACCAACTCTGACCGACGACGAATGGGTACAGGTTCTGGGCATCGTAACGGAAGCTGCTGGAGGCCGCGTTCCGGTGTGGGCCGGCTGCACTCACAATGCCACTCGGCAGGCGGCGGAGAGGGCGAAAATCGCAGCGCGGATCCCCGGTGTAACCGCAATTCTTTCCGCTAGTCCCTACTACAACAAGCCGACTCAGGAGGGGCAGTTCGAACACTTCAAGGCCGTTGCAACATCGGTGGACTTGCCTGTGATCCTCTACAACATCCCCTCCCGCACCGGGGTGAATCTCGAACCCGAAACCATACTGCGATTGGCTGAGACGCAGCAGAACATTCGCGGCGTGAAGGAGTCCAGCGGCAATCTGTCTCAGATTACGGAACTGATCACGCGCGCTCTACGTGAGCTTCGCATCTATGCCGGCGACGACAACATGGCGCTGGGCGTGATCGGCGTTGGCGGCGCGGGACTGGTGTCGGTCGCGTCGAACGAGATTCCCGCCGAAATGGCACAAATGGTAAGCGCCGCCCTCGAAAACGATTGGACTACCGCGCGCGCTCTTAACCGCAAGTATTATCGGCTGATACAGGCGAACTTCTGGGAGACAAGTCCCGGCCCCGTCAAAGCCGTATTGGCGATGATGGGCAAGATCGGCGAGCACTATCGGCTTCCAATGCTGCCTGTATCTGCGGGAACCCGCACCCGCCTGGAAAGATTGGCAGACGAACTCGGCCTTCTGGTGGACCATCCGGACGCGAAGGCGACCTGCTGAACTCTTAATTTTCGATCCGACATGAGCACACTAAAAGAACGCATTGAAACGTATTTCGCCTCCACCTCGGCAATCGACGATCCCGCAGCCATGTCGGCCTTCGAAGAGCTTCGCGCCGCCCTTGAATGGGGCGAGATTCGCGCCGCGGAGCCGGACCCGCAATCACCCACCGGTTGGCGGGTCAATGCCTGGGTAAAGCAGGGCATTCTGCTCGGATTCCGCCTGGGGCATCTCGTACCGTCGGGAGAGGGCCTGCCATGCATTGACAAGCACACCTATCCCGTCCGCCGATTCACCCCCGAAGACGGCATCCGCGTAGTGATTGGCGGCTCGTCAATCCGGGCGGGCGCGTATCTCGCAAAGGGTGTCATCTGCGCTCCCCCCATGTACATCAACACGGCCGCGTACGTAGATGAAGGCACGATGATTGATTCACACGCCCTGGTCGGAAGCTGCGCGCAGGTCGGCAAGCGTGTGCACCTCAGCGCCGCTTCACAACTCGGCGGAGTGCTCGAACCTATTAACGCGAGCCCGGTCATTCTGGAGGACGATGTGCTTGTGGGCGGTAACTGTGGCGTCTACGAAGGCACCGTCGTTCGCAGGCGTGCTGTGCTGGCCGCCGGAACCATCCTCACGCGTGGCACGCCCGTTTATGATGTGGCGAATGGCGTCGTGCATCGCGCCAGTGCTGAGATGCCTCTGATCATCCCCGAAGGCGCCGTAGTCGTCCCCGGCGCACGTGCCGTAAGTAAGGGGAAGGGCCAGGAGTGGGGCCTGAGCCTCTACACGCCGGTGATCGTGAAATATCGCGACGAGAAGACGGAATTGAGCACCGCCCTCGAAGATTTGCTGCGATAAAGCCTCTTCTCAGCAGCTTCGAAGGGGCTCGCCACCTGTTACCATCGTAGTTTCCGATGTCTGACGCGAAACTACAGATCATTCCACTAGGCGGACTGGGCGAATTCGGCATGAACTGCCTCGCCATCCGCTACAAAGACGACATTTTCGTCATCGACGCCGGCCTGATGTTCCCTGAGGTCGAGCTTCTTGGCGTGGACATCGTCGTCCCCGATATCACCTATCTGATCGAGAACAAAGAGCATGTCCGTGCCATCATCCTCACGCACGGGCACGAGGACCACATCGGCGGCCTGCCCTGGATTCTCTCCGAGTTGAACGTGCCCGTATACGGCACGGAATTCACCCTGGCGTTCGTCGAGGGCAAGCTTGAAGAGCACAAGATGCTCGATGACACCGAGCTGATCGAAATCGCTCCAGGCGCGAAGTTTTCACTGGGTCCGTTCACTATTGAGCCCATCCGTGTCACTCACAGCCTGGTCGACTGCGTCGCTCTTGCCATCGACACGCCCGTCGGTGTCATCGTCCACACCGGCGACTTCAAGATCGATCTCTCGCCGCCCGACGGCAAGGCCTTTGACCTGCACGCGTTTGCCGAATACGGCAAACGCGGCGTACTGGCTCTGCTCCAGGACTCCACCAACGTGGACCGCCCCGGTTACACACCCAGCGAATGGGCAGTCAAGCCGCGCCTTGACGAGCTTTTCTCCCGCACGAAGAAAAAGCTCTTCTTCAGCTGCTTTTCGTCGTCGATCTACCGCATCCGCATCGCGATGGACCTAGCGCACACCCACGGCCGCAAGGTCGCGATTGTAGGCCGTTCGATGGTCGAGTCGTCGGAGATTGCGCAGGATCTCGGCTACCTGGAACTCCCGCCGGGATTGGTGATTCATCCTGGACAGATCAACGATCACGCGCCCGAAGACGTAATGATCCTGATCAGCGGAACGCAGGGTGAGCCCATGAGTGCCCTGAGCCGCGCCGCGGTCGACAACCACAAGCACGCGCGCATCATGTCCGGCGATACGGTGGTGCTGAGTTCCCGCGTGATTCCCGGCAATGAAAAGAGCATCTTCCGGGTAATCGACCATCTCAGCCGCCGTGATGCTCACGTCATCTTCGATGACGGATTGTCGGGGCTGATCCATGTGAGCGGTCATGCGAGCCAGGAAGAGCAGCGGCTGATGATCAACCTGCTAAAGCCGAAGTTTTTCATTCCAGTCCACGGTGACTACCGCCACCTCAAGAAGCATGCCGACCTGGCGCACGGCACGGGCGTCGTGGATCTGGCTCTGATTCTTGAGGACGGCGACATCCTCGAGCTCGACCGGAACAACGCGCAGAAAGCTGGCCGTGTGACGGCCGGTCGCGTCTGCATTGATTCCGGTTCGACGGCAGATGTAGTCGAGGATCTCGTCATTCGCGACCGTCGGCACCTCTCCGAAGACGGGATCGTACTCGCGATTCTCACCATCAACAAGCTCAGCGGCAAGGTGGAGCGGCAGCCGGAGCTGGTCACCCGCGGCTTCGTCGGAGCCGACGCAGAGTTGCTCGAAGAGGGCCGCCAGGTTGTGACCCAGACTCTGGAAAACTCCAGCGCCGAAGAGAAGGCCGATTACGGCGTCATCAAGGAAAAAATCCGCATCGACCTGAAACGATATATCCAGAAGAACACCAGCCGGCGGCCGTTGATCATGCCGGTCATTCTGGAAATCTAGCAGCGACTTTTTTTGGAGGCATTGGGATGCACAAGCTCTTCTTCGTTGCGGCTGCCCTGGCGGCAACTGCTGCATCAAGCTGGGCACAGTCGACCACTCCCTGTCCGACAACTGCGACGCTCCCCGACCTGATCAAGGCAGTAGACGAGGCAGTAAGCGGCCCCGCCAACAAAGATAGGACCTGCATGAGGCAGCTCTTTACTCCGGACGCTCGACTCATTCCGCTCGTGAAGGGACTGGACGGCAAGTGGGCTCCGCATATCCTCACTCTCGACGACTGGATCACAAGGGTAGCAAAGCGCGGCAGCGAAGCGTTCTATGAGCACCAGATAAAGTATTCGGTCGACGAATATGGCCACGTGGCGCATCTGTGGAGCACCTATCAGGTCACCGAAACGCCGGATGGCAAGCCGACTGTCCGCGGCATCAACAGCATCCAGGCCGTGTATGACGGTACCGCTTGGAAGATCGTGCAGATCCTGTGGGAAGCCGAAAGTCCTGCGGAGCCTCTGCCGGCAAAATTCCTTCCCTGAATCATGAACGGCACACTGGTCACTCTCGATGAATTTCGCGCAGCCCAGGCACGGCTCCGCGGAGTGGCGGCACACACACCACTCGTTCGGCTCCTGGCGCCGGGGCTCGCAGGCGAGGTCTACGTCAAGGCCGAGGGATTGCAGCCGGTCGGCAGCTTCAAACTGCGCGGCGCATACAACAGGATTGCCCAGCTTACAGACGCCGAGCGACGACGCGGTGTAATTACATATTCGAGCGGCAATCACGCGCAGGGCGTCGCCTATGCCGCACAAAAGCTGGGCGCCAAAGCGGTAATCGTGATGCCTTCCAATGCGCCCGAAGTAAAGCGGCGTGCGACCGCCGCCCTCGGCGCCGAGATTGTGATGGTTGGCCCCGCGAGCTCAGAACGAAAAATCAAAGCCGAGCAGCTTCAGGCAGAGTTTGGTTACGTGATGATCCCGCCCTACGACGATCACGCGATCATCGCCGGGCAGGGAACATGCGGCCTCGAAATCCTCGAAGACCTGCCCGACGTCGATCTCGTGTTATCTCCGGTCAGCGGTGGTGGGTTGCTCAGCGGTGTAGCCGCAGCGATCAAGCATAAGCGGCCCGAGGTGCGCGTCATCGGCATTGAACCCGAACTGGCTGCGGACGCGCAGGAGAGCTTTCGCAGCGGGCAGCTTGTAACCTGGCCGGCTGAGCTGACTACCCGTACCATCGCTGACGGCCTCCGTACGCAGAGCCTCGGCGAGCTCAATTTCCTGCATGTGCGTGCCTTCGTAGACGACATCCTCACCGTCTCTGAGGACCAGATCCGCGACGCCATGCGAACGCTGTTGCACGTTGCCCGTCTTACACCGGAGCCGAGCGGCGCGGTAACAACCGCGGCCATGCTCTTTCATCAGGCTGAACTCCTACCTTATCGCAAAGCGGTTGTTGTGATGAGCGGTGGCAATGTCGAGCCCGAAGTCCTACAGAGCGTCTTGCACTCGTAGCCGGATTTCCTATAGCTCCAGTTCCCACGTCTGTCCGACCAGATCTACCCCAAAACTGTGGTGCGGCTCTTCGCGAACAAGCCTGAACCCGGTCTGCCGATAGATATGGTGAGCCGCTGTCAGGATGCTCTGTGTCCAAAGGGTCACCCGCTTGTACCCTGCGGCCTTTGCAAACCGCAGACACTCTCCCACCAGAGCCTTCCCCAGCCCGAGACCACGGGCGATCGCTTCCACATGCAGCAGCCTGAGTTTGGCTGTCTCGACCAACTCGGGATGATGAACGAGGAATATACAACCCAGCGGCACCCCATCGCGTTCGGCGATCCAGCAGCGATCTCTTCTGGCGTCATACTGCTCTAAAAAATCGGTAACCACGCGCGCCGCCAACGCCTCGTAGGTCTCATCCCACCCGTATTCCTGCGCGTAGAGAACGCCTTGGCGGTAGATTACCCAACCCATATCTCCCGGACGATGATTACGCAGGACGAACGGTACGCGCTCCGGGGGGGGACTCAGCGTGTCCTCAATCGTGCGCATGGCGTTAAGTAGATCCGGCAATCTTGTGGCTGGCACTTGTTCGAGTATGCTTCGGGCCTGCCGGTTAGAGCGCTCATTCAGATCCGCAAAGTTATCTCGGCCATGGCGGGTGATGATCAGGATTGCCTGACGTGCGTCGCCCGACGAGACCTTGCGCTTGACCAGGCCCCCGTCTTCAAATCTTCGCAGGATGCGGCTGAGATAGCCTGGGTCGAGGGTAAGCTCCTTGGCAATATCGGCTGCCATTGGCTCTCCGCGCGTCGCAAGCTCGTAGAGCACCCGCGCCTCGGTCAGCGAAAACTCACTGTCCAGCAGGCCTTCCCGCAGAGTGCCGATTTCGCGGGTGTAAAACCGATTGAACTGGCGGAACGCCGCAACCTGGCCATCTGCAATTCCTGAGTAAGAGGACCGCATAGCTCTGACCTCGTCAATAGAATTAATTGACTCAGTCAAATAATATACCCTCCGCCTTGCTCGCGGCATATCCTAATGCCTGTGACGATCTCCCGCACGTTTACGTCTCAAACTACGATGGGAAATAAAGTCTTCACTTTCTTCCTCGCCCTGCTGGTCACAACCTGCGCCTTCAGCCAGAAGAGGATGCCTCAGGAACTGCCGCCGAAAAACGGCACCAAGGCTACTCTCGTTCGTGTTGCCAACCTTTATGTTCAGCCGGATGAGTCCGCCGACCGCGTCGGTATCATCGCCCCGGGCCGGGAGATGGTGATCGCCGAGCGCAGCGGTCATTGGCTGCGCGTATTCGCCAACATCGATGCTCCCGAGTCTAGAAAAGCAGACGAGCCGGTGATGGAGCAGGACCAGCAGGTCATCCCTATCTCGGGCTGGATGCTGGATAAGGGAATCGTCGATACCAATACGCCTCATGGCGACGCAATCCTGTTTGGCGAGGCGATCAGTGCAGAGAATGCCGCCTCTGATCCGCACCCACCGCCGGGCGCTGCCCTCGAAGCCCGCCTTCTTTACCGCCGCGTGGTAGAGATGTTTCCGCAATCTCCCTTGACGCCTGAGGCGATGTGGCGCGCGGCCGATGTCCGCTGGCAGTTGCAGAAAGCCGATGCATCAACTTTGCCGTCCGCTCACGAGAAGGAGAACTATCTTCGTGAGCAGATGGATGAGGACGAGATGAAGAAGATCGAGAAGTATTTTCCCCACACAAAGTGGGCCGACTTCGCCGCCTATGACCGCATCGACAACAAGCTGTGCGGCGATTGGCAGGGCTCTGAGAAATGCCCGGAAAAGGAAGCAGACATTTACCTCAAGTACGTCAACGATCACCCCGATTCACCGCGCGCCGCCGAGGCTCTCTACAAGGCAGCTTGGCGCATGGCCGCGGCTGGCGATATGTGGACTGCGGACAATGACGGCCACAAAGCCCAGGAGGACCGCACTCGCGCCGCTAATATCGCCGACCAGCTACAGTCGAAGTTCCCGCAGTCGGAATACGCTGCGCGCGCTGCCAGTCTGATATACAAAGTGCAGCAGGGTATTGCGATCTACGGCAGTGACCGCGAGTGACAACCGCCGCCGGTTGACGCTTCTGGAGTCGGGGGATATCTCTGCAATTCAGCGCAGCAACTGTAGGCCGGAGGCCTTTTGAACGACTACATTCTTTCTGTACTGCTTGGCATCGTTGAGGGGCTGACCGAGTTTCTTCCGGTGAGTTCGACTGCACACCTGCGCATCACCGAAGCACTTCTGCACATCAACCTGGCAGATCCGTACTGGAAGATGTACACGGTGGTGATCCAGTTCGGCGCGATCTTCGCTCTCCTGCTGGTCTTCACAGCTCGAATCATCCAGTTTTTCCGGACGTTCCCGCAGGGCGAGCGCGGCGACCGCACCATCTGGACGCATCCCATTTCGCTTACCATGATCGCCTTTGTCGTTACCGCGATCCCCGCTTGGCTTCTGACCAAGACCATCGGCAAAAATCTCGAGAGCCTGCGAGTGATGGCTTGGTCGTTGCTCATCGGTGGCGTCGTCATGTGGGTCGTCGATGCGTGGAGCTCCCGCTCTGACCCAGCAACGACTGAAGTTGAGCAGATGTCGCTCGGACAGGCCATCTGGATTGGACTCTGCCAGATTTGCTCGGCAGTCTTTCCGGGCACGTCCCGATCCATGTCGACTATCACCGCCGGGCAGATTGTCGGGATGAGCCGTCCCGCGGCACTCGAATTCAGCTTCCTGGTGTCGATCCCTACCATGATCGCCGCAACGGGTTACACCACGCTCAAGACAGTTCATCCTTCGCATAAGCACGCTGCGGAAGCCGTCGAAAGCCTTACGCCTCTGGTGATGACCACCCACCTCTGGATCGTGCTTGTCATTGGACTCGTCGTTTCTTTCATCGTGGCATTGGGGGTCGTTGAGTGGTTCCTGCAGTGGGTGCGCAATCATGGATTTACGGTATTTGCCATTTACCGGATTCTTCTCGGCATCGCGTTGCTGCTCTTCGGTGCCAGGCTCGTTGCCGGCTAGTTCAGTGAGGTGGTGAGATCGATTCCCCTATCGGCATTTTCTCCAAACTTTCGCCCTTCTGCCGTACCCACCTCTGGGATAATAGTATTGCTCTGGGGTTCTGGTCTGTGTAAGCCGTCTCGTGCGGCGTGCACCGCTTTGCGCCCTGATGAAACCCCTGAAACTGGTCACCACGCCAACCCGCAACCGCCGCCTGAATGAGCTCATCGGGCTCCTGATGCTGGTTTCCGCGATCCTCCTTCTTCTCGCCCTCGTCTCTTATCGCCCCACCGATCCTTCGTTCAACACAGTCGGTGGCTACGCCGCCGGCCATCCTGCGCATAACTGGACCGGCCTCATCGGCGCCTGGATCAGCGATCTGCTCCTTCAGCTCGAGGGCCTGAGCGCCTTTTGCCTTCCCCTCTTGGTGGCTGCGCTGGGTTGGGCCTGGCTGCGATCGATTCCCGCGGGCTCGCCGGGCGCAAAGCTGATCGGCATCGTCCTGTGCATGATTTTCGGGCCGGCACTGGCCGGCTTGCTTCCCGGCCATCTCCATTTCATGTACGGGCTGCCCATTGAAGGTCTTGTGGGCCGTCTCGCGTCGGATGCGCTGGTGCAGTGGCTTAACTATCCCGGCGCCTGCGTCGTTGCCGTCAGCATGGTAGCCATCGCGATTTATCTCTCTACCACCTTCAGCTTCAACACCGCGCGCGAGTGGCTGGCGATTCGTTTCGCGTTCATCGCTGCCTGGCGCGATCGCTGGATCAACTGGCGGTCCACCCGAGCCAAGAAGAAGGAGCTGAAGGCCGAAGCCCGGATGGAGAAGATCCGCGCCAAAGAGCTGGCAAATGCTCGCAAAGCCGCAGCCAAACTGGAAAAAAGCGGGCGCAGGAATGTTGCCGCCATCGCCGAGGTCGGCGAAGACGAATCGGTCGGCCATCGCCAGCGCGGGTTTGCAGAGATGCTCTCGGACAATCCCTCACAGCAGACGGTGTGGGAACAGATGCCCCGCGCCACAATTTCTGACCCGGAGCCCGAGCCCGTGGTCGAACCGCCGCCGCCCATGCTCAAGCCGCAACTCGTGTCTCGTCGCGAGACTTCGCCACCCCCCGCCGCAAAGTCCGCGCCTCAACCCGAAGCGCGGCGCGGCGAACAAAACATTGCCATCGGCGAGCGGGCAGATGCGGAACTTCACACCACAACGGTCACTCCCAAATCTGTCAGCGGATTCAAGCTTCCCCCCAGCACCCTCCTCCACCGCTCCGAAGACACGCAAATCGTCCGAGAAGACGCGCTGCGCACCGAGGCCCAGGTGCTCGTCGAGAAATGCGCGGAGTTCGACGTTCTCGGTCAGGTGGTTCAAATCAATCCCGGACCCGTCGTTACTACCTTTGAGTTCCGCCCCGAAGCCGGTGTGAAGTACAGCCGCGTAACGGGACTGGCTGAAGATCTCTGCCTGGCGATGCGCGCCGAGAGCATTCTGATCGAACGCATGCCGGGCAAGAGCACCGTCGGCATCCAGGTTCCGAATCACGACCGTGAGACCATCTGGCTGCGCGACGTTATCGAAGCCGAGAATTTTCGCAATGCGAAGAGCAAGCTCACCCTGGCCATGGGCAAAGACATCAACGGCCGGATCGTCACGGCGGATCTCGCAACCATGCCGCACGTCCTGATCGCAGGCTCAACCGGCAGCGGCAAATCCGTCGCCATCAACGCGATGATCATGTCCGTCCTCTATAAGGCCACCCCAGCGCAGGTGCGCCTCATCCTGGTTGACCCGAAACGCGTGGAACTGGGAATGTACGAGGGCATCCCCCATCTCTTCACGCCAATCATCACCGAGCCGAAGCTCGCGGCCAATGCACTCCGGAATGCAGTACGCGAAATGGAGCGCCGATTGAAGCTTCTGGCTTCGCGCAGCGTCCGCAACATCGACCAGTACAACAGGCTCTTTGAGAACGGCACGCCCAGCCTCTTCGACGATGCGCCGGACGAAGAACCGCTGCCCTACATCATGATCATCATCGACGAATTGGCCGATCTGATGATGCTCGACAAGGCAAACGTCGAAGAAGCCATCACCAGGCTGGCACAAATGGCGCGCGCCGTGGGCATCCACCTCGTTCTGGCCACGCAGCGTCCCTCCGTCGATGTCATTACGGGCCTTATCAAGGCCAATGTGCCGACGCGCATGTCGTTCCGGCTGGCTACTAAAGTCGATTCGCGAACGATTCTCGACTCGAACGGCGCTGAGTCGCTGCTCGGACGCGGCGACATGCTCTTCCTGCCCCCCGGCACCTCGCGCCTGCAGCGCGTCCACGCACCCTTCGTCACCGAAAAAGAAATCGAAGCTGTTACAAATTTCTGGAAGAATCAGGGCCAAGCCGAATATGTTCAGGGCTTCCTGGAGGCCCCGAAGGACACCGCCGGTCGCGAGTCAGATCTTTCCGAAGATGGTGCCGACGAAAACGACGAGCTCTTCCAGGACGCCGTTCGTCTTGTGCTCGAATTCGGCAAGGCCTCGACTTCTCTTCTACAGCGCCGCCTGCGCATCGGCTACGGCCGCGCCGCCCACCTGATCGATTTGATGGAGCGCGACGGCATCGTCGGGCCGGCGGAGGGAACCAAGCCGCGAGAGATCCTCAAGCCGCCCGACTGGTTGAATGAAATGGAGACCACTCTGCGATAAGGGTCAGCCGTGGCCGACTCTATTGCTTCTGAACCCGCTTCGCCGAACGCAAGGCAATGCCTCCCAGCAGAACCACCACAAGTACCAACGCTAACCACAGAAGCCCGGGATGCTTTTCCGTGAAGGGCCGCTCGTCAGGACGTGGCCTGTAGTCCGCATTATCCTTCTCCGGACCAAGTGCCGCGCGGGCCGCGCTCACTTCCGGCGTGAACAACGTGGCGTAGTCGTAGCGCGGAGCGGCGAGCGCCGAATCTCCGTAATAGAGGGTGTAACTCGCTCCGGGTGTCGCGTCGAAGCAGAGAGTGCGTTCGAGCATCTCCAACCGGACGGACTGGAGCGCCAAAGGCGTATCGTCGCCGTTATCGATCTTCACAGCCCACTCTGTCGCGTCGCTCGTCGCAGATACAGGCGGATCGACGCTCAGGCGCTCTTCGTCGATCTGATGTCCGTTGTGAACCCCGTGAAGCCGCAGAATGCTCCCCGATGAGGTTGATGGCCCTGCTTCTCCACCTTCGCCAGCCCGATCGCTTTTCTGCGTTGTGACCGTGACGGTCACGTCGCGGCTGAAATTGATGGGCTGGGCCTGGGCGACAAACTCCACTCGGTCGACAGGTACATTGGGCGGCAGCGAAAACTCAATCAGCGTTTCGCGATTCTTCTCGATGACCTGCGCACTCTCAGCCACGGTGACATAGTGCGGCTTGGCTTGGGCACTCGGCGTCAAGCTGAGCCCTGTCACATCGTCAGGCTTGAGCGAGCCATCGACACGAAAGTGCAGATAGCGAAAGTCGGACTCAGGGAGATGGAGGAAGGTGCTCCGGCCCAGCTTCTCGCGCGTGAAATCAAAGATTGTGTATGTGCCGATTTTTGTTGACGTGCCGCCGGTCTGCGATTGGCTTCCGAAGACATCGACCGTGGCGATGAAATCATGCTTTGCTAGATCGAGCTCAACGTCGTTGTAGGAACCGTCGGGCATCGCTGCGTCAAAAACGAGGTGCCCGCCTCGCTCACCGAGGTTAAGAGGAGCGATGTTTTTTGACGCCTCGGCAACTGGCTCGGCAATGCGCACGACATAGGGAGTCTCCTTCCCATCGCGGTAAAGCCGCAGATCGGCGAGGAGCGGCTGGGAATGCTCGTAGACCGTACGATCAAGGGCTACACACGTCTGCAATGCCTTCGATGGCGTCCCGACAACAGGCCGTTCGTATCGGAAATAGTGCACATCGGCAACGGCGATTGCCGCCAGCCAAAACGCAGCAACGCGAATATTCATTGCGGATCCCGCTCCGAACCCCGCAGGTTTAACCAGTCCTTCTGGTAGACAAAGCTCACAGCAAGCAACAGTGCACCGAGCCCGAGGAAGCTGACGATGCGATAGCCCTGGCTCAGCTGGCTCACGTCCACCAGGAAAACCTTGCCAATGGCGATGGCGAGAAGAATCAATGCCTGCCAGCGCAGGAACGCCGACCGCTTCCAGAAGCCTACGGCCAGTTGGATCGCGCCGAAGATCATGAAAAGCGCGGAATACGTGAACTGCGCGTACATGCGGTAATCGCGCATCACCGCCCAGTCTCCGCTATAGCGCACAAACCACCAGTAGTTATGGATCTCCCACCCGATAGCGACCAGGATGAGCACGTTCACAATGAGCAGAGCGACAGCGCCAGTCACCGGCCACGAGATCGCGAACTCCGGCTCTGAATCGGCGCCCGCGCCACTAGCGAGTCTGGCAACGAAGGCAAAAACCAGGACGCCAACCATGTACGTGCCGAATCGCTGGTTGAAGACGATTGTCGTCGATGCCGCAGGATGAATGACGATCAATGCTGCCAGTCCAAGAACTAGTGCGATCAGTGACAGCCCACGCAGTAAGCGTGATGCCAGTCGCCGCGCCAGCCATAGCAGGGCCGCTCCTTCGACGAGCCACCCGACGGTGATCCACCGGCCGTGCGCCTTCAGCGGAATTGCAATCGTCAGAAATGCAACCGCGATCGTGAGATGCAGCGCAGAGAGAGCAGATGGATTCGTCCGCAACGCTCCCCGGCTCGGCAGGCGCAAGATCAACAGGTAGAAAGCGCCGAATGCGACGGCTACCCAGGGTTGAGCCCACGCCGCGCCTGTGGACTGGAGCATTGCGTAGAATCCCAGAAATCCAAAAGCAGCATTCAGCAGAGGTAGCCCAACCACAGCGAGGCCATCCGCGCCCGATAGATGCTCCTCACTGTCCGGCAAACGCACCAGTCGGGGGGCAAACGCAAAGATAAGAAAGAAGACCGACAGAAAGAATGCTGTTCGCTCAAACTGCGCGTCGGAATAGAAACGGATCGACCATCCAAGAAAGAAAAGCACAGTTCCGGTGAATGCTCCGAACAGCAGCCTTGACCAAGGGCGAAGCACGACCAGGACCAGTACCGCGACATTCAGCAGCAACAGATAACTGAAGAGCGTAACTTCGTGGTTCTCGCCATTGGAGAGCAGCAGAGGCGTGCTGAACCCGCCAACAATCGCATACAAAGCCAGTAACTCGGAGTTCTGCATCCAGCACATGTAGCCGTTGAAGGCAGTGATCACGATCATGGCGCCGAAGGCGGTCGAACTCGAAATCAGGGCAAAGAGCCCATACGCGGCCCATAGCGACAGGTACAGAATGCCGCTGCCGAGAGCCTTCAGTGAATAGGAGAACGCCGCAAAGCCCCGGCTGCGGAAGCGTTCCGACCATCCAATCAATGCAGCGCCGGCGATCAACCCAATGATCACCCGTCCCGCGGGTCCAATCCAGTGATTGTCGATGGCGAGCTTGAGGAACCACGCCATTCCAATGAGCACGGCCAGAATGCCGACGCGGTTGAACCACTGCGAACCAATCCTGCTTTCGAGAGAGCGACCGTCTTTGGCCGCAGCGATCGTCGACTGCAACAAGACGGGTGGCTCAAGTGGCGGCTCCAGCGTCGCCGTAGGCGGTGCTAGCCGAGCCGCTTGTACTGGAGTCTCCCGAACACTAGGTAGCGCAGCCCGAGTTTCATCTTCGAAGGCAATGCCTTGCCTGCGCAACGCGGCTTCGAGGCGCAGCACCCGCGCGCGAAGATCGGCTATCTGCTTCTCAGGGCTGCCGGAAGAATCGGGATCCATCGCTGTTAACTCTACCAATCCACCCGCGGGTGGAAAAGAAATGGGAGCCACGTGAGCTCCCATTGAGTGCCATTTAGAGATTGGTGCGTTTAGTAGATGACCTTGAGACCAAACTGAATGATTCGCGGCTCCCAGGTACTGGAAATCTGGCCGCCGCTGGTCGGAGCGCCCCCGGTGATCGCTGAAATCGGCGGGGTAGCGCCAGTTCCCAGGATTGCCGAGGTTGTTCCCTGCGTTCCGCTGATCGTGTTTGGCAGATACAGGTTCGTATGGTTGAAGAGGTTGTAGAACTCGGTGCGGAACTGGATCTTCAAGCTCTCGATCGGAGTGTTGAAATTCTTGTTCAGTGCGAGATCCGTCTCATAGAAAGCCGGTGTCCGGCCCGGATTGCGGGAAGCGTTGCCGAACGGACTGAGCACGTTACCCGCGGCATCCTTGATCGGCGGCAGTACGAAGGCCGAATAGTTAATGTAATTCACGTAGCCGGTGTTCGCCGCTCGCGATGACCGCCCCTGCGTGACCTTCTGCCCCGGTACGTAGTTCGGCCGATATTCGTTCGCGCCGCGATAGGTCGCAGATATCTGCGGCGAAACCGCCTGCGCAGTGTTCGGTGTGTAGGTCAGATTGAACGGCGTGCCGGCCTGCGCGGTGTTGATGGCGCTGATCTGCCATCCGCCAACGATTGCGTCCACCGGTCCTTTGACATCGGTAGCGAACTGCTTGCCATGCCCGAATGGCAGCTCGTAAACCAGGCTGGTCACGTTGGATATCGGCAGGTTGTAGTCCGACTGCGAGTAGTCTGCAGCGAGGTTAAACGCATTCTGTGGAGAAGGGGTGTTGCCTTCGAGGGACGCGCTGGCATTGTCCAGCGAGTGCGACCATGTGAACGAGTTCAACAGTGTCAGCCCCGCTGTAAAGCGCTGCTCATAGCGAACCTGCAGAGCGTTGTAGTTGGACCAGAAGCCATTCAGGGCCGTGGTGATGTCGCTCGGCCAGTTGCCGTAAGGCCGGGCGAATCCGTTGGCCGGGTTCTTCTGGTTGCCGTTGAGGAAGCCCTGCAGCTTCAGCCCGTGATTCCCGACATACGCCACGTCCAGCAGGATGTTCTTTGCCAGCTGCTGTTGCACACTCAGGAAATAGCTCTCGACATAGCTGTCCCGCGTATTCTTGGGAACCCAGGTAATGTTGTCAGTCGCGGGATTAAATGTCGTCACCAGCGTCGAGGGGAAACCCTGATCCGCGGTCACGTAGCAATTCGTCTGGGGCGATCCTGCCGGGCACTGGTTCGTTGTCGACGGCTTCGACTGCGGCACAGACACGAACAGCGCCTGCGGAGCATTGATGGCCAGGATGTCGCCGGAGCCGGCGCGAGTGTAGTGCACGTAGCCCATCCCGAACCCACCTCGGATGGCGGTCTTCGGTGTAGCGGCGAAAGCAAAGCCGACCCGGGGCGCAAAGTCGTTGAGGTCCGGATTTACGAGCGTGTTCCCGTAAACCCCACCGCGGTTCACCGGCGTGACACCATTGCCGGCCACGGCTCCCGGCGAAATCGTGAGCACCGTCTGCGAAACGGGATCGAAATTCGATATGTAGTTGTTCTCCTCTGAATAAGGCGACCCATATTCCCAGCGCAGACCCAGGTTCAGCGTTAGCTTCGGAGTTACCTTCCAGTCGTCCTGCGCGTAGACGTTGTCCATCGTCTGCCGCAGGTGCACTACGAAATAATTGGCCAGCTGGTACGTACTCGTAGTGCCGAACAGGAAGTCAGCCCAATAATCATCGGACACCGCCGAGCCGCCGGCCGCGCTGTATCCGCCTCCATAGCTGAACGAGCCATACAGAGGATTGTTGTCGTTCACCGCCATCCAGATGTGCTCGTACTCATAGCCGAACTTCAGCGAGTGATTGCCCTTTACCCAGGTGAAATTCACTTTAGGGTCAAGGAGCGCCGGATTCTGCCACTGCGGATTCGTGCTCTGACGTCCAAATCCGGTAAATCCTGTGATGCCGACCGAAGGCAGGCCGCCAGCCACAACCGGGTTCGATGGGAGCCCCGGAATCGTGAAGGCGTTATCCCCGATCGAGAGGGTGTACTTGCCCGCTTTGGTCCGGGAGAGGCCAAGTCGAGCGTCGATGATTTTGTTCGCGCCGAACAGGTGGTTATATCCCAGGGCCGCCTGCTGATCGAGAATGCGTATCGTGCCGTTCGTCTGACCATCCAGCGGCAGAGGAATCGTAGGGTAGTTGACCCCCGTCTCCTTGCGGTCGCTGACGCGCAGGAACCATGAACTGCTTGCGTTCTGCTGGTAATCGAGGCGCAGATCGCCCTTGTCGGAGTTGTCCGTGAACGGCGCCTCAACGGCATAATCGTTTGAGGCTAGCCCGGTTGTCGGCAGACCTGCAACGGGCAGCTGGTTCTCGAAGGTCTTGAAGTGGCTGATGATCTGCTGCGACAGGGGATTAATCGCCCCTGCGGGAATCGGCGTGTTTGCCGGATATACCGTGCCGTCGAGTGGATTCTTGACCGGAACCACCAGGATGCCATTCAGCTCATTCTGGGTCGGCAGCGTCAACACGCTCAGGGGACGCAGCGTCTGCCGAAACCCCTCGTAATCCAGGAAGAAAAACAGCTTATCCTTGATAATCGGCCCACCGAAGTTCATGCCGAACTGGTTCCGATTGAAGGTCGGCTTTTTGAATGGCGTCACCGCACCCGTATTGCTGACCACATTCGGCTTGAAGAAGCCCGCCGCGTTCAGGTCCGTATTGCGCAAGAACTCATACAGCGTCGCGTGGAACTGGTTCGTCCCGCTCGCCGATGCAACGTTCACTGTCGCTCCCGACGACCGCCCATACTCCGCGCTCATATTGTTGGTTACCACGCTGAACTGCGCCACCGAGTCCGGAGGAACTGCGATGATCTGGTTGTCAAATCCCTGATTGCTTTCGCCGTAGGCGTTATTGTCCATGCCGTCGAGCAGGAAGTTGTTGAACATGCTCCGCTGCCCATTTACGTTATAGGCCCCCTGGCGTACCAGGCTGCTGATCGAACTGGTCGTTGCCGCCGTCGGAGCCTGGCGAACCCCGGTCACCAGACCGAGCAGGTCCGAATAATTGCGGCTCACGAGAGGCAGCGCCTCGCTCTGGTAATTCGTAATCGTTTGCCCGCGCTGGCTGGAATCCGTTTCGAGCTGTAAGGCAACGTCGCTCACTTCCACAGTTGTCGTCGCCTGTCCCGGCTTGAGTGTCAGGTCAATGCGCTGGCGGTTGCCGACGGAAACGGTAATATTTTCCGCGATCGCCGTGGCAAAGCCCGATGCCGCCCCACTGACGCGATATACGCCGGCGCGGACAGAAGGAACTTCGTAGTCTCCGCTGCCGTTACTGGTAACGGTATTCTGAATTCCTGTAGCGGTATTGGTGACGGTGACCGTAGCCCCGGCCACGGCGGCGCCGCTGGTATCGCGGATGGTGCCGACGACACTGCCGTCTTCGTACTGCGCATGCGCCATACTGCTGAAGGCGAGTAAGATAAGGCCTGCCCATAATAAGTTCAGAGAAGAGATATGTTTTTTACGCATAGACTCGAGCCTAAGAATTCAATGCGACAAGTTGTTGAATTTTCCGCGAACGCACGATAAATCTTAATGTTGCAGCCTGCGGTAACTGTGTTGATATCAAACTCGTCATAAGAGGCGATCAAAACCGAATATCTGCCCAGGCAGGCCGATAACTGAGATCTGTTTCCCAGATTCGAGCGTTTAATGGTTGTATAGCTATGTCGTCCCCCTTGGTAAGTAGCACTAACGGACATCCGAAGCTGATGGTCGTCGATGACGACGACCTCAGCTTGTCGCTTGCCGCTCTGCTGCTCAAATCTGACGGCTATGAAATCCTTGAGGCCAGTGGGGGGCAGGCCGCGGTCGACTTCCTCGCGAGCCTGCAGCCGGATGCTCTGCCATCCGTCCTTCTGGTTGACCTCCGTATGCCCGGCCTGTCCGGTCAGGCTCTCGCGTCTACGCTGCGGAGCCTTGCTCCAAACGCCAGACTTCTGGCCATGAGCGCCACTCCTGACCCGGCGGAGGGCTACGACGGGTTCGTGAAAAAGCCGCTGGATCTCGCATCCCTGCGAGCCGCCCTCGAGGGGCGCGCAGACTCCCCGGTCCCTTCTCCGAGTGGTCGCCAGCCCATACTCGACGAAGGCGTCTTCCAGCGAATGGTGCGCATGATGCCCCCGAATGCCGTCCGCGAGGTCTACGAGGCTTGCCTGAGCGACGTTCGCGCCCGAAGTCCGGAAATTCGGACCGCAGGAGCCGCCAATGATCTCCCATCTATCCGGCGGACCGCCCACACCTTTAAGGGAAGCGCAGGCATGGTCGGTGCCCGGAGACTGGCTTCGGCGGCTGCCGAATTGGAACTCGGAGCCTATCAGCCGGATGACGTGCCCAAGTTAGTCGACAATTTGTTGTCGTGTTGTGACGAGTTACATCGTATCCTTGTGAACAAACTATGAGCATGACTCCCCCCACCAAACAGCCCAAAAGTCCGCCCGTAAAGCCGAAGCAGCCGTCGGCTCATGCCATCCGGATTCTCCTCGCCGACGATCACCCTGTTGTTCGCATCGGTGTGCGTAACATGCTGCAGGCCGACGAGGCATTTTCAGTCGTAGGTGAAGCCGGAGACGGCGACGAGGCGATCACGCAGACCCTCGAGTTGCTTCCGGACATACTGCTCCTCGACCTTTCCATGCCCCGCTTGCCGGGCCTGGAGGCCATGCGCGCCATCATGAGCGGCTCGCCAACCGTCAAAATAATCCTGCTGACCAGCACCATCACCACTCAACAGATCATTGAAGCGCTCCAGATTGGTGCGCGCGGCATCGTGCTCAAGGACGCTCTCACCGATCACCTCACCAGCGCAATCCGGACCGTCTACTCAGGTGACTACTGGATCGGGGGCCGTCGCGTGGTTAATCTCGTGGGCGCCTTGCACGATCTTATGAAGCAGGCGGCTCCTCCCGAACGCAAGACCTTCGGCCTCACGCCGCGTGAAATGCAGGTGGTCGGGTGCATCGTCGAGGGTTGCAGCAACCGCGACATCGCGAAACAGTTCGGCCTCAGCGAGGAAACCGTGAAGCGGCACCTTTCGAACACCTTTGACAAAACTGGTGTTTCTACGCGCCTCGAGCTGGCAATGTTTGCAATTGCGCACAGATTGGTTGCCCCGCAAAGCTGATTTTTATTTTGCTCCTGATCCCATTTCTTGCCGCTGCTCATACCATTCATCGCGGCCTAACCTCCATCTAACTCCTCAGCACGCTTTGGCAGCTGTCATTGATGACCGGCTGCCATCATGATGCCTGCTAGTTCCCCCGCCTGTTTGTTGGGCAATGGAGGAGGTTAGACGATGAAAAAGGTTCCGTTACTCACATTCTTTGTATGCGCCGCATGCGGCATGGCCTGCGCGCAGGAGATGAATCCGACGGCGACCCAGCAGTGGCCGCAGGATCAGCAAAATCAACGGCAGCAGCCGCAGGCGGAGTGGCGCGAAGGGGTTCCCGTTTATAAGATAACCGTCATTGGCCGGGATATCCCCGCCATCAACTATTTCCATCGCAGCGGTTCCACGAAGATCGGGTTCCAGGGAACAAGTCTCCTGCCACAGGGCAAGGGCTCCGCAACCGTCGAGAGCCGCCGCGGCCGCATGGTCATAGACGCGAAGTTCCAAGGGTTGGTTCCGGCCAACAGCTTCGGGGTCGAGTATCTCACTTATGTGCTCTGGGCCATCACGCCCGAGGGGCGTCCCGTAAACCTCGGCGAAGTGCTGCCCGATGGCTCAAAGAGTGAGATCACCGTTACCACTGACCTTCAGTCATATGGCCTGATCGTCACCGCCGAGCCCTACTTTGCGGTCACCATGCCAAGCGATGTGGTCGTGTACCAGAACTATCCGCTCCCCGACAAGACTCAGGGCATCATCGAAACGGTCAATGCCCATTTCTCGCTGTTGCCCCGCGGCGCCTATTCACAAACCGCCGGTCAGCATACGGTCCTGAATCCGATTACTCGCAACGATAAGTCACCGCTCGAACTCTACGAGGCGATCAACGCCGTGCAGATTGCAGCGGCTGCCGGCGCCAGGAAGTACGCCGCCGACACATTCTCTGCCGCCAGTCTGGACCTGCAGAGCGCCCAGGGCATGGATGATCACAAGAGTGAGCGCAAGCAGGAAATCACCTACGCGCGTGAAGCAGTTCAGGCCGCCGAAGACGCCCGTATTATGACCATCCGCAAAATGAAGGCCGAGGATGAAGAGCGCCAGCGTGAGGCCAGCGCACAGGCCGGGCAGCAGTCCAATGAGGCTGCGCAGCAGGCAGCTCTCCAGGCCCAGGAGGCAGCGACCCAGAGGGCGGAGGCCGACGCGCGTGCGGCTCAGGCGGAAGCGGCCGCTGAAAAAGCCCGCGCCGACCAGGCAGCTGCGCAGCAGCAAGCCCGCCAGGCCACGGATCAGACCGAGCAGATGCGTGAGCGCCTGAAGGACCAACTGAACGCTGTCCTTGCCACCCGGGAAACCGCGCGCGGACTCATCGTCAACATGTCTGACGTGCTCTTCGACTTCAACAAGTATTCGCTCAAGCCGGATGCCCGCGAAAAGCTGGCGAAGGTCTCCGGCATCCTGCTCTCGTACCCCAACCTGAAGCTCCAGGTCGAGGGATACACCGACAACATCGGCTCCGACGAGTACAACGACAAGCTTTCTGAAGAACGAGCAGATGCCGTCCGGGACTACCTCGTGACGGAAGGCGTTGCCCAGCCGAACATCAGCGCAACCGGATACGGCAAGAGCGATCCGGTCGCCGATAACTCCACGTCTTCGGGTCGTGCGGAGAATCGACGCGTCCAGCTTGTCGTTTCGGGCAACGCCATCGGTGTACAGGAAACCGCTCCAGCCTCCGGCGGCCAATCCATGAACCAGGCTCCGCCGCCGCAGCCGCCGCAGCCCTACGCGACCGGCGTGTCGAACGTCCCTCAGCAATAACCCTTTTCGTTAGAAGGCTGCTCCTCGGACCCGCTTGTTGGATTCCTTGGAGCAGCCTTCACTTTTGTAGTCCAGTCCTAGCTCACGCTCATCCAAAGGTCAGCAGTAACTGAGGAGAAGAATGCAAATTGCTTTTCTTGGACTTGGGAAAATGGGCAGAGCTGTCGCTGGCCACCTCCTGAATGCCGGCCACGAGCTCACCGTCTGGAACCGCACACCACAAAATGCTGAGGCGTTGAAAACCCTGGGAGCAAAAACGGCTGAAACGCCCTCCGAGGCGGCCGCTCAGTCCGAGGTCGTCTTCACCATGGTCATGGACGATGCCGCACTCGAAGCAATCGCCTTCGACGCCGGCTTGTTGAAAGCCATGCAGCCCCAGAGCGTTCATGTTTCGTTAAGCACGATCAGCGTCAATCTCTCTAACCGTCTTACCGAGGCCCACCGCGCGGCGGGCACGCATTTCGCCGCCGCTCCCGTCTTCGGGCGCCCCAACGTCGCGGAAGACGGCCGCCTGTGGACCATCACTGCCGGAGAGGTACAAGTCGTGGAGAAGATTCGACCTCTGCTTGAAACCTTCAGTCGCGGCGTCACGGTGGTTTCGGAGAAGCCTTCAGCGGCGCACGCGCTCAAACTTGGCGGAAATTTTCTCATCACCGCTATGATCGCCTCGCTCTCCGAAGGCTTGGTCTACTCCGAAGCGCTCGGTGTCGAGCCACGCGTATTTCTCGAGACCATCAACAGCGCGCTTTTTCAATCGCCCTTCTACCAGGCATACGGCAAAATCATGCTCGATCCGCCCGAACATCCAGGAGGAACCATAGCTCTCGGCGAAAAGGACATGCGTCTCTTCCGCGAAGCAGCCAAATCCGCCGACGTGAAAACCGAGCTCGCCGATCTCTTCGAGGCGAATTTTCAGAAGGCCATTGAAGCTGGCATGAAAGATGAAGACTGGGCCGCGGGATACTACCGCCTGGCGCAAAGCATGACGCACAGCGTCGCGTAACTTACGATTATCTGTATGGACAAGTTGAACGGCTCCATTGTCTTTATTACCGGGGCGAGCTCAGGCATCGGCGAAGCCTGTGCCTTCGCCTTCGCCCGCGAAGGTGCGCGCCTGCTGCTTTGCGCGCGACGCGTGGACCGCCTCGAGGAGATGAGGTCTCGCCTGCTCGAAGCGGGCGCGCCCGCTCTGCATGCCTTCGCGCTGGATGTCGGCGACCGCCACGCAGTCGAGAGCTCGATCGCCAACCTCCTGCCCGACTGGCAGGCTATCGAGATCCTGGTAAACAACGCCGGATTAAGCCGCGGGCTCGAAAAACTTTACCAGGGCAATCCTGACGACTGGGACGAGATGATCGACACCAACGTCAAGGGCTTGCTCTACGTCACTCGCGCGGTCGTTCCCGGGATGGTCGCGCGTGGCAAAGGGCACGTCATCAGCCTCGGATCGACAGCGGGCGAGATCACCTATCCGAACGGCGCCGTTTACTGCGCTACCAAGGCCGCGGAGCGCGCCATTAATGACGGCTTGCGGCAGGATGTTCTGGGCACGCCGATTCGCGTTACAAGTGTTGATCCCGGCATGGTCGAAACTGACTTCAGCCTGGTGCGCTTCCATGGTGACGCCGAGCGTGCTGCGAAAGTCTATCAGGGCCTCACGCCCCTTACTCCCGCCGATGTAGCCGATGCCATCGTCTGGGCAGCAACCCGGCCTGCACACGTCAATATCGCGCGCGTGGTAATGACCACCATCGATCAGGCAAACTCTCTGCTCTTTAACCGCAAGCAGTCATGAAATCTTTACTATGTATCAATCCCGGTTACGATATGCGGCTCAGCTGCTCTTCAATCTCGGCCAGAGCCGCCTGAAGAGCCGCGCGGCGATGCGGATTCGACGTACGCTCGTTCAGAATCTGCTCACGCTGCAACTCCAGAGATTGGCGCCTCCTTTGTCGATCGGCAGCCTCGGCAGAGGCCTGCTGATTCTTTTGCGATACGCTCTTGCCGTCAGCCTGCTGGTCCGCAAGCTGTTCCTCGACAGATTTACTCTCCCAACCTCGCGCCATACCTTGATGTTACTGCCAATCCCCGTTCGCTCGTGAGATATTCAGCGGCACTGAGAGTTGCCGCAGTCCTTTCGTAATGGAGCTCCAAAATGAAAGTTTGGCAAATCCCTGCTTTTGGAATCGACAACATTGAGATTGTCGAGCGCCCGACACCCCAGCCTGCGTCTGGTCAGGTCCTGATCAAGGTGCATGCCGTTTCACTCAACTACCGCGACCTGCTCGTCGTGCTGGGCAAGTACAACCCGAAGCTGGCGCTGCCGCGCATTCCCTGCTCGGATGGAGCCGGAGAGGTGATCGCTGTCGGCGATGGAGTAACAAGATGGAGGCCCGGCCAGCGTGTAGCCGGCATCTTCATGCAGCACTGGATCGAAGGCGCACCTACCGCGGAGAGGCAACGTGGTGCGCTCGGCGGTGATATCGATGGCATGATTGCCGAATATGTTGCGCTGGATCAAAGTGGCCTCGTCGAAATCCCCGAAAACCTGAGATGGGAAGAAGCCGCCACACTTCCATGTGCTGGCGTAACAGCATGGAACGCCGTTGTTCATGCTGGACACATCAAAGCCGGCGACACGGTTGCGATCCAGGGCACCGGCGGAGTTTCAATCTTCGCCCTGCAGTTTGCCAGGTTGTTGGGAGCGCGAGTCCTCGGCACATCCAGCAGCGACGAGAAGCTGCAGCATGCGCATAAGCTCGGCCTCGACTCCGGGTTGAACTACAAGAAGAATCCGGATTGGGCGAGGTGGGTGCTGGAGCAGACGGGTGGTGTTGGCGCAGATCTGGTCGTTGAAGTCGGAGGTGCGGGCACGGTCGCTCAATCACTTAAGGCAGTCCGTATCGGAGGAGTCATTGCCCAGATCGGCATTCTCAGCCAGTCAAACGAGCCGCTGGTGATCTCTCCAATTCTGCACAAGCAGGTGCACCTCCAGGGAATTTATGTCGGCTCTCGCGTCAACTTCGAAGAGATGAATAAAGCAATTGCCTTAAATTCGCTGCAACCATCCGTCGATGAGGTATTTGCCTTTCATCATTTCCAAAATGCCTTGAGGGCTATGGAGTCGGGATCGCATTTCGGCAAGCTGGTGGTTCGGGTCAACGGATAGAGCTGCCGCCCTTGCTCGCCCTCACAAACCCTCATGGCTCTTATTTTGCTTGGCATCTCTCGGCCGATTTAAGCCCAATTTTTTCTGCGTCCGTTAACCTATCGGGATTAATCCTTTGGGGTTAGGTTGCCCTTGCTCTCGGCTTGCCCCATTTAGGATAATGACGGAGCCGCTCCCACCTCCCCGCTGACCTTCTATGTCCAGGCCACTCAGTCCGAGAATCGCGTTAGCGCTTGCCTCACTTGTGCTGTTCGTAGCTGGGTGCGGAACCGGGCAGCTTGCGGGCGTGAGTGCCGGCAGTGGCGCATTTTCGATCACGCCATCTTCTGCGGTGGTGTCCTCCACCGGTCAGGTCAAGTTCACCGCGCGTCTTCCATCGGGTGAGCCTGCGGTCGTAACCTGGTCTATCTCTGACGGTGAGAACGCTTCGTCACTGGGCGAGGGCCGCATCGATCCCACTGGCGCCTACACGCCGCCCGGGGCACTCTCGCGCGACAGAGTTCAGATTCACATTGCTGCGCAGCTCAAGAGCGATCCATCCGCGACAGCGTCAGCCGTCATCAGCGTTACGCCCGGATTCGTTCAATCCTTGCTGCCTGAGAATGCTGCACTCAGCGCGGGGGGAACTCTCGAGGCTACAGCAGAGATCGCCGAAGTGAACGCGGGTTCGGTTGAGTGGTCGCTCAGCGCGTCTCCGTCTGCGAGCAGCGACATAGGCAACCTCGGCCTCATCGATCACATGAGCTGTCAGCACAGCCTCGATCAGTTCACTACCTGCAAAGTAAGCTACACGGCGCCCTCGTCGCTTTCTGCGGCCGGCGCCATTTATCTTTCAGCCGCGGTCAACGGCACCGCTGCGACCTCACCGCTGAAGATTCTGCTCAATAATGACGGACTGAACAGCAGTCCCTCGACAAACCAGTCGCTGCAGAGCGGAGCCATTTCCCTCGGATCGTCGGGAGGCAATGACAACGACTACGACACCTACCTGGATCACTCCGGCAACCCATACATTGCCGACTGTTGTGGCGGCACGCTCGGCGCCCTGGTGGAGGACACCGCCCACAATCAGTACATTCTCAGCAATAACCACGTGCTCGCCGAGTCCGACCAGGCGATGATTGGCGACACCATCGACCAGCCCGGTCTGATCGACAACGGCTGCGTGCCATTGAGCCATGCGGGGTCCCTCCTGCGGCCTGTGGGCGCTTTGAAATTCTACGTGCCGCTCGCTACTTCGCAGAGCAACGTCGACGCGGCTCTGGCTGCCGTTTTATCCGGCGCAATAGATCATACTGGCAGCATCCTGCAGCTCGAAGCGCCGAAGCCGAACGCCAGCGTGCGCCCCGGCAATCCTCTTGGCCCTGCTCCGCCTGTGGCCGGAACCGGCGAGCCCTTGAACGCCTCAAATCTTGGCGACATTCAGCTTGCGAAGAGCAGCCGGACCACGGGGCTCACCTGCTCTACCGTTGAGACCGTCGATCTGAGTGTCAGGGTCGACTACTTCAAAGACTGTGCTGAGAGTCAGCCCTACTACTCCAAGACCTTTAGCGGACAGATCGGAATCGCCGGAGATAAATTCTCCGACAGCGGCGACTCCGGCGCGCTGATCGTAGATGCAGGTAACGCACAGCCGGTCGGACTCTTCTTCGCCGGCGGCACAGATGGTGATGGCACCGGCCTGAGCGTGGCTAATCCTATCGGTGACGTACTCCGTGAGCTTGGGACACAGGCTGGCAGCCGCTTCAGCGTGGTAGGCACGACCACTCCGCATAAGGTAGCCTGCATTCGTTACGACGAATCGCCGCAAGCCTTGGCGCCTGCCGTGCCTGTCTCGTCCGAAGAGATGGCGCGGGCGCAGTTTATCGCGGAGACTACCGGTGCATCGCTGATCAATTCCGAGACCGGTATCCTTGCTACCGCAGCGGGCAAGAGCCTCGACAATCCCGGCGAGCCGGCACTCATCCTGTACGTAGACAAATCGAAGCAGCACATCACCGTACCGGCAACGTTCGATGGCCTGCGCACCCAATTGATCCCTACTGATTCTGCGGCTCTTGCTCGCAGTACCGCTCCTGTCGCCCCGGCCGTGACCAGCGGCATCCATCTCTCCGACAGCATCCTGGCCGGGGCTGAAGCCGTTGTCCGCGAATACGCGTCACGCCTGATGAAGGACCCGGCCGTTTTCGGCGTAGGAATTGCACAGAGCCGCGACAATCCAACAGAACCTGCCCTCCTTGTCCTCGTGGATATCGCCCGCGCACCGCAGTCAATGCCTGATACCCTCGGCGGCCTGCGCGTGCGCTACATGAGGCTGCATCGCTTTCACGTAACGCAGTCGAAATACTCCGGCGTCCATCACGCCTCGAGCTGCGCGCTCAAGGGACTCACCCCCTCTGGCAAGGTCCGGCCGCCGGCCAACTCTACCACCGATGACTTCGCAGACGCTCCGTCGGAGTGAGCCGCGTCCGCCCTAAGAGCGCTTCTCGGCCAGTGCTCCTACCCCGTGATCGGTCAATGCCGGCTTCTCTCCGGCAGCGCCTGGTTTAACGCCGAAAGGGAAGAAGACCACGAAGACCGTTCCGCCCTTTCCGTCGTCTCCGCGAGCGCGGCTGCGAACGCGCATCTTCCCGTTGTGTTTGCTGACAATTTCGGTGCTTACCCAGAGACCTAGTCCGGTCCCGATGGCCTCTTTGGTTGTGAAGAATGGCTCAAAGATGCGCCGCAGCACCCCCGATGACATGCCCGACCCGGTGTCGGCGACGGTGATGCGGACTCCCGTCATGCCGGCATAGCGTACCCGCAACAACAGCCGACCGCCTCCCGGCGCCATCGCGTCGAGCGCGTTGCCGATCAGATTTGCGAACAGCTGTCTTAGTTCTCCCGCGAAGCAGAGCAGCTTTACGTCCGGCATGTAGCGGCGGACCACTTCAACATGGAGCGAAGTAACCCGTCCTTGATGGAGAGTCAAGACTGACTCGAGTAACTCGGATACGTTCGACAGGCTGGGCAGCGTCGATTGGCGGTAGAAGCGCAGCATCTGTTGTGTTATTTCCGAAACCCGCGCCAGCTCGAGCTGCGCCAGATCGGCAAATTCTGCCGACGCCGGATCAAGCTTCCCGCGGCGAATCAGGTACAGCAGATTTGTAACCGCCTCCAGCGGATTATTGATTTCATGAGCAATGGTCGCCGCCAGCCTGCCCGCTGCGGCGAGCTTCTCCGTCCTGCGAAGCGCGTCCTCCGCGCGCCGGCGCTCTGACGTTTCCACTAGGATCACTCCCACCCAGCGCACGGCTTCCGCTTCGGTGCGAACGGGGTAGACATTCGCGAGCCAATTCCGTTCGACGGAAGGGCCTTCATCCTGGTGAATGGTCAATTCCAGATCCTGTACTGCTCGCCCCTGCTCGAAGACCGTGTGGATGTTCTGTTCCAGAAGTCTTCCCACAGGCTCCGGAAGAACCTCGCGGACTGTTCGTCCGAGATGTCGGCTCAAAGCCAGTTCGTTCATCTTCGCGAAGAATTGATTGACTCGGACAAACCGCAGTCGCCGGTCAAAAAATGCAAAGCCGATCGGCGCGTTCGCCAACATCGAATCCAAAAGCGCCAGCGTCTCGTTCAAGCCCGACCGCTGTTCATGGATCGAAGCCACCATCAGGTTAAAGGCCATCGTCAGGTCGGCTGCTTCATTCGCCGATGTTACGGCCAGAGGGAAGGCAGTCGTGTCTTCAGGATTGCGGATAAGCCTGCGCGTGGCAGCCATCAGCGTGCCCAGCGGCCCCACGATAGACTTGGCCATCAGGCTGGCAAAGATCGTGCAGGCCACAACGCCCAGCAGGGCGGTGAGCAGGGAGTATGCGAGTTGCCTTTGCAGGTCCTCGCGGTCCCGCGAATCGTCCGGATAAATCCAGACAAAGCCTCGTGTGACTCCATCGACATGGATTGGGGCTACGGCCTCCGTGGTCTTGTCGTCGATCGAGAAGATCTGCGGCTTGCTCATCTCGCGCAGGTAGGTGCGTTCCGTTGCAGAGAGTGTCAGCTTGCCTTTAAGCCCTGGATCGCTGCTCAGCAACGTTCGGCCCTGTGCATCTGTGATCTGGACAGCACGAATGCTCGGCGCGGCGCGCACCGTATCGACCACACGTTGAAACTTATCGAGTTGGCCGGAGCTCATCTCCACGCTGGCCTGGACCGCCAGCACTCCGGCCTGATATTCGAGCCGACGCGCCGTACGCGAGTGCAGTTCTTGCTGCTGTTGATTGATCAGAACCACTGAGAGAAGGGCCAGCACCAGGACTTCAAAGACAATCAGGCCCCGCATTAACTGACCGCGAATCGTTCGCGGTCTCAGTATCGACATGGCCAACCTTCCCGGCTTTTTGGCACGCGAACTCCGCCTTTAGAGAGCAATGGGATCGAGCGCGCTTCGCAGGGAAAGCTTTTGCGTCAGGTCTGCGGCGATTTGCCGCCCGTGAAAGCGCCCGTTTTCAATAAAAATCTCGTTGGTGCGCGAGCCCGCTACGATCACTCCCGCCAGATAAACCCCGGGCACGTTGCTCTCCAGGCAATCGGCATCGCATACCGGCAAAAGATCCTTGCCGTCCAGCCGTACTCCGAGCGCCCGCAGAAAATCAAAATCAGGATGATATCCGGTCAGCGCAAAAACACAGTCGTTTGTAATTTCCGTGAGGCCTTGCGGGGTCTCAATCGTAACCGTATCTGTGCCAATCTCGGTTACCCGGCTGAGGAAATGGGCGGCAATCTCGCCATTTTTTATCCGGTTTTCGATATCTGGAAGAATCCAGTACTTCACATGCCTGTGCATGCCCGGTCCCCGATGAACCAGCGTAACTCGTGCACCGTGACGCCAAAGATCGAGAGCGGCAATGGCCGCGGAGTTCTTTCCGCCGATAACCAGCACATCCTGGTCGTAGTAGGGATGTGGATCGTCGTAGTAGTGGTGCACCTTCGGCAGCTCTTCGCCCGGAATATCGAGGTAATTCGGAAGATCGTAATAGCCCGTCGCCACTATCAGCTTGCGGCTCCGGTACACCTCTTCGCGATCGAACCTGTCCTTGGTCAGCACCAGGAAATCGCCGTCGCTTCCGCGTACAGATTCCACCAGCCGGTACTGCCGCACATCCAGCTCGTAGTGCTCCGCAACCTTGCGATAGTACTCCAGGGCCTCGTTGCGGTTCGGTTTCTGATTCGGGCTCGAAAACGGTATGTCCCCAATCTCCAGCAGTTCCGGAGTAGTGAAAAACGTCATGTGGGAGGGGTAATGAAAGATCGAGTTGCAGAGGCAGCCCTTGTCCACAAGCACGCTGCGAAACCCCGCACGCTGCGCTTCGATTGCGCAAGCCATGCCGGTGGGCCCTCCCCCGATCACCAGGACATCAAAGCTGGATGCGTCGTTTCCTGACAAGCTCATCTTTCTAGATTAGACGATTTTGCCCGATGCCTCCTGCCTCGCTGTTTCGGCTGCCCCGCGATATTGCATCGCGATGCACCTTTCCCTCAGGTCGTTTAACCTGAATGAGGAGAGAAGAAATGGCAACGATCCGGCAGGAAGACCTGATCGAGAGCGTAGCGGACGCGCTTCAGTACATCAGCTACTACCATCCCGTGGACTACATTAAGAATCTTGCCCAGGCGTATGAGCTTGAAGAGTCGACCGCTGCCAGGGACGCCATGGCGCAGATCCTGGTCAACTCACGTATGTGTGCCGAAGGCCATCAAGAGCTCCCGCATTCTGGGCTTCGACGACCTCGGCATGGAAGCCATCTACGAATTCGAGGTCGAGGACATGCCGGTGACCGTGGCTGTCGACGCCAAGGGAACCTCCGTGCATCACACCGGACCGAAGGAGTGGCAGGCGAAGATCCAGTCACGCATCGCCGGGGTTCCCATACTGACGTGAATTCGGGTGCCCCACGTCTCGCATTTGTGGGCGTGGTTCTCCGGCTGAGATTTCGGCATATTGACCCCTTGGGAGGACCCCATGGCCAAAACGCGCAAAGAGAAAGATTCGCTCGGCTCTGTCGAAGTGCCCGCCCGCGCTTACTACGGCGCGCAAACGGCCCGGGCCGTTGAAAATTATCCCATCTCCGGCCTGAATGCTCATACGAAGCTTATCCGTGCATTTGGAATGGTGAAGCGGGCCGCCGTCGAGGCCAATCGCGATCTCGGTCTGATCGATCACGCACGCGCGGAAGCCGTTATTCAAGCGGCGCAAGAAGTCATCGACGGCAAATGGGACGACGAATTTGTCGTCGATGTCTTCCAGGCCGGCGCCGGTGTCAGCTTTCACATGAACACCAACGAGGTGATCGCCAATCGAGCGAACGAAATCCTCGGAGTGCAACTGGGCGACTACACTCACGTCCATCCAAACGATCACGTTAACTACGGCCAGTCGACCAATGACGTGTTCCCGACGGGAATGCGCGTAGCAACGCTGCTCAATCTCGAAACTCTCTATCCTGTCCTCGATACCCTCGCCGCCACCTTCGCCGCCAAAGCAAAAGAGTTCGACGGAATCATGAAGTCCGGTCGCACCCATATGCAGGACGCGGTTCCCATCCGTCTTGGCCAGGAGTTCGCCGCCTACGGTATCGCGATCGAGAAAGGCAAGAAATTCCTGGTGCAGTCCGGCGACACCTTGCGCGAACTCGGCCTTGGAGGGAGCGCCGTCGGCACCGGGATCAATACGCACCCCGACTACCGCGTGAAGGCCATCGCAAACCTCTCGCGCATCTCCGGCCAGCATCTCATCCCTGCATCCGACATGCGCTGGGCCATGCAATCCAATGCCTGCATGGCCGATGTGAGCGCCGCGCTACGCAGTATCGCCCTCGAGGTCATTCGCATCTCCAATGACCTCCGCCTGCTCTCATCAGGACCCAACACCGGCTTCGCGGAGATCTATCTGCCGAGCCTTCAGCCCGGCTCCTCAATCATGCCCGGCAAGATCAATCCCGTCATGCCCGAACTGGCCGCCATGGTCAGTTTCCAGGTAATCGGCAATGACACCGCAGTTGCCTATGCTGTTCAGGCCGGGCAGCTCGAGCTCAACGTGATGATGCCCACCATGGCTTACAACGTGCTCCACAGCATCACCATTCTGGCGAACATGCTGCGTCAGTTCAACGACCGTTGCGTCGCCGGCATTACCGCTAACGCGGAGCGCTGTAACTTCTACGCCCAGAGCACCGTCTCCCTCGCCACTGCCCTCAATCCCTACATCGGATACGCAAAGGCAGCCGAGATCGTAAAGGAATCCGTCGCAACTGGAGAATCCATCATCTCCATCGCGCGCAAGAAGAAGCTTCTCAGTGATGAACAGATCGCCGAAATTCTTGACCCCGTCCGCATGACCGAGCCGCAATACCCGCTCGACGCAGCCAAAGCACGCGACGCCAGAACGAAAGCCTGAGGTCGCTCCACAAAGAGAAAGGCCGCGCCAGAGGCACGGCCGCTGACTGCTCAATCAAATCGTTCAACGCGTCTGCCTGCCAAACCTCCACACCACCCCGGCATTCCAGCCAAGATTGTTCTGTATTTCGCTGCCGTAGTTGGTCATCAGGTAGTTCGGTGTGATCCGGATCGCGAAGGTCGGTCCCAGGTTGTAGTCGATCGGCGCGCTAATGCTCAGGTTGAAAGCGGTCCCATCAGGATAGAGCCCGATCAATGTGCCAGGCAGTCCCCCGGTGTTCGTGCTGAAGTTGCCGTGGCCTGCGCCTACCAGTGCATTCGCGCTTACGCCCCAATGCAGTCGCTCTACCAGGCGCACCTGCGGGCCGGCGAGGAACGTGTACTGGCTGATGCTCGGGTTAAAAACCTGAAACTCGTTGATGTACGTGAAGGCCGTTCCATAGTAGCCGCGAAAATCGGCCGTGATACCTATTTTGCCTTTCACATAGTCAGTGAAGCCGACATTCCACGCCGCCTCGTTGAGGTGCTGCAGGGAGGAGCCCGGCGTGAACCGCAGATATCCGCCGCCGCCGTAAACCTCGTATTTATGCGTGTAGGTGTCCTGAATAACCTGCTGCAATCTCAGCCTGCGCCGCGCCTTTACGCGCTCCTGCGCCTGGCGCAACACCTCTGCACGCTCCTGCGTACCCTGGGGCGCGGTCTGTGACTGCGCGCCGGTGGTTTGCGTTGTCTGTTGATCTGTGGTGTTTTGCGCCAACAACCCTGCTGGCGCCAAAAGAAGAGCCAGGGCAATTATCGGATACGCGCCGTATCCCCTGCGTTTTCCAAAATGCATGAATCCTGAAGCCTCCACTACCTGCTGCCTCTAAGGCACGATAAAGACAAAGAAATTCTCCTGCCTTCTGTATTAAAGCACTTGCCAGCGCTCCCGTGGCCTGCTTTCCTGTGATGGGGACGCCAGAAGCGCCGTGCCTGCGTCCTGATTCCTGCCAAATGCGTCCTATTTCCTGCTGTACCCGAGAGGCGTGAACTATCTATGAAGACATTTCTCCTGGGCATGATTGTCGGGCTCTTAGTCATTCCGGTGATCGTCTATCTCCATTTCCGCATCGGCCATCCGCCGGTGGCTGTTGCCGATCAGGCCTATTACCTGGAAAAAGAACTGGTCAAAGTGCCGCTACACGCCCGTATCGACAAGGAAATGCCGAAAAGCTCACCCATCGAGCCCAGCGCAACCAATCTCGAGACCGGCGCTCACATCTACCGGCAGCAGTGCGCCGCCTGCCACGGACTTTACGGCCGTCCGTCTTCATTTGCCTCCCACATGTATCCCCACGCACCGCAGCTGTGGGCGCCGCACCGCGACGGAGTCGTTGGCGTAAGCGATGACCCTCCGGGTGAGACCTATTGGAAGGTTGCCAATGGCATCCGGCTCTCCGGCATGCCCTCCTACAACAAGGTTCTCAGCGAAACCCAGATGTGGCAGGTCTCCCTTTTGCTCGCTAATGCCGACAAGCCTCTGCCGCCTGGCACTCTCGAGTTGCTCAAGCAGCCACTGGACCTCGATCCTGCAGCTCTTGCCGCGCCTCCGCCCTCGAACGCACCACCGCAGAAAATCACCGACCAGGACATCAACGGTATGCCGCTCGCCATGCCGCCAGACGTAGAGCAATAGTCTGGCGGTGGCCCGGCACTCGCTTAGTACTTCGACTTGATGACGTAGGTTGCGCCGAACGTGAACTGGAACGAATTCCTCTGCGTCGGCGGCAGAGCGGCTGGTGGATTGTTCAGATAGCTGTCAAGCGTGCCGATCGATAAGCTCAGACTCTTGTAGAAGGGCATCGACAGCAAATTCGATTCCGTCACTGAGTATGCGTGCAGGTTGTTGTACGCGGGTATATAGGCGACCTGCTGGTTGAATACCATGCCCCGTGGAAGCTTGCGCGCATATATGGCGGCAAATGTCGAGCCCACCAGATCCTGATTGTCTCCGTCCGTCGCATTGATAAAGTTCTGCTTCTCATACTGGATTGTGCCCTTCAGATCGAGTTCCTGAATAGGCGACTTGACGGCCGTCCAGCCAATGCCGCCGCCGTAAATCTGCTGCAGGTCCAGGCCCTGGCTGAAGTTATGATCGAAGGCCGTTTGCACCAGAAAATAAACCCGTGGCGAGAAGTACCAGTCTTGTTCAGCGTCGGCGTGGTAAAGCGCGGTCTTGGTGTTCGTCCCGGGGTAAAACACTCCTCCCGAAATATACGCGTCCTGAGTGATCTTCCCATACGATCCCGAAAAATCAATTGTCGTTCGCTTCCGAGGATTCAGCCACGAAACCGTAGGCACAACGCGAGCAAGGGCGACGGCGCCATTGAATGCGTATTGCTTCTGCGTCGCTTCTACGATCGTCGCGCCTGCTGTCGCCGACCCGTTCCAGGCGGCAAAGAAACCCGGTTCGCCGCGCATCTGCTTGTTAAAGGTTGCTTGATCAACGATGAATTGAGCGTCCTTCACCGGAATTGTCTCCACCGGCGCATTGTTTTCCGGATGTACCTCGACTTTGTCGTCAGCAACCGTAACAGTGCCCTGCGGGACATTTGCGGGCAGTTTCTTCTTCTCGGGGGTCACGCTCTTATTGAGCACAGCCACCTTCGTCTGCGTGTGAAGTTCCTTGATCTTGTCCCAGCCGATATTGACGTCCCCCACGATATCGCTGTGGAAGGTCACAGTCCCGCCTACTTCGCGAACAAACGTGCCTGAGAGCTGATCGCCGTTGGTGAAGATCACGACATCCGGCGCAGGTTTCGGCGCATCCTTCGCGGCTGGCGGGTTGTCGCTTGGCAATTCCGCGGCGCGACAGACGCCTGCTGCTGCAAATAACGCTAGAGCTGGAAAAACAACCGTAAAAACAAACGAAAGGCGGGAGATCGCATTCCGGTGCTGTGACATGAGAAAAGTCGCTCCTTGAATGGGGTACCGTCAAACAGATTTGATCTGACTTAAGAAGCTCTAGGCTGGCGGCCGGTTGCGTTCCCGCAGCCTCAGACACCACAATCCATGTTACCCCCACCGCTCCAGATCCGTTCGTGGCAGTGCAGGGAACTAGCGATTCGTTGAATCCGTCATCAAATTTCCTCTAAGATTGAAGTATGCCGATCACCCGCCAGCAGGCATTGGATTATTTCAACTCCGACGACCTCATCGGACTGGGCATGGACGCCGACGCCGTACGCCGCAAGCTGCACCCGGAAGGCGTCGTCACCTACATCATTGATCGCAACATCAACTACACCAACTTCTGCACCGAGTACTGCACCTTCTGCGCCTTTTACCGCCCGCTCAAGGGCAAACTCGCGAGCGAAGGCTACATTCTCGATTTCGAAACAATCTACGCGAAGATTGCCGAGACCATCGAGATGGGAGGCACCGGCGTCCTCATGCAGGGCGGCCTTCATCCTGACCTCAAGATCGAGTGGTTTGAGCGCCTTCTCAAAGGCATCAAACAGCGCTTCCCGCAGATCTGGCTGCACTGCTTCTCGGCCTCCGAAATCCTCGCCATCGCTGAATACAGCGATCTCTCCGTGCGCGATACGATCATCCGCCTGCGCGACGCCGGGCTCGACTCCATCCCCGGCGGCGGCGCCGAAATTCTCGACGACGAGGTCCGCCATCGCATCGCGCGCCTCAAGTGCGGAACCGAAGACTGGCTTCTCGTTCACCGCACCGCGCATCAGCTCGGCATGCGCACCACGGCCACGATGATGTTCGGCGTCGGCGAAACCTACGAGCACCGCATCAATCACTTCGAGCAGGTGCGCCGGCTGCAGGAAGAGACTGGCGGATTCACGTCATTTATCCCCTGGAGCTTCCAGCCTCACAACACTGCTCTCGGCGGACGTGGCTGGGACGAGGCTACCGCCGTCGAGTACCTCAAGGTTCTCGCCATCTCCCGCCTCTACCTCGACAACATTGAGAACGTGCAATCAAGCTGGGTGACCCAGGGGCTCAAGGTTCTACAGCTCGGCCTGCGCTTCGGCGGCAACGACGTCGGCTCCGTCATGCTCGAAGAGAACGTCGTCAAGGCCGCGGGCACCTCCAACTGCACGACCGAAGAGGAGCTGCGCCGCGTCATTCGCGACGCCGGCTTCAAGCCCGTCCAGCGGGACACCCTCTACCGGACGATGTTCCTGAACTAACGAGGAACCGGACTCGGCACGCCCTCAGGTGACGATTTGGCCAGCAGCGCCATCAGCTTTGTGGCTCAGCACCGTACAATACTGCTTGATTCTGTCGCTGGAGGCACGGCTCTGCTGAAATCGTTCGCTTTCGAATGCGCGTTCCGCTTTCACGCCGCCGCCTTCACCCTCTTCCAGCCGAAGCACGATCTACGCCACTATCTCCGCTACCACTACGGAGATCACACCTTCGAGCACCTCTACCGCTGGAACTGGTTCGACACCTCGCTGCTCATCCCGTACTTCATCGTGATGATCATCCTGGCCTTTTACGGCATGCACCGGTACCAGCTCGTGTACCTCTACTACAAGCACCGCAAGAACGCTGCCAAAGAGCCGCCCTGCCACTTCGATCAGCTCCCCCGCGTCACTGTCCAGTTGCCCATCTTCAACGAACAATTCGTCATCGACCGTCTCATCGACGCGTGCGCGAATCTCGACTACCCCCGCGAACTGCTCGAAATTCAGGTCCTCGACGACTCCACCGACGAAACCAAAGAGGTCGCCGCGTCCATCTGCGAGCGGTACCGCGCCCTCGGCCATCCCATCGTGTACCTGCACCGCACCAATCGCTACGGCTTCAAGGCCGGAGCCCTCGATGAAGGCCTTAAAACTGCCAGCGGCGAATTCGTCGCCATCTTCGACGCCGACTTCGTGCCGCCGCGCGATTGGCTGATGAAGGTCATCCACCACTTCGCCCAGCCGGAAATCGGCATGGTGCAGACCCGCTGGACCCACCTCAACCGCGATTACAGCTTCCTCACCCAGGTCGAGGCCATCTTGCTCGACGGCCATTTCGTTCTCGAGCACGGAGGCCGCTCCCGCGCCGGCGTCTTCTTCAACTTCAACGGAACTGCCGGTATGTGGCGCCGCAACGTCATCGACGAGGCTGGTGGATGGCAGCACGACACCCTCACCGAGGACACCGACCTCAGCTATCGCGCCCAGCTTAAGGGCTGGAAATTCAAATACCTGCAGGATGTTGAGTGCCCCGCCGAGCTGCCCATAGAGATGACCGCCTTCAAGACGCAGCAGGCGCGCTGGGCCAAGGGCCTCATCCAGACCTCCAAGAAGATCCTGCCCCACGTCTTTAAGAGTGATCAGCCTTGGCACACCAAGCTCGAAGCCTGGTACCACCTCACGGCGAACCTCAGCTATCCGCTCATGATCGTGCTTTCAGTCCTCCTGATGCCTGCCATGGTGATTCGCTTCTACCAGGGCTGGTTCCAGATGCTTCTGATCGATCTGCCGCTCTTCATGGCGTCGACCTTCTCTATTTCGTCCTTCTATCTCGTTTCGCAGAAGGAGCTTTACCCTAACCGCTGGTACCGTACGTTTCTTTATCTGCCGTTCCTCATGGCGCTGGGTATCGGCCTCACCATCACCAACACCCGCGCTGTCATGGAAGCCCTCTTTGGCATCCAGAGCGCCTTCAAGCGCACTCCAAAGTACCGCGTTCAAAAGCGCGGTGAGAAGGCGCAGGCCGCCAAGTACCGTAAACGGCTCGGCATCGTTCCCTGGATCGAGCTGGCCATCGGCTGCTATTTCGCTCTGACCATCTGGTACGCCTGGGTCAACGAGAACTACTTCACCATCCCCTTTCTGCTGCTCTTCGTCGTCGGATACTGGTACACCGGCCTGCTCTCACTCCTGCAAGGGCGTTTCGATCGCTGGCGCTCCGGTACCAACCTCGACGAGTCGTCGCCGAAGCCGTACCCGGTGGGAGTTTGACACCGTCACCAAGTCGACTCGCTCGCCTTTCGACCCATTTCCGTTCTTTCTTTTGTCCAGAAACACCGATATAATTGATCGTGCCCGCCAGGTACGCCAATCAAAAACAATTAAAGAAGGTGAAGCCGGAATGTCCTCCAAGTACATTTTTGTGACGGGTGGAGTTGTGTCCAGTTTGGGCAAGGGGCTGGCCGCGGCCTCGATCGGCTGTCTGCTTGAAAGCCGGGGGCTTAAGGTTAACCTGATGAAGTTTGACCCGTACCTGAACGTCGATCCCGGCACGATGTCGCCCTTCCAGCACGGCGAAGTCTTTGTCACCGATGATGGCGCCGAGACCGACCTCGACCTTGGCCACTACGAGCGCTTCACTCACGCGCACCTCAGCCGCGACAACAACCTCACCACCGGCCGCATCTACGAGCAGATCATCACCAAGGAACGCCGCGGCGACTACCTCGGCAAGACCGTCCAGGTCATTCCCCACGTCACCAACGAAATCAAAAACGCCATGCGCAAGGTCGCAGGCACAAGCGATATCACCATCGTCGAAATCGGCGGCACCGTAGGTGACATCGAGTCCCTTCCGTTCCTCGAAGCTATCCGCCAGATGCGGCAGGAACTGGGCCGCGAGAACACCGTCTTCGTTCACGTCACCTTGGTTCCATGGATCAGCGCCGCTCAGGAGTTGAAGACCAAGCCGACACAACATTCGGTAAAAGAGATGCTCTCGATCGGCATCCAGCCCGACATCCTGCTCTGCCGCACCGACCGCTTCCTCTCCCGCGAGATCAAGAGCAAGATCGCGCTATTCTGCAACCTCGAAGAGCAGGCCGTAATCACAGCCAAGGACGTTGAATCGATCTACGAGGTCCCGCTCACATTCGCCCGCGAAGGCGTTGACGCGCTGGCACTGCGCTATCTCCGCATAGAGACCAAAGAGCCCGACCTCAGCCGCTGGGAGGAGATCGTTCGCCGTTCCTACAATCCGCAGGACGAGGTCTCCATCGGCATCGTCGGCAAGTATGTCGAATACGAAGACAGCTACAAGTCGCTGAAAGAGGCCCTGGTGCACGGCGCGTTGGCGCACAATCTCAAACTGCGCGTTACCTGGATCGAGGCAGAAGGCCTCGAGACTGAGGGCTTCGAGTCACAACTTGCAGGGTTTGACGGCATTCTCGTCCCCGGCGGTTTCGGCAAGCGCGGAATCGAGGGCATGCTGAATGCGATTCGCTATGCGCGCGAGAACAAGGTCCCTTACTTCGGCATCTGTCTCGGAATGCAGACCGCGTGCATCGAGTTCGCGCGCAACGTCTGCCGGCTGAACGGCGCCAACTCCAGCGAGTTCGACCCCGCCACGCCGCACCGTGTGATCTACAAGCTCCGCGAGTTGACAGGCGTTGAAGAAATGGGAGGAACGATGCGCCTCGGAGCCTGGGCGTGTCTCCTCGAACCCGACTCACTGGCCTACAAGTCCTACGGAGTTACCGAGATCAGCGAACGTCATCGTCACCGTTACGAATTCAATCGTGAATACGAGGCGCTGCTCACCGGCGCCGGCCTGCGCATCACAGGAACCACTCCGGACGGAACCTACGTCGAGATCGTCGAGCTTCGCGACCACCCATTCTTCCTCGGATGCCAGTTCCACCCCGAGTTCAAATCCAAGCCTCTCGAGCCCCATCCGCTCTTCAGCGCCTTTGTAAAAGCCAGCTACGCCAACCGGACGAAGCCTATGCCGGAAGCAAAAGCCGTGGAAGTGGTGCGAGCGTAGAGCAGTTCCGTTACGGAATGACAATGCGGTCTGCGAGATCTGGCGCAAGCGTACTGAAGTGCAAATCGAGCGTATAAATGCGATCGGGACCATATTTTCTGGCGCATGCCAGCAGAAGCGCGTCGTAGACCTGCCCGCCTCGAATTCCTGAGCGCGCAATTTGCTTGAGCTCCTCAAAGTGTTCCGAAGGTGTCAAGTTGATCGGCGTCACTCGTTCATGTAGTTCCTCGAGCAGTAGCCATGCCTGCTCCGGTAAGAGACGCAGCGGGATCGGAAGCCGAGTCATCACGGAATAAAACTCGGCCAGGCTATGCGACCCGCACGCGGCTGTCTCCGGGCGCACCGGCAGTAACAGCGCCCGACATTCCGCATGGCGAGGATCAGTCTCCAGGAATGCGGCGATCATTATGGACGTATCGAGAAAGACCTTCACTCAGATTTCGTCCTCACCCAAGGAGCGACGAATCAGGGTCTGAATGCGGTCTTCCCGGTGCTGGGCGATCAGTTCAGGAATGGAGTCGGCGAGAGGGAATCTTTGCCTCACCAGCCACATCCCGTCTTTCTTTACTAACTCAGTGTCTGGACGGCGAGATCGCAAAATAATTGAGTCGTCCTGCTGCTCCAGGTCGAGATTATCGCCAGGTTTCAGGTGCAAGGCGTCACGCATCGGCTTGGGAAGAACGAGCCGCCCTGCCTTGTCGATTGTCACGGTTACGGTGGTAATCATAATGCCATTTTACCATTGAAAATGGCATTTCCTACCGTTCCACAGCAGCTTTCACCGCCAGCAGGGTCTCCAGAACTCCCCGTAAGTCATTCAAATTCAGCGCATTCGCACCGTCCGACTTCGCTTCGGCGGGGTTGTCATGCACCTCGAGAAACACCCCGTCCACGCCAGCCGCCACCGCCGAGCGCGCCAGTAGAGGAATGAACTCCGGCTGCCCCCCCGAGACGCCATTCGCCCCCGAGGGGATCTGCACGGAGTGCGTGCCGTCGAACACGACCGGCGCCAGCTGCCGCATGATTGCCAGCGAACGCATGTCGACCACAAGATTGTTGTAGCCAAACGTCGAACCCCGCTCCGTGAGAAACACCCGCGGGTTCCCCGACGATGTCACCTTCTCGACGGCATGATTCATGTCCCACGGAGCTACAAACTGCCCTTTTTTCACATTGACGGCTCGCCCCGTCTCGGCGGCTGCCACCAGCAGATCCGTCTGGCGGCACAGGAACGCCGGAATCTGCAGCACGTCTACGCCTTCGGCGGCTACGGCACAGTGCCCAGGCTCGTGCACATCGGTAAGCACCGGCAGTCCGGTCGCCTCACCGAGCCGCCGCAGGATCGCCGTCCCTTCCTTTAGACCTGGTCCGCGAAAGCTCTTCACCGAGGTGCGATTCGCCTTGTCATACGACGACTTGAAGATGTAAGGAACGCCCAGATCTGAAGTGATCCGCTGGATCGCGTCTGCCATCTTTCGAACATGCGTCTCGCTCTCGATCACGCAAGGCCCGGCAATCAGAAACAGCTGCCCCGATCCGACATGGACCGAGCCGATATCAAATTCGTGACTCACATGAAGTATTGAATCACACGGGATGCCGCGCAGGCTCGTCAGTCCACCTGCACCTGCTCAAACCCCAGGCTCAGCAACAGCGTTGTCAGTGTTGAAGCCGCGTTCTTGCGAGCTGTATCGAGAATGCCGGCGGCAATCGCCGAGTCGTGCAATTCCTGCTCAGCTTTTGCTCTGACCTGCGACTCCAGGTCCGGATCTGCTTGAACGAAAAAACCGGTGCTTCGTGAATAAACCTTGGTCTTTCCGTTATCGAGCGCCGCAACAAAAATCTGCGCCGCCGGCAGATGCACGTGCACCGTCTTGCCGTTCACCATTACGTCCGACGACTTGAGCTGGCTTAGATCGACACCGGCGATCGCCTGCCCATGCACCGACAGCAGCAGCTTGTCGCCCACCAGAAAGTCCGGCAGTATCGCACTCGTACGGTCGCCTTCCACCACTTTGTCCATCGTGTAAGTGACCGTCTCCAGCCGCTCCAGTCTCTGGATTCTGTCCACTACCGTCGGCTGCGACACATTGAACACCAGCGCGCGCCCGGAAACCCTTGTCGCCACCCGGTCCCATATGCCGTATGTCGCCTCACGCAGGAAGATCGCGAACGCGCCCACACCCACCAGAAGCCCCAGAAAAATGCCCAGCAGTACGGTGAGCACACCCGGTCTGGACCTGCCCCGCTCAGGAATTGTGACCACAGGATCCATAGCCCGAACCCCCATCCTCAAATAGATGGTATCGAAGCCTTCTTGGATGGCATCGACAAAGTCTGCATTTTGCCCCTTCCCATAGAACATCGAGTGGTATAGAGTCTCTCCCATAGAACATCGAGTGGAAAGGGATAACGATCTGATGGGGCGAGGTAAGTCGGCAGACAAGAGCGGAGAAATGCTGCAGGGCACGCTGGACATGCTCATCCTGCGCACCCTGATCATGGGTGACGCCCACGGACACACCATTGCGAAAGTGATCGAGCACACATCCGAGGAGGTCCTCGAAGTCGAGCAGGGATCCCTGTACCCTGCATTGCACCGTCTCGAAGACCGCGGCTGGGTCTCTTCCTACTGGGGCGCGAGCGAAAACAACCGCAAAGCCAAGTTTTATCGCCTGACCGCCGCAGGCCGGAAGCAGCTCGCCGCCGAGACCAGCCGCTGGCGTCAGATGAAACGCGCCATCGGCCTCATCCTCGGGGAAGCGGAATAGGGAGAAGCCGAATGAGCTGGAGCCGATTCTTCAAGCGTAAACGTAGCGACGCCGAACTCGCACAGGAGATCGAACTGCATCTCGCGCAGGAAATCGCCGACAACCGCACCCGCGGCATGAGCGAAGAAGAAGCCCGGCGTCAGGCGCATCTGAAATTCGGCTCGACACGCAGGGTGCAAGAAGAGCTCTGGCAGCACAACACCTTCGCACTCCTGGACAACGCGTGGCGCGATTTGAGATACGCCACGCGAACGCTCGCTCGATCACCCGGATTCACCGTGATGGCCGTGCTGGTCATGGCTCTCGGTATTGGTGCGAATGCGGCCCTCTTCACCGTCGTGCGCTCCGTTCTGCTGAAGCCCCTGCCGTACAAAGATCCCGGCCGTCTGGTGGCGGTGTACGAGCGCTGGAACGATACGGATACTCCGGACAACCGCGGAGGAGAATCAGCGGCCAGCTTTGCAATATGGCGGCAGGCATCGAAGAGCTTCGAGCAGATGGCGCTCCTCTACCGATGGGCTTCCTATAACGCTTCGGCCGAGGGTGGTCAGTTGCCGGAGAGAGTTCCAGCGGCGCGGTGCTCCTGGAACCTCTTCTCGACGCTGGGCGTGCATCCGACATACGGCAGAGATTTCACAGCCGGAGACGACAAGCAGGGAGCCAACGGAACGGTGATCCTGTCGTGGGGATTCTGGAAACGCCGCTTTGGGGGCGATCCGTCCATCATCGGAAAGAAGATTTCTCTCGATGCAAAGCCCTACACAGTCATCGGCATTATGCCCGGATGGTTTGCTTATCCTGATACCCAAACCCAGCTATGGGCACTCGTTTATCACGAGATGCCGCCGAGCATCACCCAGGCGCTCGACAATCACCAGTTCGACGTCGTTGCGCGATTGAAGCCGGGAGCCACGATGGCCCAGGCGCTCAGCCAACTCGATGCCGTTCAGCAGCAGATCAAGCGTGAGAATCCCGGCCCGGCCGTCAAGAGAGACGTAACCGGAAGGCCTCTGCTGGACGATATCGTTTTGGACTACAAGACTCCGCTGTATGTGCTGCTCGCGGCGACGGGCTGCGTGCTGCTGATTGCCTGCCTCAATGTTGCGAATCTGCTGGTGGCGCGGTCGGCGGCACGGCGCAAAGAAGTGGCGATTCGCGCGGCGCTTGGCGGCAACCGTTGGCGGCTGATCCGTGAACAGGTGACGGAGAGCTTGGTGCTGGCGGTCACCGGCGGTATGCTCGGCTTTGCGCTGGCCTGTGCGGCCATCGTATGGCTGGCACATGCGCGGCAGGATATGGCGCGCGCGGATGCAATCCACGTGGATGGAATGGTGCTGCTGTTCGTAACGGCAATCACGCTTGTCAGCGGCGTGCTGGCAGGAGCGATTCCGGCACTCAGCGCAGGCGGCACGCGCGCCCTGGAGACTCTGCAGGAATCATCGCGCTCCCATAGCGGAGGTGTCTCTCGGGCCCGGCTGCGCAAGGGGTTGCTGGCAGCCGAGGTTGGCCTCACCGTGGTGCTGCTCATCGTCGCAGGCCTGCTGCTCAAGAGCTACCAGAAGCTTCGGTCTGCCGACATGGGCTGCGCGATCGACAACGTGCTGACCATGCAGCTTCGCCTTCCGGAAGCGCGCTACAAGAATGCGGTGCAGAAGACAGCATTTTTCGAACAACTGATTGCCCGTGTGCGCGCATTGCCCGGTGTCGAGGCCGCCGGGCTGGTGAAGACTGCACCCGGAGCAGGATCTGGCGGAGATGACCTGGTGACGGTAGTGGAGCATCCTCCACTCCCGCAGGGAAAGTCGCTGGACGCGATGGTAAATGCAGCCGACCCCGGATACTTTGCCGCCATGCAGATTCCGCTGATGCGCGGACGGACTTTTAATGACAGTGAGCGGCTGAGCCCCGCGTATGTGACGATTCTGAACCAGGCGGCGGTGAAGAAATTCTTTCCCGGCGAAGATCCGATCGGGAAGCATCTGCGATTGAACGCCACCGGCGCTCCGCAACAGCCATTCGAGATTGTGGGTGTGGTGGGGGATACGCGCTATGACGTCTCCCAGAATGCGAGGCCCATGATGTACTGGCCTCTTTCCAGCGGTGTTTTCTCAGGCGCGACCATCGTGGTGCGATCGACCCATGACGTGGATACACTCGCGCTGCCGGTACAGAAAGTCATTGGAGGGCTCGATCGTGACCTGCCGGTTTCCGATGTGATGACCATGACGGAGCTGATAGGCAAGTCGACGCTGGACGCGAGCTTCAATTCCATGCTGATTCTTGCCTTCGCGGTGATCGCGCTCGTGCTCGCTGCCGTCGGCCTCTACGGCGTTCTGTCTTATCTCGTCACGCAGCGCACCAGCGAGATCGGCATTCGCATTGCGCTCGGCGCTCAGAGAAGCGAAGTACTGCGGCTGATGCTCTTCGATGGGCTTGTGCCTGCATGGATCGGCCTCGTTCTTGGCTTACTCGGCGCAGGCTTCGCCCTCCGCCTGATCCGCGACATGCTTTACGGAGTGCAGCCTCTGGACTGGAGTGTCTTCGCCGTGGTTGCGTTGACGTTGATCGCGGTTGCCGCCGCTGCCTGCGCAATTCCGGCATGGCGAGCGTCAAGGTTGAACCCGATGGAAGCACTGAGAAGTGAGTGAGGAATAGTGGCATGAGCTGGCGCAAATATTTTCACAGGCAGCGTTGGGACGCAGAGCGCGCACGGGAGTTCGAGGCCCACATCGAAAGTGAGATCGACGACAACCTCGCGCGCGGCATGAGCAGGGAAGAAGCGCGTCGCCAGGCCTGGCTCAAATTCGGCAACCCTACGCGGGTCCGCGAGCAAATCTGGCAGATGAACAGTGTCCCGCCCCTTGAAAATTTGCTGCGCGACCTCCGCTATGCCGCCCGCACTCTGCGGCGCAATCCCGGATACGCTCTCCTCGCCATCCTCACCCTCGGCCTCGGCATCGGCGCGAATACTGCCATCTTTACCGTCATCAACGGCGTCCTGCTGAAGCCGCTGCCCTACGCGCAACAGGACCGGATCCTGCACCTCGACCAGACCGCAACGCTCGTCGGTCCCGATCCCCTGGGCCTCTCTGTGCAGGAGTATCAGGATTTCCGCGATCAGGGGCACGCCTTTTCTGACGTTGCCGAGTATCACTCGATGAACTTCACGCTCCTCGGCACAAAGAACCCGGAACGTGTCGCCACAGGGGTCGTCTCGTCGAATTTCTTCGACGTGCTGGGAGTAAAGCCAGTGCTGGGACGGCTCTTCACCCCCGCCGACGAGAGCAGGAACGCGCCCCCTGCTCTGCTCTTGAGCTATAGCTACTGGATGAAGGAATTTGGCGGCGACCGGAACATTCTCGGCCGCGCCTTCGAGCTGAACGACCGCGTGCATACCGTCGTCGGCGTGCTTCCGCCATTGCCTGAATATCCTGACGCGAACGATGTCTACATGCCGACGACATCCTGCCCCTATCGCTCCGATCCGAAGATGATTGCCGACCGCGAGATGCGCATGATCTCTGCCTATGCGCGCCTCAAGCCTGATGCCACCGTGTCGCAGGCGCGCTCAGAACTGGCGACCATCTTCAGCCGCCGCGCTGCAGTCTATGGAAAGTTCTATCCCGCCAGCGCCGGTTTCGCTCCGCTCATCGCGCCCGTCGACACCGAACTGACCCACGCCGCACGGCCCACATTTGTGACCCTGCTTGCAGCCGCCGGACTCGTGCTTCTGCTGGCCTGCGCCAATCTCGCCAATCTCGCTCTTTCCCGCCAGATGCGCCGTTCCCGTGAGATGGCCATTCGCATGGCCACCGGAGCCAGTCCCGCCAACATTTTCCGCCAGCTTCTCACCGAGAGCATGCTCGTCGCTCTGGCCGGAGGCGTCCTGGGCGTCACCCTGGCTGCCTTCGGTTCGAAGCTCCTCATCGCCTATGCCGCCCGCATGACTCCGCTTTCCGGTGACATACACCCCGACGCGCGCGTCCTGCTCTTCGCCCTCGGAATCTCTCTACTCACCGGCATCCTCTTCGGAGCCCTCCCCGGCTACATTGCCAGCCGCGTCCGAATCACCAGCCTCACTGACGCGGGCGAGCGCAGGGCAGGCAGCGAGGGCGGCACTCGCCTGCGTAATCTGCTTGTCGGCGCCCAGGTCACGCTCTCTTTCGTTCTGCTCATGTGCGCCGGCCTCATGCTCCGCAGCCTCTACAATCTGCTCTCCGTCGATCCCGGTTTCAAGACGGCTAATGTTCTCTCTATGCAAGTCAGTCTCAACTGGACCAAATACAAGGAGCCGTCTCTAAAGAGCGCCTTCTTCCAGCAGGTGCTGGATCGCGTGCAACAACTGCCCGGCGTAGACAGCGCTTCATTCAGTTGGATGGTCCCGCTGAACAGCGATATGGGCCGCATGAGCGGCGGCCTGGTCTTCGAAGGACAACCCATCCATGACGGCCAGCCCGCTCCGCAGGTCGACTATGAGGTTGCGACGCCTGAATACTTCCGCGTGCTCAGCGTGCCCGTCCTCTCCGGCAGGGTCTTCACCAGCAACGACATTCTTAGCGCACCCAAGGTCGCAATCGTGAACGAGCGCCTTGCGAAACGCTACTGGCCCGGCCAGGACCCCATCGGACATCGCGTATCCACCGATCGTGGCAAGACATGGACCACTGTTGTCGGCATGGTAAGCGACGTTCGCCAATACGGCCTCGATAAAGAGTCAGATGACGCCATCTATCTCCCCGTCTACCAGCAGGATGTAGCCAACATGCACCTGCTCGTGCGCACCCGCAGCAACCCCATGCGGCTTGCGAATGAAGTTGCCGCTGTCGTTCACGCGATCGATCCGCAACAGCCCGTGACCGACGTCCACACGCTAGATCAGCTCCGCAACGCGCAACTCGGCACACCCCGCGTGACGGCAACTCTGCTAGGCCTATTCGCCGCCGTGGCCCTCTTTATCACCATTGTAGGAGTCAGCGGAACCCTCGCTCTCTCCGTCGCCCGCCAGACCAAGGAAATCGGCATCCGGATCGCTCTGGGTGCAACCCGAGAGCGCATCCTCCGCAACGTACTCGTGCGTGGCATGATCCCCGTGATTGCCGGCCTCGCCCTCGGCATCGCAGCCGCCATCTTTGCAACGCGCGCCCTCGCCGGCATGCTCTTTGCGATCAAACCGAACGATCCCGTCACGTATGCGGTCATTGCCGCTTTGCTGCTCTTCGTCGCCCTGCTCGGCTGCCTGATGCCCGCGCGCAGGGCAACCTATATCGACCCGATGAAGGCTCTGCGAACCGAATAAGGTCGCGCTACTTATCCGTCTTCAGATAGCGCCCGAAGAACTCCGCCCCGTACTGGTACGCCGCCAGCCACGTACGGTGGAGCAGAAAATCGTGTATCTCGTCCGGAAAGATGTGCTCCTCAAACGGCGTCCCCTGCGTGCGCAACGCCTCGGCCAGCCGCACCGTCTGCGAGAACTGCACGTTGCGATCGTCGTCTCCCTGCATCAATAGCACCGGCGAGCGCCATCCCTTCACCGACGCCAGTGGAGAAGACTCCCACGCAATTCTCGCCGCCTCCTTGTCCGCGTTCGGATCGTAGGTGGGCTGCCAGATATTCAACTCCAGATTCCAGTCATGAACCCCATGCAGATCCACGCCCGCCGCAAACAGATCCGAAGCACGCGACAGCGCGAGCGCTGTCAGATAGCCGCCGTAGCTACCGCCCCACACGCCGATATGCGCCCCATCCACATCCGGTCGCCCGCGCAGATAAAGCCCCGCGCCCAGCACGTCGTTGAACTCGCTCGCTCCCGCCGCGCCATAGTTGAGGGCTTCACGAAAATTAAGCCCATAGCCAATTCCGCTGCGATAATTCACCGACAAAACGATGTAGCCCAGGCTCGCAAGGTACTGGTTCATCGCGTATGCGTTTGAGTAGTACTGCATGTAGTGCCAGCCGAGCAGCATCTGTCTGCGCGATCCGCCATGGAAAAAGACGATCGCAGGGTGTTTCGCCCCACCTCCCGCGGGCATGAACAGCTGCCCGTGAATCTGGAGTCCGTCCGCCGCCGACAAAATCACCTGCTGAGGAACAACCAGCTTCGCCGCGGGAAACTCCCCCGGAACAAGCTGCGGCGCAACGTCCCGCATTTCGCCATTAGCCCCGATCACCGCCGGCCGAATCGGCACCCGCGCATCGGAGTGCAGCAGAGCGATCGTTCCGTCAGCAGTGACAACCGGCGCAACCTCAATTCCGTCGCCGTGCGTCAACTGCCGCGCCCCGCCGCCGCTGACACTCACCTGCCAGAGATGACGCCTGTCGATGTCGCCCCGGTCTGACGTGAACTGATTCGACGTGTAATAGACCGTCTTACGATCAGCAGCCAGAGCCACGCTCTGCACTTCAAAATCGCCAGGAGTCAGCAAAGCGGCCGTTCCGCCCGACGCTTCAATCGAGTAAAGGTGAATCCAGCCGTCACCCTCCCAAGGGAACACGATGCGGTTGCCGGCTGCCCACAAAAGCTGGTGATCGGTATCGGCCTCATGAAAAACGCTGCTCGGTCCCGCCTTAGCGCGCCAGATCTCGCGGCCCTGCCCCGTTTCCTCGTCGGCCACCAGGATCGACCACGGCTGTGCCGTCCGTCGCGGCTTGAAATCGACCCCTGAAACATCCGGTGGCGCCCGCAGGAAGGCTATGCTGCGTCCATCCGGCGACCACGCCGGCTCCGAATCCGTCTGCGTGCTTGGTGCAAGATACCTCAGCGTCTTGGTCGCGTACGAATACACGCCGATGAAGGCGTGATCTCCCCGCCCGCTCACAAATGCCAGCGATTTGCCGTCCGGCGACCACGTCAGCGATTCCGGCTTGCCTCGCTCATGAAAAAGCTGCTCCGGTTTGGCGCCCGGGTCGTTCGGTTTGATCGTCCACACCTGATCCTTCAGCAGATATGCCAGCGTCGTCCCGTTCGGCGAGACCTGTGGGCTTCGTCCTTCAGCCACCTTGCGCGGGTCCCCGCCCTTGGCCGGAACAATCCAGATATCCTGCTCGACCCCCTGCGGCAAAAGATCAGGATTCGGTGCCGGCTTCTCCGGAAATTCAAAATCACCCCCGCGCACATATACCACCGATTGTCCGTCCGGAGTCCAGGTCACATCGCCAATCTCGATCCCATCGTCGGCGTCGTAATGCGTGAGCGCGCGCGCCGAGGAGCTGCCATCCGAACCGCCTTCGGCGATCCACAGGTTGCGGCGACCCTGCTGGTCTGCGATCCACACAAACCTCTGCCCCACCGGCGACGCCTTCAGCTGCGAATTGAATGGTGCGCTCATCACCTGCTGCAACGTGAAGCTCTGCGCTCCCGCCGCGAAGCAATCCAAAAGCATCAGGCAAACCAATACCCCCAACCGGCGACGCATCATCCTCGGCAATCCTCCACACAGGAAAAGGAAATATGTCGATTATGCGGGAGCGGCGGGCAGGGCAGGAAAGAAACTGACGGCGACTCCAAGGTGAATCCCAGGCCGCTTCGAAAGAGCAAAAAAACGGCCCCTCGGGTGAGGGGCCAATCTGCCTTGGTTCTCTCGTTGTGTGAGAGCTTGGTTGCGAGCCTTTTCGTTATTGTTGTTGTGGAACCGATGGTTGCGACACAGCACCCTGAGGGGAGGGCTGCGCGGAAGACTGCTGCGTCGCACCGATCGGCGAACCCGAGCCCGAGGGCGTCGTGTTCAAGGCCGCTAAACTGTTTTGCATTAAACTCACGCGCACCACGCTGCCGTGCGTAGGCGATTGGGAATCGTCAACCTTGGCGTTGCCCATTGCCACTTCGTGAATGCGATAGACGGGGATGTCGTTCTCCGCCAGATACCGCACCACGGCATCCGACATGTGCTGCGAATTCTGGATACCTGCCTGGCCGCGAGTCGATGAATAGCCGGCGATTTCGACGATGTATCCCTTCTTGCCGAGCATTTGCGCCGCTACCTGATCAAGGGCGCTCTTGGCGCGGTCGTTCAGGACCGTCTGTCCCGGACGAAAGCGGATCTCGATGTCATTTACCCGCTGATACTGATCTAGGTTCGAAACCGTCCCGTTGAGCTGGGCTGTCTGGGTGCTCGCCTGCTGTGCCTGCTGCTGAGCCTGAGTGGCGGTGTTGTTTGCTGTAGTGGCTGTCTGGCTGGCCTGATCGGCTGTGGACTGCGCCTGATGGATGCCAGCCTGCGCCCGGGCATCTACATCCTTGATATCATTGGCGTTCTTGGCTTGGAGCTGATCGAGCTCGTTCAACCGGTCTTTCACTGGGTCCAGTTGCCGATTCACCCACTTCTTACGCGCAAAGGGGTTCACCTTGCCCCAGAAGCCTTCATTCGACTTCGTGGATAAGGGCTGACCTGTGGCGTAAGTGCTGTTGTCATTCGGGTTGGCCGAAGATCCTGTCTGAACCTGTGCCGACTGCGACTGCGCCGGAGCCGGAGAGCTGCTCTGTGCAATCGCTGGATACCCAAGGCTCGCTGCAAGTAACAGCGCCGAAACCGCCGAGGGTGTAATCAAGCTCTTCATTTTCGTCGTTTCAGTCATTTGATTGGCATTCCTTGGCATGATCTGGAAGAACACACTTCGGAAGCTGCGCAGCATCCTGTTGTGCAACACATAGTGCATGCGGTTTGCCAAAGAGGGAGCCGTGGCCGGCCTTTCACTTAAATCGTTTTAAATAGGGATCTTATAGGGAATTCTCTAACGAGCCGCTAGGGCCAATCACAGTGTAAAAAACACCAGGCTGGCGCTTTGTACGCCCTCTGAGGGAAAAATTTGCCCGGTATGTACTTTTGCGTCGAAGCCGTTACGCCCCGCCATGCCGCAAAACTTGTGCAAAATGCAGGACTTCGCGGCTGGAATTCTGGACAATTTGCTCCCGGCAGCTGAACCCGTCGGCAACTAGGATCGTGTCGGGCGCAGCTCCCCGGACCGCGGGCAGCAGTACGCGCTCCGCCAGCGCCTGGGAGATGGCAAACTTCTCTTTCTCAAAACCGAACGGCCCCGCCATCCCGCAGCAGCCCGAATCAAGCACGGACACCCTTCCCCCAGCCCGCTCCAGCAGCGCTACCTCCGCCTTCATCTTCGTTTGCGACTTCTGATGGCAGTGCCCATGCAACACCACGGAACGCCCTTCCAGGCTCGCTGGCTGGTACTCCGCCGCGTGCCGCAGCAGGAAATCCCCCAGCAGATAGCTCTGTTCCCGCAGCCGCGTGGCTCTCGGACCGCTCGGGAAGAAGTTCCGCAGCTCATCCCGGAAGACGCTGGCGCACGACGGCTCTAGAAAGACGATCTGCACCCCGGCGTCTATTGCCGGAGCCAGCCTCTTCATCACATCTTCGAGATATTCCCGCGCCTCGGTCAAAAACCCGAAGTCATAGAGCGGCCGTCCGCAGCAGATGTGTCCCTGCGGCACCTGGACATCGAAGCCCGCGCTGGCCAGAACCTCCTGCCCCGCCGCCAAAGTATCAGGATGAAAGTAGTTATTCCAGGTATCGGGCCACAGCAGGACCGGCCTCCCCTGATCCCTGTTCCCTGTGCCCTGATCCCTTCGCGCACTTTGAAAACTCCGCGGTGCAAATGCAGGCAGCCTCCGCTGCAGAGCAATCCCCAGCGCCGCCTTGACCGCTTCGCGCAATCCCGGCACACGCAGCGGAAGATTCGCCAACTGCGGCGTAACTCCCGAAACCAGCGACGCCAGCCGCGCCCACTTGTCCATGAACCCGAAGGCATAGTCGCGCAGATGCCGGCGATGCCCCTGGTAGTAATGCGCCAGAAACTCCGCCTTATACGTCGCCACGTCCACATTGACCGGACACTCGGTCTTGCACGCTTTGCACGATAAGCAAAGGTCGAGGGCCTCTTTCACATCCTCACTCTGCCAGTCATGAGCCAGCACGTCCCCTTCGAGCATCTCCCACAGCAGGTGCGCCCGCCCCCGCGTTGAGTGCTTCTCCTCCTGCGTCACCATGTAGCTGGGACACATCGTCCCCGGCCCAGCTTTCCTGCAGGCGCCCACACCCACGCACCGCAGCGTCGCCTCCGAAAGAGAGCCCTGATCGTCCGGAAACTGAAAGAACGTCTCCTGGCGATGAGATTTATAGCCATCCCCGAGCCTCAGGTTCTCCGTCGCGTCGTACACAGCAATCGGATCGATCACATGCCCGGGATTCATTTTGTTATCCGGATCCCAAAGCCGCTTGAACTCGCGAAAAGCCTCCATCAGTTCCGGACCGAACATCTTCGGCAGCAGCACCGACCGGGCCTTTCCGTCTCCGTGCTCGCCGGAAATCGACCCGCCATGCGCGATGACGATGTCCGCCGCCCGATCGATAAACTCCCGAAACGCGCGAATCCCCGGTGCGCTCTCAAGATCGAAGTTGATGCGCAGATGCACACAGCCTTGTCCGAAATGCCCGTACATCGGACTCCGGTAGCCGTACTCACCCATCAGCGCAAACAGCTGCCGCAGATACGACCCCAGCTTCTCAGGAGGAACCGCCGCATCTTCCCATCCCTCCCAGCCATGCGGCTCGCCCGGCACAAAGACCGTCGCCCCCAGCGCCGACTCCCGCACAAACCAGATCCGCGCCGCGTCAGCTGCCGAGTAGAGCCGCGCCGAAGGACGCGCCGACAATCCTGAAACCGCCTCAACAAACCTCTCCGCCTGCGCCAGCACCTCTTCTTCCGTCGACGCGCCAAATTCGACCAGGAGAAACGAGTGCCCGGGCGGCAGCAGCGCAATATCATCAACCGCCAGGCCCTTGCGCAGCATGAACCCGGTCAGCATACGGTCGATGCCTTCCAGTCCAATCGGGTGATATTCGAGAATGAACGGCACGTGATCCGCCGCGATAAAAGCATCCTCGAAACCCACTACGACCAGCCTGCGACAGGGAGGGCTGTGCTTCAGATCGAGAGTCGCCCGCAACACCGTGGCGCACGTTCCCTCGCTTCCCACGAGCGCACGCGCAAGGTTAAATCCGTTCTCCGGCAGCAGTTCGTCCAGGTTGTATCCCGACACGCGTCGCGGAATGTGCGGAAACTTCTCTCGGATTAAGCGCTCGTACTTGTTACGAATCCGCGCCAGCCCGGCATAAATCTGCCCCTGTCGCCCGCCTCCCGACACAATCCGCTGAAATTCTTCGTCGCTCGTCGGGCCCACTGTCATGCGCGTCCCGTCATAGAGCAGCACATCCAGTGCACGGATGTTATCCACCGTCTTGCCGCCCATCAGCGCATGCGTTCCGCAGGAGTTGTTGCCGATCATGCCGCCCAGCGTGCACCGCGAATGCGTCGCCGGGTCCGGCGCAAAGGTCAGGTGATGCTCCTCCGCTGCCTCCCGAACCCGATCGAGCACGATACCCGGCTCGACCACCGCCAGCCGCGACTCCGGATCAAGCGACAGAATCGACCGCATGTACTTCGAAAAATCCAGCACCACCGCGACATTGCAGCATTGCCCGGAAAGGCTCGTTCCTCCGCCCCGCGCCAGTATCGGCGCACCCAGCTCGCGGCAGGCTGCGAACGTCGCCTCGACGTCCGCAATGTCCCGCGGAATCACCACGCCAATCGGCACCTGCCGATAGTTCGAGGCATCTGTCGCATAGAGAGCGCGCGAGCCGGTATCGAACCTCACCTCGCCCTTGATCCGAGTCTTGAGCCTCGCCTCAAGCTCCCGTGCCGCGACGAAATCTTCGTGCGGGTGTCGCGCGTTATCGAGAATCGCAAACGGTCCCGACATAGCTCTCAAGCCTCTTGTGGCAGGTAATCGCTGGGCTGCGTCTGGTCAACACGCCGCTCATGGCCCAGTGCGTTGAGTAGCCACGTGACCGCAACCGATACCACCAGGTTCATCAGCAGAGCCGGAATCGCCGCGTACACAACGTAGGTATGGCCGCCAATTTGGAAAGGAAAGACTGAGCTCTTCAGATCCCGCGCCAGCGCCAGCCCGGTTCCTGTCGCCATGCCTGCCACCCATCCCCACAGCAGCGCCCGCCCATGGAACCAACGTGTGAACAGCCCCAGCACCACCGCCGGAAAGAGCTGCCCAATCCAGATGCCGCCCAGCAGTTGCAGCTCGATCGCATACTGCGCTTTCACAAACAGCACAAAGGCCAGCGCCCCGAACTTCAGAAACAGCGAAACGATCTTCGCATTCTTCGACTCCTCCGCCGGAGTCATCTTCGTCCGCCGCAGCTCACCATAGAGATTGCGTGTAAACAGATTCGATGCCGCAATCGACATGATCGCCGCTGGCACCAGCGCACCGATCCCGATCGCCGCCAGGCAGAAGCCCGCGAACCAGCTCGGGAACATCTTCACGAACAGCAGCGGGATCGCGCTCGATGTATCCGCTGTGTGAATCCCCGCCGCAATCGCCATGTATCCCAGCAGCGCGATCAGCGCCAGTAGCAGGTTATATGCCGGCATCAGCGCCGCATTCCTGCGAATAATCCGCCCGCTGCCCGCGCTCAGCACCCCGGTCGCCGTATGCGGATACAGCACAATCGCAATCGCCGATCCGAATGCCAGCGTGCTGTAGCTTAGGTACTGCGTAGGCGTCAGAATGACCGAAGCCGGAGGCTTATGTGCGGCCAGCGCCGTCCCTGCCGTCGAAAAGATCTGCCCATACCCGCCCAGCTTCGCCGGCAAAATCACCACCGCAGCCAGCACCATGATGTACAGCATCACGTCTTTCACAATCGCAATCGCCGCCGGAGCCCGCAATCCGCTCGTGTACGTGTACGCCGCCAGTATCACGAACGCCGCCACCAGCGGCCATTCGCCGTTGATGCCCAGGGCCGCAATCACCTCCCGCATACCCACCAGTTGCAGGGCGATGTACGGCATCGTCGCCAGAATCCCCGTCAGCGCCAGCGCAATCGACAGCGCCCGGCTGCCATGCCGCCCGCGTGCAAAATCCGCCAGCGTTACGTAACCGTGACGGTGGCACACATTCCACAGCCGCGGCAGCACCAGCATCATGTAGGGATAAAGAAGTATGCAGTAGGGAATCGCGAAGAACCCCGGCGCACCCGTCCCATACAGCGCCGCCGGAACCGCAATCACCGTATACGCCGTATAAAAATCGCCGCCGATCAGGAACCACGTAATCAGTGTCCCAAAGCGCCGCCCCGCCAGCCCCCACTCCTCCAGGCTGTTCAGGTCCGCCCGTTTCCACCGCGCAGCGAAAAACCCGGCGATTGTCACCAGGAAAAAGCAGGCACAAAACACGACAATCGCCACAGCATGCGGATGAGAAGCCATAGAGTCAGGTGGAGCTATCTTAACAAGGGCGCGAAGACGAAGTAGAACAGCGGCGGGCCAATCCTAATCCCTAATCCCTAATCGCTAATCCCTGCCTCACCGAAGCGCTCCCGCTCCCGGCCACTCGTAAACCACCACGCCCAGGTCGTTCAGCACCTGCATGGTCGTCTCCACGTTGCGCCGCACCTGCACCCGGTCCGCGCGCGCCTGCACGGTGTCCTCTTGAACCGCAATCACCCGCCCATACGGCCACGAATCTTCCGGAATCGCCGCCAGCGCCTCCGGCAGGTCTGAAAGCCGTAGCTCCAGTTCGCGCCGTCGCGCATTCGCAGGATGCATCAGGTTCCCTGGCGCCAGGCTGCTCTGCGGAGCCTCGGGATAGGTCACCCGCAGCGTCACCGTTTTCTTGCCCACCATCAGAAAGGGATTGCCCCAATTATCCCGCGTGTGCACGGCCATGTAGCGGTTCTTCGCCGGCGGAGGAATCTGCTCCAGTTCCTGCCGCTCCGAATCGCGCTCCGCAATGGCGGCCTTGGCCTCCTGCGGAGTCGGCTTCGCCACCGGCGCGCTCGCCGTCGGGTTGGGGGATGAGCAGGCGCTGAGCGCCGCAGCCAGACCTAGGGTTAAGAAAATTAAACAGAGCCGTTTCATCATTCAGGTGCGGTAAGCGCCGGGCAGCCCCAGCATATCAAGGCAAAGCCTGTGTTGAACGCAAATTCCTCGCCGGGTTACCGGCCTTGCCACACTGGAACACGCTTTTCCAAAAAAGCACTCGTGCCTTCGGCCTTGTCCGCCGTCCCGCAGCACAGCCCGAACAGGGCTGCCTCATGCTCCAGCGCCTGCTCCAACGGCAGATCATACCCCGCATGCACCGCCTCCAGGCACTTCGCCACCGCCAGCGGAGCCTGCGCGGCAATCGCCTTCGCAATCTGCTCCGCGCGCGTCATCAGCTGATCGGCTGGAACCACATCCTCGACCAGCCCGATCCGCAGCGCTTCCGCTGCCCCAATAATCTCTCCCGTCAGAATCAGCTTCAGCGCCGCACCTTTTCCCACCAGCCGTGGAAGCCGCTGTGACCCTCCATAGCCCGGAATCACCCCCAGCTTCACCTCCGGCTGCCCCAGCTTTGCCGTCTCGCTCGCAATCCGGATCGTGCACGCCAGCGCCAGCTCGCACCCTCCGCCCAGCGCGAACCCGTTGATCGCCGCAATCACCGGCACCCGCAGCGCCTCGATCTTCGAAAACAGCCGCTGTCCCCGCAGCGCCAACTGCTGCCCATCCATCACGAACACCTGCGCCAGCTCCTGAATATCCGCCCCCGCCGCAAACGCCTTTTCCCCCGAGCCGGTCAGAATGACCGCCCGCACCGCCGTATCCGCCGCAAATCCATCAACCGCCGCCTCAAGCTCGGTAAGCAGCGCCCGGTTCAGCGCATTCAGCACCTTGGGACGATTCAGCGTAATGACAGCAACGCCATCGCGCACTTCAACAAGAATGTTTTCGTAGCTCATAGTGAACGGGTGAGAATAGCACGCTTGGGAGGCGCGGCTCAAAGGCTCTTGAAGCCGTGGGCGCTATAGCATTACTCTTACTGGTAGGAGTAATACCATGCAGATCACCAGCAAAGGCCAGGTCACAATTCCTCAGGAGATTCGCAACCGGCTCGGTCTTTTGCCACACACCGAGGTTGAGTTCGAAATCGTAGGCGATCACGCCCGCATCCGCAAGGCGCCGAATCTAACGGGAGTCGGCCCCCGAGGACGCCGAGCCGTCGAGGTCCTTCGCGGCACTGCGGACGCTGGGTTGAGCACCGACGAAATCATGGCTCTTACACGGGATTATCGCCCCCGTAAAAAGCGCAAATAATGCCGGCATTGTTCAGCCTGCAACAGCGCCTTCATGGTTGTCGAGGGGTTCTAGTGGATAGCAACGTTCTGATGGACGTTGCCTCCAATGACCTCCATTGGGCCAATTGGTCGAGGCAGGCGCTAGCTGAGTGTGCCGAGCACTCCAGCCTGATCGTCAACCCAATCATCTATGCAGAGGTTTCGGTTGGATACTTGACCATTGAAGCACTGAATACTGCCCTGCCCTGCGATGTATATCAGCGCGAACCGATGCCTTGGGAGGCCGGATTCCTTGCCGGGAAGTGTTTCCTGGAATATCGGCGGCGTGGAGGCCCGCGGAATAGCCCATTGCCGGACTTTTATATAGGCGCGCATGCGGCCATCGGCAATCTTGCTCTACTCACCCGCGACGCCGGGCGATTTCGGACGTATTTTCCAAAGCTAGAGGTACTCTCGCCAGAATAGGAAACTCTTCAACTGTCCCCGAGGTCTTACCCCCGATACCCCATCCCATCCAGCACGCCCCGCATATACGCAAAGCTCTTCGTCACACCCGGCATCGGATCATCCCCGTGAACCTCGTACTCCAGGTCCACATAGCCCGGATACTTGATCTTGATCAGCGCCTCGAAGATGCCGCGCACCGGCATGATGCCGTCACCTACGGCGACTTGGCTTTCCTTGCTCGTGAAGTCCGTCAGATCCTTCATGTGCACGTCGAAAAGCCGTGGCCCCACCGTGTGGATCGCCTCGACCACGTCCGTACCCGCCCGCACGCAATGGCCCACGTCGATGCAGCAGCCCATCCGCGGATCCATGCCCTTCACCGCCTTCAGCACGTCCAGAGGCGACGGCCAGATATTGTCCTCCGGCCCGTGATTGTGAATGGCAAACTTGATGTCGTACTCCTTCACGAACTTCTCAATCCGCGGCAGCGTCTGCGGAGTCGGATCGCCGGCCACGATCACTTTCACTCCCGCCCGCTTCGCATAATCGAACTTCGCCCGGATGTCGTCATCCTCATCCTTCCGAAAATACACCGCCCCCACAGCCGTCAGCTTGATCCCCGCCGCTGTATAGGCAGCAACCGCCGCCTCCGTCGCCTCAGCCGGCGACATGGGCAGATGATCCTTAACGTCCTTTGCATTGAGATTGGCGACCTTCAGCTCTTTCATCCACTCGATCACATGCGCCCGATCGAACTCGCGAAACGTATAGCTCGCAACCCCCAGCTTGATCGGCGACTCCTTAAGAGAATCCTGCTTTGGGACCGAATCCTGTTTCGGCTGCGCGAATAGCCAAGGCGCGGAAACAGATGTAGAGGTGGCGGCAACCGCGGCGGCAACAGCTCCGCTGCGTAGAAAGTCTCGACGATTGGTTGGCATGACGGAGGCCATCATAGTTTTTGCGCCCCTGGCATGTCTAACGGTGTGTCTGGCTCGTCCCGCATGCCGGGACGAGCCGCCCGTATTCTTACTGCATGAAGAACGCACGCCTTGTCGCCCTTGCATGTGTCCTTATCGCCATCTTTACCCTCGCGCGCGTCACAGATCACGCCAACGCCGCGCAAAGCTCCACCCTCAACGGTGATGCCGCACACCCCGCTCACACTCAGGGCTGGGTCGACACCCGCCTCTACTTCGGACTCGGCCGCGCCCCAGAGATTACGCCCGAGGGAACCACACCCGAGCACGCAGCTCCACACACCGAAACCCGCGTCACCGAGTCCGGCTGGCGCGACTTCCTCGACAAGGAAGTCACACCGCGCTTCCCCGACGGCCTCAGCGTCTTCGACTGCTATGGACAGTGGCAGGGCAAGAGCATGAGCCACCCCGAGCGCCTGCGCTCCAAGGTGCTGGTCATCGACTATCCCGACACGCCCGCCAATCGCGCCAAAATCGACGCCATCCGCACCGCCTGGAAGAAGCGCACCGGCGATCAGTCCGTGCTCAACGTCACCCAGCCCGCAGAAGTCTCTTTTTAAGAATTGAGCCGCGCCCGCGCAATCGCGTCGAGCACGCCATTCAGAAAGTTGATCGACTCCGGCGCCGAGTAGCGCCGCGCAATCTCCAGCGCCTCATTGATCACAATCGGCGCAGGCGTCCCCGGAAATCCCACCAGCTCTGCCACGGCTGTCCTCAACAGATTGCGGTCCACCGCCGACATCCGCGCCAGCTTCCAGTTGGCCGAGTGCTCTTCGATCAGCCCGTCAATCTCCGCCTCGCGCGCCGTCGCCACGCGAAAGATATCTTCCGTGAACCCGCGCGTGTCGTCCTCGACGTCGTCCCGCGTCTGCCAGAAGGTCTTCCGCACCTCATCCGGAGTCTGCTTTCCCACGTCCCCTTGGAAGAGCATCTGCATCGCGAGCTCCCGGCTCTTGCGCCGCTTTCCGACCAGGCTCATCGCTCCGCTTTCACTTCCGGCGTTTCTCCTCTGGCCGCGCTCTCCCCCTCGCTTTGCTGAAACGCCCGGTCGCCAATCTTCCTGTGCAGCGATACCATCTCGATTGCCGCCGAGGCCGCCTCGAATCCCTTGTTTCCCGCCTTAAGGCCCGCCCGGTCCATCGCCTGCTCCAGCGTCTCGCACGTCAGCACGCCAAAGGCATGCGGAATCCCCGTCTCCTGCTGCGACTGGCCGATCCCCCGGGAAACCTCGTTATAGATCGCCTCATAGTGCGCTGTCTCTCCGCGAAGCAGCAGCCCCAGTGTGATCACTGCGTCGACCAGCTTAGTCTCGGCAATCTTGCGCGCTGCCGACGGAATCTCCCAGGCGCCCGGCACCCGCACCACGTGCACCTCATCCTTCCGCGCGCCACTGCGATACAGGCAATCCAGCGCGCCCTCGAGCAGCCGGTCCGTGATCACCGCGTTCCAGCGGGCGACCACAATCGCAAACTTCACTCCCTGCGCTGACAGATCACCCGCCATCGCTACCGGCTTTCCCTTCAGCGGATCCATCCATTCCCAGAACGCAAACGTCACACCCGGAATCGGCTCTACCGTGAACACTCGCGACTTCCAATGCGTCTCCGTCGTCGCGGAAATCCGCTTCGCCGCCTCAGCCGCGCTCAGGTGAGTCGCCAGCCAATGCTCCACCACTTGCCGCACAGCATCGAGCTGCGTCACCTCGATAAACGTATCGGTCTCGCCGCGCGCCATGCCGTCTACAAACTCAAGGTTCCCCAGCGGCGCCACAAACGGACGCCCGCGGCTCGCCTCGTCGTCCCAGCTCTTGCCGTCTTCAAATCCCAGCACTGAAAAGAAGCTCACCAGTGTGTCGTAAACCGCCGGAGTGCTGGCCGGCCGGACCAGCGTAATGCCCTTAATCATGTATTTCAGGTTATCAGGGACCGAACCCACCCGGAGCCGCGCAGAGTGCGCGTAAGCTGGCTGCTATGTGGTTCGCGCCACTATTTCGTGGCCAGACCTGGCGGGAGCTTTGGGTCGCCATCCGCCGCCTCCGGCGTGATGCCCGTGCCCGCGCCTTTGTTCTTCGCTTCCTCGGCCTTATCATCGCCGCTGTCTATGGCATCGTCCTCGTTCTTGCCCTCGCAGCAAGCCTTCTCGGCCACAAAGGCTTCACGGCCGTCGCCGTCATCGTTTCCATCTGCATCCTCTCGGTTTTTCTCGTCCATAAGTGGAGAGACCGCCAGGAAGCCCGCGCCGCACCGCCCGCTGTCGCTCCTGCGGTCCAGCAGGAAATGCACAGAGAAGCCTTCCTCCTGGCCATCCTCCTCAATCGCGCAGGCAGCGAACGGATGATGGAAAAAGAGCTGCCGCCTGATATTGAGGTCGTCACCCGCCGCCTTCAACGTGAGCAACTCGTCCGCCACGGCCTCTGGGACGACCTCTCATCCCCCATGAAGGATCTGCTGCTGTTGCCCAACGGGCACTGGAGCCAGGAACAGAAATCCACCGCCGAATCCTGCTGGGAATTCTTCATCGTGCTGCGCTGGGTCATGCGTCTGGACGATTCCCTCCGTTCCCTCGACCGGACGCCCTCATACGATCTGGTGAAAACGCGCGACATCATCGCTCGCTACGAGGCCCTGAAGCCCGGCGACACTCTCGCCCCCTGGGACCTGCGTCCCGTCCGCGACGAAGCCTATCTTCATTTCGGACGGCTCTGGACCGAAGCCGTCGCCCGCGGCCTGGTGGAGGACGGCATAGAGCGCGATCACCGCGAGCAAGCCGTCCGCGCCAAAGGCGAAATCGACGTCGATGGCGGCTCGAACGATCTGCTCATCGACGCACAGACAGTCAGTGAGCTGTCCGATTCCAGTCTCTGGTTTCTCCTCCGGGCGGCAATCCGGCGATGGGAAATCGTGAATTTTCTCATCCCATGGCTCTTGGAAGAGCAACCTGGCGAACAGCTCAGGCTGTTTTGGAGCAAAGCAATTAGCGTGTAAACCATTGTAATAATTAATCTTGTTCATCGTGGTAATCATCCTTAGAATACTTGATAAAAATTCGCTCATATTTTCTGCATCGTATGTGCTATAGTTTCATCAGAAGTTGTGAATGCCGATCCTCTCCGATCGGCCAACTCAATGAACTTCGGAGGTACTTATGGCTATCACTCGTTGGGACCCATTCCGTGACATGTTTGCTCTGCAGAACCGTATGAACTCGCTTTATCAGGAATTCAATCGCGGTCAGGGCGACGAAACCGTCTCCACTGCAGCCTTCGTTCCCGCAGTCGATATCTACGAGGACGAGCATAAAATCGTCCTGAAGCTCGAAGTTCCGGGAATGAAGCAGGAAGATCTGGACATCCGTCTCGAGAACAGCACCCTCACCGTTCGCGGCGAGCGCAAGTTCGAGAAGGAGGAGAAGGAAGAGAATTTCCACCGTATCGAGCGGCGCTACGGCAGCTTCTATCGTGCTTTCACCGTGCCGAACACGATCAACACCGAGAACGTTAAGGCTGATTATGATGCTGGTGTTCTGCGCATCGAGCTCGAGAAGCGCGCTGAGGCCAAGCCGAAGCAGATCAAGGTGCAGGTCGGCGGCGGAGCCGGTGCCCCCAAGCCGGTCGAAGGCACCTCGGCAGTTAAGCCGGCCGAGACCAGGTCGGCTGCATAAGGTAGTCAAGAACCCGCCGGTGGCGGTTACAAAGTCAGGGAGGGTGGAAGTTGGTCCAGGTCCAGCTCCCCTCCCGCTTCTGTTTGTGTTCAAATTTCTGATTAATCGAGAACAATCATGGCAATTCGCTGGGAAAAATTTACGGTCAAATCGCAGGAAGCGGTGCAGGCGGCAAGCCAGCTCGCTGGCGAGAACGGCAATCCTGAAGTCTTGCCGCTTCATCTGCTCTCCGCGCTCGTTGAAGACCGCGAGGGCATTATCGTTCCTGTCCTCGAAAAAGTGGGCGTGCCCACGCCGCAGCTGCGCGCCAAAGTGCAGGACTCCCTTGGCAAGCTGCCCAAGGTAAGCGGCGGCTCCGCGCAGCCCGCTCCATCTGCTGCGCTCAATAGAGTATTTGAGCGCGCCTTCAAAGAGGCCGAGCAATTCAAGGATGAGTTCGTCTCCACCGAGCATTTACTGCTCGCGCTCGCCGAGCAGAAGAACGACGGCGCACAGCTTCTGCTGGCTTCTTTCGGAGCCACGCACGACGCCATCCTCAAGAGCCTTACCACGGTCCGCGGAACGCAGCGCGTCACCGATCAGAATCCCGAGGCCAAGTATCAGGCGCTCGAGAAATATGCCAAGGACCTAACCGATCTCGCCCGTCGCGGCAAGCTCGATCCGGTTATCGGCCGCGACGAGGAGATTCGCCGCGTCATCCAGGTGCTTTCGCGCCGCACCAAGAACAACCCCGTGCTCATCGGCGAGCCCGGCGTCGGCAAGACCGCCATCGTCGAAGGACTGGCCCGCCGCATCGTGCACGGCGACGTGCCTGAGGTTCTGCGCGACAAGCGCGTCATCTCCCTCGACCTGGGATCGATGCTCGCCGGAGCCAAGTATCGCGGCGAGTTTGAAGATCGCCTAAAGGCCATCCTCAAGGAGATCCAGGACTCGAACGGCCAGATCATCCTCTTCATCGACGAGCTGCACACGCTGGTCGGCGCAGGTGCCGCGGAGGGCGCCATCGACGCCTCCAACATGCTCAAGCCCCCGCTCGCGCGCGGCGAGTTGCGCGCCATCGGTGCAACCACGCTGAACGAGTACCGCAAGTACATCGAGAAGGACGCTGCCCTTGAGCGCCGCTTCCAGATCGTCTTTGTTGGCGAGCCCAACGTCGAGGACACCATCGCCATCCTGCGCGGCCTCAAGGAGCGTTACGAATCGCATCACAAGGTCCGCATCAAGGATTCGGCGATAGTCGCGGCGGCGACGCTTTCACACCGCTACATCTCCGACCGCTTCCTGCCCGACAAGGCCATCGACTTGGTCGACGAAGCCGCCGCCTCGCTCGCCATCCAGATCGGGTCCGTCCCGACCGAGATCGACCAGATCGAGCGCGAGGCAACCTCGCTCGAGATCGAGCGTGCCGCCCTTAAGCGAGAGACCGATCGCGCCTCGAAAGAAAGATTGGAGCAGGTCGAGCGCCAGCTCGCGGCTCTCAAAGAAGAAGCCATCGGTCTCCGCGCCCGCTGGCAGAAGGAGCGCGAGGCGATCACTCGCATAAGCGAGCTCAAGAAGCAGATTGAAGCGCTGCGTTTCGAGGCCGACGAACAAACGCGCCGCGGCAACCTCGAGCGCTCCGCGCAGATTCAGTACGGCGAGTTGCCGAAGCTCGAAGCCGAGCTGAAGAAACTCACCGCAATACAGGACGCGGTCTCCGGCCCCCGCATGCTGAAGGAAGAAGTTGACGAGGAAGACATCGCCGGCATCGTCAGCAAGTGGACCGGCATCCCCGTCTCGAAAATGCTGGAGGGCGAAACCAAAAAGCTCATCGAGATGGAAAACCGTCTCCGCGAGCGCGTTATCGGCCAGGACGACGCCCTCAAGGTCGTCGCCAATGCCATCCGGCGATCACGCGCCGGCCTGAGCGATCCGAAACGGCCCATTGGCTCCTTCATCTTTTTGGGGCCGACCGGCGTCGGCAAGACCGAGACCGCCCGCGCTCTCGCCGAGTTCCTCTTCGACGACGAGCAGGCGATGGTCCGCATCGACATGTCCGAGTACATGGAGAGGCACGCCGTCGCACGCCTCATCGGCGCGCCTCCCGGATACATCGGCTTCGACGAGGGCGGACAGCTCACCGAAGCCGTCCGTCGCCGGCCCTACTCCGTGGTCCTCTTCGACGAAATTGAGAAGGCTCATCCCGACGTCTTCAACGTCCTGCTGCAGGTGCTCGACGATGGCCGCCTGACCGACTCCAAGGGCCGCACGGTCGACTTCAAGAACACTGTGCTCATCATGACCTCGAACCTGGGGTCGCAGGCCTTGAATGCTGAGTCGCTGACAACCGAGGCTGCCTTCGACCGCGCACGCGAGCAGGTGATGGACGTGCTCAAGCAGAGCTTCCGTCCCGAGTTCCTCAATCGTGTCGACGACATCGTCATCTTCCGTCCGCTCGGTGAAGAGCAGTTGTCGCACATTGTCGATCTGCGCCTCAAGGATCTGGGGCGGCTGCTGGCCGACCGCAACATCACCATCGAGCTGACAGAGGAAGCACGGCGTCAGTTGTTCATGACCGGCTACGATCGTGCCTACGGAGCGCGTCCGCTCAAGCGTGCCATTCAGCGCCTCATCCAGGATCCGCTGGCCATCAAGATCCTCGACGGCGAGGTTCTGCATGGAGACCACGTCAAGATTGACGCCGATCCGCTGAACAACCAGCTGAAGTTCGAGGTGGCCGGACGCACCGTCGAAGCATAATTCCTCCTCAAACTCGAAAGCCCCGCGGGAGCAATCCTTGCGGGGCTTTTTCCTTTACGGTTACGCCGTCTTACGGAACCGTGAGCACCACCTTCCCCACCTGCTGGTTCGACTCAAGATACTTGTACGCATCCACCACCTGCCCGAACGGAAAAGTCTTCGCGATCTTCGGCACAAACCGGCCATCGGCCAGCCGATCGTAGACATACTCCTTCGCCACTTCGAGCAGCTCGGGATCCCTGGTGATCTCCCACAGGGTGTAGCCGCGAAACGTCAGCGCTTTAGCCAGCGCCCGCAGCAACGGAAACGGAGTCGCCTGCAGCGACAGCGCGCCGGCTTCGAAAATGATGCCGCCCTGCGCGGCCGATTTGGCCAGCTGCTCGACAAAGGGCCCGGCCACCGTATCGAAGATCACCCGCGCTCCCTTGTGACCGGTAATCTCGTGCACCCTGAGAACGATATTTTCCTCTTCCGTGGCGATTACATGATCGGCGCCCAGCGCCAGAAGTTGGTCGCGTTTCTTCGATGTCCGCGTCGCAGCGATCGAAACCGCTCCGGCATCCTTCACAATCTGAATGGCCGCCAGGCCCACACTGCTCGATGCCGCGGGGATAAGCACAAAATCTCCTGCCGCCACATGACCGAACTCAATCAGCGCCCCATAGGCGGTCACGTACTGCATCCAGATCGCCGCGCCTTCCACCGGCGTCAGATTGGGGGGATACTCGCCCAGTGCTGCGACCGGAGCAATCACTTCCTCGCCCACCATGCCGTACTCGATCATCGAAAACGCGGGTATCGTGCTGGCAGTCTTTCCAATCCAGTCCCGATCCACGCCCGGCCCCACCTCTGCTATGACGCCGGCCGCCTCGTACCCCAGTCCGGAAGGCAACTGTGGCTCCTCTAAATACATGCCGTGGTAAAACATCGATTCGGCGCGGTTCAGCCCGATGGCCTGAACCTTCAGCCTCACTTCGCCCTTCTTGAGCTGCCGAAGGGGCACATCCTCGATCTTCAGGTTCTCCGGCCCCCCCAACTCATGAAAACGAACGACCTTCGCCATAAACCACCCCCATGCCATTGTATGAAAACGCCGCTTCAGCCAGGGGGATTCACAAATATACGCCAGGCGGGATTCACTTCGATCTGGTAAATTCGAATTCAGAGCCGTTCCGACTCCCAATTCCGTCGGAGCCCTTGTGTAAGACTGCGTGGCCGAAGCAGCCTGTTTAACGTTACGAGAAGACCATTCGTTTCCCGTTCCTGCGGTGCTCGATTCATACCGTTCCACCTTGTCAATTCACACAACTCAAGGGTCAAAAATATGCGTCTTGCCGATCGCATAGTCGATCTCACCACCCGCCCCGTTCCGTTGAGAACCCTCCTTTTTCGAAAGCTGTTTCAGCGGTATCCCATCGGATCCTATACAACGCGCTTGAACTCGGGCGCGATCGACCGGCCGCACTACGGATTGTGCATGCTCAATGCGGCGCTGGAAGCCAAAGCCCTGGGGCACAAGGCGATGACTGTGGTGGAGATGGGCGTCGCTGGTGGAAACGGGCTCCTTTGCCTCTGCCGCCACCGTGATGAAATTCAGAAAGAGTTAGGCATCGAGATTCTCGTCGTGGGCTTTGACACGGGAGCAGGTTTGCCCCCCAGCACCGACTCCCGAGACCTGTTGTATCTCTGGCCAACAGGCTCGTTTGAAATGGATCATGATGCACTGAATAAGCGCATCGCCGGACGCGCAACGGTCATCCTCGGAAACGTCGCGAAAACCGTCGCATCATGGAATCCCCGCCCCGACGCGCCGATCGGTGCGATCATGTTCGACCTCGACTACTACAGCTCCACCATCCCCGCATTCGGTTTGCTCGAGAAAGCTAATATCCTTCCTCGAATGTGGTGCTATTTCGACGACATCTGCGGCTATCCGGAGCACGCATATTCTGACGGTATCGGCGTGCGTGCGGCGATCAAGGACTTCAACCTGGATCTCCGCCGTCGCCAATTGAACGACCATCTGTCCCTGGCGTATGCCTTCAAGTCAGCGACGCCCGAGGCGTGGCACCAGCTGATCTACGTCTACCACCGTCTTAGCCATCCCCAGTACAACACCTGTCTCTCATCCACGAAACATCAGCTTCGCCTGGCTTAGGGCTCGGCTATTACTTTGCCAGGAAAGCTCCCAAAACACGCATGGTCTCGTCCGTTTCCTCGATAAATGGAAAGTGGCCGCTCCTCTCAAACATGACAAACTGTCCCTGAGGAACGTAGCGCTTGTACTGCAGGGACCAGTGAGGAATTGAAACGCGATCATAGCGGCCCGCAAGGATAAGGATCGGCATCGGGAACTTGTTCAGGTCGGAACGAAAATCGAGCTTGCCGATGCTCCCCGAGATGAGAAAGTCCGCGTCGTCGCCTGCAATCGCGCAGTAAACATCCTTATTTTCCGTCCCGCCACTTTCCCTTAGCTTATTGGCGTTGGGGCCACTGTAGAAATAAAGCAGTGGAGAAGGAACGTCGTTCGCATCTCCATATTGTTTCGTGCAAGTGCTCAGCCCTTGGGCCCGCACCTGTTGAAACTTGTCCCACACCTCGGGAAACTGGTTTCGAATTTCGTAATTAGTGCTGTCGTTATTGGCTTGCCACATTTCTCCGCTGAGGAAAGTATCGGCGAGGATTAAACGGCGCACCGAATCCGGGTAGCGCAGCGCATAAGCTTGCGCAACCATGCCACCGTAGGAGTGTCCCAGTACGTTGATCTTGCCGAGATGGAGAGCCTTGCGCAGACCTTCAAGGTCCTCAACATCGCGGTCCACCGTGTAATCGCGAGGATCCTTTGCGCGATCCGACTTACCGCGGCCAAATGCGTCGTAGTAGATGACCCGATTGGAATTACTCAGAGCCGAAAAATACGGGTGAAAGTAGTCGTGTGAATCGCCCGGGCCGCCGGGGATCAGAACGATAGGTTCGCCCGAACCTTCGCTCTCATACCAGAGCCTCGAACCATTGACGACCGCGAAATCCCCCTTGGGGTGAATGGCGGAAGGGTTCGGACCTTTGTTTGGGGAATTTACAGTTGACTGCGCGTGCAACAAAACCGGAAGCATAATCAGAGGAGCAATTACGCCGTGCGCTCGCCGTACGAAATATCCTCCGAAAGAGTCTCGCATCCCCTACCTCGATCTGAGAAAGTCTCCTCTGACCCGTGAACGAGAAGTCTCGCGCAGTCGTTTTTGGATAATGGGATACTAAACCCATTCCCCATGTCTGATTAGCGGTTCCGCATCACCCGCAGCCGTGATGCCGTCAACGTCCATCTTGCCCGACCCGATCATCCAGTCCACGTGGATCAGGCTGTCGTTGGCGCCCAGTTTCGCCAGTTCTTCCGGAGTCAGTTTCTCGCCATTCTTCAGGCACGTGCTGTACGCCTGCCCAAGGGCAATGTGACAGGCCGCGTTCTCGTCGAAGAGCGTGTTTGAAAACAACAGCCCGCTCTGCGCAATGGGAGACGAATGCGGCACCAGGGCCACTTCACCCAGCCGCCCCGCGCCGTCATCAGTGTCGATCATCTTTTGCAGCACTTCCTGGCCTCGATCCGCCTTTGCCTCAACTACGCGCCCACCCTCAAATCGCACCTTGATCCCCTCGATCATCGTGCCCTGGTGCGAGAGCGGCTTCGTGCTGGTCACCGTCCCCTCCACGCGATCCTTATGCGGCGTCGTGAAGACCTCTTCCGTCGGCATGTTCGGAATGCAGTAGCGCCCGTTGTGCGCCGTCATCCCTCCGCCCAGCCATATGTGATCGTCCGCCAGGCCAACCTTCAAGTCCGTTCCCGGTCCCTTGAAATGGAGCGCCGAGTACCGCTTCTGATTCAACACATCCGCGCGCCGATGAAGCCCCGCATCATGCACCTTCCATGCCGCCACCGGATCGGCGGCATCCACCCTCGACGCCGCGAAAATCGCATCCCAGAGCCGCGCCTGCGCTTCCTCGGCCTTCAGATTCGGAAACACTGTCTCCGCCCACGCCGGCGTTGCCGCCGCCACAATCGTCCAGTTGATGTCGTGCCGCGTGATCAACTCCAGCGCCGGTCGGTAAGCCTTCGACACCGCCCGATTTGCCCGCCCTACCTTCTCCGGATCTTCCTGCGAAAGCAGCGACGGATTCCCGCCGGCAACCGCCAGCCGCGCCGCGCCCCCGCGAAAGGCATTCGCAATCCCCTCGTACAGCCAGCCGGCCGCATAGTCGAAACTCTCGTTGGGTGCGTACTTGTAGCGCAGCAGCTGCGAATCTTCGTCGCTCAGCAGCGTCGTCACCAGTGATGCCCCGGCCTTGTACGCCTGTTCGGTAATCCGCCGCACCAGGGGCAGCGTATCCAGAGTGGCGGTCATCACCAGCTCCTGGCCGGGCGCAAGTCCCAGCCCAACGCGGATGGCGACTTCTGCAAGTCGGTCAAGTCTCTGTTCGTGACTCAGGGAAGCGGCTTCGAGGACGGATGTGCTCATGTCCCCATTGTCTCAGTTTCTGACGCCCGCTTAAAACTCGTACCCGGAATGATGGGAAACCCGAAGTGCGCCAGTCGCTTCCAATTAATGGCCAATGGCTAATGGCTGCTTTTTTCACGACATCTTCTCGTAGATCCCCGACCGTCGAACCCAGCTCCCGCCATGCTTTTCCAGGTAATCCCACTGTCCCTGCTGGCACAGGTTGGCGCACCAGTTGTTCATGTAGACCAGCGCCGCCGTGTGGCCCGCGTTGAAGAAGACCTGGCTGAAAAACGTCACACCCGGATAGCCGGCATACTTCGCCTGCAGCTCTGATCCCGCGTCCACCGCGGTCTTCGCCCGGCGCAATTCGGCCACCTGGTCCGCGTTCAGCAGGTCGTACGGCTGAGCCAGTTGAAGCTGCTGCGTAAGCTGCAGCCGCTGATACTTGCGCGTTTCGAAATCCCTTACCGCCTCGTGAAAGCGCTTCGGATGGTCGTCAGGCGGCTTCAGCTGACCCTCAGGAGGAACCGCCGGGTTCATGTCGGAAATGTTGATCGTGGTATCCGCAATCGCCCACCGCTGGCTTTGCCCGGACATCGAGTCGAACGGCGCCCCTGGCATCAGCACCGAATAGATAGCGTAGGAGTCAGCCGCGCGATCGGGAGGCATCGGAATCGCGCCCGCATCCGCCAGAACGCCGCCCACGCGAGACACGGCGAAGAGGCAGGTGGCAACCACGGCGCAGAGCAACGTCCTTCGCAGCATGTAACCCCCAAACCGGTCCCTGAGATCGGGCAACTTCATCCCAAACCGGTCCCTGAGATCGGGCAACTTCATCTTTAGACGCGGCAAGAGGTGTCCGCGTTCCAGCTCAGTGGCCGTTCGAGGCTCCCGATCCCACGTCCCAGGGAGCCGCGCCTTTCGGCGGAGCATCCTGGTCGCGTCCCATCACCCGGTCGTACATATATTCGTCGCTCACCGATCCCAGGGCCTCGTTATACAGAACCGGCTCGCCAATCACCTCGCGAAGCTCTTCACCGAACAGGTGCTCCGCCTTCAGCCGGTCCGCTGTCGCCGCGATCTCCAGCTTGCTCGTCTTGAGGAACTTCTGGAATCCCCGGTCAAGCAGAAAGGCAATCTCGCCCCCCAGCACCACGCCCGGCTTGTGCACCAGGGCTACACCCTTACCGTCCTTTGCCGGAGCCAGCACCGCGGCGCAGCCATATTTCGATACCCTTGCACCGTTTGCGACCCCGGTTGCGTCTTGTACATCAAATTGGAGGCTGCGAAGCTTGCTGATAACTTCATCAAACGTAAGTGGAACTGTCTTTCTGGGCATGGGGTTCTCTGAATCGAATTTAAGCTTGCGATTGAGATGTTTGCGCGCCAAAGCTACACTGATAACTGGCGCAATTGGCTCCTCCCACTGTCGCACATTGGGCGGAGACGCGCAATGCAGTTCAGGCGGCCGCAAAGCCGCCACGTAAATTGATGGCAACATTGACCAATTCGGCCACCATCTCCCTCGGGACGCCGCTCCCGCTTGGGACCACGCTACTGGAGCGCATCGGCAACACGCCGCTCATCCGCCTCGAGCGCCTTACCGCCCACCGGCCCGGCATTCAGATCCTCGGCAAAGCGGAATGGGCTAATCCCGGCGGCTCCGTCAAAGACCGTGCTGCCTCGGCCATCGTCGCCGACGCCCGCGAGCGCGGCCTGCTCACTCCCGGCAAGCATCTTCTCGACGCCACCAGCGGAAACACCGGCATCGCCTACGCCATGCTTGGCGCAGCCATGGGCTTTCCCGTCACCCTTTGCGTGCCCGGAAATGTCTCCCTCGAACGCAAGCGCATCCTCGCCGCCTACGGCGCCAATGTCATTTGGACCGATCCCGCCGATGGTTCCGACGGCGCGATCCGCAAAGCGCGCGAGCTCGCCGCTGCCGAACCCGCGAAGTACTACTATGCCGACCAGTACGGCAACAACGCCAACTGGCGCGCCCATTATCGTGGCACGGCAAACGAAATCTGGGAGCAGACCGCCGGCCAGATCACACACTTCGTCGCCGGACTCGGCACCAGCGGCACCTTCGTCGGCGCCACCCGCCGCCTGAAAGAACTCAATCCCGGCATTCAGTGCATCTCCATGCAGCCCGATTCACCCTTCAATGGACTCGAAGGGCTCAAGCACATGGCTACCGCCATCGTTCCGCCCATCTACGATCCGAAGCTGGCCGACCGTAACATCGAGATGGAGACCGAGGCAGCCTACGCGATGGCCAAGCACCTCGGACGCACCGAGGGCCTGCTGGTGGGCATCTCTTCCGCCGCCGCCGTTGCCACCTGCCTGCGCATCGCCGAAGAAGAGGCCGCTGCCGGAAAAGAAGCAGTCATTGTTACAATTTTGTGCGACTCCGCTGACAAGTACCTGAGCGAGCGCTTTTGGGAAGAGTAAAGGGGAGTAACCGGACCATGCTGAAGCTGAACGAGCAGAACTACAACGCCATCCGACGCCACGGGGAAGAAACCTATCCCCATGAGTGTTGCGGCGTGCTGCTCGGTCGTTCAGCAGATGGCGTGAACGAGGTCGAGGACGCGGTGCGCGCCGGCAACACCCGCACCGATTCGGCCCACAACCGCTACCACATCGCTCCACAGGAGCTCGTAAAGATCCAGCGCCAGGGCCGCGAGCGTTCGCTCGACATCGTCGGATTTTACCACTCGCATCCCGACCACCCGGCGCAGTGGTCGCCCACAGATTTCGCCGAGGCCCACTGGCTCGGCTGCTCCTACGTCATCACATCCGTCCAAAAAGGTGTGGCGCAGGATACAAATTCGTTTCTGCTCACGGGAACGAGCGAAGAGAACAAGGCATTTGAGGACGAGCCGGTGGAAGTCGGCGTTCTCGAAGCCGAGCGATGTTGATCGCAATTCTCAATCGCTGAACGGCTTCGGGCGCTTGCAACTTCGAGCCGCCCTGCTCTCCCGCAACGGTTCCGGCATTGATTTACCGGAACCCCGAGCTATAAGGACGAATCTCATGAAAATCCACATTCCTACACCGCTGCGTGTCTATACCGACAAGCAGGACACTGTCGGAGTCGAAGCATCCACCGTCGGCGAGGCCCTCGACGCGCTCACTAGCCGTCATCCCGACCTCCGCAAGCACCTCTACTCGGACGAGGGCAAGCTCCGCGCCTTTGTGAATGTCTATCTGAACGATGAAGACATCCGCTATCTGCCGGAGAAAGAAGCCACCCGCGTCAACGGCAGCGACGACCTATCCATCATCCCCTCCATCGCCGGCGGGGGACTAACCGTCCAGGTAACCGCGCCTTCGGCGCAAAAGTAAGGTCGAGCAGAACAAAATGGCAACCACACTCGAACATCCCGCGGCGCTGCCGCAATTAAGCAACGACGAGATCGCACGCTACTCGCGCCATCTCCTTCTGCCCGAAGTAGGCCTCGAAGGCCAGCAGAAGCTCAAGGCTGCGAAGGTCCTCTGCGTCGGCACTGGAGGCCTCGGCTCCCCCCTCGCCTTCTATCTTGCCGCAGCCGGCATCGGCACGCTCGGCTTGGTCGACTTCGACGTCGTCGACGAGAGCAACCTGCAGCGGCAGATCATCCACACCACCAAAGACGTGGGCCGGCCGAAGATCGACTCCGCCGCCGAGAAGCTCACGGCGCTCAACCCCTACATGAACGTCGTCAAGCACGAGACGATGCTCACCAGCGCCAACGCCCTCGAGATCATCCGCGACTACGACATCGTCGCCGACGGCACCGACAACTTCCCCACACGCTATCTCGTTAACGACGCCTGCGTGCTCACCGGCAAGTCCAACGCCTATGGATCAATCTTCAGATTTGAAGGCCAGGCCAGCGTCTTCGCCACGAAAGAGGGTCCCTGCTACCGCTGCCTGTACCCCGAGCCGCCACCGCCGGGTCTCGTCCCATCCTGCGCCGAAGGTGGAGTCCTCGGCATTCTGCCCGGCCTCGTCGGCGTGATCCAGGCGACCGAGGTCATCAAGCTGATCCTCGGCAAAGGCGAGCCGCTCATCGGACGTCTGCTGCTCGTCGACTCGCTCGGCATGCACTTCCGCGAGCTGAAGCTGCGCAAGAATCCCGATTGCCCGGTCTGCGGAGCGAATCCCACCGTGACCAAACTCATCGACTATAACCAGTTTTGCGGCATTACTCCCGAACCCAAGGCGGAATCAGTGACCGGACCTACCGTACAGAACGGCATCCCCCAGATCACACCCGTCGAGCTCAAGCGCAGGCTCGATGCCGGTGACGATCTCTTCGTCCTCGACGTGCGCGAGTCGCACGAATACCAGATCGCCAACCTCGGCGCCAAGCTCATTCCTCTCGGCGAGCTGCCCAACCGTCTCGGCGAACTCGATCCCAGCCGCGAAATCGTCGTGCACTGCAAGTCCGGCGGCCGCAGTCAGAAAGCCTCCGAACTGCTCGCGCAGAACGGCTTCAAGAAACTGCACAACCTCGCCGGAGGAATCAACGGCTGGGCCACCGATGTCGACCCCAAAGTCCCCAAGTACTGATCTATTTCCACCCGCTCGTCAGGCGGTGCATTGCAAGGTGCACCGCTTTTTCATTTTCACAATCCGCCCTTTGCCGACTGCTCCCCGAGATGCGTATACTCCCGTTGCATAAAAAAGGAAGGCTCGTGCCCCATGGATCTCATCATTGTTCGGGTTGCATTTTGCCTGGTTCTCGCAGTTATTTGTTATTTCTTCGAGCCCTTCGGTCTCAATCCCTGGATCTCCGCCATCGCCGGAGCAGTCGCCGCCTGCCTGGTTATCCTCTTTGAGCAGCGCGTTCGTGCGCTCAGTTTGCGACGTCTGATCGGAGCCGTAGCCGGCAGCATTCTCGGCATTCTTGGCGCCTTCCTCATCTCGCTCGTCCTGCGCAATAGCCTCCCGGCCGGCTCCACGCAGAGCCTTCTTCAGATCTTCGTCCTCCTGCTCATGTGCTACGTCGGCCTGGTCATCGGAACCAGCAAGGGAGACCTGCTCAACCTAGACGCCCTCGGAGATCTCTTCAACCCTGAGCGCAGCTCCTCCAAGCGCAATCTCAAAGTCCTCGACACCAGCGCCATCATCGACGGCCGCATCGCCGACATGGCTGAGACAGGATTTCTCGAAGGCGCACTCGTCGTCCCCGAGTTCATACTTCGTGAGCTCCAGATGGTCGCCGACTCCCAGGATTCCTCCCGTCGCCAGCGAGGGCGCCGCGGGCTCGATGTCCTCCAGCGCATGCAAGGCAATGCGCAGCTTACCGTTCAAATCGTCCAAAACGACTACCCCGCCATCCGCGAAGTCGATCTCAAGCTGATCGAGCTGGCCAAGGATCTCGACGCCAAAATCGTCACCAACGACTTCAACCTCAACAAGGTCGCCCACCTGCACAACGTCTCCGTCCTCAACATCAACGACCTCGCCAACTCCCTCAAGCCCGTCTTCCTGCCCGGCGAAAAAATGAACATCATGATCCTTAAGGAAGGCAAGGAGTACAACCAGGGTGTCGGCTATCTCGACGACGGCACCATGGTGGTCGTCGATCACGCCCGCCGCATGATCGGCCGCCAGGTGGAGATCTCCGTTACCTCCGTCCTGCAGACCGCCTCCGGCAAAATGATCTTCGGCAAGATGGACGACCCCGGCCGCATGGAGGGCACGCGCGGCATCGAAATCGCCAATTAACGCCAGCCTGCCGCCCTGTTTCAAAACAGGACAACCCGCCAACTATTACCGAAGTCTTACATGACCCACGGTGGCGATTCGCTAGCCTAGAAGCAGGAGCTGCGATTCGCAGAAACTCTGCAAATTACTCTGCAATTCGCAGGCAGCTGTAATTAACGATGAATATGCTGGCAGAAATCGCCCCTTCCACCGAAGCTCTCTCCACAGAAACGCTTCAGGCCGATTCACGCGCTCTCACCCAGGGCCGCTCCGATCGCTTCAACTGGAACTTCGCTTTCTGGATCGCCGCTTTCCATCTCGGCGCCATCGCCGCTCTCTTTTTCTTCAGCTGGTCGGCGCTTGCGGTCACCGCTGTGCTATGGGTCCTGGGCCAGAACATCGGCATCGGTATGAGCTACCACCGCCTGCTCACGCACCGCGGATACACCACGCCAAAGTGGCTCGAATACATCATGGCGGTTTGCGGCACGCTCGCCCTTCAGGGAGGACCCATCTACTGGGTCGCCGTCCATCGCCTTCATCACCAGCTCACCGATCGCCCCGGCGATCCGCATTCACCGCGTGACGGCAAATGGTGGTCGCACACTGGGTGGATCCTGCAGGGAACGCTGCGCAACCGCAACTCCCTGCTCACCCGTTACGCCCCCGACCTTACCCGTGATCGCTTCTATGTCTGGCTGAGCCGCTACCACTGGGTCCCCGTCACGGTCATCGGCGTTGGCCTCTATTTCGCCGGCGGATGGCCCTGGGTTCTCTGGGGAGTCTTCCTGCGCGTCACCCTCGGATTGCACGTCACCTGGCTGGTCAACTCCGCGACCCACATCTGGGGCTCGCGCCGTTTCGACACCCGCGACGACTCGCGCAATAACTGGTGGGTGGCCCTGCTCACCGGCGGCGAAGGATGGCACAACAATCACCACGCCCATCCTGTGTCCGCACGCCACGGCATGGCTTGGTACGAAGTCGACGTGAACTACCTCGGCATCCGCCTGCTCGGCTTTCTCGGACTCGCCCGCCGCATCAAGGTCCTTGGCACCGAAGCCGGCCCCGCGCGCATCATCAACGGATAATCACCAGCTCGAGCGGCTTATTCAGTGATCACCCGGTCAGCCCACTCGACCAGCGACACAAAGATCTGCGGATTACCAAACTTTGCGCCCCATTGATCCAGATCTGCAGCGGTCACCGAACGAGCGCGCGAGCAGGCTCCGCACGCATAGATCTGGATATGTTTTGCCGTCACCTTGTTGAGCGTTTCGATCAGCGGAGGCCACCCTACCGGCACGACAGCGCTGGCGAGTGACTTCCGCATCAGCGACACCGCTTCGCCGAGCAGGAAGATCTGAACCGAGTGCCCGGCCTCAGACAGCGCCAGCCCATGCAGAAATGGAAAGGCAGCTTTTGTTGGATCGTCTGAACCCCATGCGCTCTTCATCATGATGTTCAGCGACTTTCTTGTGGTAGGTGTCTGCGCCAGAGAGGCTAAGCCGGCAAGGGGCAAAGCCATCATTTGCAGGAGAAAAGATCGCCGGGCCATGTCTTGTCCTAGGTTTGAAGTGCACTGACTGCGGGGAGAGCGAGGCCATTAAAGCACGATCTGAGGAGCCAAGTCAGTCCTTCTGGCCGGATTGTCCTATTGAGGCACAACGCCTCCCGACTAGGTACACTCATACGTTGCTGGAGAAACCCATGCTCCGTCGAACGCTGCCTGCTCTGATCTGCGCCCTCACGTTCCTGCCCCCCGCCTTCGCTCAGCAACCCGCCGAACACATCACCATCGACGCGCATGCTCCCACAACGCCGCTCCCACACTTCTGGGAGCAGATGTTCGGCTCCGGCCGCGCCGTCCTCCCCATGCGCCAGAGCTATCGCGACGACATGCAGGCTGTGAAGAAGATCACCGACTTCAAGTACGTCCGCTTCCATGCCATCATGGACGACGACATCGGCGTCTACGACGAAGACGCCCAGGGCAATCCCGTCTATAACTTCTCCTACATCGATCAGATCTACGACGGCCTGCTCGCCAACGGCGTCCGCCCCTTTGTCGAGATCAGCTTCATGCCCAAGAAGCTCGCCTCGCGCCTCGACTACCACGCCTTCTGGTACAAGCAGATCGTCTCTCCGCCCAAGGACTACTCGAAATGGGACGCCCTCATGACCGCCTTCGCCCAGCACCTTGTCGAGCGCTACGGCATCGATGAAGTCTCGCAGTGGTACTTCGAAGTCTGGAACGAGCCCAACATCGATTTCTGGACTGGCCGCCCCGCGCAGCAGACCTACTTCGAACTCTACGACCACACCGCCCGCGCCCTCAAAGCGGTCAACTCGCGGATCCGCGTCGGAGGTCCAGCCACCGCCCAGGCTGCCTGGGTCGGGGACATGATCGCCCACGCCACGACCGACAACGTGCCGCTCGACTTCGTCTCCACCCACGTCTACGGCAACGACACCTCAAAAGACGTATTCGGCGACGACCGTCCAGTCCCGCCGCACCAGATGGTCTGCGCCGCCGTCGCCAAGGTCCCCGATCAGATCAAGGCCTCCGCCCGCCCAACCATCCCGCTCATCTGGAGTGAGTTCAACGCCACCTACGCGAACGAGCAGCTCATCACCGACTCCGTCTACATGGGACCCTGGCTCGCCGACACCATCCGCCAGTGCGACGGTAAAGTCGACATCATGTCCTACTGGACCTTCTCCGACGTCTTCGAGGAGCAGGGAGTCATCAAGACGCCTTTCTACGGAGGCTACGGAATCCTCGCCGAGCGCGGCATCCCCAAGCCTGCCTTCCGCGCCTTTGAGATTCTGCATGATCTCGGCGACCAGCGCATCGCCGCACCCGAAAACGACGTCCTCGCCACGCGCAGCAAAAACGGTGCGCTGGCCATCGCTTTATGGAACCTCGTCGAGCCCACCGCCACCGGTCCCGACAAGACCTTCACCCTCGACATCAAAAGCGCGCCCGGCCGCCGTGTCACGATCCGCCGCGTTGACGCCGCGCACGGAGACACCCTCGACGCCTGGAAGCAAATGGGCAGCCCACGCTATCCCACCCAGGTCCAGATTACGGCTCTCAAGCAAGCCTCCGAGATCGGCCCTCCCGAAACTACCTCGCTCCACGGCGACCAGCTCACCGTCACCGTGCCTCCCAAGGGCCTGGCGCTGGTCGAGATTCACTAGCACCGTCTCGCATGTAACGGCATCTGGACGCCTCGCACTATAAGACAACCTCGCTGCGAGCGCCATACCGGGCACTGGACGAGGCGGTGCAAAGGTGTCCCCCATGATGTACTTCGATCTGCCCCTGGTTCTCGTTGTGCTGACCATCTCCGTTATGCTCGCTCGAACACCCTCCTCGGTGTCTTCCTCTCCATTCGTGGCGGCGAGTTCGAGCGGCAGAGACCGCGCCGAAAATGTAGATCGTTCCTAGAACCGAGACCATAGCCGAAAAATCTCCATCGTCGAGCCGCTGACGTTCGCCTTGTACGATTTCAGCAGTGACCCGCGAAGCAAATCACTTCGACGCCCTTATCCTCGGAGCAGGCGCCGCCGGACTCATGTGCGCCATCGAAGCTGGCCGCCGCGGACGCCGCATTGTCATCCTTGAACGCGCCTCGCGCCCCGGCAAGAAAATCCTCATCTCCGGCGGAGGCCGCTGCAACTTCACCAACCTCCACTGCCGCCCCGAAAATTTCCTCTCCCAGAATCCGCACTTCGCAAAATCCGCGCTCGCCCGCTACACGCCCTCCGACTTCCTCGCTCTCGTCGAAAAGCACCGCATCCCCTGGCACGAAAAGAAGCTCGGACAGCTTTTCTGCGACCGCGCCTCCAGCGACATCCTCAACATGCTGCTCACCGAAGCGGCCGAAGCTGGCGTCACCCTCCTCTGCGACACCAACATCACCGAAGTCCGCCGCGACGACGCCTTTCACGTCCTCACCGACCACGGCGAATTCCGCGCGCCCGCACTGGTCGTCGCCTCCGGGGGCCTCTCCATCCCCAAAATGGGAGCCACCAGCTTCGGCTACGACCTCGCCCGCCAGTTCGGTCTTAAAATCGTCGAACCCCGCCCCGCGCTCGTGCCGTTCGTGCTTTCCCAGTCCGATCAGCAACGCCTCTGCGATCTCTCCGGAGTCTCAACGCGCGTCATCGCCTCCATCGGCCGCAGACAGGTTGATGAAAGCCTGCTCATCACTCACCGCGGCCTCAGCGGTCCGGCCATCCTGCAGATCTCTTCTTACTGGAACCCCGGCACAACTCTCTCGCTTGATCTCGCACCACAGCAAGCGCTCGCCCTGAACTCATCCTCACACCGCGATCTGCCCACACTCCGCGCCCACCTGCGCACCGTTCTTCCGCAACGCCTCGCAGACCGTCTGCTCGAGCTCGACCCGCCCGCCGGTTGGTCCAACCATGCCCACGAATCCTGGGAAGCCCGCTGGCATCACTGGCCCATCATGCCCGAAACCACCGAGGGATACGCCAAGGCCGAAGTCACCGCCGGAGGCATCGACACCAGTGAGCTATCGGCGAAAACCATGGAGAGCCGCATTCCCGGCCTCTTCTTCATCGGAGAAGTCGTCGACGTCACCGGCCATCTCGGGGGATTCAACTTCCAGTGGGCCTGGGCCTCAGGCGCAGCCGCGGGCCGCGCTCTCTGAAAATCCGGCTTGCTGAAATCCCGGCAAATCGCGTCATCGGAGCGCAAAATGAAAAGACTGCGGCACGTAGCCTGAACTTGACTACCCGTCGCAAATGTTTCCTGGTTCGAATAAGTCTTCGCCAGCAAGGTATTTTGTACATCTGGATGTTATTTATCAGGAAGTGAACATGGTGCTGCCAAACCGTCCCGGAACGATATCTCTACGCCTTCTGATCTTTTTCGCCCTGACCTCGGCTCTGCTTCGCGCCCAGAATATCGTCCTTGATCACGCCACCGGCTCTACGCCGCTTCCCAACGGCATCGAAATCCAGGCCGGAGACGCCCGCGAACAGATCACCGCCCTGCGCGACGATGTCCTTCGCGTTCGCATCGCGCCCCGCGGCCAGATGCCCGAGGACGCCTCATGGGCCGTCTCCGCCGAAAACCGCCGCAGCTCCGTTTCCGTCACGCCGCTTACCTCCGGCGACGCCATCGGCTTCCGTACCCGCTCCGTCAGCGTTGAGGTGGATCCCACGACCCTCCGCCTCACCGTCCGCGACCTCGCCGGAAACATAGTCCAACAGGACGCCCAGCCCATTCATTACGACGGCACGGCCTTCCGGATCTACAAGACCATGCCGCTCGACGAGCACTACTACGGCCTCGGCGACCGTACCGGCCCGCTCGACCGCCGCGACGAATCCTTCACTCTCTGGAACACCGACGCCTACCGCTTCCAGGAATCCACCGATCCCATCTATAAAGCCATCCCCTTCTTCATCACCTTCCGCGCCGGCCGCGCCTCCGGCATTTTCCTCGACAACACCTGGCGCACCAGTTTCGACTTCGGCAAGCAACTCCCCAACGTCTACTCCTTCGGAGCCGTCAACGGCCCACTCGACTACTACATCCTCTACGGACCCACCCCCAAGGAAGTCGTCGAGCGCTACACCTGGCTCACCGGGAGGCCACCTCTGCCGCCCCTCTGGACCCTCGGCTTCCAACAGTCCCGCTACACCTACTTCCCTGAATCGCAGCTTCTTGATGTCGCCAACCGCCTCCGCGCCGACCACATCCCCGCCGACGCCCTTTACCTCGATATCGACTTCCAGGACCACCACCGCCCCTTCACCATCGACACCAAGGCCTTCCCCGACTTCGCCGGCATGGTCTCAAAGCTCAAAGCCGAGAACTTCCACCTCGTCGTCATCGCCGACCTCCACATCGCCAACCTGCCCAACAGCGGATACACGCCCTACGACACCGGCATCGCCGGCGATCACTTCGTCCATAATCCCGACGGAACTGTCTACACCGGCGTGGTATGGCCCGGCCCCGCCGTCTTCCCTGACTTCACGCAGCAGCAATCCCGCGTCTGGTTCGGCACCCTTTATCGCGACTTCTACAAGATGGGCGTGGCCGGCTTCTGGGACGACATGAACGAGCCCTCCATCTTCAATTCCCCGACCAAGACCATGCCCGAAGACGTCGTCCATCGCATCGACGAGCCCGGTTTCATCACCCGTACCGCTACCCACGCCGAGATCCACGACGTCTACGGAATGGAGAACTCACGCGCCACCTTCGAGGGCCTGCTTACGCTGAACCCCAACCTCCGCCCGTTCGTCCTCACCCGCGCCACCTACGCCGGAGGCCAGCGCTACGCCGCCACCTGGACCGGTGACAACAGCAGCACATGGAACCATCTCCGCATGACCAACCCCATGATCGAAAACCTCGGCCTCTGCGGATTCGCGTTCACCGGCGCCGACGTCGGCGGCTTTGCCGGCAGCCCGTCCATGCCCCTGCTGACCAAGTGGCTCGAAGTCGCCGCCTTCCAGCCCATCGACCGAGACCACACCGAGAAGGGAAGTGCCCCCCAGGAGCCGTGGGTCGGCGGCCCCGAACAGGAAGCCATCCGTCGCCGCTACATCGAAGCGCGTTACCGCCTCATGCCCTACCTCTACACCGTCGCCGAAGAGGCCTCCCGTACCGGCCTTCCCATGGTCCGCCCGCTCTTTCTTGAATTCCCCCACGGCGCCACCGACGGCCACCCCATCGACACCGACGCCCCAGGAGAATTCCTCCTCGGCTCCGATATCCTCGTCGCCGCCCCACCCTTCCCCGACGAAGTCGAGCCATACCAGGCCGAGTTCCCCACAGCCCTCTGGTACAACTACTGGACCGGCGAAAGAGTGCCTCAACCACCGCCCGCATCTGAACCGCCCGATCCCGCCCTGCCGCCCAGTCCCGCAAGCTTCGTCCCGCTCACCACCGAGATTCGTCCTGAACTTCCCACTCTGCCCGTCTTCGCCCGCGGAGGCGCTATCATCCCCACCGAGCCGCTCGTCCAGAGCACCAATGAAACCCCGCAGGGCCCGCTCACCCTCCGCATCTATGTCGGCGGACCCGCTGATTCGTGCTCCGGCAGCCTCTACCTCGATGACGGCGCCAGCTACGCCTACAAACAGGGTGCTTATCTGCGAATGAAGTTTTCCTGCGAGATCACTCCCGACGGCTTTCATCTCCAGATCTCTCCGCGCGAAGGCACTTACCCTCCATGGTGGAAGGAAATCCGCGCCGAGATCTACGGCTGGACGCCAAAAGAGAACTCGGCCCGCGTGAAAGGGACAACTACCCCACTCCAAACCAGCCAACTCCAGCACGGCCTCGCCGTCACAATTCCTCAAAACGACCAGGGCCTCGATCTGGCCCTGCAATAAAACGGAGATCTTAAAAATAAAACAGCCATGAACGCTGGACCGAGCCAATACATCGATCAAGCTTTCATGGCTAATGGCTAATGGCTAATGGCTAATGGCTAATGGCTAATGGCTAATGGCTAATGTTCTAATTCCTTCACTCGGCCTTATAGCTCCCCTTACCCCAGTGGAACGATACCGTCGGCGTGCACGCGTCGCTCTGGTAGTAGACCACCGTGTCGCCGCCGTCGTGTCCCTGCACATAGGGAGTCATCGCCGCCACAAAATTACCCTGCGCATCCGGCTTTGGGCTGAGGCTCGCCTTCTGGCCGAATGTTTCCGCGCCCATGGTAAAGGGCGTGCCGGCCTTGAACCCACTGCCCTCGATCAATACCAGTTCGGCATCCTTCGATCCCAGCAGGACCTGCAGCTCGCACCCGTTGCTTTCGCCCGTCACCGGGAAGGGAACTGCGCTCGCCGCCGCTCCGCCCTTCTTGTCTTCGGCCACCAGCGCCACGCGAATCGCCTCGCCTTTGGCCGCCGCCGTCGTAATCTCTACCGGATCATTGACCTTCATCGTCTGCGTGCAAGCCGGCACAGTCGGAGGCTTGTTCTGAGCCGCCGTCTGCGCGTCAGCCGCAGTCTTTTCCGAGTCAGCACCTGGCGCCACCGGCGTATTCGCCGCGGCAGCCGGCGGTCCGCATACGGCCATCCCCGACGCATCGATCACAATCCCGTTCATCACCGCGAGCACACCCGAATTCAGCGGCCAGCGCAGTAGCGTCAGCCGCGTGCCCGGAGCAAACCCAGTCGCCGCCAGCCGATAGGTAATCAGCGTGCTCGCCGCCCCTTTCACTCTCGCCGTCTCCTTCATCGTCAGGTTAATGCCCGGCGACGACGCCTTCGGACCCCAGTTGGCCATGGATGTCGCCAGCCGCATGACCTGTGCCCGCTGCCGCGCCGCTGCCTGCTCCGCCTCTTCTTCCGCGGTCGGTGTATGGGGATCGGGAGGCAGGTCCTCAAGCTTCAATTGCTGAGTTGACGAACTGCTTGCCGGAGCCTGCGCTGCCGATTGTGCCGGAGCCGGTGAACTCTGATCCGCTGTCTGTGAAAAAGAGGTAAGACAAAGCGACGCCGCCATACCGCCGGCAAAAAGAACTGAAAGGAAACGCATATCCCGAGAATAAATGAACGCGCCGCCCTCCTGCTCTGCCTGCCCTGTCGCGCCCAGCTAACAGGAAATTCATATTCAGTCCATATTGCCGGTCTGATATCGTCTCTCGCAGTAAATCGCCCGTGAGGTGACCCATGCCCTGCGACCCGCAGGAACTGAAACACGTTCCGCTATTTGCTCTTCTCGACGACGAAGAACTCGCCGTCCTCGCAGCTCAGGTCGATCTGAGAAAGTTCGCGCCCCGCCAGCGCATCTACAAAATCGGAGATCCCGGCAAACACGCCTATATCTTCATATCCGGCAGCGTGCAGGTTACCACCGTCGACGAGGACAATCAGGAAGTGGTCGTCGATGAGCCCGGACATGGCGAGTTCTTTGGCTTCGCCTCCATGCTCGACCAGACCCCCCACCAGACCAACGCCCTCGCCATCGAAGAGACCGAGTGCGTCGAGATCAGCCGTGACGACATCGCCACCCTCCTCTGCAAGAAGCCAATGGCCGGCATGGACATGCTCACCGTCCTCGGCCGACAGTTCCATGCCTCGCAGCAGCTCGTCCGCGTGCGCGCCAATCGCAACGCCAACGAAATCATTGAGGACGCGGAAACATTCGGCGAGCGCATCGCCGACACCGTCGCCAGCTTCGGAGGCTCATGGACCTTCATCATCGCCTTCGCCATCGTTCTCACCATCTATACGTCCATCAACGTCGTCCTTAAAGGCAAGGCGTGGGATCCCTACCCTTTCATCCTGCTCAACCTCTTCCTGTCCATGCTCGCCGCCATCCAGGCGCCCGTCATCATGATGAGCCAGAACCGCCAGGACAAGAAGGACCGCGTCCGCAGTGAGCTCGACTTTGACGTCAACCGACGCGCCGAATCCGAGATCCAGCATCTCGCCCGCAAGCTCAACCTTGTCCAGGACAAAATCGGCGATCTCGACGACCTCCTGCGCGAGCGCATGCCGTCAGCCTCCTCAAAGCACCCCTGAGGGCCCGGCAGCCCTCGCCAGTCTGAAACGCCTTCGCCGGTCCGCGCACTATCCACTGGAGCGAATCACTGCCGCGCCTCGTCGGCGGACCTCGATCATCTGCTTGGTTTTCGTTAGTCGTTACATGGTAGATACCGCTTGCCCGTCTTCCTCTGGCACTTTTGACAGTGTTCGTGTGCCCGCAAACGCTGTGAAATAGTTGGTAACCGGCAAGATGGGGGAAGCTGCTGTTTACCGCAGGATCCGTCGCCAGTCTGAACGGAGGGTTGCAGTAGAAAGTCGACAATTAGAGCTTCTTGGGGAGAGCGTGGTATGCGGAGGAATGCCCAGTTCATGCAGAGGTGGACCGGCTGTGCTTCGATAATGCTGGTCTTCGCCGCCCTGATTCCATCAGCTTACGCAGCGGGCCAGTCTGCACCTGGACCTGATTCGAGTCTCGCCGGAGACGAATCCGGTCCCGATGGCGCCTACCTGAACTTCGCCGTCGATCGCAACACTGCGCCACAGCCACACTTCGATAAAGATCTCGGCCCGGAAGATCTTCGTCTCGACCAGCTTCCCGACAGCCCCGGGCAGCAATTTGTCAGCCGCTCCGACGTGAAATTCGGCGATTCGTCCGAGGGTCCCGGGAGCGTATCCGGCCACCCGAATTCAGGCGCCATCGTGCTGTCCACAAACCGGCCGACTCCGGAAACCCAGGTCCAGTGGAGAGCCGCTATTCGGGAATCACTGTTCTTAGTCGGTATCGCGCACACCTTCAACCTCATCACCGAAGCCGGAACCCGCGACGCAACGTTCAACGGCCCCTGGCTGAATGACTATCTCCACTCCGTCGGCGAGCTGCGCGGCTGGAGCGACAGCGACCGCTTCATGGCGCCCTACGCCAGCCATCCAATCCAGGGCTCGACCTTCGGATTCATCGCGCGCCAGAACGATCCGAGATATCGAAATGTGCAGTATGGTGACGGCCGCGAGTACTACATGAGCCTGCTGCACTCGATGGCCTGGGCGGCAATCTGGCACACCGAGTGGAAAATCGGCCCGGCTAGCGAAGCCTCCATCGGCAACGTGATGCTTCACGCCTCTCCCGGATTCATCTGCCTGGTCGATACGGCAACCCTGGGCACCGTCGCAATGTTCGCCGAGGACGTCGCGGACCGATACGTGGTTACGGGGCTTGAGAATCGCACCACCAACCGGCTGTTCATCGTCCTGGCGCGAGGCTTCCTCAACCCGGGCCGATCCATGGCGCAGGCGATGGCCTTGCATTATCCCTGGCGCCGTGAGAACCGTCTAGGGTTGACCGGCGAGGACTACCAGATGCGGAAAGAACTCGTCGCGGAGTACAAGGCCGGCGGCGAAAAGCCCTTCGTGTACGTGAAGCCTCCAGGACCCGTATTCGAGCACGAATATCCCAAAGAAGCCGACATCGAGCTGACCGCATTCCCCGTCTATGAAAGCCTCCTGAACAGCGGCCAGAATTGCATCGGCGGTGGCGGCTCCGGAGCGTCACGCGTCAATCCCTACTTCCAGCTCATCGGCGAAGTCAGCGGATGCCTCATCATGGGCATGCCTGCCTCCAATCAGAGCGCCGACATGCTCTTCTACGGCGGAGGAGTCCGCTGGACCCCGCTCGCCGCACACCACGTATCACCCTACATGCAGGTGATGTTTGGCGGCCGCAAGGTGACGCATGAAACCGATGACCTTGTTCTCAGAGAGCAGTTGTTGGACGAATGGGCCGACGGCAGCGGAACCCTCCCGCATTACCCCAAACGCAGCGACTGGTCGGTCGAAGTCGCCAACAACGGGCCTTCCCTGGGCGTAGGAACTGGCTTTGATCTCGTCCTCACCCGCGCTTTCGCCTGGCGAATGGTGAATGTTGAGTACTCCCACACCTGGATCGGAAACCTGAATCAGAACATGATCCAGCCGCAGGACACGCTGCGTATCACGATGGGCGCCGTGCTCCGCGTCGGAACCTGGTAACCGACTACCGTAGTTTCCGCGCCGCCATCGGCTCGCCGTGCTGGCAGCCTTTCCCGCAAGCTCAACCTTCTCCACGACAAACTCGGCGACCTCCTGCGCGAACGGATCGAGTCCGCGCCAAATCCAAACTGATCCGTAAGCCAACGCCTAGGCTCTCGTTCTCCGATGAGAACGTGTGGTTCAATGAAGTGGATTCTCGGAGGCATCTGTGCATCGCTGCGCGCTCGCGCTGTTCTTATCTCTGCTGTTGATTCCCAGTGCTTCAGGTCAAAAGGCACCAACCCCATCGTCCTGTGCCGCGCTCGCCAAGCTGTCGCTGCCAGATACGAAAATTCTCCTCGCTCAGCAGGTGGAAGCGGGAAAGTTCTCGCCGCCCGAGCCGCCGCAGAACCCCGCCGACACCCATATCTACCAGTCGCTTCCCGCGTTCTGCCGCGTTGTTGCCCAAGTCGCGCCTACCTCCGACTCTGACATCAAAGTTGAAGTCTGGATGCCCGTTCGCGGCTGGAATGGCAGGTTTCGCGGCCAGGGCAACGGCGGTTTCGCCGGTGAGATCTACTACTCAAGCATCGCGACCGCTGTCGCTCAGGGATACGCGAGCGCCGGCACCGATGGCGGCCACACCGGAAAGAGCACCGACGCCTCCTGGGCCCTTGGTCACCCGGAAAAGGTGAACGACTTCGGTTACCGCGCCGCTCACGAAATGACCCGCAAGGCCCAGTCGATCATCCATGCCTACTACGGCGCCCCCGCCAGCCATTCCTATTTCATGTCTTGCTCCGATGGCGGACGTGAAGCCTTGATGGAAGCCCAGCGGTTCCCCGACGACTACGAGGGAATTCTTGCTGGCGCTCCTGCCTATCATTGGACCGCCCTCGTGACCGGTGCGGTCACCGGAGCCCAGGCTCTGACGCAGACTCCCGCCAGCTATATTCCATCCTCCAAGCTTCCCGCTATCGCATCGGCTGTGCTCGCCTCCTGCGACGCATCCGAGGGCGTGAAGGATGGATTCGTGAACGATCCCCGCACCTGCCATTTCGATCCTTCAATATTGCTTTGCAAAGGAGCCGACTCAGATAGCTGCCTCACAGCCCCGCAGATCACTGCTCTGAATTCGCTCTACGCCGGCGTGCGCGATGGGCGCTTCCAGGTTTACCCTGGCCTGCTGCCCGGTGCGGAAACCGGCCCCGGAGGCTGGTCTACCTGGATTACCGGCTCGAAACCCGGCGACAGTCTCATGTTTGCCTTCGGCACTGGCTACTTCGCGAACATGGTGTACTCCGACCCGCACTGGGACTACAAAACCTTCAACGTCGATGACGGTCTCAAAACGGCGGTCCAGAAAACCGCCCACGCACTGGACGCCACCAACCCGGACCTGAAGCCCTTCGCCAGCCGCGGCGGAAAGCTCATCCTCTACCACGGTTGGAACGACCCCGCCATCTCCGCTCTTGGCACCATCGACTACTATCAGCAGGTCCAGGCCGCCAACACTGACGCCCAATCCTTCGTCCGTCTCTTCATGGTTCCCGGAATGCAGCACTGCTACGGCGGACCCGGCCCCAGCAGCTTCGGTCAGTTTGGATGGCATCCCGGCGCCGGTCCTGAGGACCCTCAGCACGATATCTCTCTCGCTCTCCAGCAGTGGGTCGAGAAAGGCGTTGCACCGGAAAAAGTCATCGCCGCGAAGATCGAGACCGATCCGAAATCCGGCCCTCACGCGGTCCCGCACACAACCATGACTCGTCCCCTCTGTGCTTATCCCGAAGAAGCGAAATACGATGGCGCCGGCGATACATCCGATGCGGCAAACTTCGCCTGCGCTCTCCCCGCGAAATGAGCCGGCAGATCACTGCGCGGTCCAGCCCCCATCAAGCGGCAGGTCAGCCCCGGTAATATTCGAAGCCGCCGATGAGCACAGAAACAGCGCCATCGCGGCAATATCTTCGATCGACGTAAAGCGTCCCGACGGCTCCTTCTCCTCGAGAAGCTGCCGCGTCGCTTCTTCTTTCGAGACTCCGCGCTCAGCTGCGCGAGCGTCGATTTGTTTCTCGACCAGCGGCGTCATCACGAAGCCCGGACAGATCGCATTGCACGTGATTTTTCGAGACGCGTTCTCCAGCGCGACAACCTTGGTGAGCCCCATCAGCCCGTGCTTCGCCGCAACATAAGCCGCCTTGTTCACCGACGCCACCAGCCCATGCACCGACGCGATGTTGACGATGCGCCCATCATTGCGCCGCTGCATCCCCGGAAGTGCTGCGCGTATCGTGTGGAACGCAGCCGACAGATTAATGGCGAGAATCGCGTTCCAGCGCTCCACCGGAAAATGCTCCACCGCCGCCACGTGTTGAATCCCCGCATTGTTGACCAGAACATCCACGCGCCCGAAACGCTCTTCGGAGTCGCGAATGAGCGCCGCGCACTGCTCCGGATCCGCAAGGTCCGCCGGGTGATAAAACACCTCCGCCCGGTAGTGCTCTTGCAGCCGGCGCGAAAGCGCATCTGCCTCCGCGCTCGTTGCAATGCCATTGATCACTGTTTTGCAACCCGCCGCGGCAAAAGCCTCCGCAATGCCCAGCCCTATCCCCGAAGTTGAACCGGTAATAACCGCGATCTGATCGCGAAATACCACAACGCCCTCCAATTACCGCAATAATCCTCACTGTCGTCTCGCATCATTGGCCGGCGCTCTTCGCCGCCTCGCAGCGTCTCGAGAAATCATCCACTAGGTCCGCGACCCTGCTCGCTCCGCGATTCCCCATGAGGATCGTGTAATGCGTCGTGTCCGGAATCAACTCCTCCTCCATCGCCTGAACGCATGTCCGCATCTGCTCCATCATCGCGTCAGGATAAAGCGGAGGCGTACCCGGCACAAATCCCGCTGGCGCGCGAACCATCAGCACAGGCACGCGAATAGCCTTCAGCCGGGCGATCATCGCGTCTCTTTGCAAGCCCTCCATCAGGTCTGCGGTCACTCCCTCCGCCAGCGCCTTCGGCTTCAATTCCGGAGGGTCGCCGCCCACCTCATAATCCAGAAATGCCTCCACCCATGGCCCCCAGTCCTCGGCTGGAAAATGCGGCTGGCCCCGCCAGAACTGCCTGTAAGCCTCCCGCGAGGGATACGTCTGCCTTAGCTGTGAAATCCGCAGGGACAGCGCCGCATCCAGTCCTTGCTGCGTGCCGCCCGCCGCCGCTATTGCCGGTGCATAGCCCCCATCGATGAACACCACGCCCGCCACCAGGTCCGGCTCCTGCGCCGCCAGCGCAGCCGCCACAAACCCGCCCATCGAGTGCCCCGCGATCACGCTCGGCCCCAGCCCCATCGCCCGCATGGCCGCGGCCACGTCGCGTGCATGTTGCAGCATGCCGTAAGGCCCCGCCGGTTTCTCCGAGTCGCCGCGACCGCGCAGATCGAGAGCAAACACCGCCAGTCGCCCCGCAAGCCGCTCCGCCACGCCCGTGAAGCTCACATACGAAGCCGTCAGCCCATGCAGCGCCACCACCGGAGCGCCCCGCCCCGGCCAATATCCAAAAGCCAGCTCCACGCCGTCGCCCGACACGCGCCCCCGGGCTTCCCTCGTCGTCTTCACCGACCCCTTCTGTTCTTGCGCAGCCATAAAAGCGTCACCGTTGCCGTTAGAAATTAAACTTCAGCGCGAACTGAATCACGCGAGCTCCCGTTGTCGTCGTCACGATCTGCCCCACGTTCGCTGAAGCCAGAATGTTCACCGGATTCGCAAAGCTGACCGTGTTGAACGCGTTGAAGAACTCGCTGCGGAACTCCACCTGCCGCTCTCCGATCGGAAAAAACTTCACAATCGAGATGTCTACGTTCTTCTGATCGGGTCCGCGCAGAATGTTCCGCCCGCTCGTCCCAAAATCTCCGACCGCTGACGCCGGCGTAAAGCAATCCACATTGAAGTACTCATTCAGCCGCGCCTGCACGCCCCCGCTCCGCGAGGCATCGCACCCCGCCACCGAATCCGCCCGCGCCTGCACAAACGCCGTCGCATTCGTCAGCACAGAAAACGGCGTGCCCGCCTGCAGCGTGATCACGCTCGCCAGCTCCCACCCGCTCGCCGCCTGTTTAAGTAAACCGGAGTCCCCTTTGTAACCGGGCAGGTCATAAATCCCGCTGAAGACAAAGCGATGCCGCCGGTCGAAGTCCGAGCTCGCATAGTTGTTCAACGTCACCTGATTGCCCGGCACCACCGTCACATCGCTCGTCCCCGTCGGATCGCCCGAATACTCATCCAGCCAGTGGCTGTATGTGTAAGCCGCCAGGAACTGCAGCCCATGCGACATCCGCTTGCTCACGCTCGCCTGCATGGAGTTGTAATTCGAAACCGCCGAGCTCTGCATCAGGTGTACGCCAAATCCCTGTACCGCCAGGCTCGACAGCCCCGGGCTCAGCGGCCCCGGCTCAAACGCCACCGGAGCAAACGCCTGGTTTAAATCCATCAGCCGGTACAGCCGTCGCCCCAGCGCTCCCACATAATTCAGATCGAAGGTCCAGCTGTTCGCAAAACTGTACTGCGTTCCCAGGCTGAATTGCTGCGTATACGGCGTTCTGAAGTTGTGAATGTCCGGATAGATCCCGTTCGCCGAAACCACCGCCACGCCCGTCGGCGAAAGGGGACTGGGCGCCTGCGGCAGCAGCGCCGGTGGTCCGCCAAAAGGAAAGATCGCCGGATTATTGAATGTCAACGGAAACGCACTCGGCGGCGGCACATCTACAAACGGAGTCGCAATCGGAGTCTCCAGCGTCTGCGCCAGTGTGTAGTAGGGGAAATTCAGCACCTGGTTATTAAGTAGGCGGGCATTCGCGCGGTCAAAGTAAATTCCATAACCCCCGCGCACCATCATGCGGCCCGGAACCGCCTCCCACGCGAAACCAAACCGCGGCGCAAAGTTTGTCGTATTCGGCGAAACCAGCGACGACCGGATCTCCGGAATCCCCGGCAGCGGACTCTTCGCATTTGAAGCCTGAACAAACCCTCCCGTGATCGCTACGTTGTCGCCCACTGGAAATCCCGGTATAGCCGTCGTCGTGATCCGCTGCGGATCGATCCCCACCAGCCGTCCATCGGCATCACTGAAGGGACCGAAAAAGTCATACCGCAATCCCAACGTGAGCGTGATCCGGTTCTGCAGCCGCCAGTCGTCGTTGAAAAATCCTGCCCAGTCATGCGCGCTCAGATCACGATTGTTCACGCCCGACCCCATAATCGTCAGCCCCGTCAAATCGTAGAGGCCGCCGAGAAAATCAAAGAACCCGTTCCCGGCAAATGGCGAAGGCGGCGGCGCGAGCCCCAGGAAGAATATCTGCCCGCGCGTGTAAAGGTTGAACGCCAGGTCTATGCCATGATGCTTATACTCTGCCCCGAACTTCATGCTGTGGCCGCCTTTCTGCCAGCTCACCGTATCGCCAACCGAGTACGTCTTCTCATCGGCATTGTTATCCGAGAACGGATTCGCACCGAGATCGAAATAGTTGGCCACCGAAATCTCCGGCATCCCCGGGAACAAGCCGCCCAGCGGATTGGCGATGCCCAGTTGCGCTGCCGTAAACGGCTCCTGTGGAGCGGAACTCGTCGTGATAATCGAGAGCCCGAATCGCGCATCATTCACCAGGGTTGGAGAAAACACGTGCGTATCGTCCACCGCCAGCACTCTCTGATTCAGATCGGCCGTCCCGCCAAACCCCGGCACCGGCAGCGCGTTCGTGAGCCCGAATAAGTTGTACAACGCCTGCAACTCGGGATTGTCAGCCTCGAAGAACTTCCCCGACAGCCGGTTCGCGCCCGAGATCTGATAGTCGAGATTCGTGTTGTACTGGTTTTCGGTGAATCGGGAAATACCCACCACCGGCGTCGCCTCCGGCAGCGGTATCTGCCCGATGCCAACCGGCGTCGGATTCGGAGCCGACGGAATCACGTACGCCCCATTCGGCAATTTCGCCTGCAGCAGAAACTTTGCCGTCGGATCAAAGCACGGCGGAAACGTAAGTGTAACCGGGGGAGTTGCACATGGCGCGAGACCGTACGATGCTGCCAGCGCATTCACCCCCGCATCCGACCGGTCATTCGAAAGGTTCTGCGGCACAAATACCGTGCCGATGGAATTCAGCAGGGAAGTCCCGTTCACTTCCCGGCTTCCCTGGTAAGAAATAAAAAACCAGACCTTGTCCTTCAGGATCGGCCCGCCAAGCGTGCCCCCGAACTGGTTCCGCTGATAAGGCGGCCGCGAAATGTCTGCGCGGTTCAGGAAGTAGTTGTTCGCGTTGAGCACGGTGTTGCGGAAAAACTCGTAGACGTTGCCATGAAACTGATTCGTTCCCGACTTGGTAACGGCAGCCACCACCCCACCCGAGACACGTCCCTGCGACGCATCATATTGGCTGGTCTGAACAATGAATTCCTGCAATGTGTCGGTTGCGGGAATTGCCAGATTCGGCAGTGAGCCGGTGCCGATGGAGTTCGCGTCCGCGCCATTGATGATCACCGAATTCGAAGTCGCGCGATTCCCGTTGACATAAATCGGAGCCGCCCCACGCCCCAGTTCCGACGAGTTCTGCACCGGCCCCGAGGTCCCCGGTGTGAGCGCCAGGAGCTGCTGAAAATTCCTGGTTGGCAGCGGCAGTTGACGAATCTGTTCCTGTTGAATGACAGAGCCATGCGCTGCGGTCTCAGCCTCTTCGGAGCGGACTTCAACGACGGCCTTTTGGACCGCTACTTCGAGATTGACCTCAAGACCGGTCGTTTCCGTGATACGAACCGTGACAGCGTCTGCAGTAGCCTCCGCGAATCCCGTCTTTTTCACCGTGAGGTGATAGCTGCCCGGCGGAATAAGCGAAAGGGCAAAGTGCCCGCTCTCGTCGCTCACCGTGCTGCGCTCCACTCCGGCCGCACTGGAGACACTGATCGCCGCCCCGCCCACTACCGCGCCGCTTGGATCCCTTACGACTCCAGCGATCTGCCCCGTCGTCGTCGTTTGTGCGCCGACGGCGGAGGCAAGCCACAACAGAACACACAGAACATATGCGGCACCCCGTACTGGTTTCATAACTTCCTCCTTGGCCCGGTAGCTCGTTTGCCTTTAGACCGAATAATGCGTCCCCCTGTGTACAGAAGAACCAGTTGCTCGACGGCCTCTTCATTGCCCATGCCCAGGTGCCGCCTTGCTCCAAAAAGCTCTTCCGCCAGGAAGTAGGTGAAGAACTGCAGATAAATCGCCGTGTACGCCAGCGATGGATCCACCCCCGCCGGAAACTTCACCCGCGAGCTGTGAATCACCAACTTGGCGTAAGTCCGCAACCCGCCTGCTATCTCGCGAAAACTGTGGATGAAGTGCTTGTGTCGAAACTCGACGACGTCGATGTACATCAGTCGCCAGTAATCCAGGTTCTCGGCAACAACCCTGCCGATCGCTCCCGCCAGCTTCCTCAGCGAGTCCGGATCGAGCGACTCCATCAACGGCATCAGTTCCTCTTGCCGGATGGCTTCCATCTTTCGGCCCAGATCGTTCACCAGGTCGATGAAGATGGCTTCTTTTGTGTCATAGTAAGTGTAGAGATTGCCCATCGACACGCCTGCCCTGGTCGCGATTTCGCGGACAGATGTGCCATGGAAACCCTTGCGGGTGAAGAGATAGAGAGCCGCCCGACGGATGCGGATCTTGTTCTTCTCGATCGTGCCATGCAAAAGCCGGGGCATCGATATTCCAATCGATAAATAGTCAAAGCGAGCGAGCGCTCGTTTTAACCACCCCGGCTTTTATTCCTCTGAATGGAAGAAAGTCAAGACAAAATTTTCGCTGCTGACCTGCCGTAACTCACCACACAAAAACGCGTGCTCCCCCTCCGCTATGCCGCACTCGTCCCGTCTGCACCGAGTAGCCGTGCAGGGGGATTGCGCTCTCATGCGCCACGCCGAGAAGCACGGCCCCCCGTGTCGCAGGATATGGATCTCCACCGCCAGGCCGCCCGTCAGCGCCCATCGCGAAATGTCACACGCGGCCAGCTTGCGCAGTGTCCGCACCGCCCGCCCCGCATCCTCGGTATCAAGAAACTGCCTGAATTCCATCATCCCCTGATCCCTGATCCCTGATCCCCGTCCCCTGTTCTATGCTGTGGCCATGAAGCGCTTCGCCCTTTTCATGTTGCTTCTGGCGCTGCCCGCCATCGCTCAGCCGGACGCCCAACCATCAGCGTGGAAAACCAGACTCGCCGAGTCCATGCCTCTCCTCGGTCACCGCAATTGGATCCTCATCGTTGACTCCGCCTATCCGCTCCAGTCCTCGCCCGGCATCGAGACCCTGGAAACCAACACCAGCCAGCTCGACGTCATTCAGGCCGTCCTCGACACCGTCAACCACTCCATCCACGTCCGCCCCGACATCTTTATGGACGCCGAGTTGCCCTTTGTTTCCGATCAGGACGCACCCGGCGTCTCTGCTTACCGCACGCAGATCGCCGGCCTCCTGCATCCCTACAAAATCCAGTCGCTCCCGCACGAGCAGATCATCGCCCGCATCGACGAGGCGGGAAAGGCCTTCCACGTCCTCGTCCTCAAGACCACCATGACGATCCCCTACACCTCGGTCTTCATCCAGCTCAACTGCAAGTACTGGAGCGACGACGCCGAAGCCCGGCTCCGTGCGAGAATGAACGCCACCGGCAAGTAGAATTACCCGGTAAACCGGCTGCGCAGTGAAACAGGCCCCAGTCTAAAGGAGTCGACTCATGAGCACCCCTCAGTCCGATGCCCTGGTTTTTTTCGGAGCCACCGGCGACCTTGCCTACAAGAAGATCTTTCCCGCTCTGCAGCTCATGGTCCAGCACGGAAAGCTCAATATCCCGGTCATAGGTGTAGCCAAGGCCGGCTGGAACCTCGACCAGTTCAAGGCGCGCGCCAAAGACAGCCTGGAGCAGCATGGTGGCCTCGATCCCGACGCATGGCCTAAGCTCAGCGCCCTGCTTTGCTACGTAGACGGCGACTACTCCGACTTTGCCACCTTTCAGGCGCTTCGGAAAACTCTAGCCACAGCCGAGCATCCCGCGCACTACCTGGCCATCCCGCCCTTTCTCTTTGAGAAGGTGATCGAGCAGCTCGTAAAATCCGGCTCTGCCAAAGGCGCGCGCATCATTGTTGAGAAGCCCTTCGGCCACGATCTCGCATCGGCGCAGGAGCTCAACCGCATCCTGCACACCGCCTTCAATGAACCTGAGATCTTTCGCATCGATCACTATCTCGCCAAGGGCCCGGTCAGCAACATGGTCTCGTTTCGGTTTGCGAATTCTTTCATGGAGAAAATGTGGAACCGGGACTACGTGGAGAGTGTGCAGATCACCATGGCCGAAGACTTCGGGATTCAGGGACGCGGAGTGTTTTACGACCAGACAGGCGCCATTCGCGACGTCGTCCAGAACCACATCTTTCAGGTCCTGTGCAACCTCGCCATGGATCCGCCGGCGCGCGATGACAGCGAGTGCCTGCGCGACGAAAAGGTCAAAGTCCTCAAGACCATTCCTCCCCTCGGTCCCAAAAATATCATTCGCGGCCAATTCGACGGCTATCTTCAGGAGAGCGGAGTCGCTCCGAACTCCAGGGTCGAGACCTTCGCTGCCCTTCGTCTCGAGCTGAACTCCTGGCGCTGGCAGGGAGTGCCCTTTTATATCCGTGCAGGAAAGAATTTACCCATGACCTGCTTCGAGATCATCGCCCGCTTCCGCCGGCTTCCCGCCACCTACATCAATCCCGACCCCCCGCAGAACTACCTGCGCTTCCGCCTCAGTCCGGAGATCACCGTAGCCATGATGGTCTCCGTCGCACCCTTTGTGGAAGGAGGAAAGCGTGCCGACGTTGAGCTTATCGCCAGTCGTAATCCGCGTCCCGGCGAAATGGCCGCCTACGAACGGGTCCTCAGCGATGCCATGGTCGGCGACACGACGCTGTTTGCCCGTCAGGACTACGTCGAAGAAGCCTGGAGGATCGTTGACCCGATCCTCCACCAGGACACGCCCTTGTATCGATACGCGCCGCATACGTGGGGACCGGAAGAGGTGAACCAGTGTGCCCTCCCGCCCGGCGGCTGGGATACGCCGCATGTAGAGGTCCCGGAGGGCTTCCGGGTGGTGCACCCGGACTAGTGACCTGTCTCATAAATCGACAAGCAGGGTTGCCCCGCGGCATAACTTCCGTATTGCCGGTTGTGCGGCCGTAATAGTGCGTCGACTCGCAGATTCTCCCGAACCGCGCCGGTTGCCGGCGGACCAGAATCCGAATCAGCAAGGGTAGAGCTTCAGCCCTTGATGAATTCCGCTTCGATGGTAATGTGCACCGTATCGCCTACCAGGATTCCCCCGGTTTCGAGCGCGGTGTTCCAGGTGAGACCGAAGTCTTTGCGGTCGATCTTGGTCGTGGCCTCCAGGCCAATGCGGACATTTCCCCAAGGGTCCTTCTGCGGCGGCGTGGGGCCTTCGACGGAGAGGGTGACAGGCCGAGTCACGCCGTGGATGGTGAGGTCGCCGGTTACCGCGTATTGGTCTTCTCCCTTGCGCTCCACCTGAGTGGATTTGAAGGTAATGGTGGGGTACTTCTCCAGGTCAAGGAAATCGGGGCTCTTGAGGTGCCCGTCGCGCTGGGGTTCGCCGGTGTTGAGGGTAGAGACATCGAGGGTGGCCTCAATGAAGGACAGGGACGCGTCGGTGGTGTGCTCCATAAGATCGCCCGCAATGCCCTTGATGGTGCCTTTTACGTTGGCGATCATCATGTGCTTGACTTTGAATTCGGCGACGGCGTGGGCCGGATCGATTTTCCATGTGATGAGAGAGGCGGGGGCGGAGATGGATGCCATGGGAGGCTCCTTTCATCTGCTTGGCTGCGGGCGAGATATTCGCTGCATTAACATTTTGCCCGCAGGTAGCTGGGTGGTTCGTGCAGCTTCGTTTTGCGAGCCGGAACTGGCGCGAAGTCATCCTAGCACCATGCCCGCTGGGGGATCATTACTTTTCGTCGATTTCCTGGCAGGCTTCAGATTTCGCCAACCGTCTATGAGTAAGGCCTGTACATTTCCGGATGGATCGTCGGCCATCCGGAAATAAGTCTGCCAGGCCTCGCCGATCAGGGACATTTTTGAGATGAGACTAGTCTCCTGTTGCAGAGTAAGCATTCCTATGACTGCTCGCTGATTTACGGTCGCGACGCAGGCTACTTCGACTGGGTAATTGCGCACACGCCGAATGGAGGTCCAGCATAACCACCGCGAGCGCTTCGACTGCTGCCGGCTCTAATTCAGCGCTCGTGGAGAACCCCCATGAAAATAATCAACCGCAGCATCATCCTTTTGTCAGTGTTACTCGCTGGCGTTGTGATTGCGGGCGATGGCGTCGCCTCCGCTCAGGATGTCTACAAAGTCGACTACTTCTCCAACAATCTATACGTCCTCACCAGTGGGGGCCTTGGGTTTCCCCCCACCCTGCCCACTGCGAATGTCCGAATCACCAATCCCGGTCTCACCTACGGGAATCTGTGCGCGATGATTTATGTCTTCGATCAGGATCAGCAGATGACGGAGTGCTGCGGCTGCAGCGTCAGCCATAACGGGCTTCTCACCCTCACCGTCCCCCAGCTGACCCTCAATCCGTTAACCTTCGTCGTTTCTCACAATGGAGTCATCAAGGTTATATCCGCGGCAGTCAATAATTCTCCGTGCGATCCAACTGCGAATGTAACTCCAAAACCGAATCTGCGCGTCTGGGTGACTCATATCCAGAACCCCATCGGCACAGCCTACCCGCTTACCGAAACTGAGGCCTCGGACTCAACACTGGGGGCGACCGAACTGGCCAATTTGCAGGCGCAGTGCTCGTTTATCAATATCCTTGGAAGCGGACAGGGCATTTGTAACTGCGGCGCCCCCGAATAGTTGTATCTTTTGCTGGCCGGCAATTCGCTCTCTACCGCCTCGACGTCTGCGGTGTCTCAACGCCCCGGATAAGGGAAAGCCGCTGCCCAGACACGCCGTATTCATAGGCGAAACCTACCGCACATGCCATTAGCTCTCCAGGTCATCAGTCAACTATCTGTGTTTCAATGGCATCTTAACCACCCGGAGGGTGTTTTACCCTCGAATATTTGTGCCATTCCTGGAGTCACGAGCCTTGGAGTATGGACGCACCAGCGCTTCGCGCAATGCCCAGGCCGGGACGACGCCGCCTCGCCTGGATCCCCGTTTTCACCTGGCCGCTATCATCGACTCTTCCGACGATCCCATCATCAGCAAGGACTTGAAGGGCAACATCATCACCTGGAACGCCGCTGCCGAGCGAGTCTTCGGCTACCACCCCGAGGAGATCATAGGTCAATCGATCCTCCGCCTCATTCCTCCCGAATTGCACCACGAGGAGGACGAAATTCTCCGCAAGCTCCAGCAAGGCGAGCGAATCGACCACTACGAGACCATCCGCGTCAAGAAAAGCGGCGAGCGCTTCCCCGTCTCTGTGACCATCTCTCCTGTCAGGGACGACACTGGCCGCGTCATCGCCGCCTCAAAGATTGCCCGCGACATCTCCGACCGCAGCAAGACCGACGAGACCCGCTACCGTCTCGCCGCCATCGTCGACTCGGCCGACGACGCCATCATCAGTAAGGATCTCAACGGCATCATCCGGACCTGGAATCAGGGAGCTCAACGGATGTTCGGTTACAGCGCCGAGGAAATGATCGGCCAGCCCATCCTGCGCCTCATTCCTCCTGAGCTGCAATACGAAGAAGATGAAATTCTCGGCAAGCTTCGGGTCGGCGACCGCATCGATCATTACGAGACTACACGCCGAAAGAAGAATGGCCAGAGCGTCGAAGTGTCCGTTACCATCTCCCCCATCCGCGATCGGTCCGGCCGCGTCATCGGCGCCTCCAAGATCGCCCGCGACATCTCCGATCGCAAACGCATCGAGCGCCTCCTCGTTCAGTCCGAGAAACTCGCCGCCACCGGACGCATGGCCGCCGCCATCGCCCACGAGATCAACAATCCCCTCGAATCCCTGATGAACCTCATCTTCCTCGCCCGCCAGAGCTGCCCCGACGGCAGTAAGGGAAATCGCTATCTCCTCACCGCCGAGGAAGAACTCGAGCGCGTCTCCCACATCGCCCGCCAGACCCTCGGTTATTACCGCGACACCGGCTCTCCGGTACAAATACATCTGCACGATCTCATCCAGAACGTCCTGACCGTCTACAACTCCAGGCTGATCTCTGTCGGCATCTCCGTCGACACGCGCTTCAATGATCTGCAAAAAATTACCGTCAGCAAGGGCGAGATGCTCCAGGTCTTCTCCAACGTCATCGCCAACGCCATCGACGCCATGCCGGAGGATGGCAAGCTCACTATCTCCGCCCGAAAATTAATGAGCTCCGGCAGTGACGGAATTCAGGTCGTCGTTCGCGACAACGGAACAGGAATCTCCCAGGAAAATCTGCCGAAAGTCTTCGAGCCCTTCTTCACCACCAAAGGCGATCTCGGAACCGGGATCGGTCTTTGGGTCGCTAAGCAACTTATCGACACCCGCGGCGGTCAGATTTCCATCTCCAGCAGTACGGAACAAGGGAAAAGCGGCACCACCGTCACCATCTTCATCCCCTTTGCTCTCCGCGCCCCGCAACTTGAGTCGAGGCCGGCGTAGCAAATGACCCCAGGACTGCCCATGCTCCACACGCTCTTAGGCTCGACTTTTTCTTCAGACGAGTCCCTCAGGAATCTCATTGAATTCCGCTCCGCCGCGAGCGATCCGGTCGGGCCTCAACCGGGGCGCCGCAAAGTTCTCGTCGTTGACGACCAGAGGCTCATTGCCGACACCCTCAGCGAAATCCTCGACGGCGCTGGTTTTCATGTCAAGGCCGCCTACGACGGCTGGTCCGCGCTCGAGATCGCCGGCCGCTTCCACCCGGACTACGTTCTCTCCGATGTGCTCATGCCGCGCATGAACGGTGTCGAGCTTGCCATCGCCGTCCGAAAGATGTTCCCCGCCGCCAAAATCCTCCTCTTCTCCGGTCAGGCAGGCATCTCCAATGCCCTTCTCGAGGGCCAGAAACAGGGCTTCGAATTCGAGCTCATCGCCAAACCCATTCACCCCCTCAAACTCATCGAGCGACTTAAAGAGCAGTAGGCTCTCCTCGGCCTCAGTAGCCGCAAATCCTCACCCTTGACCTCCCTCTACCCGCCACGTACCATTCCCTCGCGGCGCAGAGCGCATCCCCTACCCGACGTGCCAGAAACAGAAGTGCCCACACGGGATCACCCATAATCGAGGTACTCACATGAAGCGACTCGTCGTCATCGCTCCCATCCTCGCTGGCCTGGCCGTCGCCGTCTCCGCTCTTGCCCAGATGCCCACACCCAAGCCCGGGCCCGAACTCAAAAAGCTGGACTACTTCGCAGGCATGTGGAAGATGGAGGGCGAGATGAAGCCCGGCCCCATGGGACCCGGAGGCAAGATGACCATGACCGAGGAAGACAAATGGATGGATGGCAATTTCTTCCTCGTCTCTCACTCAAAATTTGAAAGCCCCTCCATGGGCGGTGGCACCGCGATCGCCTTCATGGGCTACAACCCCGACCGGAAGGCCTACACGTACGACGAATTCAACAGCATGGGCGAAGCCGAGCACTCCACTGGCACCGTCGACGGAGATACCTGGACCTGGATCGGCGACCAGAAGATGGGCGAGAACACGATCAAAGGCCGCTTCACGATGAAGATCCTCACCCCCACGTCCTACAGCTTCAAATACGAGATGTCACCCGACGGCACGACGTGGAACAACGTCATGGACGGCACCGCCACCAGGGTCAAGTAGCGCGCCACTCTCAGAACACCGCGTGTCCCATAGCCTGAGCGTGGCCGGAAACGCACCCGCTCTATCCTTCGCCGTCCTTAAACAACTCCCTGAACCGGCACAGAAACGGACACGGTGTCTCCAAATCGTGGAAGACCTTGAAGCAGTACACACGGGTCGGCCCCATGCTCCGCACGTAGATCGACGCAGCCGCCATCATCCCGAGGCACGGCCCCGCAAAGTAGATCCAGACCCCTTGCCACACCCACGCAAAGAATGCCGACGAAAATGTCCGCGCCGGATTCACGCTGAACCCCGAGATCGACGGGCCCAGCACGTAATAAAGCACCGTGATCGCCGCCACCAGCAGCGGGCTGAACCGCGCCAGCCGGCGGTGATTCGTCGCAAACAGCACCACGGCCATCAGCAGCCCGGCGAGGACAAATTCAGCGGCCAGCGCCATCGCAACGCCGAACTTTCCCGGCAGTGTGATCACGTATCGCACCGGCGGCGCAGACAAGTGGCGCCCGAGCGCGTGGTAAGCGAGAAACACACCCGCCACCCCGCCCGTAAACTGCGCCAGGATATAGTTCAGCCCATCCCAGCGATTAATCCTGCCCAGCCACAAGTACGCAACCGTGATCGCAGGATTCAGATGCGCTCCCGTACGCCGCCCAAACGGCGATCGAATGATGAAATACGTCGACGCTGCAACAAGTACGCCCATAAGCAGCGCTCTTTCCGGCGGCGAGAGCGGCAGGCGCTGCAAGGGAGAATCGCGGCTGTAGATCAGTGCGCCCGAGAGGCAGATGCAAACCATCAGGATGCCCAGCTCGATCGCTTCCAGCAGGTATTCCCGCCAGTGCACTCTCACTGCCTCCGCAAACGTCGCGGACGCGCCAAGGCCTGTAATTAAATAGGAAGGGGAAGAAGACATGATCGGAGTTCAGGGCCCGCAGCTTCGGACCCGTCAACGGCTACATATTCCTACGCCGCCTCGGCTCATTTTTTGGTTACGGCAAATCGTCTGGCGAAATTTCTTCGACGCGAAAACAAATAGCTGAAATTTTCCTGTAATTTTGTGCCTGTTATCCGCGTCTCAATTGTGCCGCGCAAAACTCACATCCGAGGACTCTCCGATGTCGCACCACTTCGACACTAAGCTCTCGAAAGAAGATCCAAGTCTCAACCTCTGCGACTTCTATCTGTTCGACGGCGCGCCCGGAAACACCGTCATGGCCATGACCGTCAACCCCGACCTCGGCCTCTCGTCGCCCGACACCCTCCACCCCGAGGGCCTCTACGCCTTCCGCTTCGACCTCAACGCCGACGCCCGCGAGGAAGTCACCTTCAAGTTCCGCTTCGCCCAGCCCCGCCATGTCGCCGGCGACGAACACACCCACATCCAGCCCTATCAGGTGCGCCGCGCCACCGGAGACGACGCCCTCCGCGGCGACTCCGGCGAGCTCCTCATCGAAGGCGAGACCGGAACCGTCGCCTCCGCATCCGGCATCCGCGCCTGGGTCGGCATCGCTCCTGAACTCTTCGCCGCAAACGCCAACGGTCTCCACGCCTACCTCACCGCCTTCTTCCACGACCACCGCTACAACGGCGACGCCTTCCAGCAGCACCAGAACTTCTTCTCCCGCCGCAACGTCACCGCCATCGTCCTCGAGGTCCCCAACCACCTCATCGGACAAGGCATGGTCCACGCCTGGACCACCATCTCGCTCTACGGACACGCCCCCGAAGTCCAGGTCTCGCGCTGGGGACTGCCCCTCGTCACCCACATCTTCCTCAAAGAGTCCGCCTGGCCCGCCCTCCCGCCATATTCGGATCTGAAGGAAGAGTTCAACGCCTCGATTCCCTCCGAAGACGTCAGCCGCTTCGCCTCCGCCATCGCCGACTTCGCCGAGAAGATGACCACCTACGCCGGCTCCGCACCCAATCCCGCCGAATACGGAAAGCAGCTCGCCGCACGCCTCTGCCCCACGACGTTGCCTTATGAGATCGGCACTCCCGCCGTCTTCGACACGACCAGGTTCAACGGCCGCACCCTCGCCGACGACGCCATGGACGTCATGCTGTCCCTCACCGCCGACCAGCCCATCGTCGACGGAGCCGCCCCCGACCCCACCCGCATCCGCGCCGACTTCCCCTACTATGGAGAGCCCTATTCAAAAGACGAGCAAGCCGGAGTCACACCTATGCACAGTCCCAATGAAAAGTGATGTCATCCTGAGCGGAGTGCGCCGCGGCGCACGGAGTCGAAGGACCTGCTTTTTCCCTGCCCAAACCAAAGTTGTCATCCTGAGCGAAGTCCGCCCGCGGCGGGCGCAGTCGAAGGACCTGCTGTTTAATTTCAGTAAGACCGCTCAGAGAATAGCCGCGACAACAACTCCCACTCTTGACTGTCGTTTGCCCAGGCCATAGAGTCCAATCCCAGACCTTACGGAGAAGCCTATCGATGGACAGCAAGCCCGCTCCCGTCGTCCCTGCGCCTCCTTCCAAACCCTTCGGGCTGATCTTCTGGGTTTGTATCGTCGTCGGAGTGCTGCTCAGCTTATCGACAGCACGCGTCTGGGCAAACGGCGAATGGACCGCGAGGCCCAGGGATACGCCTTCGGCAGCATCCTCCTCCCGGCACTGATTGCATATCTGGTTGCCGGACGCCGCAAGGTTCGCAATCCAGCCGCCTTTGGCCTCTGGTTTTGTGGATCATGCTTGTTGTTTTTCCTGCTTGAACTGTTCCACCACGCCGGGCATTGAAAGATATTAAAGGTATGTCATCCTGAGCGGAGCGCGCAGCGCGGAGTCGAAGGACCTGCTCTTTCTCACTCAAAAACCACGATGTCATCCTGAGCGGAGCGCATAATCAAAGGACCTGCTTTTTCAACACCCTGTTCCCTTAACCCTGATTTTTCCGGTAAAAGCACCGGCCTTCAGGCCGGGGAAGACGCGTTCCACAAGGAATGCACATCGCTGCCGCAGGCTGTTCTTGCACGAAAGAAGCAACAAAGCAGACGACATGAGACGGACGTGAAAGAGAGCACCGCGGACTTGAAAAGCCGTGCGAAGCGTCGATGATCGAAAGATCCATAGGTTGCTCTACCTATTCATTCTTTGGCTACATCGGACCAACGTTTACGGCTCACTATTCAAACGATCTGAAGCGGACCTGAAAAGAAGGCACTATTTGCGTCCAATAACAGCCTTAAATCCCTCAACAAACATTGTTCGGGCGTCAGGGCTAAATTTCTCCGCAAAAACCGCTATGCCGCATAGGGTCCAGATTATATAGAGAAGAATCAATGGACCGTCGGCAACCGCCGGAATCGTTATCCGCTTATAAATCACCCAGAAAAGCACAGTCCCGGGGGGAACTCCGAGGTATGCAAGAGCACTTAGGAACAAGAGTAATTTCGCCCACACTGTTATTGGGCGAGACGAAAAATACAGGCCCTGTAATTCGCTGGTCTCACCACGAGGAAGCTCATGCAGATTGCCGGTGAGAAATATGTTTGCATAGGTGCAAAGTGCGCTCCGCAAAGATTCTATGGTCCCTTGTTGTGGGAAATACAACCAGCTTGATAATGCGAGAAAGTTGTCCGCGGCAAGCCCCACTTGCTTCTGCGCCCAGTCGTCCGCAGCGTCCATGCTATCGGGATATAGCCGACGTATCCGACTTGAGCAGTTGCCAATTTGGTTGAGCAACTGCTGCCGGTCATCGCGAGTCAAAGCCGCAGGCGCAGTGACATCACCTAACTTATGGATAAGTCGAAGAAGCTCAAGAGCTACGCGCTGTGTACCCGCATGAGGACGCCGGTAGACCACGGTCGACATGAGAACAGCCAATGAAAAAGCCAACAAAACTAGTGTGGGACAAGACCAGGCGGTTGCAATAACGTGGACAAAGAGGGCTGCTCGTGAGTCCGCAGAAATGATTGCGCCAACAATAATGGGAAAGGCGAGGTAGATGCAAATCCCAGCGAATAGCAGAAATCGACGATTCTTAAGATCGATCCACATGTAACTTGAACGTGGAAGGAAGGAATGATTGCCACGAAATAAGTAATAAGTTAGGGGCAACATGATCGCATAGCTGGTCGCGGTGAGTGCAAAAACTAGCCCGGCGATAGCAAGCGCGCCCAAACGAGGCGGTGCTAAGAGGGATAGGAGATGTGAGGAGTAAGAACTAAAAAACACCCAACTGCCGCGAATTAGAACAGCGCTCAGCGCTAGCGCAATCATTGCACCGGTAGCTCCCATAACGTACCGTGCGGTGTCAGCTGTCGATTGGTCATGTTGCAAGATGCCGCTTATACGCTCGATGACCTCGGGAGAAAGCGTAATCAAGTTGGGATCGACTGTTCTAACGTCGTGATACAGAATCTTGAATTCCTCGCTCCAAGATTGAGGGGTTTTGCTTGGTGACATTGCCATAACCTTGAGGAGTGAATTGTACCCTGAGGCAACCGCTAAAGACGCAACGGTGCAGACGACCTCCAGCGCGCCACCAAGTTCTACGAACAGGCCCTCGGCTGGAAGATCTCCGACCCCTGGAACATGAACTACTGGCTCGTCGAAACCAAAGACGGAGACACCGGCATCAACGGAGGACTCATGCCCCGCCGGGACCCCGGCCAGCCCTTCATGAACTACATCCAGGTCGACTCCATCGACGACGCTATGGCAAGAGTCGAAGCCGCCGGAGGCACCGTCGCCCTCCCCAAAACCGAAATCGGACCGGGCTGGGGCTTCATCGCCGCCTTCAAGGACACCGAAGGAAACCTCCTCGGCTTCCACCAGTCCCCAAAGAAATAGTTGGCGGGCAATTACAGCCCGGTCCGGTAAACTGAAATATAGGAGCACAAAAAGCCCGGCATCGCCGGGCTTTCGTGTCTCAGTACCAAACTGGGAATCGACCTCACCGGAAGAGCCCCATAAGTCATTTATTTTCAAATACAAGCCCATATCTATTTTGTTTTGTCATACATACGGACGACCTACCCATTAACTCGCCTGAAATGACATACTTGCAATATCAAGGGGGGAGGGGGTAGGGTAGCCCGCCAGCGGTTAACGTTACCAATCCCTAATCGCTAATCCCTAATCCCTGTCTTGCTAAACTGAAGGCTGCATGAGCACCGCGACCAGCCTTCCCGCCGACATCCTGGCCAAGTACGAACCCGTCATCGGACTCGAGGTCCACGTCCAGCTCCTCACCGAGACGAAAGCCTTCTGCGGATGCGCCAACCGCTTCGGCGCGCCCCCCAACACCAACGTCTGCCCGGTCTGCCTCGGCCTGCCCGGAGCTCTGCCCGTCCTCAACGAGCGCGCCGTCGAGTTTGCCACCCTGGCCTCCCTCGCCCTCAACTGCCAGGTCCGTGAGCGCTCCATCTTCGCCCGCAAAAACTACTTCTACCCCGACCTGCCCAAGGGCTACCAGATATCCCAGTTCGACAAGCCCCTCGCCGAGCACGGCTATATAGAAGTGCCCAGTCCGAACGGACTCAAGCGCATCGGCATCACCCGCCTGCACATGGAAGAGGACGCAGGCAAGAGCATCCACGACGGCTTCCCCGACTCCGCCACGCGCACCTACGTCGACCTCAACCGCTGCGGCACGCCTCTGATCGAGATCGTCTCCGAACCCGACATCCGCACTCCCGACGAGGCCTACGAATACCTCACCCGCCTCAAGGAGATCCTCCTCTACACCGCCGTCTCCGACTGCAACATGGAGGAAGGCTCCCTCCGGTGTGACGCCAACGTCTCCGTCCGCCCCCGCGGCCAGGAGAAGTTCGGCACCAAGGCCGAGGTGAAGAACGTCAACTCCTTCCGCTTCATCCGGTCGGCGCTCGAGTACGAGATCGAGCGCCAGGTCGAGGTCATCGAGTCCGGCGGCCGCGTCATCCAGGAGACCCGCCTCTGGAACGCCAACGAGGGCCGTACCTATTCCATGCGCTCCAAGGAGCAGGCCCACGACTACCGATACTTCCCCGAGCCCGATCTGCCGCCGCTCATTGTCTCCCCGGCCTTCCAGGCCGAAGTGGCGGCGAAGCTGCCCGAACTGCCCGAGGCCCGCCGCGCCCGCATGATCTCCGAGTACGGCATCACCGAGCAGGACGCCGCCACCCTCACCGCCACCCGCGGGTTCGCCGACCAGTTCGAGGCCGCCGCCCGCGCCGCCAGGAACCCCCGCCGGGTAGCCAACCTCGTCCAGAGCGAGCTCACCAGCCGCCTGAAGTTGAGCGGTTTGGATTTAGCCCAGTCCCCCATCTCGATGAAGGGGGTGGCCCTCGCCGCCGACCTCGCCGAAGACGGCAAACTCTCGAGCAAGCAGTTAAAACAACTCTTCGACACCGCCTTCGAGACCGGCGAAGACTTCGGCATTGTCTACGAGCGCGAGAAGCCGCAACAGATCAGCGACGCCTCGGCCATCGAGAAGATGATCGACGAAGTCATCGCCGCCAACCCACGGCAGGTCGAGCAGTACCGTGGAGGCAAGAAGACCGTCGCCGCCTTCTTCGTCGGACAGGTCATGAAGCTCTCCAAAGGACAGGCCAACCCGACCCTCCTCAACGAACTCGTCGTCCGCAAGCTCGACGCCTGAGTGTTCAGAAGCAGCCTGAAGTGTCAGGGCACCAAGCTGTATCCGGGGTCAGTCTATTCCAGGAGAGCCATCTCTCCGCACCAGGCAATTTCCAAATTAGTCAGCAGCTCGGGTGATCGATCGTTAACCTTTAAGTTTTTGCTCCGAGAGAAACTTCTCAATTCGGCTCGCGATCTCTTCCCCATGTGTCTCCAGAGCGAAATGGCCGGTATCCAACAAGTGGGTCTCCAGGTTTTTCAGATCGCGGCTATATGGCGCGGCACCTTCAGGCGGAAAGATGAAGTCGTTCTTGCCCCAGACGATGAGGGTTGGTGGTTGATACTTTCGAAAGAAGGCCTGAAACTCCGGATAAAGCGGCACATTGGTCCCATACGAGAGAAACAGATCCATCTGTATCTCCCGATTTCCAGGGCGATCTAAGCCGGCCTGGTCCAAGATCCACGTCGTCGGGTCCAGCAGAGTCCGGTCGGTCACACCGTTCTCGTATTGCCACTGCGTTGACTTCTGATCGACCAGGAAGTGAAGCGCTTCGCGGTTCTCCGGTCGAGGATCAGACCAGTATTTCTTGATCGGATCCCAGAATTCCCGCAAGCCTTCTTCATAAGCGTTGCCATTCTGCACGATGAGCGATTGCACACGATCGGGAAGTCGCAGAGCAAGACGGTAACCGATCGGGGCGCCGTAGTCCATCACGTAAAGTGAATATTTGTCGAGGCCAAGCGCCTGAACGAACTGTTCCACGATGTTGGTCAAATTCTCAAAGGTATACGCAAAGCTCTCGTGATCGGGCATGCTGCTCAACCCGAACCCGGGATAGTCAGGAGCGATCACATGGAACGATGCCGCGAGTCGTGGAATCAGATTGCGAAACATATTGGACGAAGTGGGGAACCCGTGTAAGAGAAGAACCACGGGCGCCGATTGTGGACCAGCCTCACGGTAGAAGACATCCTGTTGATTTACAGGCAGAGTTCTGTAGTGGACTGGAAATGTTTCGCGAACGCCGGGGCTGCTTGCGGTCATAACGAATCTCCATTCGGGTTGGTTTAGTAATTCTGCGCCTTGGGAGGACGAGCAAAGTATTGCGACTGTCTTAGAGAGCCCTGCCGTATGAGGGTGTTACAGAGCGCGTAGTATCTATCCAGTCGTTCCATCTGGCTGTCGCCCGGCGATTTTTTGTGAGGGTCTGAGAAATTAGGAGGTCAGCATGTTTGGGCCTAATTTCCAGGTGGCAGAGAGTACGCGATGGGATCGTATCATGCGTCTGCAGCGTTTCGTATAAATCCAGGCCGCATGCATGCGCTCGGGAAGGCGCTCTTTCATTTCGTGTTTGTGACTGGCACGATATAGTGGTTCGCGTCGCGGTTATTCAAACGCGCTCAGAAGCCGCATGAACGTCCTCAATCTGCTGTTTGGAAAGCCGCTCGCAACATCTGAGGAACGCGGAGAGCAAGTCAGTCCCCTCGCCGGCATTCCCATATTCGGCTTGGACGCACTGAGCTCCGCCGCCTACGGTCCTGAAGCCGCTCTGACCCTCCTCATCCCGCTCGGAATTCTCGGCGTTCACCTCATCGTTCCCGTCACCACCGCCATCCTCATCCTGCTGGTCATCGTCTTCTTCTCCTACCGCCAGACAATCGAAGCCTACCCGCAGGGCGGCGGCTCCTACACCGTCGCAACTGAGAATCTCGGCAAAGGCCCCGGCCTCCTCGCCGCCGCAGCGCTGATGATCGACTATATCCTCACCGCCGCAGTCGGCATCTCCGCCGGAGTCGGCGCTCTCATTTCTGCCGTCCCCAGCTTGCAGAAGCATACCCTGCTGATCTGTCTCGCGATTCTGCTCATCCTCACCATCATCAACCTGCGCGGCGTCCACGACACCGGCGTCGCCTTCATGATCCCCACCTACCTGTTCCTGGGTACGCTGCTCACCGTCATAGCGGTCGGCATCTTTCAGACCCTGACAACCGGCGGACATCCCGCACCCGTCGTCGCTCCTCCAAAGCTGCCGCCAGCAACAGCTGCGCTCTCCCTCTGGCTGATTCTCAAAGTCTTCGCCAGCGGCTGCACCGCCATGACCGGCGTCGAAGCCGTCTCCAACGGCGTGAAAGCCTTCCGCGAGCCGACCACAAAGAACGCCAAGCTCACGCTGACAATCATCATCGCGCTGCTCATCGTCCTTCTCGCCGGCATCGCCCTCCTCTGCCGCTGGTATGGCATTGGAGCCACCGACCCCGAAGGGCCCGGCTACCAGAGCGTCCTTTCGCAGCTGACCAACGCCGTCATGGGACACGGCGTCTTCTACTGGGTCACCATCGCCTCGATCCTGCTTGTCCTCTCGCTCTCCGCCAACACCGCCTTTGCCGACTTCCCGCGCCTCACTCGCGCCATCGCGCTCCACGATTACCTGCCTCACGTCTTCTTCGTCCGCGGACGCCGCCTGCTCTATTCCCACGGAATCGCCGCTCTCGTCACCCTCACCGGCCTGCTGCTTATTCTCTTCGGAGGCGTCACCGACCGCCTCATCCCCCTCTACGCCATTGGAGCCTTCCTGGCCTTCACTCTCTCCCAGGCCGGCATGGTCGTGCACTGGCTCCGTAACCGGGAACCCGGCTGGCGGCTGCGCATGGCCGTCAACGGCCTGGGCGCTTTCGCCACCGGCATCACGACGCTCGTCGTGCTCGTCGCCAAATTCCATGACGGCGCCTGGGTGACCGCCCTGCTTGTGCCCTCGATGATCCTGCTCATGACCATGGTGAAGCGGCACTATGCGCACGTCGAGCGGGACACCGACAATCCCCGCCCATTGAGCATCGACGGCATCAAGCCGCCGCTTGTCATCATCCCCATCGACCGCTGGAGCCATCTTTCCGAAAAGGCTCTCCGATTCGCCCTGGGCATGTCGCCGGAGATCATCGCCGTTCACGTCGACACCGGCAACGACGAGGCAAGCATCTGTGACGTGTGGGAGAGAAACGTGGCCGACCCGTTAGTTCGGGCGGGACTCGCCGTTCCCAGGCTCACCGTCCTCAAGTCGCCCTACCGCTTCGTCCTCGCTCCGGTGATTGACTTCGTCCTGCAACAGGAGAAGGCCAACGAGCACCGCCAGATCGCCGTGCTTGTGCCCGAATTGGTCGTGAGCCATTGGTGGGAGAATCTGCTCCACAACCAGCGCGCAAATCTGCTCAAGGTACTTTTGCTGGTGAAGGGAAATCAGCGAATCCTCGTCATCAATATTCCCTGGTATCTCGAGGGACATTGAGCTGGCTTCTGCGACAAACTCTCCCCCTCAAGCATTCTTCTTCGCGATCGCCCACCCTTCAGGTATGCTGCGCTGAAGCCTGATGTCCACCGCGCCTACTTGCCCTCGCGATCCCGCCGATCCGCCTCCCCTCGGCCTGAAGCGCGCCCTCACCTTTCGTGATCTCACCCTCTTCTACATCGTCAGCGGACTCAGCGTTCGCTGGGTAGCCACCGCAGCCGCCGCAGGCGCCAGCACCATCACCGTCTGGCTCTTCGCCCTCTTCGGATTCTTCATCCCTCTCGCCGCTTCTGTCCTTGAGCTCTCCTCGCGATACCCCGCCGAGGGCGGCCTCTACGTCTGGACTCGCGAAGCCTACGGAGACTTCTCCGGCTTCATCGCCGCCTGGACATACATGATGTCCAACCTGCCCTACTTTCCCGCCGTCCTCTACTTCGGAGCAGGCTCCGTACTCTTCGCCTTTGGCGCTCGCGGTCAGCATTTCTCGACGGATAGCCGCTACTACCTCATCTTCGCGCTCGCCTGGCTCGGCTTCATCACCCTCATGAACATCATCGGAGTCAACGCCGGCAAGTGGCTCAACAACGTCTGCACTCTCGGCAGCATCGTGCCCATCTCCATCCTCGTCGTCCTGGCCGCCATCTCCTGGGCCCACTTCGGATCGGCCACCAGCTTCGCCTTCCATGAGCTGATCCCGCGCCCCGACCTCAAGAACGCCATCTTCTGGTCCACCATCTTCTTCGCCTTCGGAGGCTGCGAGGCCGGCTCCTTCATGGGAGAGGAAATCGACAATCCGCGCCGCATCATCCCGCGCGCCCTGCTTGCCGGCGGAACCATCCTCGCCGTCGCCTACATCGCCGGCACCGCCGCGCTCCTCATCGCGCTCCCCTCCGATGCCGTCCACGGCGTCGACGGATTCATGCGCGGCATGATGACCCTCTGTACGCGCCTGCACCTCGCCTGGCTCGCCGCGCCCATTGCCATTCTGCTCGGCCTCAACGCCGTCGGAGGAGCCGCCGCCTATCTGTCCTCAACCTCGCGCCTGCCATTTGTAGCCGGCATTGATTGTTATTTCCCGCCCGTCTTCGGACACATCCATCCCCGCTTCAAAACCCCATGGGTCGCCATCGGAACCTACGGGCTCGCAGGCATGATCGTCGCTCTCCTCAGCCAGGCCGGCACCTCCGTCCGCGGAGCCTATGACGTCTTGGTAAGCATGTCGATCATCGCCTACTTCATCCCATACTTGTTTCTGTTCGCATCGATGATCCGCCTCCAAAGCCGAGACAAAATCCGTCCCACTAGCGAGTCAGTCTCGAACGCGTCCGTAAGCCTCGATCGAGCCGTTGGGGCATTACAGGTTGAGGAAAAACACGTGCAGCAAGAGGTTTCGTATCAGGGAACGGCTTCACAGCTTGCTGAACAATGCCGTCCGGGACACGTTTCGTATCAGGGCACGGCTTCAGCCGTGCCGATGAGCCCTTCAAAACGTGTTGGGGCTTTAGCCCCTGAGGACGATATGATCCGCGTCCCGGGAGGCCGCCCCGTCGCCACCGCGCTCGCCCTCATCGGATTCCTCTCCACCGGCCTGACGATTGTCTTGTCCGTTATTCCCGGAGAAGACGAGCCGCACAAACTCCTCGCCGTCGCCAAGGTCCTCGTCTCCACGGCCATCCTCATCGGGATCGGCGTCGCCATCTTTCTCCGGGCGGAACGGAAGCGGAGAGGACCGACGTCATAGAGAACTTCTAGTCGACGCCTAGGGAAGCGCTTCAGCTCAATCAAACACGATTTTGCGGACGTACCCCAAACAGAGTTCTAATGATCAGTTCCGGTGAATGAATCAGATGGTTGATCAGGTTTCGAAGGCGGTTCGCAGTCGCATAATGAGCGCCGTAAACACGAAGAACACTGGACCGGAAAGGGCCATAAGGGCGATATTGACCCAAACTGGTTACAGATATCGGCTGCACCGCAGAGATCTACCGGGCACGCCAGACATCGTGTTCCCGGGAAGGCGAAAGGTCATTTTCGTCAATGGCTGTTTTTGGCATGGACACCAAGGATGTCCGAAGGGAACTCCCCCACAAACACGAACTAATTATTGGTTGCCTAAAATCGCAAAGAACCAGGAGAACGACGAACGGAACCGCCAAGCTCTCAAAAGGATGGGATGGAAAGTTCTGACTGTTTGGCAATGTGAGCTTTGCGCTCCGCTCAAAATAGGAAAGAAGGTGACCTCCTTCCTAGAAAACGGCAGAGTGTTATAGATCGCAACCAAGGATAAGGCGTATGGCCCTTTAGCTCGAGCTCGATACCCAATAGGAGTTAAATTGCTGATTATGACTTGTCGTGCTTCGAGAATAGCTATTACGCTTCTGTCGGTGGTCGCCATATCCTGCGGTGGAGTGGCAATCGGTACCGCTCAACCGCCAGGCGCGCCTCTACAGATCTACTTCATTGACGTAGAAGGCGGCCAGTCCACCCTCTTCGTTACACCCGACAAGCACTCTCTCCTTATCGATACCGGGTGGCCCGGGAATGAGAGCCGCGACGCCAGCCGCATTGCCGCTGCTGTGAAGCTCGCTGGCCTTGACCACATCGACTATGTACTGCTGACCCACTACCATGTCGATCACACCGGCGGCGTGCCCCAACTGGCGGCCAAGGTTCCTGTCAAGACTTTCATCGATCACGGTCCCAACCGCGAGACAGTCGATCCGACGACAGTACAAGTAGCTGAGGCATACCAGGAAGTTCTGGCCAAGGGCCACTATGGCCATATCGTAGCCAAACCCGGCGACGTGCTGCCGATACCGGGAATCCACGTCACAGTCATCAGCGCCGATGGCAATCTGATCGGCCAGCCCCTGCCCGGAGGAGGCGCGCCGAATCAGTACTGCGCCGCCTCAGAGAAGCGCCCAGCCGATCAGACCGAGAACGCCCGATCTATGGGAGTGATGATCACCTACGGCAAGCTGCGGATCCTCGATCTCGGCGACCTCACCTGGGATAAGGAGATGGAGCTGATGTGTCCGGTGAACAAGATCGGGCATGTCGATCTCCTTGTTGTCTCGCATCACGGCTGGAACCAGAGCAGCAGCCCCGCTCTTATCGACGCTATTGGGGCGCGTGTGGCCATTATGGATAACGGAGCGAAGAAGGGCGGCTCGCCGTCCGTGTGGGACACAATCGAGAAGGCGCCCGGTCTGGAGGATCTGTGGCAGTTACACTACTCGGAAGAGGGCGGCCCCACTCATAATGTCGATGCGGCGCGGATCGCGAATCTACAAGGACGCGACACAGGTAACTACCTCAAGGTCACGGCGTTTGCGAAGGGGCAACTGGACGTTTTCAATGAACGGGCGGGAGCGGGGAAGCAGTATCCGCCGAAGTGATTGCGGCCCGACCAGCGCCAAGGTCCCGCAGGACGGCTATGGCGGTGTTGCGGCCGTTGATGCCGATGACAGAGCCGCCCGGGTGGGTCGCGGCTCCGCAGAGATAGACTCCGGGCATCGGAGTGCGAGCAGAGAGGCGGCGTGACCACATGTACGGCGGAAGGCATTCGCCCTGGAAGATATGACCTCCTGTTAGGCCTACCTTCTCCTCGATGTCGGGAGGACCGAGGACCTGCACGTCGAGCACGGCCGCGGGGATATTGGAGCAGAAGCGCCCGAGGGAGTCGAGGGCAAGTCGTTGGACCTCGGCGCGGCGGGTGTCCCATGAGCCGCTACCGAAGGCGTACGGCACGTACTGGGCGAAGATGCTCATGGTGTGCTGTCCGGCGGGCGAGACAGTCGAGTCGTGCACGCTCTGGAAGTAGAGCTCGCACCAGAGCTGACCGGGGAGTTCGCCTCGCCGAGCGGCGGCGAAGCTGGCTTTCCACTCTGACTTGGTGAGCGGGGCGTTGATCTGGCCGTAGTGGTGAGGCTCGATGGCGCCCGGCCGCGAGGTGAAGTTGGGCAGCTCGCGCAGCAGGACGTTGAGCTTGACGGTGCAGCCTTCGATCGGGACGGATTCGACCTGCGCTTTCCAGGCTGGATCAGCTGCTTCGTCGAGCATGGCGAGGGCGCGGCGGGGATCGGCGTTTGAAATCACGACTGGTGCAGTGATTTTTTCGCCGGCGGCAAGCTGGACACCCACCCCCGGTATGATCCGGGCGACGGGGACGCCGGTGGCGACCACGGCCCCGGCCTCGCGGGCGGCGTCGCACAGGTAGAAGGAGACCATACCCATGCCACCCTTGACGTATCCCCACATGCCGGGCATCCCTCCCAGACGGCCGGAGGCGTGGTGGAAGCGGATGGATGCCGTGCCCGGGTCGAAGGGGCTGGCGTTGGTACCGATTACCCCCTGGCCGAGCAGGGCGATCTGCAGGCGCTCGTCAGTGAGGTAGTGCTCCACGAACTCGGCCATGGACCAGTCGCAGAGGACGTGTCGGGCTTCGGCGTCAGACCCGAGGCGCTGGTCTATCTCGGCCTCCGTCGGCGGGTCGCCGATCCACAGGTCGCGTTCGCCGGCGGGCCGCAGGGCGTTGCGGAGGCGGCGGATGACGTCGGTCATGGTGCGCCAGCCCTGCACATCCTGAGGGGAGAAGCTGCGGATCTCGGCCTCGCAGCGTTCATCATCGTCCCAGAGCTGGACGCTCGACCCGTCGAGGAAGGGGACGAAGAGGCCGTTGACGGCGGGGGTCCACTGGAAGCCGCGGGCGGGAAGGTCGAGCTCCTCGATCACCAGCGGGTGGAGCAGGCCGGCCAGGTAGGCGCAGGGGGACATGCGCACTCCGGGGAAGGGCTCCTCGATAGTGCAGGCTCCGCCGACTCGGTCGCGGGCCTCAAGGACGAGGACGCGCTTGCCGGCGCGGGCGAGGTAGGCGGCGCAGGCGAGGCCGTTGTGGCCGGCGCCGACGATGATGGCGTCCCAGGATTTTTGGGCGAGCTCGGCGATGGGGGCGGGGAGTCCTAGTTTGCCGAGGACGGCAGCGGTGGGCGATGAGGACAAGGTATGTCTCCGAAGAGACAGTATCTACTATGTACCTCTACTTCGGGGCTCTGCATCCGGAGTTCCATTTTGGGAAGGTGGGTGGGGTACCCCCTCTCCCCTGTTTTCGTTCTGGATTCTGTAATTAATAGATTCTATGTGATTTAAGCGAGATGTAGTCGCTACTTAACAGATATTAAAGGACTTATCGGCTGTTAATAGATAACAAAGGACTTAACAATGCCGATTTGAACCAATTTCAGGGTAAAAGGACGAGCGCTTGTTATCGATTCATATCATTATGCTTGGCCGAGACTGATTGATTCCAAAAGAGTTGGGTAAGCCCTCGGGCGTAAGGAGGAAAGGCCTCGGCTGTGCCTAAATGTGAAAGCTGCGGCTGCGGACTCTCTTTTTATCCCTACTTCTATTTTAGCGGTTTGGGGGAAATTGTCGGCCAGAGATGTGGCTGGTCAATTTTTTTCACAATTCTGGCCGAAAGATAGCCAAAGGTTGTCAGCGGGATTTGCGCTGTTTCGCGGACAATAGGCTAGTGAATCTGAATGATCCGATAGTTTTCGATAACGCGGCGCTGTTCTGCAAGACGGGAAGTTCGCTCGCGATCCGATTTCTGGCAGCCGCGCGCGATGCGGTGATACTGGCTGGTGCGGGAGTTCCCCAGGATGTGGCGTGGCGTGTAGAGGTGGCTCTTGCCGCCATGCTGATGCACAGGGCGAAGTGCCGCGAATGCGAGGCGGTGGAGTTTCTGGCGCAGGCAGGTTAGGCGGCGCAGAGAGTTTGAGTTCGACCGCCGCGTGGGGCGGTTCGAAAAAAGAAGGCCCGGCCGCGTGGGTGCCGGGTCTTCTTTGCAGTTCCGGTGCAGGAAATGCAGCGGGGGTATTTCTCGCGGGCAGGTTTAGCCGGGTCTAGAGATGTAGTATCCATCCGCCATGGGAGCCTAAAACAGGGAGGCCTGGCTGCATTGCAGCCGGGCCTTCTTGTTTCTGTTTCCGCGCGTCGGATCGGGTCGTCTTATGTCGTTTCGTCTTCGACTCCACTCCGGCCGACGGCAGTAAGGTCCGGTCCTTCGGACCGGTTGTTTGTCGCGGGGCTAAAGCCCCGCGCTTCTACCGGGGCCTCGCGGTGCGAGGCTGGCAGTTCAAGACAGTCCCGATAATTTCCCCGGCAGTCAAGCATAAGATGGGCGGATGAAAGATTCGGGTGCCGGGGTTCTCGGGTTTGTTGCGCAGGTAATCGGCTCGGTGGTGTGGCCGGTGACCGTCCTGACCTGTGTGCTGCTGCTGCGGAAGCATCTGCTGGCATTGATTCCGCTGGTGAGGACTGTGAAGTACAGCGATGTTGAGATCCGCTTCGGCCAGGAGGTGGCAGAACTCGCGAAGACGGTAGATGCCGTGGCTGTTCCGTCTCAGGCTTCGGCAGCGGAGCGGGACCGGTGGGAAGATCTTATGAAAATGGCACAGGTGCGGCCGCGCTCGGCGATACGGATGGCGTTCCGGAGGGTGGAGGAGGCGATTACGGATGCGGCGCGGACGCGCAGTGTCGAAATTGCCGATGGTGCGCTGGGCATGCCGATGGTGATCGGCGCTCTTCTGCTTAATAAGGGCGTGATTTCAACCGCGCAATATGACCTGCTCTCGAGACTCAGGCTGCTGGTGAACGAAGCGGAGCTTGCTGCGCCAGATGGAATCACATCGGAGAGCGCAAGCGATTTTGTGAGTCTGGCGATGAGATTGGCTGGATCTGTTGAGGCTTAGGGCGGATCGGGCGCGATCCTAGCCCACATCTCAAAATCGAGATGTGGGGCACCCTGCGCCCCCGCAGTTTCGTCGCTATCGCTGCAAACTACGGCTGGTTGACCACTACATAGGTCGTGTTCCCGCCGGCCATCTGTGGCTGATAGTAGGTGCTGCCGCACTGCTGGTATGTGACACCGTTGGCGACGATGGGTTGGCAGCTGGGCGGAAGCGTATTCACCATCGATCCGACCGCAGCGGCGGTGACTGCGACTGCCGCTGTAACCGCCGCCGCCGCCGCAACGGGGTGATAGCAGCAACCTCCGCCGCCGTAACCGTTGTACCCACCGGTGACATTAACGTTTCGGTTTACGTTGACGTTCTGATTGACGTTGACGTTCTGGTTGACGTTGACGTTGCGGTTTACGTTCGCGTTCTGGTTTACGTTGGCATTGCGGTTGACGTTCGCGTTCTGATTGACGTTAGCGTTGCGATTGGCATTGGTGTTGCTGTTGGCGCTGCGGTTCGCCTGATTGACGCTGTTGTTGGAAGTCGAACGGACAGCTCCGTTGTTTTTGTTGCCACCACCTCTGTTGCCACCACCGCCGCCGCGTTGGGCAACGGATGGAACTGCCAAAAGGAGCGCCAGCGAGAACGATAGAACGAATCTAGTAGTCAGTTTCATGTGTAGCTCCTAGTTGCCGCCTGGCGCGGCCGCTTTCTGTCCGGCGAAAACGATCTTGTGGGCATCCGCCGGAGGATCGAAGACGAAGGCCGCATCGTTGTAGGATGGCGCGAGGTTCCAGGTCAGTACCGAAACGTGCTGCGGACGAGCCTCGTCAGTGGTGGTGGTCAAAACCAGTTTTCTGGGTAGAGGATGTTCACCCAACTGGATCCAGACCTGCCAGTCGAGGCCGGGCTGCCGGAACGCGTAGCGCTCGCAGGTGGTTCCTTCAACGTCGCCAGGGCCAAAATCGGTGGCTTCGGTGATCTGGTTCGTGGACGCCTGCGGGCCGCCCCACAGGAAGAGATCCACGAGGGGAAGCTCCATGTCGTACTTGTCGCGCACAATGTCGATCAATTCACCGATGGTTGGGGGTGCGTCCGCAGTTGCGTAGTAACCTGCACCACGGGCGAAGACCGTGAATGTCTTCCCGTCATACAAGATCAGACCCGACATCTGATCTCCCTGGATATCCATGCGAAGCTTATTGGGCCGAACGGCAAGCATGTCCGTGGTGCGAACGAACATCAACTTCTCTCCGTCCTCCAGCACATCCTCCGACGTCGAGCTAGATTTAACCTGAAAATCCTTGAGGGAGCGAAGGTAGGTGCCCATCTCGTTCAAGGCATCCATCGCCGAGGAATCGATCAGGTCTGATTTCTCGGCACTGGGTTGCTGAGCCGGCAAAGGAGCGGAAAAGCCCGTTGCGAGCGTGAGCAACGCGATTGCGTATCCAATGTTGCGTTTCATGAATTTGTGCTCCTTTTCCGATCGTTCCGTAACCCGCCTCGTCGCGGTTTCGGCAGGCAATTCGATCTGTGAATTTACCCGTAGTGCGCCGCCAACGAATTCAGCACCACCACTTACCGGCGCGGCTGTCGCAGCTCCCTGCCTCCGCCGGCAATGCTGCCAGTCGAATCGCCCGTTCCTGCACCGCAATTCTCCTCTGCATGGGAGCGCTTGTCGGTGACTTGAATCACATATCGAGGCGTTCTAGCGCCGAATGTTTTCCAGGTTTTACTTTGGCAGTGTCGGCGCCACCCGGCACTCCGCCGCCGGCCACATCCCGTCAAATCTTTTGGCCTCGAGTCAGGGCAGCTTGATGAGTTCATCGCAGGCCGGCTTCAATTTGGCCGACGTCGTCAGGAGCTTACGGCACCACCTCGAAGGGGCGCATCATCTCGTTGTCTTCGTGTTCGAGGATGTGGCAGTGCCAGACGTAGCGGCCGGCGTATCCGTCGAAGGGGATGATGATGCGGGTGACCATGGCAGGGTCGGCGCGCACGGTGTCTTTCCATCCCATTTCTTCAGGCGCGGGCGGACGAGCGGGTCCGAAGAAGTGCAGTGTGCCCTTGGATTGATATTCGAAGGTGTCGAAGGGGCGGCGGTCGAGGATTTGGAAGCGAACTAAATGTAAGTGGATGGGGTGGGAGTCGTCGGTGAGGTTGACGAGCTCCCATATCTCCGTGGTGTGGAGGACGGGCTTTTCGGTGATGGGGGCGTGCCAGGGTGTGTTGTTGAGCAGCATGCCCATGGAGTGCTGGATCATGTCCATGCGCTCGTCGAGGGTGAGTCGGCGGGTGCGGACGGCGGCGGACTCGGGGATGCGGGGTGTGTCGTGAAGGGTGGCGGGGATTTGCGCGGCCAACCCATGTCCCAGAGTCGAGACATGGGGCAACTGGTTCGGTGGAAGAAGCAGGTGCCTCGACTCTGACGCAGAGCTCAGAGCATAGAGCTCAGGGCTCGGATTTTCAATTTCCGCCGTTCGTCTCACCATCCCATCGCGGCTCGTGGCGAGTAAAAGGTTGATGTGCCGTCCCTGGCGGGACTCGATCTGTTCTGTGTCCCAGTTCCCGGCACTTCCGTGCCGGGCTACGGATTCTTTCGTCCCTTCGGCACTCTGGGATTTCGGTAGGGCACTCTGGGATATCGGTGCGGCGCTTTGGACTTTGGAAGCGGACGCGACACGGAATTGCAGGATAGAGAAGCTGTCGCTGATGAGCTCGGTGTGCTCGCCGGGCAGGGAGCTGAAGTCGATGAGGATGTCGGCGCGTTCGGCGGGGGCGAGGGTGATGCGCTTGAGGGGGACGGGTGCGGCGAGCAGTCCCTGGTCGGAGGCGATGGCGTGGAAGGGCGCCTGGTTGCGGAGGGAGAAGCGGAAGAAGCGTCCGTTAGAGCCGTTCATGAGGCGGAAGCGGTAGAGGGTGGGCTCGACGTCGAGGTAGGGCAGGACCTTGCCGTTGGCGAGGATGGCGTCTCCGAAGACCTCGGGGACCCAGACTTCGCCGCGCTTTTCGGAGACGGGGTAGTCGAGCTGGCCGTCGGCGCGGAGGATGCGGTCGCAGATGAGCAGCGGGATGTCGTGGGGGCCGGTGGGCAGGCGGAGGGCGTCTTCGCGGGAGTCGCGGAGGATGCAGAGGCCGAGCATTCCCGCGTAGGTGTTGAGGCGGTTAATGCCCATGGTGTGGTCGTGATAGAAGAGCGTGGCGGCGTGCTGGAGCGACGGGTAGTGGCAGGTCTGGGAGCGCCCGGGGAGGGTCCAGTCGTCGGGGTATCCGTCGCTGGCGGCGGGGGTGCGGCCTCCGTGGAGGTGGATGACGGCGCGGACGTCGGGGACGGCCTTCTCTGCTCCGTGGAGGGAGTGGTCGATGGTGAAGAGATGGCGGGAGGGGAGGCGGTTCTGCCACTCGACGATCATTCCCTGGGCGATGGGGGATTCGAGAGTCAGGCCGGGGAATGATCCGCCGATGGTCCACATGCGGGTGGGAGGCAGATCACGGTGGAGCTTGATTGGGGATTCGGCGATGGGGAGACGGTAGAAGGGGATCTGCTGTTTGGGGTTGTCAGGGTCGGGGCGGGTTCCGGCGGGTTGCGCGACGGCGGGGATGGGCAGCGGGTCGACGAAGGGGTCGAGTGTGGAGGGGTCGAGTATCGGGGATTTGGGCTGGGCGTGCAGGTCGGAGCTCAGTGCAAGTCCGGCGAGGGCGAGGGGGCTGAAGGTGAGGAAGGTGCGGCGGGTGAGTTGCGGTCGCGACTTCAAGCGGGGTGGTTCTCCTGAAAGAAAAAGGGTAGCAGCGCGGGGCCGCTACCCTTTCGCGCATGGGTTCGGTATTTACTGGGCGCCGCCCTGGTTGGTGGTGACGAGGCCGGTGATGGGGTCGAGCAGGTATTCGCCGGAATTGGACGGACTCTTGAAGTCGAACATGCCGTTGAGGGTTCCGGCGAGCGCGTCAAAGGAGCCGGTGATGCGCTGTCCGCCGAGCCAGTTGTCCTCGATGAAGCGAAGGATGGAGGACTGATCGGTGACGGTGTGGTCGACGTAGTTGCCCTTCGCGTAGGGCGAAATCACGAGTAAGGGAAGGCGCGGGCCGTAGCCGCAGCGTCCCTGGGCATGCGCGACGCTGACACCGGCAAGGGCGGTGTTGGCGCTGCTGCCGCACTGGCCGGGAGCGGTCAGGGCATCAGCGGCGGTCTGCGACTGGTTAACGATGGGACCCATCTGGTGGTCGTACCAGCCATCGGAGTCATCGTAGGCGATGATGACGGCGGTGGACTTCCATTCGGGAGTGGTCTGAAGGAAGTTGATCATGGTGACGATGAAGTACTGCTCGTCGAGCGGAGTCGAGTAGCCGGCGTGGCCATCCTGGTAACCGGGAGCCTTCAGGAAGCTGACGGCAGGCATGTTGTGAGCCCTCACTGCTGCGCCGAAATCAAAGAGGTCGTATTGGTGGTTGGCCTGGTCACCATCGACGCCGATCAAGTTCACTGAGGTCGGTCGGAGATGGTTGGGATTGGCGGTCGATTTGTAGTACTGGAAGGGCTGGTGGTGCGGGATGTAGTCAGCCTTCGGAGTAGCGACGGCTTTGGACATGCTGGAGCGCTTGCAGCCGGTAGTACCGTTGGGGTTGGTGACCGACAGATTGAAGCCGCCTTCAAAGAAGCCCCAGCTGATGCCGCGAGCATTGAGCAGGTCGCCGATGTTCTGGCCGCCGAACTGCACGAGTGCTCCGGTGGTGGTGGAGCACTTGTCGCCGATCGGGTCTGCGTCGCTGATCAACGTGGTGCCCCCCGCGCCGTCGTCGATGACATCGCCCCCGGCGTTGGACATATCGGTGACACCGTTGGTCTGGCCGGAGATCAGATTGATGGCACCGGGTGTCGAGGGGCCGAAGTTGGTGCCGTAGGAGTTATCGCTCATGGCATAGCGCTGAGCGTAGTTCCAGAGCCCGGTTACGGTGTTGCCGTCATAGTAGCCCATGACCAGGCCATTGGTTGACCGCCCGTTGGGCGGAGGTCCGGGGGTTCCGGTGAATTCCGGGAACGAGTCCATCAGGCCGCCGTGAAAGGCTTGTTGCTCGGGCGTGTAATCGTGGTCCTGGTCGGCGGTAGCGGCTTCGGAGCGGTCAAGGCGGAAGGGATTCGAAGCGCCGTCGGCATTTCCAGTTTTGTTGAGCCAGTTGGGATTGCTGAAGAGGAGCCCATCGGTGTAGCCGTTTACGGTCGGTGTGCCAGGCTTGGCATAGAAGTGGGGCTCGTTGGGCAGATTGATCGCATTCGGGTAGGTACCGAAATAGTGGTCGAAGGAGATGTTCTCCTGAAAGATCACAACAAGATGCTTGATTGGGGTGGAAGTCGAGCCATAGGACTGCGCCTGGGCAGGCACGGATCCTGCCATCTGACCGGCAATCATGAGTGTTGCCAGCGATGTTGCAAGAGCTTTTTGCATCACGGTTCCTCGGGGGTGCGGCGTGTTGCCGACGACCGTACCAAGGAATAAACGTCCGAGTGTGAGGGAAGCTTTACGGAATGGTTACAGGACGGAGAAAAAATCGGGGTGGCCGGAATTTGTTGGTGCGAACAAAGCGGCGACGCCTGGCGGTGCGTCTATTCACACCTAAAGTTGCGGCCTGACGACCCTGGCGCTATCTAACTCCCGGCAAGTAATTCTCCTGCCAATCAGCCGCGACGGGCAAGTTACCTGGCAGCCGGAATTCCGAGAATCAACCATAAATGCTGGTATCGACCGCCAATCGCAGTATTTTGTAACTGAATGGGTGGCGTTTTCCCTGCGGGCGGAGCAGTTGGTGTGTCCTGCTCTGTCCGAAGAACGGGGCCGCAGAACGGGAGGGTGTCCTAGCCGGGAGTCTTGACGCGCTGTTTGAGCATCTCAACCGCCTTTTCGAGGCGGCGCGAGCGCGTCTCTTCCTTCTTGGCCTCAGTGATCCATCGGCAGTACTCCTTGCGGTGGGTGTAACTGAGGGATTCGAAGAAGGGCAGCAGGCCTTCCTGCTCCATCAGCTTAGCGAAGGGCTCGGGGACGTCGAGGACGCGCTCGGATTCGTCTTTCCAGACAACGACGTCGATGGTGTCGCCGGGGACTTTGCCGAGCTGCTCGCGGATGGCTTTAGGCAGGTGGAGGGTGTGCTGCGGGAATCCGTATTTGATGAGGGAGCCGGTGTAGGGCACGCCGTCGAACGTGGCGTGGATAGGAACCCTGCCTTTGGTCCCGAATTCCTGGTGGGTGTCGTAGGGGAAAAGGACTCCGGCTCCGCCGCCATCACCGGCGATGATCTTTGCCTGGAACTTGTATTTCTTCATGGCGCAACTATTTTGTCACCGCGAAGTGTGCGATCCAACAGGTTTGTGCTGCGCAATTATGGGTGCCAGCGTGGCAGGCGGAGATTAAAGCTCCGGATCGTCGATTCTGCCGGTGAAGAGTATCTGTCCGCTGCGCTCATCGCGAATGGCGACGAAGAAGGGACGATCCACGATCATGTGGAAGGGCGGCGGCTCGACTCTCATGGCCAGCGGGCGAATGCCGATGCTGGTGGCGGCGGCGGCCTCAGTGCCTTCCTCGTCGACGCGCAGGAACGAGGCGTGGCGCACCTCGCTGATCTCGAGCCGACGCGACTTCTGAATACCGGCGAAGTCGGCGGTGTCGCCGAAAGCGATGCCCATGCCGAGTTTCCTGAGGGCTGTGTTCAGCGTTGCGCGGAATTTGATCGTGAAGCGAGGCAGCTCGATGGTGCCGTGGGATGTTTGCAGCGACATGGTCAGATTCGTGAATACTTCGGGCGTCAGCTGGTCGATGAATGACTGCATGCGGGCGGCGTTCTCAGGAAGAACGACGTACATGGCGAAGGCGCCGTCAGTGTAGGGCAGCCGAATGGCTTCGAGACCGTTTGCGCCCGCGTGGGCGTATTCGGCTGAGTGCTTCATCATCGGGATGGAAAGCACTTTGCCGTTTGCGCAATTGAAATCATGCGGCTGTGTCGCCTTCGGGTCGAAGGGAAGCGTCCATTTGCCCTTAAAGGCGACGGCGTTGGTGAGCATTACCAGCGTGGAGGGATCGATCTGATCGAGGAGTTTCGGGATACGGTCGCCGGTCTGCTTTGCGACCCAGCCGTTGATAGTCTGGAGCGCGGCCGGGTTGCGGAAGTCGACGTTTTCGGCCTGCGCGCTGTAGTCCTTCTCGAGGACCTGTTGGAAAGATGGCTCTACGGGGAATCCCTGCTCGAGCCAGAGGGCATTTGCCATGGAGAGTTGCACGGAGGTTGCCTCGCCGATCTCGTCGACGAGAGCCCGATTGGCGGCGTTGAACGAGTCGATGTTTTGTAGGCTGGCGGATTGCCCATCAACGTGCAGAGTTTTAAGGATGGCGTCGCGGGTGGCTCCCTGCGCACCGTTCGAGGTCATGGCAAGAGCAACGGCGATGCTGGCCGGAGAGATGAAGAGGTTGGTGTCACGGTGAGTGGCGGCGAGTTCGCGCAACAGATCGAAACCGAATTGCGCGTAGGGCGCCGCGAGGGCGCGCTGTGCGTCGGAGGGATCGCGGCCGGGGAGTGTGACGGTTGAGGACATCACGCAGACCAAAAGCGCGGCGAACGGCTTCATCATAGTAGAACACCAAGCTAGAAGGCCGGGCAGGGACACCCGCGTAGAGCCCAATATTAAGACTGAAAGGAAGGTAGAGGGATAGCGGAATTCGTTGTCTGCCGGTGCGGTTCTATAAGCGCGAAGGATCGAGCGGTGCGAGCGCCTCGTCACACTTTCTGCAGTTGAGAAGCTGGCCCAGTTTTGAAGCGCGGCTCTCGGGAGTTATAACCCAGGGGCGGTTCTGCCACGGCGGGTCGTGGCGGACGTGCTGGGTGTGTCCGCAGGCAAGGTCGGCAACCCAGTGCTGTTCTTCGTCCTGATGGAAGCCGGTGATCTTCTGGTTCATACGGGCGGCTGGTCTTTGCAGTTGATTTTCTCAGGACTGGCCTTCGTTGGCGCGAGCTGCGAGCGAGTGGCGTCATTCGGCTTGCCTGTTAGATGATGGTCCGATGACTGCGAAGGTGAATCGGCGGAAGGTTCTTCAGGGATTGGCGGTTGCGCCACTGGCGGCGCGGGGTTGGTGGGCTGAGGCTGCGAAGACGGGCGGCGGGAACACGCTGTTTGTCGGCACACAGACGAAGGAATCGAGCAAAGGAATTTACGCCTATCGGTGGGATGCGGCGAAGGGCGAGATTGCGCTGATCGGGCTGGCGGCGGAGACGGAGTACCCGACGTTTCTGGCGCTGTCTCCGGATGCCAAGTATCTGTATGCGGCGAACGAGGTCGACAGCTTTCGCGGGGCGAAGGGCGGAGGTGTGAGCAGCTTCATTGTCGATGCGAAGGCCGGGAAGTTGACGGCGATCAATGCGGTTTCGGCGAAGGGTACGGGGACGTGCCATGTTGCGGTGGACAAAACGGGGCAGGCGGTCTTTTGCGCGAATTATTCGGGCGGAAGCGCGGCATCGTTTCATGTGAAAGCGGATGGCGGCCTGACTGAGGCGGTGTCGTTCTTCCAGTACAGCGGGCACGGGCCAAAGCCCGATCAGGAAGCGGCGCATGCGCATCGGGCCACGGTAACTCCGGACAACAAATATATGCTGGTGAATGATCTCGGGCTGGACTGCATCCACATTTACAACCTGGATGCGACGACGGCAAAGCTGACTCCGCATGATCCGCCAGAGTGGAAGTCGGAGCCGGGTACGGGGCCGAGAGCGCTGCGGTTTCATCCGAATGGCAAGTGGGCGTACTGCGTGCTGGAACTGTCTTCAGAGGTCGCGGTGCTGCGCTGGGATCCGCAGGCGGGATCGCTGACGACGATGCAGACGGTGAGCCTGGTTCCGGAGGGATACCAAGGAAAGGAACCCCACGCGTCGGAGATTGTGCTGGATCGGGCGGGGAAGTTTGTGTATGCGGCGGACCGGTTTGACGACGTGCTGGTGAGCTTCAGGGTGGATCCGGCGACGGGGGAGCTGACCAAGCTGGGATCGAGCAAATATGGCGGCAAGACGCCACGGCACATTGCGCTCGATCCGACAGAGCGGTGGATGCTGCTGGCGAATCAGGACTCGGACAATATTTCGGTGGTGAAGCGGCATACGAAGACGGGGTTGCTCGCGGAATCGGGGAAGGAATTTCCGATTGTGAAGCCGCAGTGCCTGGTGTTTGTTTAAGGGCTAGGCGGTGACGAGGGCGGCGGCGCGGGCAGGAACTTTTTCCTTGAGCCGATCCTTCAGCTTGGACTTGGCCTGACCGAGGGTGACGAGCTCCCATGCGGAGCGGTCTTTGAGAAGGCGCGAGACGAGCGCGGTGTGCATGGCGTGTCCGGCGCGCTCGGCGACGACATGGCCAAGGATGTGATGGCCGGCGAGAGCGAGGTCGCCGATGAGGTCGAGGACCTTGTGTCGGACAAATTCATCATCGAAGCGCAGAGGGCCGTTGAGGACGCCTTTGCGGTTAAGAATGATAGCGCTTGATTCCGAGACGCCGCGGATGAGCCCCATGTTGCGTAGCATCTCTTCATCTTCCTTGAAACCGAAGGTGCGGGCCGGGGCGATCTGAGCAGCATAGTCGCGGGTGGCGAGATCGACGGCGAAGCCCTGGCGTCCGATGGGCGTGGGGAAGTCGATCTTGTAAGAGACGCTGTAGCCCTCGCCGGGATAGACGCCGATGAACTTGTCGCCTTCGCGGACCTCGACGGTCCGGCGGATACGGAGGTATTCGCGGCGGCGGCGCTGAATCTTCAGACCGACATCGCGGAAGGCCTCGACGTAGGGAAGCGCACTGCCGTCGAGGATAGGGAGCTCGAGGTTGTCGAGCTCGACGATGACGTTGTCGACACCGGTTCCGATTAGGGCGGAGAGCAGATGCTCGGTGGTGGAGATAAGGACGCCCTGGCGCATGAGGCTGGTGGCATAGCTGACCTTGGCGACGTTGCGGCCGGTGGCGGGGATTTCGAAGTTGTCGAGGTCGGTCCGGCGGAAGAGAATGCCGCAGCCGCCGGGAGCGGGCAGCAGCCGCATCTTAACGGGAGCTCCGCTGTGCAGGCCGATTCCGGAAAACTCTATGGCGTCGGCTATGGTTTGTTCGAAATGACTGCTTTCCGTCAAACGGCGACCTCGTTCCCCAATCTTGTTACTGCGATTGGGTACGAAGGCATAGACTACTGTCAGAAGCGGAAGTTGCAGTGTTGTATGTTTGCCACAGTTGTGCGGGTATTTCGCACACACTCAGTGACGGGTATGAGCATGGTTGACGAGGCTGGCAATGTTTTTTGAATCAACGGGTTGTGACGCGGTTAATTTACTGGACGTGATGCGTCGCAGACAGGATCGCATACTCAGCCTGCTCAAGGATCTTGTCGAACTTGAGTCTCCCAGCCATGACAAGGCGGCGGTGGACGCCTGCGTCGACCGGGTGGAGCGGGAGTGCTCGAGGATGGGCGGACGGTTGCGGCGACACCCGCGGAAGGAGTTTGGCGACCTGTTGGAGGTGCGCTTCGGGCGGGGTGGGCGCGGCGTGAAGCCAGTGATGCTGCTGGGTCATCTGGACACGGTGTGGGAGCTGGGCACGCTGAGGCGGATGCCATTCAAGGTGGAAAGAAGCCGGGTGTGGGGTCCGGGCGTGCTCGATATGAAGGCCGGTGTGGCGATGGCGCTGACGGCGGTGGAGTATCTGCTGGAGGCGAAGGTGCTCGAGCGGCCGGTGATTCTTCTGCTGGTGAGCGATGAAGAGATCGGCAGCACGGTTTCGCGTTCGCTTACGGAGAAACTGGCACGAGAGTGCGAGGCAGTGTACGTGCTGGAGCCGGCGCAGGGCCTCGAAGGGGCGTATAAGACGGCACGCAAGGGCGTGGGCGGATATGCAGTTCACGTGAAGGGAGTGGCGGCGCACAGCGGTGTGGACTTTGAGCGCGGGCACTCAGCGATCGCGGAGCTGGCGCGGCAGGTGGACACGATCCAGGGGTTTACTGAACTGAGGCGAAGCATCACAGTCAATGTTGGAACCATTCAGGGGGGAACGCGGTCTAACGTGATAGCGGCCGAAGCGAAAGCTGAGGTAGATGTACGGATTGCGAAGGCAGAGGATGCGGTGAGAGTAGATCGGAAGTTTCGCAAACTGCGCGCTTACGATCCGCACTGCGTCCTGACAGTGGAGGGCGGGTTGAACCGGCCCCCGATGGAGCGGACGCGAGGAACGGCGGCGTTATTCCGGCGGGCAGCAACTCTTGCCGGGACGATGGGTTTTGGCCTGCAGGAAGCAGCGACGGGAGGCGGGTCGGATGGGAATTTTACGTCGGCGCTGGGTGTTCCTACGCTCGACGGGATGGGCGCGGTAGGTGAAGGCGCGCATGCGGTGCATGAATCGATTGTGCTGAAGGAACTGGCGCCAAGAACGGCGCTGCTGGCGGCGATGCTGTTGAAGCCGGAAGGGTGACGGACATGCTGAGACTGGTGGAGTATGGACTGCTGGCTGTATCGCTGCTGACGGTGGTTGGACTGATCACGATGTCTCCGCGGAGCCCTGCTCCGAAGCCCGCGGAGGGCTCAGAGGCGGAGAAGGGGCACGCGCCGGAGAGATAGCGACGGTCGATTTTCAGATCGATGAAGCTGCGGCCGTTTCAGGGACAGGGGCGGTTTTCTCAAGGCGCCGGAGGGTGCCCTCGATCATGCTGCTTGCGAGCGAGAGCGGCAATCCAACGACATTGAAATAGCAGCCGTGGACGCGGGGAATCCAGCGAGCGGCGCGGCCCTGGATGGCGTAGGCTCCGGCCTTGTCCATGGGTTCATTGGTCGCGATGTAGTCCGCGATTTCCGATTCGGACAAGGTGAGCATGGTGACGTGCGTGACCTCGGCGGCGGTTTCGAGGTTGCCGGATGAGACGAGGGCGACTCCGGTGATGACCTGATGGGTGGCTCCGGCGAGCAGGCGGAGCATGCGGGCGGCGTCGGCAGCGTCGACGGGCTTGCCGAGGATCTCTCCGTTGGGCGCGACGACCGTGGTGTCGGCGCCGAGAACGAAAAGCGGATCTGCTTCGTTTTCGTGGGCGGAGTGCTGCGCGTAAACGGCTTCAGCCTTTTCGCGGGCGAGGCGGACGACGTAGGCGATGGGCGATTCGCCGGGGCGGAGATCTTCCGGGATATGCGCGGGAGCGACGGTGAAGGTGTAGCCGGCCTGCGTGAGCAATTCCCTGCGGCGCGGCGATGCGGAAGCGAGCACGAGCATGGGCTAATTATCGCTGAAGATGCGGGGATCAGAGCGCAGGGCTCAGGGAACAGGGAACAGGGAACAGGAAGGCGTGTGACGGAACTGGGGCAGCGGCCACCTTAGTTTAGTTTTCGGCACATCCACCACCGTCGCAGTGCTACGAGTGACCATACGCCTTCGACCAGGCCGAACGGCCATGCTCCCTGCAGGAATCCGTAGGTTGAAGCCAGGACGCACGAAGCGGCAAATGCCAGGATGAACCAATGGCTGCGTTTTTCCAGCGCGTAAAAGACGAGCATGGACGTTACGGCGAGTAATCCAAAGAGTGTGAGTCTGTCCATGCTGATTGCTGCGGGGAGACTGATTGCTGCGGATCGACGCGATGATTGGTGGCTTCGCGCTAAGGCTTTACTCGATTCTGGTGCCAGTTCGGGGGCCGTCTGTGGTGCAGATGCCCCAGGCCATGCGCGGAGTGTTGTGGGCGAGACCGTAGCGGCCGTTGGGGTCGAGCAGGATGATGCCGCCGTGCCCGCCGAGGCGCTTGTGGAGGTAGGAGATGGCTTCGGGCGCGACCTCCTCGGGCGAACGGCCGAGTTGCACGCGGTCGGTGGCCCACTTGCCGAGGACCAGCTTCATGATGGGCTCTCCCCAGCCGGTGAGGGAGACGGCGGCGGCGTGGTTGTCGGCATAGCAGCCGCAACCGATCAACGATGAGTCGCCGACGCGGCCGGGATCTTTGTTGAGCGTACCTCCGGTGGAAGTGGCGGCAGCGATGCGGCCGTGCGAGTCGAGGGCGACGGCTCCAACAGTGTCGTGGGATTCGAGCGGGGGCGCGGCGGTTTCGGGGGACTTGTCGTCGCGGAATTCGTCGCCGGCGAAGGTGAGGTCGGGCAGGCCGGCCCGTTCTTTAGCCTGCGCCTCTGCGAGGCGTTTGCGCTCGCGGTCGAGAACAAGCTCAGAGTTGTCGATGAGGGGCATGCCGTGGGCGGCGGCGAACTCCTCGGCTCCCTGGCCGACAAAGTAGACATGCGGGCTCTTGTCGAGAACCAGGCGGGCGGCCTGGATGGGGTTGCGGAGGCGCTCGACGCAGGCGACTCCGCCGGCGCGGAGGGTGTGGCCATCCATGATGAGGGCGTCGAGTTGGACGCGGCCGGCGCGGGTGAGGAAGCTGCCACGTCCGGCGTCGAAGGTGGTGTCGTCTTCGAGTTTGGTGACAGCGGCTTCGACCGCGTCGACAGCGGAGGATCCGCGCTCGAGGAGAGCATAGCCAGTCTGGAGGGCGTCAAAGACTCCCTGCTCGTGAGCCTCGAGCATGTCGTCGGGGATGGCCCAGGCTCCGCCGTGAACGATGAGGATGGGGCTGCGTGGCATACGGATAGGGTACAGGGTGCGGGGGGCAGGGTGTAGGTGTCAAGGGATGTGGTTATCACGTTATGGATGAAGTCCGTCACGCGGATTCAAGGCTTGAGCTCCCAGAGTTCTTCGGGGCGGGAGTTATGGTCGATGGCAAAGGTGTCGGCGAGCGAGTAGTGGTGAAGGATGTAGTCGCGGAAGGGTGCGGAGTGATCGCGAGGGTTGGGCGGCCCGGTTTCAGGGTCGAGGGCGACGAATCGCGGAGTATTTTGCTGAAGGGCACGGATGACGGCAGTGACCTGTTCGGGGCGGGTAAAGTCGTCGTTGTTGACGAATTCCACGGCGGTGGGGCTGGAGAGCGAGAGGTAGAGGGCGAGTCCGGAGTTATTGAAGAAGAGGTCGGACGGGTGGGTGCGCTGGGCGAGCCACTGGAACTCGCGGAATTCTTCGGGGTCAGCGAAGGCGGTGCGTCCGATGGATAGATCGAGAATTCTGTAGTGCTGGGCCTGGCGGTAAACGGGCAGCAACAGAGCGAAGAACAGAGCTGTCGCAACCAGTGAGCGGCGCAGGGAAGTTCGGATTGAGCCGGGGCCCGCGAGGAGCCAGACGCAGATGAGGATTGCGGGCGGAGCTACGGTGCAGAGGCGGTAGAAGCGCGGTCCGGTGGCGACAGCGAGGACGAGAGCGAAGCCGGCCAGATGAAGGAGGATGAGAGGCTGGCGTTCAGGGAATGCCGGGTCGCGTCGTTTGCTCCATAGCTGGTATGCGCCGATGAAGTAAATGTATGGCACGAGAGCGTAGATGAAGAGGTACGGGATAAGGCGAATGAGTCCGGCGAAGGAATGGAGCGGCGGGAACTGGTGAAGATAGGCGCGAGGGGAATTGAAGTCTCCCGATAGGTAATGCAGCGGGAATACAACGAGATCAAAGAAGAGTTTCTGCGGGCCGGCCTGCCAGGCGTAGTAGCCGAGAACGCAGAGCAAGATAAGGAAGTAGGGGACGGCGAAGGCCCCAAGCCGGGTGAGGAGCTTCGGTAAAGAGCGGGTGGACCAGACAAGGTATAAGAGCAGAGCGGCGAAGGTGAGACCGCCCTGGGTCTGCGTGAAGAGCGTGGCGATGCCACAGAGCAGGCCGGCGGAGGAGCTTCGCCAAAGAGTCGATCGGCCGGTGAGTATCGCGACGGCAGCCAGCGCGGCCAGCGTGCTGAACCAGTGGTGGGTCGGGACCATGGCGACGTCGTAGTCGAAGACCAGGAAGAGCAGGCCGGGGAGCAGGATGAGCAGGCCGGTGAGTATGCGGCGAGCGAGGAGCGTGACGATGGAGAAGAGCGCGAGTCCAAGGGCGATGCTCCAGGCCTGGAGAAGCCACGCATGTACACCGAAGATGCGAAAGCCTGCGGCGTAGAGGAGATCTGTGCCGGGAGGGACGAATTCGAAGAAGTCGCGATAGAGGGTTTGTCCGTGGAGAATTCGAATGGCGCGGATAAAGAAGAGTGTCTGGTCGTCGTGGGCAACGAAGGGAGTGCCTGGGAGTAGGAAGGTGCGGAGATAGAGGAATAGAGCTGCGCCGGCGAGAGCGAGGGCGAAGTGGGAATTAGAGAGCTCCCGCGCGCTGGGCTGGGGTTCGATCATGCGAGGCTAATTTCTCGCCACGGCCGCGCCGTTGACGCTCGCTACAGGGTGGAACCACGAACGGCTCATTTGCGGCGCTTCGACCTTTTCTTCTTTGGGAAGGGGTGTGGCTTGGGACCGTGTTGCTGCATGCTGGGCTTTGCGGCTTTGGTCTTCGATTTCTTGTTGCGTCTGGATTTCGGTGAAGAGGGTTTCTTGCTTTCCCACCCTTGGGCCAAAGGGCGGCCCAAGAATGGGGCACCCTTTTTCGTGCCTGAGCGCTGTTCCCTGAGCCCTGTTCCCTTGTCTCCTTCGACGATTGAGAATTGGAGCCGCTTCTGGACGGCGTCGATACGGTCGAGCAGGACGCGGACGCGCTGGCCGATACGGAAGCGGCGTCCCCAGCGCTCGCCGATGATCTCGCGGGTGTTTTCGCGGAAGGTGTAGTAGTCGTTGTCGAGCGCGCCCAGGCTCTGGATGGGCACGAGGCCTTCGACGAAGAGGTCGGTGAGCTCGACGAAGAGTCCATATTTGGTGGCGCTGAGGATCATGGCGTCGAAGTCTTCTCCGACGCGGTTCTGCATGAACTTGACCTTCTTCCACTCGACGAGCTCGCGCTCCGCGTCGGCGGCGCGGCGTTCGGTGTCGGAGCATTCTGTGGCGATGAGGTTGAGATCTGTCTCCGGGATTGGCTCGAAAAGCAGGTCCTTCGACTTCGCGCTTCGCGCTTCGCTCAGGATGACATCATGGTGTGTGCCTGAGCCCTGATCCCTGATCCCTGATCCCTGTTTTGCGTGGGGTTCGCCGGGGATGAGGTGTCCATGGCCGCTGACGCCGGCGCCGAGGAGTGATTTGGCGATGCGGTGGACGATGAGGTCGGGGTAGCGGCGAATGGGCGAAGTGAAGTGCGTGTAGCAGGGTGCGGCGAGGGCGAAGTGTCCCTCGTTTTTCTCGCTGTAGCGGGCTTGCTTGAGCGAGCGCAGCATGAGATAGGAGAGGATACGCTCCTCGGGCTTGCCGGCGATCTTCGCGGTCAGTTTCTGGTACATGCGGGGGGTGACCGGGATGTCTTCGGGCACTTCGTGTTGGCGTGGGTTGGTGCGGCCGCGGCTGTCGCGGCGCTGAAGCTCGCGGCGCTCGCCTTTCGTCTGGAATTTGCGGACGGGGAGGTTGCCGATGCCGAGTGAGTATCCAAAGGAAGCGGCGATGTCTTCGAATTCGACGATGCGGCGGGGCTCGGGTTTTTCGTGGATGCGGTAGAGCGAGGGGACGCCGAGGTTTTCTATCCAGGAAGCTACGCACTCGTTGGCCGAGAGCATGAATTCCTCAATCAGCCGGTGCGCCCAGTTGCGCTCGGAACGGGTGACGGACTTCATGGCTCCGAACTCGTCGAATTCAATCATGGGCTCGGGCAGGTCGAAGTCGATGGAGCCGCGCCGGTCGCGCTTGTGGTTGAGGATTTCGGCGAGCTGCTTCATGCGTTCGAAGGAGGGAACGAGCGGGGCGAACTGGGCGCGCGTGGGTTCGTCGCCTTCGAGGATTTTGTGGACCTGGGTGTAGGTCATGCGGCGAGCGGAGCGGATGACGCCTTCGGTGACTTCGAAGCTGAGAATATTTCCGCTGGAATCAATGTCCATGAGGCAGGAGAGGACGAGACGGTCTTCATCGGGGCGAAGGCTGCAGATGTTGGTCGAGAGCTCCTGCGGAAGCATGGGGATGGCGCGGTCGGGGAAGTAGACCGAATTGCCGCGCAGGCGAGCTTCTAGGTCGAGCGCGGTGCCGGGATGAACGTAGTGCGCGACGTCGGCGATGTGGACCTGGAGGTGCCAGTAGCCGGTGGTTTCATCGTGCTCCACGAGAACGGCGTCGTCGAAGTCGCGGGCAGTCTCGCCATCAATGGTGACGATGGGCAGGTCGCGGAAGTCGCGGCGGACGGCAATGACTTTGGGGTCGAGATGAGCGACGGCGCGGGCTTCGGCGAGAACCTTGTCGGGAAAGATGCGAGGGAGATGGTGCTTGCGGATGACCATCTCGACGTCGACGCCGAAGTCGTCAGGATGGCCGAGAACTTCGATGATCTTGCCGCGGGCGGGACGCGCGGGCGTGGGCCAGGCGGTGATCTCGACGTCGACAACCATACCTTCGAGATTGTTCGGGTCGTAGTGCCGGGTTTGGGCGATTGCCTCTTTGCCGAGGACGCGGTGGGGGGTGGATGTAGTGGTCGGCGCGGGGAGCTGGGCGTCCAAGGGGATAAGGATGGGCTGGTTCATGCGGTCATCGAAGGGCGTGATGTAGTTGCCGGAAAACTCGCGGTTGCGGCCTTCGCGCGCGTAGTGGAAGACGCCGACGACGGTGGCATTGCGGCGGGTAAGGACGCGCAGGATGCGGCCCAGTTTGCGGCCGTCGGATCGGGGCGGGGCGAGTTCGACGAGGACCTGGTCACCCTGCATGGCGTCGCCGATTTCGTTGGGTGGGATAAAGATGTCATCTTCACGACCGCCCTGAGCGGGGCGGACAAAGCCGAAGCCGTCGCGGTGGAGGTCGAGGCGTCCGGCGACGAGATTTTCGGGGCGGTAGCCGGTGGTGCGTTCCGATTGTGAGTCGGCTCGGCGATCGGACCGTTGTCGATCAGACTTGGCGGGCGGCTTAGGGATGGCCCATTGCTCACGATCGGTTTTGAAGAGATGGCCGGCGGCGGTGAGGCGGGCGAGATGTTCGAGGAGCAGACGGCGTTCGCGGCCTCCACCGAGCGAGAATTCGCGGACGAGCTGCTTGTATCCAGCGCGCTGGTTCGGGGATCGCTCGATGTGGCGGAGCAGTTCGCGGTCGGTCACACAGTTATGGTAGCGGGTCGGAGATGTCAGGTCGGCGATGTGAGAAGGTGGGGGGCAAGGATTTCGCAGGCAAGCTGACACAAGCGAGTTTCAGGCCGGCTTTTCCACATTTAGCAGGTTCGGTAGGCGTGAGTTGGTTGCGCGCGAAGCGTTCCCTTATCGGTAAGTGACTCAAATTGGGCACACCTGTTGAAATCTTTGCGTGCGGAGGGTGCATTTTTCCGGCGACCGTGTATAAGATCGAGACACAACGCCGATTGTGCGGATTTGCGGTTGGCAAACAGGCCGGGCAAGGGCCTGAGCAACGAGGGATCGACGTAGTATCAAGCCCTGTGGGTTGCGCGGCGAAGTGCTGGGCGAAAGATTCCCACGGCGCCGGGTTGCCGGGCCGGGGCAAGCATGAAGAAGAGAGGACAAATCAACACGATGTGGAAACCGAATCAGCAAAGCAGCTCTTCACAGACGCCCACCAACGAACCGGTCCGTCCGGCGGCGCCTGCGACTCCCAGTTATGAACCGGCGGTCCGCACGTCCACGGGCAGCGCACAGCCCGCTTCCGCCGACCAGGCGACGATCGGCAAGAGCCTGGTGGTGAAGGGCGAGGTGAGCGGATCGGAATCGCTTTACATCGACGGCAAGGTGGAGGGTGCGATCAACCTTCCGGGCAATCGCGTCACCGTCGGCCGAAATGGCCAGGTAGCGGCGAACATCACGGCGCGCGAAATTGTCGTGCTCGGCAAAGTTCGCGGCAATATGAGTGCGAGCGACCGCGTAGATATCCGCAGCGAAGGCTCGCTTACCGGCGATGTAACTGCGCAGCGGATTTCCATTGAAGATGGTGCCTTCTTCAAGGGCGGCATCGACATTCGCAAGCCGGGCAACGAGGTAAAGCAGGCGAACTCGGGGCAGGTGAATTCGGGTGCCAGTGTGAGTGCGAATTCGGAGGCTGGCAAACCGGTTCCGGTGCAAGTGTAACTCGCGCGGCTACGTATTAAGCATGGGGCTCCGGGCACGCGTCCGGGGCCCTTTTGTGTCTTATCGAGTTCGTATGGTTACAACGTAATGATGGTTTGGCTGGGGCTATTGCGGGCTCCTGCTTTTTTTGCGGGTCAGGCGGCCCGTGGCTTAGAGAAACGGGCCAGAAGCTGATCCGGCAGAGCCGAGCCGGTGACCTTGAGGACGGCGACGCTGATCAGCATAAAGAGAACTGAGGCGGCGAGAAGCAGGAGCAACTCGTGAAGGCGGCTGGTTGAGGGGAAGAAGTGGGCCAGTCCGGCGAGAGCTGCGTAGCTGGCGATGGCGGCCAGGAGCGAGCGGAAGAGCTCGGGGTATTCGAGGCCGCGCAGCGGCACCATGCGGCGGCGGTCGAGGAGAATCGCCAGGGTGAGAGTCTGAATGAGGATGCCGATGTCGGAGGCGACGGCGAGCCCGGCGGGTCCGAGTGACTGGTAGAGCGACCAGTAGACGGGCAGAGAAGCAACGGTGACCAGGGTTCCGGCGACCATGGGGGTGATGGTGTTACCGGCAGCGTAGAAGGCGCGCGCATAGATGGCTTGCGCCGACCATAGGCAGAGCGAGATGGAGAAGATCGCGAAGTAGAGGGCCATGGTCGCGGAGTCGGCGCGATGGAAGGCTCCGCCGCGGAGGAGCAGGTCAACGGCAGGAAATGCCATGGCGATCATGAAGGCGGTGAGCAGGATAGAGACGGCGAGGATGCGCGAGACAGATGCGTTCACTGCGCGGCCAAAGGGCGCGGGATCGGGCGTGCCGCGGTCGTCGCGTCGGCTATAAAGGGAGGCGAGGAAGGGAAGCGAGGCGGCTCCGGCGGCCTGGCCGAGGGCGACGGGGGCGGTGAATATCTGCTTGGCGTAGGCGAGCAGGGAGATGGCTCCGCCGGTGTGCGAGGCGTAGTGGTTGATGATCCAGTTGTCGGCGGTGACGAGCGAGACGCCGAGCATAAGCGGGATGGACATGCTAACCCACTCGCGGAGGCCGGGATTGGACCAGTCGAGCACGGGGCGGTAGTGGGCTCCGGCACGGTGGGCTTGGATAGCGTTCATGAGCAGCGGGCCGCAGAAGGCTCCGGCGACGGTGCCGATGGCGAGGGACTCGATGCCAATCGCGTGGGCGAAGAAAACGCCACCGAGGATGGTTCCCAGGCTGTAGATGAGAGGCGAAACGGCCTGCACAGCGAACTGCTTGCGGACGAGGAGAACGGCTCCGAGGACGCCTCCGGCGAAAAAGCAGAGCTGGGCGGGGAGCAGGATGCGGGTGAGCCGCGTGCAGAGGGCGGCTTTGGCGGCGGGGAATCCGCTGAACCACCAGCGGACGTACAAGGGAGCGGCAAACTCGGCGAGCAGGATGGCGGCGCCGAGGACGAGCAGCATGGTGGTGAGGATGACGGACATGGCGCGCTCGCCTTCGTCGTCGCGTCCCTGCTCGTGATAGCGGCTGAGAATGGTCACGAAGGTGATCGACGCGGCTCCGCCGACGAGGAAATAGGAGATCATGTCGGGGAGCTGGAATGCGGCGTTGAAGGCATCGGCATCGGCGTTGCGTCCGAAGAGGTAGGCGATGTACTTGACCCGCACCAGGCCCATGACGCGCGAGAGCATGGCCGACACAACCAGGACTAGCGTAGCGGTGAAGGCGGTGTGGCGGTGCGAGGGACGAAATAGTGAAATTGCTCGTCGCCAGCGCGGAGCGTTTGAGGTGGAAAC
>CAVRNK010000052.1:0-11903 GCA_963721995.1 uncultured Acidobacteriaceae bacterium | reverse complement strand
CCCTGCTCGGTGCGCAGCTTTTCGCGCAGCTGGCGGCTGGCAATGTCAATCGTGCGGCGTTCGGCGGCGCGTTCGAGCACCGCCGCCAGTTCTTCGAGCGCGAAGGGCTTGGTCAGGTAGTCGTCGGCACCGGTGCGCATCGCCTCGACCGCCGAGTTGACCGTGGCAAAGGCGGTCATGACGATTACGGCCATCTCCGGATGCAGCATCTTGACCTCCTCCAGAAGCTCGAGGCCGGGGCCGCCGGGTGACTTGAGATCGAGAAGAAGTATGTCGACGCTGTTGCCGCGCAGCAGGCTGCGGGCGGTGGCGAGGTTTTCGACGGCATGTGGGGTGAATCCCCGGCGGCCGGCGATTTCGCAGCATGCCGATCGTACCGCGGCGTCTTCGTCGACGATCAGGACATGTAGCCGTCCCGGGCGCTCTGATGGGTAGGCGTAAGTCGTCATAGCTCTTGTGTGCGGGACTGTTACGGGCATTCTATGCACCCTTTCATCGCGGAGTCAGCCACCAATCCACTGTTGTCGACGATTTCGTACATGCCGGAAGTAATGGGCAGCTCCAGCTCAAAGCGCGCGCCACCACCCGGAGAAGAACAGGCCCGCGCGGTGCCTCCCGCCGCTTCAATCAAACTGCGAACGATGGTGAGACCGAGACCGCGATGCGGAATGTCCGGCCAGTTCGACCCGGCAGCGCGTGTTGTAAAGCCCGCCTTGAAGATCTGCTCGCGCAAGGTCTCGGAAATTCCAGGCCCATTATCCTCAACGACAATCACCACACTATGCGGACCAGCGGTGGGATCATGCCCGGCTTCTAGAAAACTAAGACCGTCCCCGTACTGCGCGGTGATGCGCAGCTTCCCCTTTTCGGGCATGGCCTCTGAGGCGTTGCGCACCAGGTTCAACATCACCCGCGTCAGGTCTTCCTTCGAAAGCCGGTTACGGCCTCCGCAGGGCAGCGTGTCTATCTCGAGATCAATACGTGGTCCGGCAATCGCGGCCACCAGAGGCTGCATGGCGCGAAGCTCGGCGCCTACGTCGTCGGCAGTATCTCCTGGCCAGGGCTCGGCAGCGGACATTGGGTCGCCTGGCTCCTGTTTCGAGAGGCTGGCGCTCGCGTCCGGAGATAAATTCCGGGAGCGCTTTGGCGCGTTTCGCTGCGATCCGCCACGCCGCGGGGCAGCCAGTCTCTCCACCAGCCGCGAAGCAGTTTCGGTGACCGCCTGCAACTCCTGCGCATAGTGCCCGTGGTCCGAGGTAAGAACCCCGGGCTCAGCCAGCAAGTCGCAGTAAAGTCTCAGCGCGGACAATACGTTGCGCGCGTCGTGCGCAAGCTGATCAAAGCGTTCGGGTTTCAGAATGGGTACGCGTGTCCCCGGTGCCGCAGGTATTCGCTTTGATTTCACGTCGCCGGAGTGAGGACCATACTTGCTGCTGCGCGCGGTAGCCTTCGCCAAACCCTGCATTCGCCTCTCCTAAATGGAGTTACCGGAAGACGATCGCGGCCTTGGAGTTTCGCGACCGCCTTCCTGCCGGGTTTATTTACACGCCACGTGCCAAATCGGCATCTGCTGCTTAACCGTCCTGAAATGAATCGGTTAACGGAAGATTCCAGTCTCAGGCCAAATCAGCGTCTGAGCCCTGCTGCGTTCCGAAACGGGAAAGCCAAGCACGGTTTCCTTTTTATCTAATTGAAAATAAATGCTTTACTTGCCTTTATTCCATTTCGGGACCGGCTCTGCCAGGACCCAATTCGGAACTGCTGGTTCGGAACTCTCCGTCATCGTCCCAAACCCGTACAATGAGCATCGATGCAAGCTTCTACATTTTTTCGCGCCGCAGGGCGCGCCCCCTCGCAACTACGTACCGTCCGCCTCACTCCCGGCTTTGTCGCCACTGCCGAAGGATCGGTGCTTATCGAAGTAGGCAATACTCGCGTGCTGTGCAATGCCACCGTAGACCAGGGTGTCCCCGCGTGGCTGCGCAACAGCGGACGCGGGTGGGTGACGGCTGAATACGGCATGCTCCCCCGGGCTACGCTCACCCGCACCCCCCGCGAATCTGAACGTGGCAAAATCGGCGGCCGTACCCACGAGATCCAGCGGCTCATCGGACGTTCGCTGCGTGCGGTGGTGGACATGCAGGCTCTAGGCGAGCGAACGGTCATTCTCGACTGCGACGTTCTCCAGGCTGACGGGGGTACGCGCACGGCGGCAATTACCGGGGCCTGTGCAGCGCTGGCTATTGCCATCAACCGCATGGTAGCTACGGGAGCTCTCAAGGCATCGCCGCTCAAACAGCTGGTTGCCGCAACCAGCGTCGGCATTGTCGAAGATACTGCATTGCTCGACCTGGCCTATGAGGAAGACTCCCAAGCCGAGGTAGACATGAACGTCGTTATGACCGAGGATGGCGGCCTGGTGGAAGTGCAGGCCACGGCCGAGCGCACTCCGTTCGCTCGGAGCCGCATGCTCGAAATGATGGACCTGGCCGCAGCCGGCATCGAGCAGTTGCTGCAGGCCCAGCGGGAAGCGATAGCAGCCGCAGGCTAGCTACGCAACCAATCGACCTCGGGTTAGAATTCAAGGGAACGCAATTTCCGCAACAAACCCGGCAGTATCCCGTTTCAGGGCATCGCCGGGCCCCATCAACCGGCGCCATTCATTGGCAAGGATCAGGAGAAGAAACCATGTCCATCAAGCTGACCCCTGGAAAACTGGAAGGGTTAAAGGCCGTGTCCGACAGGCGCGGCGTGATTGGAGCCGCTGCCATGGACCAGCGCGGCTCGCTCAAGAAATCACTGGCCAAAGAGAAGGGTGTAGCCGAGCTTCCGGATTCGGCCCTGATCGAATTCAAGGAACTGGTTGCCGATGTGCTCACCCAGCACGCGTCGGCTATTCTGCTTGATCCTGAGTACGGCCTGCCGGCAGCCAAGCGCCGTCACGGCAAGGGCCTGCTGCTTGCCTATGAAAAGACCGGCTACGATGCCGCCACGCCGGGCCGCCTGCCCGATCTGCTCGATCTCTGGTCGGTTCGGCGCCTGAAGGAAGCGGGTGCGGACTGCATCAAGATCCTGCTCTACTACACGCCTCTTGAAAAGACGCAGATCAACGACCTTAAGCACGCCTGGGTCGAGCGCATCGGCGACGAGTGCCGGGCGCACGATATCCCGTTCTTCCTCGAGACGGTCGGGTATGACGCGCAGGGCGGGGACGAAAAGAGCGTCGCCTACGCTAAGCGCAAGCCGGAGATCGTGACCGGGTCCATGGAGGAATTCGGCAAGGAACGCTATGGCGTCGATGTCCTGAAAGTGGAGGTTCCCATTCAGATGGAGTTCGTCTCCGGCACGCGGGCCTTCAAGGGCGAGGAAGCTTACACCCGCGCCCAGGCTCTGGAGCACTTCCGCATTGCGGCGTCTTCGACGCACAAGCCCTTCATCTACCTCTCGGCCGGCGTGAGCAACCCGGTCTTCATCGAGACGCTGGAACTCGCGGCAGAAAGCGGCACCACCTTCAATGGCGTTCTCTGCGGACGGGCGACCTGGAAGGACGGCATTGCCGTCTACGCGAAGCAGGGCGCCAAGGCTTTTGAGGACTGGCTCAATACGACTGGTGTCGAAAATATCGAAAACGTGAACAAGGCTCTCAAGGCCGCTCACTCGTGGTTCGACAAGGTTGACGTGGCGGAGCCTGCCGCAGTCTGACTACTCGTCACGCTTCTCCTGAGTAACCGGCGCCGCAGTTATCTTGCGGCGCTTTTCCTTTTGATGATTACCCGCGATTACGTTTGCGTCAGACGTCTGGTACGCATGGTGAGCGACAGGTGCCCTCTTTTCGGGATTCCACCTCTGCGCGCGCGCAACTATCTTCGTTGCATGAAGACCTTCACGCTCACCTTGTACGCAAAGCGCAAGAGCGACGGCACCTACGACTATTCGCTCAATATCTGGGAGAATCGCGGCGGCCCGGCCACAGAAATGAATTTTGAGAGCGAGGCTTTGCTCCGGCAGCAACTGGACGCCGTTCTGCCCGACGGCAGAGATGCTCACCAGATCCTGCCCCAGGCACAGCGTAACGGCGACTACTGGTTTCCCTTTACTATGCCGATGTCTGACGCACAGGCCGCAAATCTCGGCTGGATGGGCGAAGCACTGCCCGAACGCAGTCTCGTGCACTGACTTCCGCCTACCCTGAAGGTGTTATGGCCAGCCGTTGTATCCGTTGAGTAGTTTTGTCACTGGATTTTTCAAGAAGAGCAGGTTTAGTCCGATGTCAAAGAAGCTGAATCTTATCGCAGGCACTTTGTTCACCTTCGCACTCTTCGTCATTTTTCACGCCCTGCTGGCGGTGACGACAATTTGCTGGTTTGTCTTCCTTATTCCCGGAATGCTGTTTCGATGGTCGATGGAAGACCATAAAGCAGTTCCAGTTCGCAGCGCGCGTCTAGAGCGGCATTGAGAGCCGCGGCCTATTCCTGCGGGTCGCCAGTCCCTCGACACTCTGCGTCATACACGCTGATTCTCGAATCACTCGCCGCAACACCCGGGTCAGCGACTTGTCGGCTGATCTTCGACTGTGCGCAGCAGGTCGATAACCTTCGGCGCCGCGAAATGCTGGTAGTCGGGGGAAAGAAGGCCATAGGTCTCGATGGAGTCGTATCGGCGACCTTCGCCGGTCGACTGAGTTCCATTCAGTGACCAGTAACTCCAGGCGAGCCGGTTCTCTTTCATATAGCGGATATACATTACGAACCAGTCTGAGTTGGCGCCACAGTCCAGGTCCTGACATGTGCCGAATTCACCCACCCATATGGGCACTCCCGGTGCCATGTGGAGAAGGAAACCGGCGCGTGCGTCGTAAACCTCTTTCAGCTCTTCGTAGCTGGAGAACGTGTGATCGCTGATGTTGTAAGCATGCGGTGAATAGACCAGCCGTTGCCTCACTTTCAGCTTTACCGGCAGCTTGTCAAAGCCCACGAAGTTGGTGGAGTAATCGGGGCTCTCAACCATGATCAGAAGCCGGGGATTCGCGGCAAGCACGGCGTTACCGCCACGCTCGGAAGCGGCATGCCAGTCGAGTTTAGGATCCGGACCACCCCACGCGGCGCCGCTCCGCAATTCATTGCGAAGGTCGGCACCGATCACCCAGGGCTGGCTCTTGTATCGCCGCACGATCGTCTGCCAATCTGCCAGCCACGTTGTCTCCGGATAGTCGGCGTTGTACCAGAGTCCGTTGCCATCGGTTTCACTGCAACACCAGTCGGCACGGCTCACATGATTGTCGAGAATCACCATGATGTTGGCGCGTGCCAGCGCGTCGATCACCGCATCCATGTTCTCCATGGCATGTTTGCCTTTAAATTGAGGATTGGCTTTTACGGCGTAGTCCGGAACCAGCGGGTTCCGTTCGAGTGTCTCATTCGCCCAGGGCAACCGCACTGAATTCACACCAAGCTCCCGGATTTCGCGCACGATCGTTTGCAACGGCGCGTGATCGAGGCCGCCAACCACGTACTCCTTTTGATCGAAACCGTACCAGTTGACCGAGGTCAGGCGAACCGGTTTCCCCGAAGCATCAACGATTTCGTGTCCGTCGGTGTGCAGTGGCGGTTTGATATGCGGCTGTTCCGCATCGGCGAAGAGAGTGATGGTCGCCAGAAATGCGCTGGCGAACAGAATCGCGGCGCCGCGGGAACGAATCATGCCTGTCAGGATACCGGAGTATCGGAAGCAAGGCCGCGCACCGATGTTGCACCAAGATCACGGGATTGGGAAAAGCACCATATCACCTTTCGGGTTAAGATGATCGCGCCGGGATCTCAAGGAACGAGGACCAGTTTGCCTGGTGTTGGTTCGGAGAGCGGTTGCAGCTCCATTCTGAGAAGTGCTTGTTCGAATGAGCGCCGGGTTGCCTGGTTGGAACGGTCCGGAGGAAGGGAGATATGGGTACGACCACTGCTCAAACACCATCCCCCCAGGAACATCCTGTTGAAACCATCGCCACTGTCAAGGTCCCAACCGCCGCAGATACGGAGGAAGGCCGCCGGCTGCTTGAGACGCATGGAAAGCTCCTCTGGCGGCGCTGGGGGCCTTATGTGAGCGAACGTTCGTGGGGAACGGTTCGGGAGGACTACAGCCCTAACGGAGCGGCATGGGATTTCCTTTCTCACGATGCCGCGCGAAGCAAGGCTTACCGGTGGGGCGAAGACGGCATGGCCGCCATCTGCGACCGGTATCAGCTGCTGGTATTCAGCATGGCGCTGTGGAATGGGAAAGATTCAATTCTGAAAGAGCGCGCCTTTGGCCTGACGCCGAGCGAGGGCAATCACGGCGAAGACGTGAAGGAATACTACTTCTATCTCGACAGCACTCCAACGCATTCGTACATGAAGTACTTATACAAGTATCCGCAGGCCAGATACCCGTACGATTGGCTGTTGGATGAAAACCGGAAGCGCGGCGGCCGGGGATTCGAGTTCGAGCTGCTGGATACCGGCATTTTCGACGAAGACCGCTATTTCGATGTGTTTGTCGAATATGCCAAGGCCTCCGCCGAAGATCTTTGCGTGCGCATCGAAGCGGTGAACCGCGGACCGGATGCCGCTCCCGTGCATATCATCCCGCAGCTTTGGTTCCGCAACACCTGGGGATGGGGCGATCCTCGCAGTGCGACGCCGGTGATTGGCGATGGGCCTCCGGCAGAGGGCGCGATCAGCTTGCTTGCAGACGACGGGCCGGGCGAGCGCCTCAAAAATCTGCCGTTCGAGTACGATCTGGGCAAGCGTTTCCTTTACGCGCAGGCGGACGGGCAGCCTCTCTTCACGGATAACGAAACGAATGCACAGCGGCTCTTCGGGGTTTCGAGCGCGAATCAATATTTCAAGGATGCTTTCCACCGCACAATTGTGAACGGCGAGCAGGAAGCGGTGAATCCAGACCGCACGGGAACGAAAGCCTGCTTGCATTACGAATACGTGGTTCCCGCCGGAGGCTCGGCTGTTGTGCGGCTGCGGCTCACTCCGGCGCAGCTTAAAGCGCCGCTGGACGATGTGGAGCAAATCGTCGCGCAGCGCCGCGTGGAGGCTGATGAGTTTTATGCCGCGATTCACCCGCCCAAGGCAACCGAGGACGAGAAGAGCATTCAGCGGCAGGCATTCGCAGGGCTGCTTTGGACGAAGCAGGCGTACCTGTTTGATGTGAACGCATGGTTTGACGGCGACAATCCTAAATATCCTCCCCCGGGCTCACGAACTTTAATTCGTAATAGGCACTGGCGGCACCTCAACTCCATGCGTGTGCTGTCGATGCCAGACAAATGGGAGTATCCGTGGTTCGCCGCATGGGATCTTGCCTTCCATACGGTCCCCTTTACGCTTATCGATCCGGAGTTCGCGAAGGAGCAACTGTTTCTGATGCTGTTCGAACAGTTTCAGCATCCGAGCGGGCAGATCCCCGCCTACGAGTGGGAGTTTTCGGACCTGAACCCGCCGGTACATGCCTGGGCTGTGTGGCGCGTATACAACATGGACAAGGCACGTACTGGCAAGGGGGATCGGGAGTTCCTTGAGAAGTGCTTCCATAAGCTGCTGATCAACTTTGCTTGGTGGGTCAACAAGGTGGACAGCTCCGGTAACAACGTCTTTGAAGGCGGCTTCCTCGGGCTGGACAACATCACCGTTATCGACCGCAGCGAGAAGCTTCCGGGCGGAGCAGTCCTCGAGCAATCCGACGCTACCGGCTGGATGGGCATGTTCTGCCTCAACCTGATGCGCATTGCTCTGGAACTGGCCGGCGAGAACAAAGCCTACGAGAGCCTGGCGCTGAAGTTCTTCGAGCACTATATCTACATTGGCGGCGCGATGAAGAATATGGGCGGCCGGAAATATTCCCTCTGGGATGAAGACGACGGATTCTTCTACGATGTGCTTCGCTATCCCGACGGAAGCTTCAACAAGTTCCGCGTTCGTTCGTTGGTAGGGATCATTCCGCTTTACGCCGCCGAAACGCTGAGGCTGGATGATATCGAGAATTTTCAGGAATTCAAGGCAAATTTCCTGTGGTTTGTCAGGAATCGCAAAGAGCTGACCGATAGCTGCTGCCATTACATCGAACGAAAACGACAATACGAGCTGACGATTGCGGATGAACACCAGTTGAGGCGCCTACTGGAACGACTTCTTAGCCCGGAAGAGTTTCTCTCAGATTTCGGCATCCGCAGCTTGTCCAAGTACCACGGAGAGCACCCCTTCATCTTCGGGCAGAGCGAAGTACGTTACGATCCCGCCGAGTCAGACAACAAGATCAAAGGCGGCAATTCAAACTGGCGCGGGCCCATCTGGTTTCCGACAACTTTTCTGATTATCGAGTCGTTGCGCACGTTGGGCGCGGGTTATGGCGAAGACTTCAAGTTGAGCATCCCGGGTGATAGGCGTGGCGAACGGAATCTGCTGGAGATGGCGGGCGAAATCGCCAACCGGATGATCGGAATATTCACCCGCAACGAGCATGGAAGGCGGCCGGTTTATGGAGGGACTGCGAAGTTCCAGGAAGACCCGCACTGGAAGGACCTGATTTTGTTTTACGAGTTCTACCATGGGGATAATGGCGCCGGTCTCGGAGCGTCCCACCAGACCGGCTGGAGTGGGCTTGTAGCGGCTTTGATCGAGGACTGGAGGCGGGACTAAGAGCCGGAGACGCCTATGAGAAAGTTTGCGCACTGGAGCATTCGCTATAAGCTGCTGTCTCTGCTGCTGCTGCTGGGCGTAATGACTTTTGCTGTAACCGGAACGATTGCGTATATCAAGTATCTTGATGCGTTGAAAAAGGATGTGATGAACCAGTTGACCGGTGTCACGCGTTCGAAGCAATTTCAGATAGATTCCTACTACCAGACTATCGATCGCCACGCTGAGACCCTGAGCGATGACCGGATGTTTGTCGACGCGATGAGGGAGTTTCGCGACGCTTACCGAAGGATGGACGCAGCTCCGATTCCGTCGGAATCCCTGGATGCTGTCCGTGAGGATTACCAGGATCACTTCTATCCCGAAATGCAGAAGCTCAAGATAGCGCGGGCGCGTGTGGAGGATTATCTGCCGTTTACGCCAGCGGCGATTCAACTGCAATACCTCTACATCGTGAAGAATCCGAACCCTCAGGACCATCGCGACGAGCTGGTAAATGCCGGGGATGGGAGCGATTACAGCAGGGTCCACCAAAAATACCATCAAGCTCTTCAAACCATCGTAAGGAAATTCGGCTATTACGATCTCTACCTGATCGACTACGACACGGGGCGCATTGTTTACGACGTGGCGAAGAACCGGGACTTTGGCACCAGCCTGAAGGACGGACCGTACCGGGACAGCAACCTGGCCAAGGTGGTGAAGAAATGCATGGCTACGAACAATGTCGACGATGTTTTCTTTACCGACTTCGAGCCGTACGAGGCTTCGGATGGCGAGCCGACGCAATATGTCGCCAGCCCTATCTGGGATGGGCACGAGCGACTTGGCGTGTTCGCATTGCAGCTTTCGACAGCGGCTATTGACGATGTCATGACGGGTAAGCGTGGATGGAAAAGAGACGGCCTGGGAGACAGCGGCGAGTCTGTGATTATCGGGCCGGACTACCTGCTCCGCACGAATGCGCGCCAATATCTGGAGAATCCAGAAGGGTATGTCAGCAGACTCAAGGCCAACGGCGTATCCGAGGTCGAACTTGACCGGATTCGCACGTATCATTCAACCATCCTTCAGCTCCCTGCCAAGTTTCCATCAGTGACCGCCGCCCTCGACGGCAAAGAAGGAACAGTCATCGAAAGAAATATAAGGGGACGAGGGACAGCCTCGCTGGTGTCCTACGCACCCTTGCATATTGAAGGTCTCCATTGGGCGATCGCATCGCGGATGTATCTGGCTGAGGCCCTCAAACCGGTAAGTGAAATGCAGCGGCTATTCAGCTGGTGGGGCCTTGGTTTGCTGCTGCTCACTGTGTTAGCAGCATGGCTGATGACGCGGCAGATTCTGCGTCCGGTGAACGCACTCGTGGCAGCCGCACAAAGGGTTTCGGCGGGAGATCTGACAGCGCACGTCGAGTGGAAATACAAGGATGAACTCGGAATCCTCTCTGACACCTTCAATTCGATGACGAAGAGCATCCGCGAAAAGACGGAGTTGATCGAGCAGAAGAACCGCGAGAATGAAGCGCTGCTATTAAATATCCTGCCTCCGGAGATCGCGACCCGTTTGAAAGGGGGCGAGCACGAGATTGCCGACAGCTTTGCGGATGTCACTGTCCTGTTCGGCGATATCGTAGGATTCACCGCGCTGTCCAGCAAAACGTCTGCTGCTGAAATTGTAGAGATGCTAAACGGCCTCTTCAGGCTCTTCGATGAGGCGGCTCATGAACTCGGCATCGAGAAAATCAAGACCATCGGAGACTGTTACATGGCCGTCTGTGGCCTGCCAAGACCATGTTCCGACCACTCTGACAGAATGGCTCGCATGGCGCTGCGCATGCTGGAGGCGACCCAGCAATACGCTCAAGAGACAGGACTGAACCTCCAGCTGCGCATCGGCCTCAACTCCGGTCCGGTGGTGGCTGGCGTTATCGGCGCCACAAAGTTTATCTACGATCTCTGGGGCGATACCGTGAACCTTGCCAGCCGCATGGAGTCGACCGGCGTGCCCGGAGAGATTCAGGTCACCCGGAGCGTCTACGAGCGCCTGAAAGACAGCTATGAGTTCGAAAGCCGCGGCGTCGTTCAGGTGAAGGGAAAAGGGGAGATCGAAACCTGGCTGCTGCATGGTGAGTTGCATGCCGTCGAGGTGGCGAAGTGAAGATAAGACTCTTAGGATCCTCGGTGCAAGATCCGGCGCGCCGGCAATACGTCAGCAGCTACCTGATCAACGAAACGGTGGCGATCGACGTAGGTTGCGTAGGTTTCTACGGCACTCCTCAGGAGCAGGAAATGGTGCGGCATGTGTTTCTAACCCATTCCCATGTCGACCACACGGCCAGCTTGCCTATCTTCGTTGAGAACGCCTGGACGCCAGCTGGAAACTGCGCGCGCATCTACGGAAGCAGCCATACCCTGGATGGCATTCAAAAGCACATCTTCAACGACGTCATGTGGCCTGACTTCGTCGCGCTTTCCAGGAACATGCCGCCCTTCCTACGCCTCTGTCCCATCGAACCAGAGGTGCCTGTCGAGGCCGATGGTCTCCGGATCACCGCTGTCCCTGTCAACCATGTGGTTCCGACATTCGGATACGTAATCAGTGACGAACAAAGTGCGGTTATTTTCGGAGGGGATTCAGGACCTACCGAGCGGATATGGGAAGTGGCGCACCGGACTCCCTCTTTGCGCGCGGTCTTTCTTGAAGCGTGCTTTCCCAATTCTTTGACGAATCTGGCCCAAGCATCGCTCCACATGACACCCGAAATGTTCAGCGGCGAGGTTGCCAAGATGCCCCCCGGAGTCAAAGTAATGGCTGTGCACATCAAGGTCCGGTATCGGGAGCAGGTCATCCGCGAGTTACATGCACTTCAACTCCCCAACCTGGAAATTGGCGAATGCGAGAAGGACTACACCTTTTGATCTGTTGCACAGGGCGTGTGAAGACCTGCCCGGGCAGTGCAACCGGCATAACGTTCGCGTCCCTCTGGTTATGGCGGGTGCCGACATTCCCAGGGTCTCTCAGCTGATGGGACACAGTACAATACAGTTGACGGTGCTTCGATCTAGCTGCCCGAGCATGCTCGGGCAGCCGTGGGCTTGTATCGTCTGAAGAGCTAGTCGCTAAATTGGTGACGGCCAAGCGGCGAAAAGGAATAGCAGTCGTAAGTAGTTGAAGCAAAGCGTGCGAAAGTGGCGGAATTGGCAGACGCACCAGACTTAGGAT